>CAZENK010000021.1:0-32497 GCA_964513585.1 uncultured Bifidobacterium sp. | reverse complement strand
TGATCTTCAAGGGCGGTTCGGGCTCGGGCATCAACCTGTCGAAGATCCGCTCCAGCTTCGAGCGTCTCGAGGGCGGCGGAACCGCATCGGGCCCCGTGTCGTTCATGCGTGGCGCCGACGCATCGGCCGGCACCATCAAGTCGGGTGGCAAGACCCGTCGTGCCGCAAAGATGGTCATCCTGAACGCCGACCACCCGGACGTCGAGGAGTTCATCTGGTGCAAGGTCAAGGAGGAGCGCAAGGCGCGCGTGCTGCGTGACGCCGGCTTCGACATGGATCTCGACGGCGCCGACTCGTTCAGCGTGCAGTACCAGAACGCCAACAACTCCGTCCGCGTGACCGACGAGTTCATGAAGGCAGTGGAAGAGGACCGTGACTGGAACCTGAAGGCCGTCACCGACGGATCCGTCGTGCGCACCGTTCGCGCCCGCGACCTGTGGCGCCAGATCGCAGAGGCCGCATGGGAGTGCGCAGACCCCGGTCTGCAGTTCGACACCACCATCAACAAGTGGCACACCGCGCACGCAACCGGCCGCATCAACGGCTCGAACCCCTGCTCGGAGTACATGCACATCGACAACTCGGCGTGCAACCTTTCGTCGCTCAACCTGCTGAAGTTCCTCGATGACAACGACCGTTTCGATGTCGAGGCATACCGCCACGCGATCGAGGTCATGTTCACCGCACAGGAGATCCTGGTGGGCCGCGCCGACTACCCGACCGAGGCAATCGGCGAGAACAGCCGCAAGTTCCGTCAGCTGGGCCTCGGTTACGCCAACCTGGGCGCACTGCTCATGGCTCTCGGCTACGCATACGACTCCGAGGGTGGCCGCGCATGGGCAGCCGCTCTCACGTCGCTGATGACCGGCCACGCCTACGCAACCAGCGCCCGCACCGCGAGCCGCATGGGGCCGTTCGCAGGCTTCGCCGAGAACGAGAAGTACATGCTGAACGTGCTGCGCATGCACCGCGACGCTCACGGCGAGATCGCCAACTCGTCCGAGGTGCAGGGTGACCTGCTCGTGGCGGGCCAGGAGTCCTGGGACGCCGCAGTGCGCGACGGCGAGGAGTACGGCGTGCGCAACTCGCAGGCCACGGTGCTCGCGCCGACCGGCACCATCGGTCTCATGATGGACTGTGACACCACCGGTGTCGAGCCCGACCTGGGTCTCGTGAAGATCAAGAAGATGGTCGGCGGCGGCTCCATGAGCATCGTCAACCAGACGATCCCTCGTGCGCTGCGCCGTCTCGGCTACAGCACCCAGCAGGTCGACGACATCGTCGCCTACATCGACGAGAACAAGTCGATCATCGGTGCCCCGCACCTCGAGTCGAACCACGTGTCGGTGTTCGCCTGCTCGATGGGTGACAACGTCATCCACTACGAGGGCCACGTGCGCATGATGGGTGCGGTGCAGCCGTTCCTGTCGGGTGCCATCTCGAAGACCGTGAACATGCCGGAAGAGGCATCGATCGAGGACATCGAGGAGCTGCACATGCTGTCGTGGAAGCTCGGCATCAAGGCCGTTGCGATCTACCGCGACAACTGCAAGGTGGGCCAGCCGCTCAGCACCGCCAAGAAGGACGGCGAGAGCAGCGACTCCCCGGCACCTGCCGATGCCGCCACGCAGGTGGTGGAGCGCGTGGTCGAGAAGATCGTGACCCAGCCGGTGCGCCAGAAGCTGCCGCGCTCGCGTCGTGGCCGCACGTTCGAGTTCCGCGTTGCCGACTGCAAGGGATTCGCCAACATCGGCGAGTACGAGGACGGCCGCCCCGGTGAGATGTTCCTCACGGTGTCGAAGCAGGGCTCGACCCTGTCGGGCATCATGGACGCGTTCGCCAAGTCGATCTCGTACGGTCTGCAGTACGGAGTGCCGCTGCGCGCGTTCGTCGAGGCCTTCACCAACATGCGCTTCGAGCCCGCAGGCATGACCGATGACCCGGACATCCGCATTGCGTCGTCGATCATGGACTACCTGTTCCGCCGCCTGGCGCTCGAGTACATGACCTACGAGGAGCGCGCAGAGCTCGGCATCTTCAGTCGCGACGAGCGCATCCAGCCCACGCTGCCCGGCGTGGAGGAGTCCCTCGTGGAGAACAAGAACGGCACCGAGATCGCGACCGACCCCAAGTCGGTGCAGTCGGTGTCCGAGCTGGTGACCCAGATCGAGCTGGGCATCGCGCCCACCGCACCGGTGTCGGACCACTCCGCACCCGGTGGCATGCAGCGCCCCGCCCACAGCGACGCGCCGATGTGCATGCTCTGCGGTGTGCAGATGCAGCGTGCGGGCTCGTGCCACGCATGCCCGTCGTGCGGCAGCACCAGCGGCTGCAGCTGATCACCCGCGACGCATGCGTCGCTCACTGAACCACATGGACCGGTGTTCCGAAAGGGACATCGGTTCATGTCATTTCTGGCGCACCTTCGTTACGGTTCGCCCATGGTCATGACTTCGTACACGTCGAGCACACGTGCCGACCGGCTCGCACGCGCCTCTGTCATCGCACTTGCCGGCATCCCCGTCGGTGTGCTGTTCCTGACGTTCTGGGCGGTGTGGGTCGACACAAGTCCCACGCTCGACGATGCCGACCGCATCCGCGGATGGGAGACCGTCTGGCGAGAGCTGCCCGCCACGGCCCTCCTGTTCGCGGTGTGCGCGGTCGGGTTCGCGCTCGCGGTCAGGGCCGGTCGGCACGGTGCGATCGAGGCCGCGTTCCGCGCAATCTGGTTCCATGCGGCAGGGTTGTTCTTCGTGCTGCTCGTGGTGCTGAACGGGAGCGCCGACAACATCATGACGACACGGTCGGCAACGGTGAAGTGGTTGCTGTTGCCGGGAGAGCTGGTGATTGCCGGGCTTGCGGTGCTCGTCGCGCGGGCCGCGGTGCTGGCGCGCGACAACTACAGACCCTGATTCCTGCTCCCACCTCTGGGTCGGTGCGCCCGACGGGTGTCACTTATGCTTCTGCCCAGACGGAACGGGTGCACACCAGCGCCCTGCCGGTGAGGGGCCAACATGACTCGCAGTTTCGATGCGCACGACCGGAACGTGGTGACCACGAGCGGGGGTCAGCGTGTGCACGCGGGCCACGCCGCACAGAGCGAGGTGGTCAAGGCCGGGTTCCACGAGGTGCGACAGGGCGTGTGGTGCCTGGTCGGCAACGGCCTTTCGAACCAGACCTTCATCGAGGCCCCCGAGGGCATCATCGCATTCGACACGGGAGAGTCGATCGAGGAGATGCGCGAGGCCCTGCGGCTGCTGCGTGAGGTGACGGATGCGCCGGTTGCCGCCGTCGTCTACACCCACTTCCACTACGTGGAGGGCACCAAGGCCGTCTTCGAGGAGGGCAACCATGTGAACCCCCTGCCCATCTACGGCCACGAGCGCATCCCGTTCAACAAGGCGCGCACACTGGCCGAGGTGGCCCCTGCATACGCACGCGGGCTCGTCGAGCAGTTCGCCATCGTGATGCCCACCGACGGCCCCGATGCCACGGTCAATGTCGGGTTGGGCTTCTTCTACAAGAACCCGGCACATGCGCCGTACACGCCCGGGTACGTGCCGGCGACCGAGACACTGGGGGAGCAGGGCTCGATCACGATCGCGGGCATGCCGGTGCAGTACCGGTACTCGCCGAGTGATGCCGATGACTCGGTGAACTTCATGTTCCCCACCATCGGTACCTGCGTGCACAACACGGTGTGGCCGGTGCTGTTCAACGTGTACGCGATCCGTGGCGAGGAGTACCGCGACCCGCGCATCCTGATCCCCGGCATCGACAACATCATCAAGTGGGCACCCGAGTACCTGGTGGCAACCCACGGGCCCGCGCTGGTGGGCAAGGAGAACATCCGCGAGAAGGCCACGCGCTACCGCGACTCGATCCAGTTCCTCTGGGACCAGACGGTGCGGGGCATCAACAAGGGGTGGACG
This sequence comes from uncultured Bifidobacterium sp., assembly GCA_964513585.1. Taxonomy (GTDB): domain Bacteria; phylum Actinomycetota; class Acidimicrobiia; order Acidimicrobiales; family Ilumatobacteraceae; genus UBA2093. Next base: position 28,565 of record CAZENK010000021.1, on the reverse strand, counting down.
GCCGACGAGATCGCGACACGGGTGACCCTGCCCGCGCTCTACGACGTGGACTACCTCACCAGCGAGCGCTACGGCGTGGCCGAGCACCACGTGCGGCAGATCTTCGCGGGACTGCGCGGGTGGTTCGACGGCAACGAGGAAAAACTCTTCCCCGACGAACCCACGGCGCGTTACGGCAAGCTCATCGCGGGCTTCGGCGGCCGCGACAACGTGCGGTCGCAGGTGAAGACCGCACTGGCCGACGACGACGTGCGGTGGGCGACCGAGATGGCGACCTGGCTGGCACGCTCGGCCGGGGCGACACCTGATGACCGTGCTCTGTTGGCGTCGTGCCTGCGCGTGATTGCACAGCGCACCCCGGCGGCGAACATCCGCAACTGGGCGATCACGCGCGCCCGGCACCTGGACGGGTCCTTCCCGATGGACAGGTTCATGCAGCACAACTTCAACCCGAAGTTTCTGGTCGATGCGCCGGCAATCGGGTTGATCCACACCCTGCGCGTGCTGCTCGAGCCCTCGCTCGTCGAGGGCGTGAACCACCACGTGGCGTTCGAGGTCGGTGACGAGACGGCCGGTCTGCACGTGCGCAATGCCGTCGCGGTGCCAACGGACGGCTGGGGTGCCCAGAGCGTGGTCCGTCTCTCGCGTGACACGTTGCTCGGTGTGCTGTCCGGGCGCAAGAAGTGGCGCGACGAAGTGGCGAACGGGGCAGTGAAGGTGTCGGGCGACGCAGATGCCGTCATGGCTGTGTGTGCCGCGTTCGACCATCCCGGGTTCGCCACATGACCTCTGCGTCGATCCCTCGCCCGACCCCAACGTTCGGGGGCGTGCAGGGCTACACGGTTCCCGACTCGACCCCGGCACCCATGTCGGTCATGCGTGCGCCAGACGGTGCGCCGAACATCGTTCTCGTGCTGCTCGACGACGTCGGCTTCGGCACCTGCGGAACGTTCGGCGGACCGGTGCCCACGCCGGCCCTCGACCGCATCGCGGCACGCGGGTTGCGCTTCAACCAGTTCCACACCACGGCGCTGTGCTCGCCCACGCGTGCTGCGATGCTCACCGGGCGCAACCACCACACCGTGCACATGGGCGGCATCCCCGAGGGCGCAAACGTGTTCCCCGGCTACGACAGCATCATCCCGAAGGAGGCCGCGACGGTCGCCGAGATCCTGAAGCAGTCCGGTTACTCGACCGGCGCGTTCGGCAAGTGGCATCTCGCCCCGATGTGGGAGCAGACGCTCGCCGGCCCGTTCGACAGGTGGCCGACGGGGCTCGGGTTCGAGCGCTTCTACGGCATCCTGAACGCCGAGGCCTCGCAGTGGGAGCCGCCGATGTTCGACCAGACCACACCGGTGATGCCGTACGAGGGCCGCGACGACTACCACATGACCGAGGACATCGTGGAGAAGGCGATCTCGTGGATGCGCGTGCAGAAGGCATCGCAGCCGGGTCGTCCGTTCTTCGGCTACATCGCCACCGGCGCGATGCACTGCCCGCATCATGTGGCGAAGGAATGGATCGACAGGTTCGCCGGAAAGTTCGACCACGGGTGGGACGAGCTCCGTCGCGAGATCTACGAGCGCCAGCTCGCGCTCGGGGTGATCCCTGCCGGCACCCGATTGACCCCGCGACCCGACGAAGTGCCCTCGTGGGAGGACTATCCCGACAGGTACAAGCCTGTCGCGTCCAGGTTGATGGAGGTGTTCGCCGGGTTCATGGCGCACACTGACGCCCAGATCGGCCGCGTCATCGATGCACTCGACGAGATGGGGGAGTTCGACAACACGCTCTTCATGTACATCACGGGCGACAACGGTGCGTCGGCCGAGGGAACCGTCCACGGTGCGTGGAGTGCACCCTCGTTCCAGAACGGCATCCCGGAGGACCCGGAGTGGCTGCTCGAGCACATGGACGACTTCGGCACCGCGCGCTGTGAGAACCACTACAACCTTGCGTGGGCCTGGGCGCTCGACTCCCCGTTCCAGTGGATGAAGCAGGTGGCCTCGCACTTCGGCGGCACCCGAAACGCGATGGCGGTGTCATGGCCGGCGCGCATCCGCGACGCCGGTGGGCTGCGCTCGCAGTTCCACCACGTGGTGGATGTGATGCCGACGTTGCTCGATGCCGCCGGTGTCCCGGTCCCGGGAATGGTGAACGGTCTCGAGCAGCTGCCGGTCGACGGTGTGTCGATGACGTACGCATTCGACGGACCCGATGGGCCGAGCGCCCGCACCACCCAGTACTTCGAGATGTTCGGCAACCGCGCGGTCTACCACGAGGGGTGGATGGCCTCGTGCTTCCACGGCCGGGTCCCCTGGAACCGGTTCGCCATGGTTCCCTTCGACGGCCCGCAGGAGAAGTGGGAGCTGTACGACATCTCGCAGGATTTCTCCCAGGGTCATGACCTGTCGTCAGAACACCCGGAGAAACTCGAGGAGCTCCGTCGTGTGTTCGACATCGAGGCCAGGCGCAACAACGTGTACCCACTGCGGGAGCCGGGCTCGACACTCGGGTTGTCCGTGGTGCCGCCCACCAACCTGAACGGTGCGAAGAAGATGACGTACACGACCGACCACATCCGCATGCCGGAGATGTCGGTGGTCAGCGTGAAGAACTGCTCGTTCGCCATCGTTGCTGAGGTGACGGTTCCCGAGGCCGGGTGTGAGGGCGTCATCGTGTGCCAGGGCGGGAACATGGCGGGCTGGTCGTTGTATGTCGGCCCCGACGGGCGGCCCCGGTACCACTACAACTGGATGGGCCACGACCATTTCGTTGCCGAGTCGTCGATCGTGCTGACGCCGGGTCGTCATGTGGTGTCGGTGAAGCATGCCTACGACGGCGGGTTCGGCGGCGGCGGCCATTCGGTTCTCATGGTCGATGATGCGGTGGTGGGCCATGTCCACGTCGAGCGCTCGGTGCCGGTGGTGTTCTCCATGAGCGGGGAGACCTTCGACGTGGGGATGGACACCGGTGCACCCGTGGGTGACTACCCGCACGTGTACCGCTTCACGGGGCAGATCCACGGCGTGACGATCGAGCGGCTGAGTGAGCCGTCGCCCGATGTCGTGGCAATGATCGTCGACGGAGAGTTCAGGGCGAGCCTGGCCACTCAGTGACCGGGTGCCTGCCCCGTTCGTCGTTGTTTCGGGAGTACCGTGTGCCTCATGGAGGCGCGCATCCTGACATGGAACCTGTGGTGGCAGTTCGGCCCGTGGCGTGACCGGCAGTCGGCGATCCTGTCGGTGCTGCAGGAACAGAACGCCGACATTGTCTTCCTGCAGGAGGTCTGGGCGCAGGAGGGCGGCCTGGACCAGGCCCAGTGGCTGGCCGATGAGCTCGACATGTACGTGGCACGAACCGAGGGTCCGTGGTACGACGACGGCGTCAGTCTGGGCAATGCGATCCTGTCGCGGTGGCCGATCGAGTCGTGGGAGGTTCATCGCCTCCCCGATGTGACCGGCGCGCCGAGCTACAGGCGTGCCGTGGTGGCCCTGCTCGACACGCCCTACGGGCGCGTGTGGACCGTGTGCACGCACCTTGACTATCGATTCGACATGTCGGCCACGCGCATCGCACAGTGCGAGGCGCTGTCGGGGATCGTGGACCAGTTGCGCGTCGATCCCGAGAACGAGATGCCGGTGTTGGTGGGTGGTGACTTCAATGCCGTGCCCGACTCCGACGAGATCCGCATGCTGACTGGTCGTCGTGAGCCTGCCATTGAGGGTCTGGTGTTCACCGACCTGTGGGAGATCGCAGGGGATGGTGACGGCTACACCTGGCGGCGGGACAACCCGTACATCGCTGACTCCACGTGGCCGAACCGACGGCTCGATTATCTGTTCGTGTCGTGGCCGAGGCCCCGACCGATCGGGAATCCGTCGCGCATCTGGCTGGCGGGGGTGGATGCGGTCGGGGGAGTGCACCCGAGCGACCATGCTGCCGTTGTGGCGGATGTGCGGCTCGGCACCGAATAGTTCTTCGCCGGCACGGCCCGGACCGGACCCGAGACTTCGTTGTGGGTCTTCACGGAGTGACACGGACACCGGGGCACCCTTTTCGCCAATGTCCCGAATGACGGCATGCCGTCGGCCACCCAACGTGCGTGACGGCATCCCGCCAGGTCGATGCATCAAGTGACGGTTTGCCGCCAACTGCTGCGCCTGAGTGACGGCATGCCGTCGGTCGGTGGAGGCGGGTGACGGCATCCCGAACGAATGGAAAAGGGGTGTCGGGGCCCGGGTGGTCGGGATACCGCCACACACCACGACGCAGCGCACACATCCTCAACCCATGTCGCCGGCGCCGAAGAACCCGTTCTCACATTTCGTCAGGGGCGTGGAAGCAGACGTTCTCCTCGCGCTCTGCCGAAATCCGCTCTATGAATCAGCAAGCACCATTGCCCGCACCAGCGGAAGATCGCGCAGCGAAGTACGGGTTGTTCTCTACTACCTCGCCAGTTCCGGGATTGTGGAGGTTCTCGCCGAGGGTGCACGGCGTTGGTACCACCTGAACCGTCGTCATCCGTTGTATCCGCACATCATCGAGATCTCGCGCGTGACGGTGGGTCACCTGACTACCAGGCACACCTCATTCGCTTGATGCCGTTGATGAACGCGCTCTGCAGGTAGTCAGGTTCGGTGGTGATCTCGAGGGTGGGAACACGCCTGCGGATCTCGTCGAACATCACTGCGACCTCGCGTCGTGCCAGGTTCGCGCCCAGACAGAAGTGCGGGCCACCTGCCCCGAATCCCACCTGCGCCGGGGCAAGCGGGCGACGGATGTCGAACTTGTCAGGGTTCTCGAACACCCGCTCGTCGCGGTTGCCTGACTGGTAGAACATCACGACCTTCTCGCCCGCTGCGATCTTCTGTCCGTTGATCTCCGTGTCGGCGGTTGCGGTGCGGCGGAAGTGGATGACCGGCGTCGCGTAGCGCACGATCTCCTCGACCGCGGTCTTCGTGTGTGTCTCGAAGTCGTTGAACCACAGCTCCCGCTGGTCCCGGTTCAGCGTCAGTTCGCGCATGCCGTGCGCAATCGCGGTGCGTGTGGTCTCGTTGCCGGCCACCACGAGAAGGATGAAGAACGATCCGAACTCCTGGGCGCTCAAGCGCTGGCCGTCGACCTCGGCATTCATCATGACCGAGGCGATGTCGTTGCGCGGGTTCTTCAGGCGGTCCTCACCGAGTGCGAGTGCGTACGAGAAGATCTCGCCACCGACCCGCACGAGGTCCTCGAACGTTCCCACGTACTCGGGGTCGCCGACACCGAGGATGGTGTTCGTCCAGTTGAAGATCATCTCTTCGTCGCTCTCGGGGATGCCCATCATGTCGCAGATGATCTGCAGCGGCATGAGTGCGGCGACCTCGCGCACGAAGTCGCACTCGCGCTCGGGGAAGCGCTCGAACATGCGGTCGATGACTGCACGCGAGCGGATGCGCACCGACTCCTCGAGCGCGGTGATCTCCTTCGGGGTGAAACCCTTCGACACGATCGAGCGCAGACGGAAGTGCTTGGGGTCGTCCATGTTGATCATCGAGCCGAAGAACTCGTTGATCTCGACGGGAAGATCGCCGATGTTCGATCCGTTGCCGCTGCAGAACAACTGCGGGTTGCGGCTCACGAACCAGATGTCGTCGTGCCGGGTCAGGGCGCGGTAGCCGGGCCCCGGGGGAATCGGGGAGTTCTCCACGAGGCGCTCCTTGAAGAACTGGAACGGCGACTCGTCGCGAAGGGTCTTGAAGGCGCCGTAGCGCCATTCCCTGGGCTTGGTCCAGAACTCGGGATCGGAGAGGTCGATGTCAGAGAGGGCAACGGCGGGAAGGTTCATACAGGCAGATTAGGTCGCCCCGGCTCCGATGCCCCTACGAGGGCTGGGTTTTGGGCTTCTTTGACTACTCTCGGAGGGTCGGTTCGACCCGCGGACCACCAAACAGGGAGAGTCAGATGCCCGAAGCAGTCATTGTCGCCACAGCCCGCAGCCCCATCGGCCGCGCGAACAAGGGGTCGCTCGTCGATCTTCGCCCCGACGACATGTCGGCCCAGATCGTGAAGGCCCTGATGGCCAAGGTGCCGCAGGTCAAGCCCGACGATGTAGAGGACCTCATCATGGGAATCGGCCAGCCTGCGGGCGAGGGCGGATTCAACATCGGCCGCATGGTTGCCATCCTGGCCGGTCTCGACAATGCACCCGGCGTGACGGTGAACCGTTACTGCTCGTCGTCGCTGCAGACCATCCGCATGGCGGCGCATGCCATCCGTGCAGGAGAGGGCGATTGTTTCATCGCCGCCGGTGTCGAGACGGTGAGCCGCTACGCCTCGGGTGCGAGCGACGTGGCCCCGAACCCGATCTTCAAGGAGCCCGGTGCACGCACCAAGGCACGTGCCGAGGGTGGCCAGGGAGCATGGACCCCGCCCGTGGGCCTGCCCGACGCATACATCGCGATGGGCCAGACCGCCGAGAACGTGGTCGAGCTCGAGAACGTGTCGCGCGAGGAGATGGACCACTTCGGTGTGCGTTCGCACAACCTCGCGGTTGCCCACCAGGAGAACGGTTTCTTCGAGCGTGAGATCACCCCGCTCGTGCTTCCCGACGGCACCGTCGTGAGCAAGGACGACGGCCCGCGCGCCGGCACCACCTACGAGGCCACCTCACAGTTGAAGCCGGTCTTCCGCCCCGACGGCAAGGTCACCGCCGGAAACGCATGCCCGCTGAACGACGGCGCTGCCGCAGTGATGGTCATGAGCGACACCAAGGCCAAGCAGCTCGGTCTCACCCCGCTCGCACGCATCGTGTCGTCGGGTGTCTCGGGTCTGAACCCCGAGATCATGGGCCTCGGCCCGATCGAGGCATGCCGCCAGGCCCTGAAGCGTGCCGGCATGACCATCGACCAGATCGATCTGGTCGAGATCAACGAGGCATTCGCCGCACAGGTTCTGCCCTCGGCCAAGCACCTCGGCATCCCGATGGAGAAGCTGAACATCCACGGCGGCGGAATCGCACTCGGTCACCCCTTCGGTATGACCGGTGCGCGCATCATGACCACGCTGATCAACGGTCTGCAGTGGGAAGACAAGCAGTACGGCATGGAGTCCATGTGCGTCGGCGGCGGCCAGGGAATGGCCATGATCGTCGAGCGCCTGAGCTGATTGATCTCAGTTGAACGGCATCAGCTGATCTACTGCTGATCCACAACCGATTCACGCGTCACGGTGGTGGTCCTCAACATGAGGGCCACCACCGTTCCGCACATGACCATCAACACGGCCGCGAAGCCGAATGTGATGAGCCCACCGTTGTCGTCGGAGGACCCGTAGAGAACGGGTGCAATCAGGGACATGAGGGTCGCTGCGATCAGGTCGCCGCTTCCGCTCAGGCCCAGCGCGGCCGCAGCGCGACCCTTCGGTGCAGCCTGGGCCATCAGTGACTGTGCGGCGGGAATCGACAGGGCACCGACCACGCCCTCGACGACTGCGAACGCCACAAGGAGCCACGCGCTCTCCAGCAGACCGTAGACCAGCACCAGTGGCGCAGTGAGAAAGATGCCGATCACCGTCATGCGCGATGCGCCGTGCCTGTCGGCCACGCGCCCGCCGGCGGCGCCGAGCATGATGAACGGAATCGTGTAGAGCAGGAACGTGAGGCCCACCATCAGGTTGGTACCGCCGCGGTCGGTGATGTAGCGGTCCCACAGTGCGTCGTAGATGCCGACAGGAATGAACAGCGTCAGTGATGCCAGTGCCGCAGCGCGCACGGGCCGCAGTCTCAACAGCTCCAGGCTCAGTCGTTGCGACTCGTTGGTCGAGGGCAGCGACGGCAGCGTGCGGGGCAGGATGATGAGAAGCGCCACGACAGCGACCCCGCTGAAGATCAGGAACGCGCCGCGCAACCCGAAGGGCTCGATCAGCAGCGCACCGATCATCGGGCCGCCCGTGAACCCGGCGAGTTCGAGTCCGCGCAGGCGGCCGAGGCGCTCGGCCGCGCGCGACTTGTCCACATTCGCCGCGATCGCCTTGATCGCCGGGCCGCTCGTGCCGAGCGAGGCGCCGGTGATGGCGCGTGCGATCACGAACATCCACAGAGAGTTGCCGAACGCGAACAGGGCGGATCCGATTGCTGCGAGCACGAGCGCCGCGATCACGAACCGCTTCGGCTTGCCCCTGTCTGCGTACGGTGCGAGGAACAGCTGCACCACGAGCGAGGTGAGGAAACCCGATGCCGCAATGAGGCCGAGACCCGAGTTGTCGAACCCGTACTTGTCCTGCAGGTCCGAGAGCGCCGGGAACACCATGCTGTTCGCCACGGGAACACTGAACCCGCACAGCAACAGCGGGCCGATGCCCAGGGTGAACTTAGAGAGGCTGCTCTGTCGGGTCATGACCGACCAACCTAATGGGGTGGCGTGAGTGCGTCAGCGACTGAATGCGGCGAGTACGGCATCACTGAACTCGGGCCAGTACTGCATTCCCCACGCGTCGAACTCGAGCTCGGCGAACATCACGCATGCGCAGTCCGCAACAGGGTCCACCCACATGAACGTGCCGATGCCGCCGAAATGGCCGAACGTGGCAGACGAGTTGCGGGTGCCGGTCCAGTGCGGGTGCTTGTGGCCGCGCAACTCGAAACCGAGACCCCATGGGCACGGGTCGGCGGGGCCGATGCCCGGCACCACCCCCGACAGCTCGGGGAACACGGGAAGAACCGCCTCGGTGAGTGTCGCACGCGTGATCAACGTGGGGGAGCGCAGTTCGTGCACGAACAGTGTTGCATCGTGCACGCTCGAGTACACGTCCTTCGCGCACGAACCGTCGAGCCGGCTCGCATGCATGCCGAGCGGCGCGAACACGGCATCATCGAGGTACTCGGCGAATGCGATTCCCGTGCTGTTCTCCACGTGCGTGGCGATCATGTCGAACCCGCTGTTCGAGTAGATGCGCTTGGCCCCGGGGCGACCGATGGGGTCCGCTCCTTCGAACGGGTAGCCGCCGGCGTGTGCGAGCAGGTGGCGCAGCGTGCAGCCGGTCTGGCCGACGGGGTCATCCAGGCTGACGCTGCCTTCCTCGAGCGCAACAAGCACCGCGTACGCGGCCATCGGCTTGCTCACCGATGCGATCCGTTGCACGCGATGTGTGTCGCCGAACGTGTCGACACCGCCGGGGTGCACAACTGCAATCGATGCTTCGACTGGCCACGACGAGGCACGCGCCCACGCGGCATCGAGACCGGGCATGGTCAGTCGTGGGTGCGGATGAGTTCGGCCACGCGGAAGGCGAGGTCGACTCCCTGGCGGCCGTTCAGGCGAGGGTCGCACACCGTCTGGTAGCGGTAGTCGAGGTCGTCTGCGGTGAGGTCGTCCGTGCCGCCGGTGCACTCGGTGACGTTGTCACCCGTGAGCTCCACGTGGATGCCGCCGGGCCAGGTTCCCTCGGCCTTGTGTGCACGCACGAACCCGGCGATCTCGCCGACGATGTCCTCGAACTGGCGGGTCTTTCGGCCGTTCGGCGCGGTGATGGTGTTGCCGTGCATGGGGTCGCATGCCCACACCACCGGGTGTCCTGATTCCTTCACCGCACGCAACAGCGGGCGCAGGCCGTCCTCGATCTTGTCGGCGCCCATGCGCGAGATCAAGGTGAGGCGACCGGGCACGCGTGCCGGGTTGACCTTCTCGCACAGTTCGATGACCCACTCCGGGGTGGTGGTGGCACCGACCTTGCAGCCGATGGGGTTGGCGACGCCGCGCAGGAACTCGACGTGTGCGCCGTCGAGCTGGCGCGTGCGCTCGCCGATCCAGAGCATGTGGGCCGATGTGTCGTACCACTGGCCCGTCAAGGAGTCCTGGCGGGTGAGTGCCTCTTCGTACCCGAGGATGAGCGCCTCGTGGCTCGTGAACACGTCGACCTCGTGCAGTGCCTCGTAGTTCTCGGTGTCGACACCGCACGCACGCATGAAGGAGAGGGCGCGCTCGATCTCGTTCGACAGGGCCACGTACCGCTGACCCTCGGGTGTCGACTTTGCGTACTCCTGTGTCCAGGCGCTCACTCGGTTCAGGTCGGCGAAGCCTCCCTTGGTGAACGCGCGCAACAGGTTCAGGGTGGATGCCGACTGTTCGTACGCGCGGATGATGCGCTCGGGGTCGGGCACGCGGGCACCGGCGGTGAAGGTGGGGTCGTTGACGATGTGTCCGCGGAACGACGGCAGTTCGACATCGCCGATCTTCTCGGTGCCCGATGACCGCGGCTTTGCGAACTGACCGGCCATGCGGCCGACCTTCACGACAGGCACGCCCATCGAGTAGGTGAGCACGACAGCCATCTGCAGGATGACCCGGAGCTTCTCGCGGATGTTCACTGCGTTGAACTCGTCGAAGCTCTCCGCACAGTCGCCTGCCTGCAGCAGGAAGGCGCGACCCTCGGCGACCTGACCGAGTGCGGACTGCAGTGCGCGTGACTCGCCGGGGAACACGAGAGAGGGAAACTCGGCGATGCGCTTCAACACGATGTCGAGCGCCGCAGCATCAGGCCACTCGGGCTGCTGCTGAGCCGGGTAGTCCTTCCACGAGTCGGGTGTCCATCGATCTGTCATAGGGAGTACAGCCTTGCGTGTTTCGGGGTGAAATAGCAACGCCTATTTCCCGTTGCCGGGAAACAGGCGAGCCATGAAACGTGGGGGGTGAAAGGTTGTCAGACGGCGAGGATGCGCTCTGCGTCGTCACGCAGACCCTCGACCGCACGGCTCACCAGACGGCGGGCGGCCTCAGCGGTGACGCCCAGGTCCTCGCCGACCTCGCGGAAGCTCTTGCGCTCACCGTCGAGCAGACCGAAGCGTGCCTCGACTGCGTAGCGGGCGCGGTCATCGAGCGTGCCGAGCAGCTCGTCGAGCAGTTCGGAGTCGACAAGTGCCATGACAGCGTCTTCGGGGGTTCCCTGGCCGTTGTCCATCAGGTCGCCGAGGGTCGCATCGCCGTCGTCGCCCACGGTCTTGTCGAGAGACACCGGGGTGGTGAGACGGTGAAGCTCGGCGTTGCCGGCATCGAGGGTCTCGCCGTCGCCCGAGGCCTGACGAAGGGCAGCGCGCAGGCTGGCCGAACGGTCGCCGGGGATGCGGATGAGGCTTGCCTTCTGGTCAAGGGCACGGCCGATGGCCTGGCGGATCCAGAAGGTCGCGTAGGTGGAGAACTTGAAGCCACGGCGCCAGTCGAACTTGTCGACGGCGTGCTCGAGGCCCAGGTTGCCCTCCTGGATCAGGTCGAGCAGGTCCATGCCCTGGGGCAGGGGGTAGCGGCGGGCGATCGAGACCACCAGACGCAGGTTGGCGCGGATGAAGCGGTCCTTGGCGGCCGCGGCATTGCGCAGGTCACGACGGAGGGCGACGCCACGCTCACCGGCTTCGAGGCGCTTGGCGGCCTCGCGGCCGGCCTCGATGGCCTTCGAGAGCTCGCGCTCGTCCTCAGCCGTGAGGAGAGCAACCTTGCCGATGTCATTCAGGTAGAGACCAATTGAGTCGTTCATGATGCAGTGTTCAACCGTTTTTTCGTAGTGATTTGTTCCCGTGCGAACCGTGGCGGCGGACACATGGGGGGTTTCTCAAGGAGGGGGTTCTCCAAGTGGGGATTGATGAGAATAACAGACGGGTGTTGTCTTGGCTAGGGGTAATTTGTTCTTCGGCCGTTCTGCGGGTAGAAGCACCCGGTTGGCTCCTACACTCGCCACGTGCCGAACCCCGCCCGACGCAGAATCGGACTCCTCGGAGGAACCTTTGACCCCCCACATGCGGGGCATCTGGCCGCCGCACGGGCGGTGCTGGCACACCTCGACCTGGATGCCGTCAATTTCCTGGTGGCCAACGACCCGTGGCAGAAATCGGGTGACCGGGAGGTGACGCCGGCCGGGGTGCGCCTGGAGATGGTCCGCTCGCTCGTCGATGGCGAGGCCGGCCTCGGGGTCGACGACCGCGAGATCCGCCGTGGCGGCCCGACCTACACCGCCGACACCCTCGAGCAGATCAGTCGTGAGGAGCCCGGGACGCAGGTGTTCCTCGTGGTGGGCGCCGACACCGCGGACCGTATCGACACCTGGCATCGCCCCGAGGTCGTGCGCTCGCTCTCTACGCTCGTCGTCGTGAATCGCAACGACTCTCCCGGCCGGACTGGTGATGGTGCATCGATCCATGTCCCGATGGACCCTGTGCATGTCTCGAGCAGTGACATCCGTGCACGCGTCGCCGCGGGTGAATCGATTGACGGTCTCACCGCGCCTGCTGTCATCCGTGTGATCGAGCAGCACCGCCTGTACGGGGGGCCACGATGAGTGCAATCCCTGCGCGCCGCAGGCGGCGGATGATCGCTGCCGTGTGCACCTCGGTGCTCACGATGGTGGCACTGCCGAGCGGTCTGGTGATCGGCGCATCCGATCTGCTGAACGACTCGGGCGGCGACAGTGTCGACAACAATGCGACCCTGTCGATCCCGCTCACGCCCGTGCAGATGGTGGCTGTCACCAACTCGCGCAACGAACTGGCTTCGCTCGCGTTGCTCGCGATCGACCCGACTCTGAGTGGCGGCACGATCGTGTCGGTCCCCGTCGGTGCGCGTGCCGATGTTCGTGAGGGTGAGGCACCGCGCCGCATCGCCGACTCGTTCGCCACCGGCGGCCTTGCTGCACTCAAGACCGATGTCGAGAACCTGTTGAACGTGTCGCTCGAGTTCGCCGACGAACTCACGGCCGAGGAACTCGCGACATGGCTCGCACCGATGGGCTCGCAGCCTGTCACCCTGCCCCAGCCCGTGCTCGACACCGCGGCTGACGGCACGGTGGCCACGGTTCTCGGTGCCGGCTCGACCACTGTCGATGCGCGACAGACAGCAGCAGCGCTCGCTGCATCGCAGGCCGGCGTGCCCGAATCGACGCGGCTGCCGCAGGTGAAGTCGCTGTGGACCGCGGTTGCCCGGGCCGGTGTCGCACGGTCGGGCACGGGCGAGCTTGTTCCGCCCGACACCTCGGTCGAGCCGATGACGTTGACCGCACCCGAGACCACCGAACAGTTCTTCGGCACCCTGTTCGCCGGCGAGATCGACGTGTGGCAGTTCTCGGCGACGCTCCTCACCGATGCCCAGCGCAACCCCGCGAACGCCGACATGTACGAACTGGACGGCGGGGAGGTGCTGACGGTCACCGCGAGCGTGGTGCCGTCGGCCCTGCGGCTCACGAGCAACAACATCGCTGTCATGATCGACATCCCGTTCGACAACACCACGTACGCCAAGGAGGCGGCGACCAGGCTCGCGTTCATGGGGGCGAACGTTGTTCTCATCCGTCATGTGCCCGAGGCTCCGGCGGAGGAGACGGTGGCCTACTACAACGACCCGATGGGTCATGCCGAGGCCGAGACCTATGTGAACCTTCTCGGCGAGATGAGGTACGAGGAGTCACGCGAGATCATCGACGGTGTGAACCTGCGCATCGTGCTCGGCAACGAGTTCGTGGGCTTCCTCGGATCGGGTCCGCAGGCCGCCACCACGACTACGGTGAAGAAGTGACGAATCCCGCCCCGGAGAAATCCGACTCGCTCGAGCTCGCTAGCGCCATCGCGCGCATCATCGACGACAAGAAGGGCACCGACATCATCGTGCTGCCGGTGGGTGACGTGGTGGGCATCACCGAGTACTTCGTGGTGGCCAGCGCCTCGAACGTGCGCCTGGTGGGGGCGGTGACCGACGCCGTGCTCGGCGAGGTGCGCGAGACCCTCGGCCGGGGGCCTCTTCGCAGCGAGGGCACCCGGGAGAAGCAGTGGGTCCTCATCGACTACGGCGACGTGGTCGTGCACGTGTTCGTGGACGAGGCTCGCCGGTTCTACGAGATCGAGCGCCTGTACAAGGACATCGCACCGGTCTCTTGGTGAGACCGAGACCTTGCTTGGTAAGGTGAGGGTCCCGATTCGGGGCTGTAGCTCAGTTGGCAGAGCGCTTGCATGGCATGCAAGAGGTCAGGGGTTCAATTCCCCTCAGCTCCACCATTTGCCTCTTGGCGGCTGTCGACACGTGTTGACAACTGTCGCCTGCGGATCCTCCGGCGCATGACCGTGCAGGGCTTGAGAGCGTGCACGCAGGGGTGCGAACTACGCTTGTGAGATGACGTCGGTGGCCATTGTGATGCGCACCTACGAACGCCCGGTGATGCTTGCCCGGGCCCTCGAGAGCGTGTGCTCGCAGACTTTCCCCGACTGGCGGCTCGTCGTGGTGAACAACGGAGGCACTCCCGGCCCCGTCGACAATGTGGTCGGGCTTGCCCGCCTGGGGCACCCCGGCGCCGACATCAGCGTTCTGCACCTGGGCGAACGGGTCGGCATGGAAGAGGCATCGAACCGGGGCCTGGCTGCCACCGAGTCGGAGTTCTTCGCGATCCACGACGATGACGACACATGGAAGCCGGAGTTTCTCGCCGTGACCGTGCCGACCCTGCGCTCGAACCCCGGTGCGAGCGCGGTGGTGACCGGCGTGATCCGGGTGCACGAGACCTTCATCGACGGCCGTGTGTGGCCGGTGCGCAACGAACTGTTCCACCTGACGTCCGAGAGGTTGACCGTCGGGGGAATGATCGGCAACAACATGTTCCCGCCGATCGCGGCGTTGTTCCGCCGGTCGTTGCTCGGGAGCATCGGTTGGTTCGATGCGTCGCTGCCGGTTCTCGGCGACTGGGAGTTCAATCTGCGCGCGCTCACTGCCGGGCCGTTCGTGTTCGTCCCGCGGCGGCTCGCGAACTACCACACGCGCACCCTGGACAGCGACAGTGCAGCGGGCAACTCGATCACCGTCGGTCAGGAACTGCACCGGGCAACGAAGTCACAGCTGCAGCAACGATGGGATGCAGAACCGGGTCCGGGTGGCCTGAGCAAGGGGGAAGCGTCGCGGCGCGCGTCGGCACTGCTCGACGAAGAAGAGCGTGCACGCGGGGCCCGGGATCATGTGGACCACTCGGACAGGGTGCGCCGAGCAGTGTCAGCGGCACGTGACCCGCGGCGTGCGGTGCGCGGGGTCGTGCGTCGTGTGCGGGCAAAGGTGGGTCGATGACTGCCACAGGCGATGCCGCGCACCTGCTCGATGCACACCCCAACGCACGGGTGGTCACGCTCGACTTCTTCGACACCCTCGTCACCCGTTCGCTCGCGCAGCCGTCGCACGTGTTCGCACTGATGGAGCAGCGCTTCGTCGATGCGCACGGAGACTCCTGGCGGGGTTTCGCGGGGGTGCGGGTGTCGGCCGAGCACGCACTGCGTGTGCGGCTCGCCGCCGCAGGCGAGACACGCGACGTGACCCACGACGAGATCCTCGACGAGGTCGCACGGGCGATGGCACTGAACCCGGCCGACGTTGCGATGCTGCGCGCAGCCGAACGTGACTGTGAGGTCGAACTGGCGCGCATCGTTCCCTTCGGCCGCGAGGTTGCGCACGAGGCTCGTTCGCGCGGGCTGCGCGTGGCGATCGTCAGCGACAACTACATGCCGTCGGCACACATCGTGGCCATGGCGCACGCAGCCGGCGAGACCTGGGTCGCCGACGGTGACGTGTTCGTGAGCTGCGA
Organism: uncultured Bifidobacterium sp.; assembly: GCA_964513585.1. Lineage (GTDB taxonomy): Bacteria > Actinomycetota > Acidimicrobiia > Acidimicrobiales > Ilumatobacteraceae > UBA2093. Next base: position 12,989 of record CAZENK010000021.1, on the reverse strand, counting down.
GCACGGCGCCATGAAGCAGAACGGCACGCTGTGGCCCCTGGTCGTCACCATGCTGAACGTGCCCGCACCGGCGATCCTGCACGTCGGTGACCACGAGGTTCCCGACCGTGAGCAGCCCTCGCGCCACGGCATCAGGTGCCACATCGACCCTGTTTCGTCGCGGTCGCACCGTCACCCGATGAACACGTGCCCCGCCGTGCTGCCCTTCTCGCGCATCGAGGCCGAGCAGCGCGACCGCGGTTTTGTCTCTGCAGTCGATCCCGCGTCTGCACTCGGCGAGGGGCTGGTCGCGATGATGGTCGCGGGCCAGGTGAAGGACGTGATGTCCGTGGTGGCTTCGCGCGAGGTGGCGGGGGTGCACTTCGCCGCACGCGACGGGTGGATGGCGCATTCGGTGTGGAACGACCTCCGTCGTGACACCCATCCCGGTCTTCCTGCAGCCTCGTACCTGTCGTTCTCGCGCAGTGTGATCGGGCGAGCGAGCATCACGCATGTCGACGAGCAGGTGGCGGTCAGGTTCATCGACGAGCATGAGCGACTGACTCCGCGCCGGCTCTCTGCACGGTTCGGGTGCGACATCGAATGTGCGGTGCCGCCCGACCGCGAGATGGACTCGTCGACCGCGCGCGACACGATGATGCGCAACGCCGACCGCATCGTTGCGGCATCGGCAGGTCTGCGGCACAGGGTGGTGGGTCACCTGCGGGCCAACGGTGTGCTCGCACCGGGTCATCATGTTGTGGTCGACCTGGGGTGGCGCGCATCGACGGTGGCAGACCTCGCAGAGATCGTGCACGAGGCATCGGACGGCGGGGCAACGATCGAGGGCCGGTTCCTCGGCCTGTACTGGGATGCCACGATGAACCGGGTGCGCGTTCCGGTCCACGGCTACGCGATGGATGACCTTGGCCCGCTCGACGACAACATACGTCTTCTCGGGGCCGTGCGCCTGTTCGAGTTCCTGGTGACCGCGCCGCACGGGTCGGTCGTCGACTTCCTCGACGAGGAACACGGCTTCGCCCCCGTGCACGCACCGCTGCTCGATTCCGCATCTCGCGACGGCTGCTTCGTGTCCCGCGTGCTCGATGCAGCGACTGCATCGGCAGGTCGCATCCTTCGCGGCACCCACGCATCGGCTGTCACGGCCGACGACGTGACGCCGGAGTCGGTGTGGGCCGCGATGATGCAGGTGGCGCACACGCCGCGACACGACGAGCTCGATGCACTGCGGGAGCACGCCCATGTTGCCTCGGTCGACCACGCCGACGCCGGTCTCGGGTTGATCGCCGAACCACCGCGCTGGGCATCGACCGTGCCGGTGCAGTGGTACGGGCGCATCTACGACGACACGATGAAGACGCGGTGGTTCCAGGGGTCGTTGCGACAGTGGGAACGCACTCCCGCGGCACGCGACTTCGCCGCAGGGGTGGTGCGGCTGTGGCCGTTCATGGGCCCCGTGTGGTGTGACCCCACCTAGGGTGACGGCGTGATCATCGACGTGCAGTTCAACCAGGGTTCGGCCCCGTGGCAGCACCTGCGCGACGCGGTGCTCGCCGCCGAAGCCTCGGGGTTCGGCACGGTGTGGAACCTCGACCACTTCTCCGGCGAGATGTTCGGCAGCGACTCGATGTTGGAGTGCTTCACCACGCTGTCGGCATGGGCTGCCGTCACATCGCGCATCGGTGTCGGCACTCTCGTCACGAACGTGAACAACCGCCACCCCGGTCTTCTTGCCAACATCGTCAGCACGATCCAGGAGGTCTCCGGTGGTCGCCTCGTGCTGGGAATCGGCGCCGGCACGTCACCCACGAGCCCGTACGGTGCCGAGCAGCGGGCGCTCGGGATGGAGGTGCTGCCGACGATGGCGCAGCGTCACCAACGACTGCTCGACAACGTGGCGTTCATGCGTTCGATCTGGGCCCATGACCGCGATGCATCTTTTGCGGGGTTCCCGCGTCCGCTCGTGGTGCCGCCGGTCATCGTGGGCGTGAACAGCCCGGGTCTCGCCGCCATTGCCGGCCGGCACTTCGACGGCATCAACGTCCGGTTCGATCATCCCGACCGCGACGAGTTGATCCGCGTCGCATGCACCGAGCGGGGTGGCCGCGCCGGTTTCGACGTGTCGGTGTGGGCGCCGTTCAGGCCCGAGCATGCCGACCCCGGGCATCCCCTGCATGCCGGGCTCGTCGAGGCAGGCGTGACCAGGATGATCCTGCTCGACACCGGGGCCCCCGATCTTGCCCGCATCGAGCGCGTGGCGGCTTATCTCGCCTGAACGAAGATCGGTTCGCCGTGTGCGATGCGCCAGCGGATGGCCTTGGTCATCACGTAGATCATCATGGGGATGGTGAAGTAGTTGATGACCGACATGATCACGTCGTCGAGCATCCACCCGTAGGCCATCCACGATGCCGCCGACAGGATCGTCATGGCCCAGCTGATGACCGAGATGCCGTGCAGGTTCTCCGTGCGGGAGGTGTGGAGCACCTGGGGCATCAACGAGGTCACGCTCACCACGGTGGCAACCCACCCGACGACCGACGGTGAAACGGGAACGGCGACGGCAAGGAGGGCGGCCAGCACGAGTGCGAACCGCACGAGCAGTGCGACGGGCAGCTTGCCGTGGCGGTAGAGCACCGAGATGATGATGATCTGTGCGGTGATGAACGACCCGTTCGAGAACCAGATCGCGGTGCGGTCCATCAGGATTCCGTAGGCGAACCACATGGACGACCCGACCAGGCCGTGGGCGATGCTGAAGGGCGAGATGCCGTGTGATGTGTCGTGGCGCACCATGCGCCACACCTGCGGCCACACGAAGATCAGGCTGGTGAAGGTGCACCAGACACCCATGACCGCGTTCATCACTTGACGACGATGTTGACGGTGCGGCCCGGCACGACGATGGTCTTCACGGGCGTCTTGCCGTCGAGGGCCGCGACCACGTTGTCGATGGCCATCGCGGCCTCGAGGTGGGCGGCTTCGTCCGCGCCGGGTGCGATCATGATGCGCCCGCGCACCTTGCCGTTCACCTGGACCGGCACCTCGATCGTGTCCTGCACGAGCATGGCGGGGTCGGCGACGGGGAACGGCACGTAGGTGACGGTGGAGTCGTGGCCGAGGCGGCGCCACAGCTCCTCGGCGAGATGTGGGCACAGCGGCGACAGCATCTGCACCATGGGCTCGACCACCGAGCGCGGCGCCGCGCCGTGGGTGTTCGTGTGCTGCGTGAGCGCGTTGTTGAGCTCGATGAGCTTTGCGATCACCGTGTTGAACCTGAGGCCGGCCATGTCGGCATCGACACCGTCGATGGTGCGGTGCAGGTGGCGCACCAGGTCGTCAGGGGCGGCGTCGTCGGTGACGGTGGTCTCGCCGGAGTCCTCGTCGACGATGTTGCGCCACAGTCGCTGCAGGAACCGTTGCATGCCGACCACGTCGCGCGTGTTCCACGGCCTGCTCGCATCGAGCGGGCCCATCGACATCTCGTACAGACGGAACGTGTCGGCGCCGAACTCGTCGTACATCTCGTCGGGGGTCACGATGTTCTTCAGGCTCTTGCCCATCTTGCCGTACTCGCGCGTCACGGTCTCGCCGTTCCACGTGTACTCACCGTTGCTCTCGGTCACCTCGGCGGCGGGCACGGTCTGGCCTCGCGCATCGCGGTAGGCGTAGGCCTGGATGTACCCCTGGTTGAACAGTCGGTGGAACGGCTCCTCACTGCTCACGTGGCCGAGATCGAAGAGCACCTTGTGCCAGAAGCGTGCATAGAGAAGGTGCAGCACCGCGTGTTCCACGCCGCCGACGTACAGGTCGACACCGCCGGTGTGGCCGGGCGACTGCGGACCCATCCAGTACCTCTCGACCTCGGGGTCGACGAATGCACCGGTGTTGGTGGGGTCGAGATAGCGCATCTCGTACCAGCACGACCCGGCCCACTGCGGCATCACGTTCACCTCGCGCCGGTACTCGCGGGGCCCGTCGCCGAGGTCGAGGGTCACGCGGGTCCACTCGTGCACGCGCGCCAGCGGGGGCACGGGGTCGCTGTCGGCATCGTTCGGGTCGAGGGCGGTTGGCTTGAAGTCTGCGAGTTCCGGCAGCAGCACCGGAAGCTCGGACTGCGGCACGGCGTGTGCGTTGCCGTGCTCGTCGTACACGATGGGGAAGGGTTCGCCCCAGTAACGCTGGCGCGAGAACAGCCAGTCACGCAGTCGGTAGGTGGTCGTTGCTCGGCCGTGGCCGTTCGCCTCGAGCCACTCGTTCATGCGGGATTTTGCATCGGCGACAGAAGTCAGGCCGTTCAGGCTGATGCCGTCGTTCGCCGAGTCGATGTACTCGCCGTCACCCACGAAGGCCTCGGGCCAGGTCGAGCAGTCGCTCGTGGGCGCGATGCCGTGCTGGTCGAACCATTGCGCCGGCGGCATCTGTGTGGCGACCACGCGCAGTCCGTGTGTGCGCGCAAACTCGAAGTCACGCTGGTCGCCGCTCGGAACGGCCATGATCGCGCCGGTGCCGTAGCCCATGAGCACGTAGTCGGCGATGTACACCGGGATCTGCCCGCCCGTGACCGGGTTCGTGGCGTACGCGCCCGTGAACACACCGGTCTTTTCCTTTGTGTCGTCCTGGCGCTCGTCGTCGGCCTTTGCCGCGGCTTCGGCGCGGTACTGCTCGACCGATGCGCGGTGGTCTGCGTCGGTGAGCGCGGGAACCAGCGGGTGCTCGGGTGACAGCACCATGAAGGTGGCTCCGAACAGCGTGTCGGGGCGGGTGGTGAACACCTCGATCGGGCCGGCGGCAGACGGGAACACCACGCGTGCGCCCTCGCTGCGGCCGATCCAGTTGCGCTGCATCAACTTGATGGGTTCGGGCCAGTCGAGCCGGTCGAGATCGTCGATCAGGCGGTCGGCGTAGGCCGTGATGCGCATCATCCACTGGCGCATGTTGCGCTTGAACACCGGGTAGTTGCCGATGTCGCTGCGCCCGTCGGCGGTCACCTCCTCGTTCGCGAGGATCGTGCCGAGGCCGGGGCACCAGTTCACCGGTGCATCGGTGAGGTAGGCGAGACGGAACGAGTCGATCACGTCGTGGCGTTCGTTGGCGGCGAGCGACGACCACTCGCGGCCGTCGGGCAGCACGCGGCTGCCGGACTCGAACTCCGCAACCAGTTCCTCGATGCGGCGTGCACGGCCCTGCTCGGTGTCGTACCACGCACCGTGCACCTGCAGGAAGATCCACTGGGTCCACCTGTAGAAGTCCTCGTCGGTGGTGCTGACACTGCGCCGTGCGTCGTGGCCGAGGCCGAGACGACGCAGCTGCCGTCTCATGTTCGCGATGTTCGACTCGGTGTTGATGCGCGGGTGGATGCCGGTGGTGATGGCGTGCTGCTCTGCGGGCAGGCCGAAGCTGTCGTACCCGAGGGCATGCAGGACGTTGTGCCCCTTCATCCGCTTGTAGCGCGCGTACACGTCGGTGCCGATGTAGCCGAGCGGGTGACCCACGTGAAGGCCGGCGCCCGACGGGTAGGGGAACATGTCGAGAATGAATGCCTTCGGTTTCCCGGCGAGACGCTCGGTGTCCTTCAGCGGTCCCGCCGGGTTCGGGGCGTGGAACGTTCCCTCGGCCTCCCATGTGTCCTGCCAGCGCGTCTCGATGTCGGCGGCGAGGCGTGCCGAGTAGCGATAAGGAGGGACGTTTGTCGCTGGTGCGGTGGGGGGCGTCGCCGAATCGCTCATGGGTGTGCCATTCTAGGTGACGTGTCCAAGCAACGCCCACGGTCGGGTCGCCGTCAACCAAAGGGTGGTTCTTCCCACGGATACCCCCGCACCGCCCGTCTCTCCGAGGTGCTGCGCGAGGTGATCGCAGACGAACTCACGCGCATCGACGACGAACGGCTCGAGCTCGTGACCATCACCGCGATCGACGTCGACCCCGAGATGAACCGTGCAATCGTGTACTTCGACTCGATGTTCGGCGAAGAGGGCGACGACGGCGTGATCGAGGCGCTGCTCGAGCACAGGTCGCGCCTGCAGTCGACGATCAACCGGCAGATGCACGCCCGCAAGACGCCCATTCTTTCGTTCAAGCCCGACGAGGTCATCCGCAGTGCCGCCCGCATCGAGGAACTGTTGCGGCGCCAGCCCGACACGTCGCCCATCGTTCCTGACGACGACACCCGCGACTGAACCATGGCGAGGCGCCAACCGCCCACGGTGCACGGTCTCGTGCTGCTCGACAAGCCCGCAGGCATCACGAGTCACGACGCCGTCTATTCGTTGAGGAAGCATCTCGGCGAGAAGCGCATCGGCCATGCGGGGACACTCGACCCCGATGCCACCGGTCTGCTGGTGGTCGGTGTCGGCAATGCGACGCGGCTCATCAGGTTCATGGGCGACATGGACAAGACGTACTCGTGCGAGATCGTGTTCGGCACGGAGACCGACACCCTCGATGACTCGGGCGTCGTGGTGGCGACGCACGACATGAGGGTCCCGCCGGTCGAGGAGATCCGCAGGGTGATCGCGGGGAGTTTCGTGGGCGACATCATGCAGGTGCCGCCGATGGTGTCGGCGCTGAAGGTCGACGGCGTGCGGCTGCACCAGCTCGCGCGCGAGGGCATCGAGATCGAACGTGCTGCACGACCCATCACCGTGCACGAGTTCACGGTCGATGCCACGGACGACCCGATGGTCGTCACCGCGCGTGTGCGTTGCGGGGGCGGCACCTACGTGCGTTCGCTCGGGGCCGATCTCGGCCGTGCGCTCGGTGGTGGTGCGCACATCCGCACCCTGCGCCGGCACTCGAGCGGGCCGTACTCGCTCGACGAGGCGTGCACGCTCGAGGCACCCGTGCTGCTGCCGGTGCGCGAGGCGGTGCGCGCACTGCCGGTGCACGTGCTGTCGCCCGCCGAGGTTGACGATGTTCTCTTCGGCCGCGTGCGCGATGCGTGGGACGGCGACGGTCCGTGGTCGGCGGTGGACGAGGAGGGCGAACTCGTGGCGGTGTTCGAGCTGTGGCGCGACCGCATCGCCAAGCCCACGGTGGTGTTCGGGGGCAGATAGCGTTTCGCCCCGTGCGCGTGATCACCGACCTCTCCACGAGTCCGTGGCCGGACCGTCGTGCCGTGGTCACCATCGGCGCATACGACGGGGTGCATCTCGGGCACCGGGCCGTCATCCGCCAGGTGCGCGAGCGCGCCGCCGAACTCGGTGCGCTGAGCGTGGTTGTCACGTTCGACAGGCACCCGGCGAGCGTGGTGCGCCCCGATGCCGCTCCGCGGTTGCTCACGAACGCTGACCAGAAGATCGAGCTGCTGCGCGGGACCGGTGTCGATGCCGTGGTGGTGGTGCCGTTCCACCCCGACCAGGCACGTGAGACACCGGTTGACTTCGTGACCCGCGTTCTCGTGTCGGCACTGCGCGTGAAGGCCGTGATCGTGGGGTCCGACTTCCACTTCGGGCACATGCGCCAGGGCAACGTGACGTTGCTCCGCGAGATGGGTGACCGCCATGACTTCACGTGCGAGCCGGTGGTACTCGTGCCGCGCGCGGACGGTGTGAACGAGCCGGTCAGTTCGACGGCGATCCGCCGTGCACTCGCAGGTGGTGAGATCGACAGGGCAACGCGGATGCTCGGGCGGCCGCACGAGGTGCGCGGTGTGGTCGTCAGCGGTGACCAGCGCGGCCGCACGATCGGATTCCCGACCGCCAACGTGCAGGTTCCGTCGGGAATCTGCATGCCGTCCGACGGCGTGTACGCAGGTGTCTACGTGCGCCCCGACGGCAGCGAGCACACGTGCGCGATCAACCTCGGGCGCCGGCCGACCTTCTACGCGGACCAGGACCATTCGCTGCTCGAGGCGTACCTGCTGGATTTCTCCGGTGACCTGTACGGCGAGAGCGCGGCGGTCCGCTTCGAGGCGTTCCTGCGCAGCGAGAGACAGTTCGGTGGCATCGACGAACTGAAGGAACAGCTCGCGAGGGACATCGAGAGCGCACGGGCCGCGGTGCTCGCCCGCAACGCGCGCTAGTTGCTGCCCTGCAGGATTGCGTAGGCGGTGTTGCGCTGCGCGAGCGTGCGGCGCAACGGTGCCACGATCTCGCCGAAGCGTCCTTCGGTCATTGCCTGGCCGTGGTTTGCGCCCGCGGCCCGCGAGATGTTCTCGTCCATCAGGGTGCCGCCGAGGTCGTTGCAGCCCGAACGCAGCAGCTGGGCCGCACCGTGCGTGCCGATCTTCACCCAGCTCACCTGCACGTTGTCGATCAGGCCGTCGTAGAAGATGCGACCGATGGCGTGCATGAGGACCGTCTCGCGGAAGGTCGGTCCGCGACGCGACTTCTTCTGCAGGTAGATCGGCGAGGCCATGTGGACGAAGGGCAGGGGAATGAACTCGGTGAAGCCGCCGGTCTCCTTCTGCAGGTCACGCGTGACCACCATGTGCCGCGCCCACGAATCTGGGTGCTCGACACTGCCGTACATGATCGTGATGTTCGAGTGCAGGCCGACTGCGTGCGCCTGCCGGTGGCACTCGAGCCATTCCTCGGTGTTGACTTTGTCCGAGCAGATCACCGCACGGACGCGGTCGTCGAGGATCTCGGCGGCGGTTCCCGGAAGCGACGCGAGCCCTGCCTCCTTGAGGCGCGCAAGGTAGTCGCGCAGCGACTCACCGTTCCGGCGTGCGCCCTCGGTGACCTCGAGCGCCGTGAATCCGTGGACATGCATGCCGGGCACCGCGGCCTTCACGGCGCGCGTGACATCGACGTAGTAGTCGCCGTCAAAGTCGGGGTGGATGCCGCCCTGGAGCGTGACCTCGGTGGCACCGAGGTCCCATGCCTCCTGTGCGCGTTCGGCGATGTCGTCGAGCGTCAACAGGTACGGCGTGCCGCGCAGGTTCAGCGACAGCGGACCCTTCGAGAAACCGCAGAACCTGCACTTGTAGGTGCACACGTTGGTGTAGTTGATGTTCCGGTTGTGCACCCAGGTCACCGTGTCGCCGACGGCGCGGTACCTGAGTTCGTCTGCGTAGTCGGCGATCACGCCGACCTCGGGGCCGCGCGCACGGAAGAGGTCGACGACTTCCTGCGCCCCGAGCTCCTGGCCGCCGCGGTGGCCCTCGATGATCTCCGCGATGCGGCCGCGCGCATGCGGCCTCGGGTGCGGCACGAGGGTCATCGGCCGCACGTTCGACCCTGAGTACCACTGCGTCGACTTGTGGCCGACCAGCACGACCTCGGCACCGTCGTGCACCACGTCGGCCGCCGTGACCTTCTCCGGCCACACTGCGCCCGGGTCGTCGCGCCCGAGTCCCTCGGCATCGGAGCGGTCCTGCACGGGGAAGCGGAGGTTCTCGTCGAGCCATGCATCCGGATGGGTGACGAATTCCGGGTACACGGTGAGACGCGGCGCGAGAGCGAAGCCCTTCGACTCGGTCACCTCGCGCAGGCGGTCGAGCGCGGGCCACGGGCGCTCGGGGTTCACGTGGTCGGCGGTCACGGGCGACACGCCGCCCCAGTCGTCGATGCCCGCGTCGAGCAGCACACCGAAGTCGTCGGACAGGTTCGGTGGTGCCTGCAGGTGCACCGACGGCGGCAGCAACAGACGTGCGACGGCGATCGACCACAGGTACTCGTCCTCGGGGCAGGGGCGGGCCTTGTGCATCGCGGTTCCCGCCTTCGGCAGGAAGTTCTGCACGATGACCTCCTGCAGGTGACCGTGGGTGAGGTGCGCACCGGCGAGAACCGTGAGTGCATCGATGCGGTCGCGCCGTGTCTCCCCGATGCCGACGAGGATCCCAGAGGTGAACGGGATGGCGAGCTCGCCCGCGAGACAGAGCGTGTCGATGCGCCGTTGCGGCTCCTTGTCGGGGGCGCCGCGGTGGCAGTCGAGGTCGTCGCGCAGCGACTCGAGCATCATGCCCTGCGAGGGCGACACGGTTCGCAGCATCGCGAGTTCGTCGCGGTACAGGGCACCGGCGTTCGCGTGCGGAAGCAGCCCGGTCTCCTTCAGCACCAGCTCGGCCATGTCGTGCAGGTAGTGCACGGTCGAGTCGTACCCGTTGTCGCGCAGCCAGTCGGCGGCAACGTCGTAGCGCAGTTCTGGTCGCTCGCCGAGCGTGAACAGCGCCTCGTGGCATCCCTGTCGTGCGCCCTGTCGTGCAATGGCGAGAACATCGTCGGGCAGCAGGTAGGGCTTCTCGAGCCGTGCCGGCGGCTGGGCGAACGTGCAGTAGCCGCACTTGTCGCGGCACAGCATGGTGAGCGGGATGAACACCTTCGGTGAGAACGTGATGCGGGTGCCGTGAGCGGCGTCGCGCACCGAACGCGCGCGGGCGAGCAGGTCGTCGAGCGGGGAGTGCATCAGTTCGTCGATGAACGACGGGCTGATGTGGGACGACCCCGCGAGGTCGTCGGCAGAGAACTGGCGCAACAAGATCAGCACCTTTCAGGTGGTTCGAAGTCCGATGGGTTTTGCCAGTGCCGGTCGAACGCCTGAAAGCGAGTTAGAGAGTGCCTCCACGCGGTCGTGATGACCGTGCAACCCCGAATTTAGCCCAAGTGAGCTGGCTTGCCACGAGTCAGGGACGCAAATCCCGGACCGCCGGTGGGATCCGAGTGACTAGCAGTACTCGATGTCGGGGTCGCAGTAGTCCTCTTCTTCATCGCCGCCGCCGTCGAGGGCGATGAAGACCACGTTGAAGGGAAGCGACTTGATGGCGGCCAGTTTCGGCCGGGTGTTCGGCAGCACGAAGATCCGGTACTCATAGGTCCCGTCGCAGTACTCGTCGTTGTTCTCACCGCAGTTCTTCGAGTTGATGTTGATGGTGACCTTCCGCTTCTTGGTCCTCTTGCGGGCCTCCTCGTACCACTTCTCGTCCTCTTCGTCCCACCACTGGAGTGTCACGACCCGCTCGGTCGTTCCGGTCAGTGTCACGAGGGCGCGGCAGGTCGGGTCGTACTTCTCGTCCATCACGAGCTGACCCGGATACTGGCGGTTCTGCGTGCAGCCACCGTTGAACTTCAGCGACGCGATCCGCCTCGCAGGCGCGTTTGATGTCTTTGAGTCGGCGCTGGCGCCTTGGCTCGCCACGACAGTGGAGAGGAGCACCAGAGCGGCAACGAAGCCACCGGTCTTCTTGAGTCTGAGCGATGATTCGCGGTCCATGACGTGTTCCTCGTTCCCTGGTTGACTACCGGGTCATTTTTCGAAATCTAACCCAGACCGGTGGAGTGCGATGACTGCGGAACACGTTCGCGGCGGCCTGCGACAACCCGGGGACCGGGGCGAGCGGGGTCAGTCGTCGGAATCTGCCTCGGAGATGGCCTCGAACATGGCCGAGACGTTGTGGCTGCTCATCGGTACCCGGTGACCGGTACGGCTGATGAAGCTGAGCTGCACACCCGTGGCGGGGTCGAGCGCGGCGAACACCTGCTCGTGGCCCTGTCCGTCGACCACGATGTCGGTCAGCCGGGGCACGCCGGCGTCGTCGAGGGCGTCGCGGGTGATGCCGGCGTTGAACACCTCGATGGCGATGTGCTGCACGCCCGAGCCGTGCTCCGAGAGGCGACGGTGCACGGCGGGGTTGTGGTTCGGGCCGACCAGGACAACGTTGACACCACCGGCAATCGCGTTGACCACTGCTGGGTCGTCGGTTGTGTGCGTGGCAAAGCCGAGGTTGTCGAAGAACGAGCGCGCGGCCTCCAGGTCGGCCACCGCCACGACCACGTGGTCGATGCGCACGGCAACGGTGTCGAGCTCGCTGCGCGCGCGCGTGCCGGCGTCCTTCTCGGGGGTCGGTTCTGGGTGGCCCTCTGCTGCCTCGATGCGGTGGGTCTCCGAGAGCAGTGTCCGGAAGAGCTGCTCGGCGAAGTCGGCGTCGACGCCGTTGTCGATCGCCCACTGCCTGCGGGTGAGCAGCACGTCGCGCACCCGGTCGGGCTGGATGATCGAGTCTCCCGAGTGCCCCTTCAGTTCGGCGACCTCACGGACGATGTCGAGTCGCTCGGCAAGGAGCCGCACGAGCGATGCGTCGAGCTCGTCGATGCGCCGGCGGAGGTGCGACAGGTCGGTCATCTGTCTATCGATCCGCGCTCATGAGCCGCTCGACGTGCTTGGCAAGCACGTCGATCTCGATGTTGACGGCGTCACCCACGGCGCGGTGGCCGAGCGTGGTGACCTCTGCGGTGTGGGGGATCACCGCGACCTCGAAGGTGTCGTCGGTGAGGTTGAAGACGGTCAGGCTGATCCCGTCGACTGTGCAGCTGCCCTTCTCGACCACGTACTTCATCAGTTCGCGCGGGATGCGCACCACGAGCTGCGGCACGGGGGAGACGATCTCGCCCACGGCATCGACGTGCCCGAGCACGATGTGGCCCCCGAACCTGCCGTTTGCGACCATCGGGCGCTCGAGGTTCACGGGGTCACCCGGCTGCAGGCGACCCAGGTTGGTGCGCGAGTAGGTCTCGTCCGACACGTCGGCGAGCCACCAACCGGGGCCTTTCTCCACCAGGGTCAGGCAGCAACCGTTGACGGCGATCGATGCCCCGATTCCGGAGTCCTCGAGCACGGTGGTGGCCGAAATGGTGAGTTTCGACCCGTTCCGGGCCGAAACGATGCCCTTTTCCTCGACGATTCCCGTGAACATGCAGTGGAGACTAATGGCACCGGGGGGTTGTAGGCACTGGGCGGGGCGCCTAGCCTTGAAGGGTCCCCGTGGGCTCAGGCGCGCGGGAGATGTTCTGCCCAAAGGTTGGGCCGGACGTCCTCTCTACAACTGTAAGGAACAGAGGCCCCACATGTCGAAGAACGACACCATTGCCACGTACCGTCAGCACGGCACCGACACCGGTTCTCCTGATGTGCAGATCGCGCTCCTCACCGACCGCATCAACCACCTCACCGAGCACCTGCAGAAGCACCCCAAGGATCACCACAGCCGTCGAGGCCTGTTGATGCTGGTGGGTCGTCGCCGCCGCATGCTCGACTACGTCCGCGCCCGC
>CAZENK010000020.1:0-35258 GCA_964513585.1 uncultured Bifidobacterium sp. | reverse complement strand
GACATGGCCGAGCTACGCGCAGAACTCAAGCACGAAATGTCAGAACTGCGAACCGAACTCAAGACCGACATGGCCAGACTTCGTGCCGATGTGGAGCGTGGGTTCAGGAACCAAACGTGGAGACTGGTGACCGCGCTGACTGCGTCGAACGCAGTGATGCTCGCCGCGGTCGGTCTGATGGTCAGTTCGCCGGGTTGACCGACCGCTTGGTCACGGACCACACCGCCGCCAGGGCACAACACATCAACAACGCGCTCACCACATACGGAGCGCCCACGCCGAGCTGATCGAAAAGGGCTCCGCCGAGAATCGGTCCCACGATGCGACCGAATGCGCTCGCGCTCTGTTGGTAACCGAGGATCTCGCCGCGTCTTTCGGGCGGAGCCAGCTCTGCAGTGATCGCCGTGCTCGACGGGCCGAAGATCCCCTGCCCGAAAGCGATGAGGAACAGCATCGTGAACAGCGACGCCCACGTGGTGGTGAACGCAAGACCGATGAGACCGACTGCGATACCGAGAATCCCGGCGCGCATCAATCTCTGTGACCCGAAGTTCTTCGTCAGCCTGCCGATCAGAACCCCCTGCACCATCACCATCACCACGCCGACGAACAGAAAGACCATCGCGTTCGATCCCTCAGTGAGATCGAAGCGTCGTGCGCCGAACAACGAGAACGTGGCCTCGAACCCGGCGAAGCTCACCGTGCCGAGAAAGATGACGAGGGCAAAACGCTTGAGGGCCGGCGGTACCGGCAGATCGGTCTTCGCTACCCGCTCCTCGCGCGGCTGCGGGCGCGTCTCCGGAAGCCGGATGTAGGCAGCGATTGCATTGGCCCCCGCGAGAGCACCGGCCACGTAGAACGGCACGTGGGGCCCGCCGAGGGCAGCCAGGCTGCCGAGCAGCGGCCCGACCACGAACCCCACCCCGAATGCTGCACCGAGCATGCCGAGCAACCGGGCGCGGTCCTGCGGAGGGGCGATGTCGGCGATGGCACCCTGCGCCACGGCCACACTTGCGCCCGAAGCGCCGTCGATGGCCCGGCCGAGGAACAACATCCACAGCGCACCCGCAGCACCAGTGACGATGCTGCCGACTGCTGTGCCCACCAGGGACAGCACGATGACGGGTTTGCGGCCGATGCGGTCCGACACCCGGCCGAGAACCGGTGCGAACACCATCTGGGCGAGCGAGAAGGTGGCGAACATGAGACCGACCTCGAGACCGCTCGCATCGAATCGCTCCGCGTAGCGACCGAGGATGGGTATCACGATGCCGAAGCCGACGAGGTCGATTGCGACCGTGGTCCAGATCGGCCAGAACCCGGGGGGCATGGGGGTTCGTTCGCGTCTAGCCACGTCGCACGCGTGTCCCCTCTTTTGAGGTTTCGACGACGTAGCCGAGTGACTGCAGTTCGTTGCGGATCGCGTCTGCGGCAGCGAAGTCCTTCGCGGCGCGTGCTGCGTCGAGTGCGGCGGCCTTCTCGAGAACATCTGCGTCGACATCACCGCCTGCCGACAGCTCGACGCCGAGCGCAGAGAGCATCTCGATCACAGCCGCGCGCAACGTTGCCGCAGTGCTGCTGTCACCCGCGTCGACTGCGGTGTTGGCCCGACGCACGGTGTCGAACACCAACGCCATCGCGGCGGGAGTGTCGAGGTCGTTGTCCATCGCGGCGACGAAACGATCGATGACAGTTGCGTCCGCCGTCGCGGCGGGCAGCCCGGCAGTGCGTGCTGCGAAGGCATCAAGGCCGGCGAGAGCGGCAACGGATCCGTCGATGTTGTCCTGGCCCACGCGCACAGGCGAGCGGTAGTGGGTCTGCAGCAACAGCATGCGGTAGGCGCGCGGGTCGTACAGGTCGAGCAGGTCGAGCAGGTTCGTGACGTTGCCCAGGCTCTTCGACATCTTCTCGCCCTCGAGGTCGACGACGAACCCGTTGTGCATCCAGTGGTTCGCAAAGCGCCTGCCGAGGGCAACCGACTGGGCTCGTTCGTTCTCGTGGTGCGGGAAACGAAGGTCGGCACCGCCGCAGTGCAGGTCGAACCCGTCGCCGAGCAGCTCGAGACTCATCACCACGCATTCGCTGTGCCAGCCGGGCCGGCCATCGCCCCACGGCGAGGGCCACGACGGCTCGCCCGGCTTCGTGAACTTCCAGAGTGCGAAGTCAGCAGGATGACGCTTGTTCCCGGCGCCGAAGACCTCGCGGTCGCCACCGCCGCTCAGCATGTCGTCCACGCTCTGGTGTGCGAGCAGACCGTAGTCAGGGACCGATTCGATGCTGAGGTACACACCGTCGTCGGTCACGTAGGCGGAATCACGCGAGATCAGCTCGGCGATCATGGCGACCATCTGGTCCACGTACTCGGTCGCGTGCGGCACGTCGGTCGGGCGCAGCACACCGAGCTTCCCCATCGCCTCGAACCACACGTTCTCGCACTTGGTCGTGATCTCGTTCCAGGGCCTGTTCTCGCGGTTCGCCCGGTCGATGATCTTGTCGTCGATGTCGGTGATGTTCGACACCAGCCTCACAATGAGCCCGCGATAGGTGAGGTACCGGCGCAGGATGTCGTACACCAACGTGGCCCGACCGTGCCCGAGGTGCGGCGGGCCGTAGACCGTGGGGCCGCACAGGTAGATGCTGACCGTGCCCGGGTCGCGCAGAGCGAGGGGTTTCACGCTCTTCGATGCGGTGTCATAGAGGTTCAGCACTCTGACAAGCCTACGATTTAGGAACTATGTCCGCTGTCCCCGACAAGCCATCTCTCGACGACATCGAACCAAAGTGGATCCAGGCCTGGGACAACGAGGGCGTGTACGCCTTCGACCGCACGGCGACCCGGGACCAGGTGTTCGCCATCGACACTCCCCCACCCACGGTGAGTGGCTCTCTTCACATGGGGCACGTGTTCTCGTACACCCACACCGACACCGTGGCCCGCTTCTGGCGCATGCGCGGCAAGAGCGTCTTCTATCCCATGGGGTGGGACGACAACGGTCTGCCCACGGAACGACGCGTGCAGAACTATTTCGGCGTCTCGTGCGACTCGTCGGTGCCCTACGACCCGGCACTCGAGCCGCCGTTCCGCGGCGACCCGCCGAAGGACCACAAGCCGGTTCCCGTCTCGCGACCGAACTTCATCGAACTGTGCGAGGAACTGACCGCAGAGGACGAGAAGATCTTCGAGGACCTGTTCCGTCGTCTCGGACTCTCCGTTGACTGGTCGCTGCTGTACACCACAATCGACGAACGGTCGCGTCGTGCGAGCCAGCGCGCCTTCCTGCGCAACCTTGCACGCGGAGAGGCCTACACACAGGAAGCACCCACCCTCTGGGACGTCGACTTCAAGACCGCCGTCGCACAGGCCGAGCTGGAGGAC
The DNA here is from genome assembly GCA_964513585.1 of uncultured Bifidobacterium sp. Lineage (GTDB taxonomy): Bacteria > Actinomycetota > Acidimicrobiia > Acidimicrobiales > Ilumatobacteraceae > UBA2093. Next base: position 31,882 of record CAZENK010000020.1, on the reverse strand, counting down.
CGCGACCGTCCGGGTGCGTACCACACGCTCGCGTTCCACAAGTCGGACGGATCAGGCGACGTGCTCATCGACACCACACGCCCCGAACTGCTCGCGGCATGCGTCTCATTGATCGCCCACCCCGACGACGACCGCTACAAGCCGCTCTTCGGGACAACCGTGCGCACACCGCTGTTCGGTGTCGAGGTTCCGGTCCTCGCGCACCCCCTTGCCCAGATCGACAAGGGAACCGGCATCGCCATGTGCTGCACCTTCGGCGACCTCACCGACGTGATCTGGTGGCGCGAGCTGCAGCTGCCGATGCGCGCGATCATCGGTCGCGATGGCCGCATAGTCGCCGACCCCCCGCACGGTCTCGATGATCCCCGCGGTCTGGAGCACTTCTCGTCGCTCTCGGGCAAGTCGGCAAAGCAGGCACAGACCGCAATCGCAGAAATGCTCTCGGCATCGGGTGAGATGATCGGTGAACCACGACCCATCACACACCCCGTGAAGTTCTACGAGAAGGGCGACCGTCCCCTCGAGATCGTCACGAGCCGTCAGTGGTACATCCGCAACGGCGGCCGTGATGCCTCGCTGCGCGACGAGCTTCTCTCCCGCGGTGCAGGCCTCACCTGGCACCCCGACCACATGCGCCACCGTTACTCGAACTGGGTCGAAGGCCTGAACGGCGACTGGTTGATCAGCAGGCAGCGCTACTTCGGTGTGCCGGTGCCCGTGTGGTACCCGCTCGATGCGAACGGCGACGTGGTGTTCGATTCCCCGTTGGTTCCCGACGAATCACAGCTTCCCATCGACCCGAGCACCGATGTCCCCGCCGGTTATGCCGAGGCGCAGCGCGGGCAGCCGAACGGTTTCGCCGGAGACCCCGACGTGATGGACACCTGGGCGACATCGTCGCTCACCCCGCAGATCGCCGGCCAGTGGGAGGACAACGCGGACCTGTTCTCGCGCGTGTTCCCCTTTGATGTGCGACCGCAGGCCCACGACATCATCCGCACGTGGTTGTTCTCGACGATGGTGCGCTCGCACTTCGAGCACGGCCAGGCACCGTGGGGCAACGCGGCGTTGTCCGGCTGGATCCTCGACCCCGACCGCAAGAAGATGTCGAAATCCAAGGGCAACGTGGTCACGCCCATCGATCTGTTCGAGAAGTACGGGAGTGACGCTGTTCGTTACTGGGCAGCGGGGGGGCGACCCGGTATCGACACGGCGTTCAGCGAGGACCAGATGAAGGTCGGGCGCAAGCTCGCCACGAAGCTGCTGAACGTGAGCAAGTTCGTGCTCGGCTTCGGTGACGCCGACGAGTCGCTGGCGCCGACCAACCCCGTCGACATTGCGATGCTGCAGAAGCTCGGCGAGGTGGTGGACGATGCGACAACTGCGTTCGAGGCCTTCGACTATGCGCGTGCGCTCGAGCGCACCGAGTCGTTCTTCTGGTGGTTCTGCGACGACTACGTGGAGCTCGTGAAGTCGCGTGCGTACGCCACCCACGGCGAGGACGGTGCGCTGTCGGCGCGCATCGCGCTGCGCCGTGCACTCTCGACCCTGCAGAGGCTCTTCGCACCGATCCTCCCGTTCGCAGCAGAGGAAGTGTGGCGCTGGTGGCAGCCCGGTTCCGTGCACCGCGCACAGTGGCCGGCACGCACCGATGTGTGCCGCGAAGAAGGCTGGACCGTCCACGGTGAGTCTTTCATGGATGCCGTGTGCCACGTTCTCAGCGAGATCCGCCGTGCAAAGACCGAGGCAAAGGTCAGCCAGAAGGCCGTCGTGGAGTCGGTGAGCATCACCGCAACAACAGCAGTCATCAGCGTGCTCGGGGCCGCCCGGGCGGACATTGCCGATGCAGGCTCGGTCACGGCGTGGTCAGCCACAGCCGATGAAAATGCAGCCGACATCACCGTGTCGGTCACGCTCGCCCCCGTTGCCCAGTGACCCGAGCGACCCGCACGAACTCACCCGCGCAACTACGGTAGAAGGCGCATGTCCAGCACCCCCTCTCACCGTCGCCACTCGGGCAGACAGCGCGCCTTCCTGGTGTTCAACGTGGTGCTGGCGCTCGTCACGATCGCGGCCGGGAGCGGCCTGCTGTATGCGAACTGGAAACTCGGCAACCGCCAGGTGGTCACCATCGACACCACGAACTACGGCGACGGCAATCTCGACCTTCCCGAGGGCGACCGCACGGCCAAGAACTTCCTGATCACCGGCTCCGACAACAATGCCTGCATCAGCAAGGACTCCCCGTTCTACGGCGGCTTCAGCAACCGCGCCGGGTTCGGCGAGCGAAGCGACTCGCTGATGGTCGTGCGCGTGAACCCCATCGACAACCAGGCGGCCATCCTGTCCTTCCCGCGCGACATGTGGGTGAAACAGGCGGGCTCGAACCGCAGCAACCGCATCAACGCGAACTTCGAGAAGAAGAACCCGAACAGGTTGATCCGCAACCTGAAGGAGAACTTCGGGATCAACGTCGACCACTACATCAACATCGACTTCTGCGCCTTTGCATCGATCGTCGACGCAGTTGGCGGTGTGCGCGTGCCGTTCACCTACAAGGCACAGGACAAGATGACCGGCTTCAAGGTGCTGCGTGCACGCGTGTGCTACACGTTCCAGGGAGACCATGCTCTCGCCTACATGCGGTCGCGTCACTACCGGTGGTTCAACCCGAAGACCAGCAAGTGGACATCGGACGGATCCTCCGACTGGGGCCGTATCAGCCGCCAGCAGGACTTCATGAAGCGCGTGATCCGCAAGTCGCTCGACAAGGCGAAGACGAACCCGCGTGTCGCATCCGGCATCCTGAATGCCGCGCTGAAGAACATCATCACCGACGACAAGTTGAGCCCGCTCACGATCCTGCAGCTCGGTCAGGCAATGAAGAACTTCAACACCGAGACGATGGGCAGCTACACCATGCCCGGAACCGGCCAGCTCATCGACGACATGTCGGTGATCGTGCCCGACCTCGAGAGCTCGACATCGAAGAAGATCCTCTCGGTGTTCCAGGGCAAGGCGAGCCTGAAGACAACCATTGCCGGCACAACCCCCGCGGCGAACACGGCGGTCACCACCACGACCCTCGCCGTGATCGCATCAACGACCACGGTCGCGACACCGCGCACCACCAAGCCGACCGCCACCACCAAGCCCGCCCAGTCGACCACCACGGTCCCGGCGGTGGCCATCGAGCAGAGCGCGCGCGGAATCGTGCCACCGAACGACCAGAACTGTCAGTACTGACCGGTCACACGCCCGGCTCGAGAACCTGGGCAAGAACCTCCGGGATCTCACTGGGCCCACCCACCAGCGCGATGCGGGCACCCACACGGTCGGCAAAGGCTCTCGCCTCGTCGTGATCGTCCTGCGGGGCGATGACCACGAGTTCCTCCATGCCGCGTGCAGCATTCTCTGCATCACCCTCGACCGTCGCGCGACAGTCCGACAGCAGGATCACCACACGCCGTCCCGCGCGTGAACGCGAGAGTTGCTGGCGCGCGGCAAGCAGCGCACCGGCCAGATCCGTGGTGCCGTGCCCGCGCAGGGTCAACACGTCGTTGATCACGCGTTCGCTCGACTTCGCCACGTCCTGGCTCTTGGTCACCACCACGTCCTTGCCGAACGCGATCACGCTGTAGTCATCGGGGTTGCGGCTCGCGATTGCCGCAGTGGCAACAGCATTCGTGGCGAGCGGCTGGCCGCCCATCGACCCGCTGCGGTCCAGCAGCAGGCAGAACGCCGTGCCCGGCTTCCTCCACCCGCGAACGCGCAGCCGTTCGGGGTCGATTGCCTGGCCACGACGCGACTCGGTGATCGCATCGAGACTCGCGTCGATGTCGATGTCCCCGGCATCGGCGCGATAGGGCTGTTCGACCATCTTCCCGATGCCACGGGGCCGTGCCCTCCCCTTGTTCCCGAGCTCGAGCATCAACCGCCCTGCGAGGCGCCGTGCAAGGTCACGCAGTTTCGGGTCGGTTGCGCCGGTGAGATCTGCGAGCAACCCGAGCGTCTCGTCGGGGCTGTTCTGCATCGCCTCGTCGAGTGCTGCCTCGTCGAGCTCACCCACCTCCGGTGAGATCTGCTCGAAGTTCTCGTTGCGCGACAGGTCACGTCGTGACGTGGTGCGCTTGCCGGCCTCGGCGACTGCCTGGTCAGCGGCCTCGCCTTCCTTCGTCAGGGGGAGGTCGTGCCCCGGCTCGTCGGGGCTCCAGCTTTTCCCCCGGACGCGTCGCCTTCTGCGCGACCGAAGACGTCCTGCCAGATCTCCGTCACGATCTCCTCGGCCGACCTCACGCTTCCCTCGCGCACCCGCACGCGCCCCGACAACGCAACGAGCGCGGCATCGAGACCGACACTGGGGTTGTCAATGGGCATCTCGCGGAGCTCGCCGAGCGACACTGCGACCTTTGCGAAGTCGACCGCACCGCGCACCGACGAACCGACACGAAGGTCGACGTGCGAGCGCGTGCGACGCACCACCGACACGGCCTTCTCGAGCCACCCCGTGTCGACCGTTGCGGCAACGTTGCGCTGCACGATCGCGAGTTCCTCCTCGGCCGACTGGTACGTCATCGCGACACGGCACACACGGTCGTACACCGCGCCCGAGATGCGTGCAGTACCCACCGCGTCGAACGGGTTCATGGCGGCCACCAGGCGGAAACCGTCGGCGGCGGCGACGCGACCGAGACGCGGCACGTTGAGCTCGCCCTCGCTCATCACCGTGATCAGCACGTTCAGGGTCTCCTCGGGGATGCGGTTGATCTCCTCCACGTACAGCAACGACCCGTCACGCAGGGCGCTGACCAGTGGTCCGTCGACGAAGACCGATGCGTCGTACCCCTCGTTCAGCACACGTGCCGGGTCGAAGTGACCGACAAGACGCGCCGGCGTCAGTTCCGCGTTGCCCTCGACGAACTCGAAGCCGATGCCGAGACCCTGTGCGACGGCCCGCAGAACCGTCGACTTGCCGGTGCCGGGAGGCCCCTCGAGAAGAACGTGCCGGTCGGCAGCCAGAGCAGCCAGAACAAGTTCGAGCTCACGACGGCGCCCCACCACCTGGGCGGACAGAGCCTCGCGAAGGCGTGCTGACTCAGTCATTGACGATGACGCCGCGAATGTTCACGCCGTCGCGCATCGCCTGGTAGCCCTCGTTGATCTCGTCCAACGTGTAACGGCGCGTGATCAGTTCCTCGAGCTTGAGTTCCCCCACGCGGTACATGTCGAGCAGGCGCGGGATGTCGGCGCGCGGGTTCAGACTGCCGAAGATCGTCCCCTTGACCTCCTTGTTCCACATCGCGAGCTGGAACAGGTTGATGTCGGCTGTTGTCTCCTGCATCGGCGAGATCGCGGTCACCACGCAGGTGCCGCCCTTGCCGACCATCGCCATGCCCTCACCCATCATGTCGCCGTGCAGCACGCCCGGGGTCATGATGACCCGGTCGGCCATCTCGCCCCAGGTCATCTCGTTGATGTGCGGGATCGCCTCGGCCATCGACGCGAAAGTGTGCGTGGCACCCATCTCCATTGCCTTCTCGCGCTTGAACTCGACCGGGTCGATCGCGATGATGCGCCTGGCACCTGCCATGCGGGCGCCCTGCACCGCGTTGATGCCGATGCCGCCGATGCCGACGACGACAACCGTGTCACCCGGCTGGGTGTCGGCGCGGTTGGTCGCAGAACCCCAGCCCGTCGCAACGCCGCACGACACGAGTGCCACACAGTCGAGCGGAAGATCCTTCTCGACCTTGATCAATGATGCCTCCGCGACGGTTGCGTACTCGGAGAACGTGCCGAGCTTTGCCATCAACTTCACGGGACGGCCGTCCTTGACGAAGTGACGGTGGGTGCCGTCGGTGATCATCCCGCCGGTCAGGGTGCCTGCCCCCATGTTGCACAGGTTCTGGCGACCGGTCGAGCAATAACGGCAGCGGCCGCACGACGGCACGAAGCTCGCCGACACGTGGTCACCGGGCTGCAACGACGTGACACCCGGACCGCACCTGACCACCACACCGGCACCCTCGTGCCCGCCCACGAACGGGAAGAAGTCGTCGACGCCCATCATCGCGAGGAACTCCTTCGGGGGAACCATGTCCCCCGTCACGAAGTGCTCGTCCGAGTGGCACATTCCGGCCACCTTCCAGTTCACCAGCACCTCGTTGGCCTTCGGCTCCTCGACCTCGATCTCCTCGACCACCCATGGCTGGTCGATTCCGTAGAGCACTGCAGCGCGTGACTTCATTGTTGTTCCCCCTGTGTGTGCCGGTGCGGGACCGACGGTTTATTCGTAGACCAGGACTCCGCGGATGTTCTTGCCGTCGCGCATGTCCTGGTAGCCCTCGTTGATCCCCTCGAGCGGGTAGGTCTTCGTGACCAGTCCGTCAAGGTCGAGCAGACCCTCGCGGTAGAGGCCGAGCAGCTTCGGGATGTCGGCGCGGGGGTTGCCCGAACCGAACAGCGACCCGACAACCTGCTTCTCCATCAGCGTGAGGTCGAGCAGGCTCATGTTCGCGCCGCCCGTCTCGAAAGCGGGGTGGATGTTCGTGACGACGACGCGACCGCGCTTTGCTGCGAGCGCCATCGCCTCACCCATCACCTGACCGTCGCCGACGCCCATGGTCATGATGACCTTGTTCGCCATGGTTCCCCATGTGATGTCCTGCAGCAGCGGCAGCGCCTCGGCCATCGACGACGCGGTGTGGGTGGCGCCGAACTCCATGGCCTTCTCACGCTTGAACTCGACGGGGTCCACGGCCACGATGCGCTTCGCGCCGGCCAGCTTCGCGCCCTGGATCGCGTTGGCGCCGATTCCACCGACGCCGACAACGACAACGGTGTCTCCCACCGACACGTCGGCTGCGTACACCGCAGAACCCCAGCCCGTGACCACGCCACAGCCGAGCAGGCACGCCTTGTCGAGCGGCACATCCTTCTCAATCTTGATGCACGACGCCTCGTTCACCACCGTGTGGTGGGCGAACGTGCCGAGCATGCACATGAGCGTGAGGTCCTTGCCCTGCGCGTGGTGGCGCGAGGTTCCGTCGGAGATCTGCTTGCCGAGCCCCATCAGCGCACCGAGGTCGCACAGGTTCTGGTGCCCCGTGGAACAGCTGGGGCAACGACCGCACGACGGGATGAAGCCGAAGACCACATGGTCGCCGGGGGCGAGCCAGCTCACGCCCTCGCCGACCTGCTCGATGACGCCGGCGCCCTCGTGGCCACCCACGATCGGCAACGCGAACGGAAGGTCGCCGGTCGCAAGGTGCTCGTCGGAGTGGCACATGCCCGACGCGGCGATTTTCACAAGCACCTCACCCGGGCCGGGGGCATCGAGTTCGATCTCTTCCACGCTCCACGGAGCGTTCACTTCCCACAAAACAGCTGCCTTGGTCTTCATCGAAGTCCCCTTTTTGAGTCGCCACCGGAGAGCCCGACGGTGACCCCGAGAATAACCACCCCACACCTACCTTCTCTAGTGGGGGCTGCGGCGGGTACTGTCGTGGTCATGGAACAGGACAACATCCAGGACACCGCCGCCGAGCAGGCCGACACCACCGAGGCCGTCGTGACCGAGGAGCTCCTTGTCGAGGAGATCTCGATCGACGGCATGTGCGGCGTGTACTGAGCATCGTCTCCGCCCCGCCCCCATGACACTCACGCTCGAGTCGGCGTGCGAGATGCACCCGCAGGTCGCCCTGCGCCCCGAGCCCTTCGGGGCGCTCGCGTACCACTACGGCAACCGCCGCCTGGTCTTCCTGCGGCACCCTGACATCGTGCGCGTGGTCAGGTCGATGTCCTCGCACCCCACGCTGCGCGACACTCTGGCCGCCGAAGGCGTGGACGAGTCGCGCTGGCCGTCCTTCGTCAAGGCCCTGTCCTCCCTCACAGCATCGGAGATCGTTCGTGTCCGCTGAATCCCTCGTATCCCAGATGAAGACGGGCCTCGACGCGCCCATCTGCCTCACCTGGGAACTCACATACGCCTGCAACCTCGCCTGCGTGCACTGCCTGTCGAGCAGCGGCCAGCGCGACCCGCGCGAGCTCACCACCGAACAGGCAAAGGCAGTGCTCGATGAGCTGCGCGACCTGCAGGTCTTCTACATCAACATCGGCGGCGGCGAACCGATGGTGCGCCGTGATTTCTTCGAGCTGCTCGAGCACTCGATCGCCAACGGCATCGGCGTGAAGTTCTCGACGAACGGCGCGTTCATCGACAGGAAGAACGCGGAGCGCCTCGCAGCTCTCGACTACCTCGACATCCAGATCAGTCTCGACGGCACCGATGCGGCCACGAACGATGCGGTGCGCGGCGAGGGCTCCTTCGACACCGCCATCCGCGCGATGGAGAACCTGCGCGACGCCGGTTTCGGCCAGTTCAAGATCTCCGTGGTCGTCACGCGGCACAACGTGCGCCAGCTCGACGAGTTCAAGGCCCTTGCGGACTCGTTCGGGGCGCAGCTGCGCATCACCCGCCTCCGTCCCGCGGGTCGCGGCGCAGACACATGGAACGAGCTGCACCCCACGAACGCCCAGCAGCGCGAGATCTACGACTGGTTGCTCGCCCACGGCGAGAACGTGCTCACGGGCGACTCGTTCTTCCACCTGAACGCATTCGGTGAGTCGCTGCCCGGTCTCAACATGTGCGGGGCCGGTCGTGTCGTGTGCCTCATCGACCCGCTCGGCGATGTGTACGCATGCCCGTTCGTGATTCACGACCAGTTCAAGGCCGGCTCGGTGCTCGACGAGGGCGGATTCACGAAGGTGTGGCGCGAATCGGCATTGTTCACCGAACTGCGCGAGCCGCAGAGCGCAGGCGCATGTGCATCGTGCGGTTCCTTCGATGCGTGCCAGGGCGGTTGCATGGCAGCCAAGTTCTTCACCGGCATCCCGCTCGACGGCCCCGACCCCGAGTGCGTGGGCGGCGACGGTGAGAAGTACCTCGCATCGACACCCGTTGCGATCCTGCCGCGGCCATCGATGGACCACTCAAAGCCGCAGCGCACGAAGGTGACCGCGTGAACCTGCTCAATCTGGTGCTCGGGATCATCGGCGGCTACGCACTCGGCATGCTGCCCAGCGCGATAGTCGTGGCGCGGGCAAAGGGCGTCGACATCACCACGTTCGGATCGGGCAATCCCGGGGCGAGCAACGTCGCACGGGCCATCGGCTGGAGGTACGGCTCGATCGTGTTCGCACTCGATGCCGCAAAGGGCGTCATCCCGACCCTGCTGTTGATCGGCCACCGACCGAGTGCGTACGTGTGCGGCGCAGCCGCGATCGTCGGCCACATCTTCCCCGTGACCCGCGGGTTCAAGGGCGGGAAGGGAATCGCCACGGGTGCCGGCGTGCTGCTCGTTCTTCACCCCGCGATCATGTTGATTGCCGCTGCCACCTGGATCACGATCATGAAGCTGTCGAAGAAGGCATCGGTTGCCTCGATCGTGATCGTGCCGCTGGTCATCGTGCTCATCGCGGTCACCGGGAAGCCAGCATGGGAGCTCTTCGCGTTCATCGGGCTCGGTGCCCTCATCGAGATCCGGCACCTGTCGAACATCAAGAGGCTTCTCCAGGGAAGCGAACCCCCCGTCTCGGGCACCCCCGGCTGATTCATGCTCGAGTTCGTCAACCACTTCTTCGACTGGCTCAAGGACTACTCGGGCTCACCGTGGTTCTACCTGGTGCTGCTCACCATCGCCTTTCTCGATTCGTTCTTCCCCATCGTGCCGAGCGAGACCATGGTGATCATCGGTGGGGTCAGTGCAGGTCTGCATGACCTGCACTGGTCGCTCGTGATCGTGTTTGCCGCGGTCGGCGCGTTTGCCGGGGACAACTTCAGCTACCACATCGGCGTCTTCTTCTCTGAGCGCCTGCAGCGCCGCTACAACAAGAGCAACAAGGGCCGACAGCGCCTGGCATGGGCGCACAGGCAGATCGAGACACGCGGTGGTGAGCTGCTGATCACGGCCAGGTTCATCCCGGGTGGCCGCACCCTGGTCACCATGACATGCGGCATCACCGGCCAGTCGAAGAAGTGGTTCATGAAGTGGTCGGCCATCGCCGCCTGCATCTGGGCGACCTACGCAACCATGCTCGGCTTCATCGGCGGCCGCACCTTCCAGGACAACCACACGAAGGCATTCCTGGTGGCGTTCTCGATGGCAATCGCTGCAACTGCGATCCTCGAGGTCATCCGCTACTTCCGTCGCCGTGATGCACGCGACACCGATGACTGAGTCATCCCGGGTCACCTCGACGGACATCACAGCCGGGGACCCGGTGGTGGTGCTGCCGCTCGGCTCATGGGAACAGCACGGGCCTCACCTGCCCCTCGACACCGACTCGGTCATCATCTCAGCGGTCATCAACGCCGCACTCGCGGCAGTGCCGACTCGGGAGCGATTCGTGGTCGCGCCCGTTCTCCCCGTGACCGCAAGCGACGAGCACGAGGGCTTCGCCGGTGGTCTCAGCACCGGCAGCGAGGCTCTCGCCGCCTCCCTCGTGGCCATCTGCAGGTCGGCCACGCACTGGGCACGTGGCATCGTGATCGTCAACGGCCACGGCGGCAACGGCGACGCGCTCAGGCTGGCCGCAGTTGCCATGGCGAACGAGTCGATCCGGCACTCGGTCTGGTCGCTGCCGGGGTATGCAGGCGGCGACATGCACGCAGGCCGCACCGAGACATCGCTCATGATGCACATCGACCCGGCCGCCGTGCGGGTCGAACGAATCCCGGGAGACGCAACACCCACGGCCGACATCGATGCGCTGCGCAACAGCGGCGTGAAGGGCGTGTCGGAGTCCGGCGTGCTGGGCCGCCCCGAACTCGCCGACGCCGAACACGGTCGGCTCGTGCTCGGCATGTACCGCGACTCACTCGTCACACACATGACACGTTGTGCCGACGAGTGGTTGAATGATCGTCCATGAGCATCCGTCTGCGCCCCGACCACATGTGGTTCCGATCGAAGAACGGACGCCAGCTCATCGCGGGGTCTCCCCTCACCTTCTTCACGGTGTCCGACAAGGGCGCCGACATCCTCACCCTCGTGCAGAACAACGACCTGCTGCCCGACGGTCACGAACAGCTGACCGACCGGCTGGTCGCGGCGGGCGCTGCGCATCCGCTCTGGCACATCCCCGTACCTGTCGAGGAACTCACCGTGGTGATACCCGCGTACCTCGCAGAGAGCCGTGACTTCGACAGACTCGCCGCGCTCGTCAGGGCGCTGGGAGAACTGAACGTCATCGTCGTCGACGATTGCTCGCCCGAGCCGATCGTGCTCGAGGGGGCGACTGTTGTCCGGCACGAGACCAACAGGGGCCCCGGGGCCGCCCGCAACACCGGTCTCGCCCGCGTGACAACGAAGTTCGTGGCGTTCGTGGACGACGACTCGCACCCCACGTCCGACGACCTGCGTCGTCTCGCAGTGCAGATGACCGACCCGCGCGTGGTCCTGGTCGCACCGCGCGTGAGGAGCACCGACAACGGCCGGCTCACCGGCGAGTACGAGGCCCATCACTCGCCGCTCGATCTCGGCCCGAACCCCACCGTCATCCGGCCGTTCTCGCGCGTGTCGTACGTGCCGGCCACCGTTCTCGTGTGCCGCACCGAGTCGGTGCGCGCAGTCGACGGGTTCGATGAGTCGATGCGCATCGGGGAGGACGTCGACTTCGTGTGGCGCCTCGTGAAGCAGGGACACCTGTGCCGCTACGAACCCACGATCTCGTGCGAGCACGACACGCGCTTCACCGTTCGGGAGTTCGTGCGCCAGAGGTTCTCGTACGGCACCAGCGCCGCACCGCTCGCGGCACGCCACGGGAACTGGGCGACCCCGCTTCGTGCGAACCTGATCCTGCTCGTGCCCGCAGTCGCCCTGCTCCTCGGCTACGCATGGCTCTTCCTGCCGATGCTGCCCTTCGTGTACACCTGGTACCTGCTCACGCTGCACAGGTCGCGTCTGCCGTACGGGCAGCGTTCGCGCATCACGTCGCTGGGGCTCCTCTCCACGATCAGACTCACCGCATCGGCTGTTGCACGGGTGTGGTGGCCGGTGTTCCTCGTGCTCGGGCTCTGGTTCTTCGCCCCGGGTTTCGCGCTGTTCGCGAGTCTCTTGATTCCCGCCGTCTACGGTCTCGTGCGCAACAAGCCGCGACGCGTCTTCGGGTACATGGGGCTGCGCATGCTCGACGGGCTGGCCTACGGTGCGGGCGTGTGGACTTCCGTGGTGCGCACGCGATCGGTCCGGTGCCTGCTTCCGACGGTCACCGGCCCGGCATTGCGACTACGGTCAAAGGGGTGACGATTCGCCTTGCCGTGCATGAAGCCAAGTGGCTGAACCATGTGCAGGGCGTGGCACGGCAGTACCCGGGCCTGGTTCCCGTCGTCAAGGGCAACGGATACGGGTTCCGGCGCTGGAACCTGATGCCCCTCGCCGGACAGCTTGCGAATGAGGTCGCGGTCGGCACGGTGTTCGAGGTGCGCGACATTCCGTCGAACGTCACGCCGATCGTTCTCACGCCGACATTGACCCCGCCGCCGAAGAACCTGCCCCTCAACACGATCCTCACGGTCGGCTCACCGCACCATGTGGTCGCACTGAACACCGCAGGCTGGAGCGGCGACGTGCTCGTGAAGCTGCAGTCGTCGATGACCAGGTACGGCGTCACCAAGGAGAACGCCTCTGCACTTCTCGACGACCTCGACAATGCGCGCTGCACGCTCCGCGGGTTCGCCATTCACCTGCCGCTCGAGGGTGACACCATCAGCCACATCAAGGAGGTGGAGGCGTGGTTGCCGCACATCGATGCATCACTGCCCCTGTACCTCAGTCATCTCGATGCACAGGCATACGCAAAACTGCGCGCCGACCACCCGACTCGTCAGTTCCGCATGCGTCTCGGCACATCGTTGTGGCACGGCGACAAGTCGATGATGCAGTTGTCGGCCGATGTCGTCGATCATCACCCGATCGAATCGGGATCACGGGCCGGGTACCGTCAGATCAAGGTCGACGGCCCGGGCGAGATCGTTCTCGTCGGCTGCGGCACTGCACACGGTGTGCTCCCTCTGCCCGACGGCCGCAGTCCTTTCCACTACCAGCGCCAACGACTGAACATGCTGGAGGACCCGCACATGCACACGACGATGCTGTTCGTGGCACGCGGGCGTCCGATCCCGAGCATCGGTGAATGGATCGACGTGCAGCAACCGCTCACACGCGTGCAGGTCGACCTGCTGCAGTGGATCCGCTGACGGCTGCCGTCAGAGATTCGCCATGCGGTTGAGTCCGCGCCACCCGACCGCCGACGCACCGATCAATGGTCCCTCGTCGGCGAGTCTCGCCGGAACGATGCGGGCATTGCGCGAGAACTCGAGGCCGCACAGTTCGTCGAGGGTCTTCTGGGCCGACGTGAAGAACGTTGCGCCGAACCCGAGAGCCACGCTCCCCGCCACGCACACCAGCTTCAGGTCGAGCAGGTTGCACACGGATGCCACACCGCGCCCGACCAGGCGGCCCGTGCGCACCATGATCTCGTAGGTGGGCTGGGTTGGCGGGCGACCCGTGATCGCCTCGATCGCCGGCCCCGAAGCCTCGGCCTCGAGACAGCCGCGCCCGCCGCAAGTGCAGCGACGCCCGTTCGGCTCCACGATCACGTGCCCGATGTGGCCGGCGTTGCCGCTCTCGCCGTCCAGCAGCTCGCCGTTCAGCACGATGCCGCCCCCGACCCCGGTCGAGACCACCATCGCCATGAAGTTGTCCACCCCACGGGCCGCCCCGAGCCAGCCCTCGGCCAGCGCGAGCGCCTTCGCATCGCCGTCCCCGAACACGGGCAGACCGGTGTGCGACACGAGGCGGTCCCGGAGCGGGAAGTTCCTCCACTGGTGGATGTTCAGTGGTGACACGGTCTCGATGTTGCGGGTGATGGGCCCGGCGCACGCAACGCCGACCACGCTGGGCGTGACTCCGTGGTGTTCGCGCGCACGCTCGAGCTGGCCGTCGACCGCCACGCGGAGATCATCGAAGAGTTCATCATCGCTGCCGCCACGGTCGACGGGGATGTTCACACGGTCGATCAACTCGCCACCGCGCGTGACGAGGCCGACGGAGAACTTGGTACCCCCGATGTCGATGGCGAGTGCTGTGTCCATTGAGCCCCCATTCTCGCAATTCGACCGACTGATGTTCTGCCTTGGGCGAACGAAATTGCATCCTTCTCTGTTATGACGCATAACAGACAAAATTGTTCACCTACGCTGAAGCGCGATGAATGACTGGAGCGAGCTGATTGCCGAGCACGGGAAACTCCCGTACTTCCGTGCTCTCGGCGAGTTCGTGTCGGCGCAACGAACGGCCGGGAATGTGTTCCCGCCCCACGACGAGGTCTTCTCGGCGTTGCATCACACTCCCCTGCGCGACACCCGGGTCGTGATCCTCGGCCAGGACCCGTACCACGGTCACGGGCAGGCACACGGCCTGGCGTTCTCGGTGCGCCGCGGCACACCCGTGCCACCGTCGTTGCGCAACGTGCTGCGCGAGCGCGAATCTGACCTCGCCATGCCCGCCCCGTCACACGGAGACCTGACAGCGTGGGCACAGCGCGGCGTGCTGCTGCTGAACACCACGCTCACCGTGCGCGAAGGAGAAGCGGGTTCACATGCCGGACAGGGGTGGGAGACGTTCACCGACGCGGTGATCGAACGTGTGAACGAACTCGGGCATCGTGTCGTGTTCGTGCTGTGGGGTTCGCATGCGCGCAGGAAGAGGGCACTTGTGACCGGTCGACAGCACATGGTGATCGAGTCGGCGCACCCCTCGCCGCTGTCGGCGCACAGGGGCTTTCTCGGCAGTCGGCCGTTCTCCCGTGTGAATGCCGCACTCACAGACGCCGGTGCTGAACCGGTCGACTGGTCGCTCCCCGACTGACCGACACCGAGCACGCAGGGGCTCCGCCTGCACCGACAGTCAGTGGCTATGTCACAATCTGCCAATGGCCCTCAGCGCGCGACAGTCGGAGAAGTCGCGACGCACTGATGAAAAAGTCGCCGAGAGCGCCGCGCGCGCGGTGCGCACTGTCGGCGTGGACCAGATGGCTCTCACACGCGTCGCAGCAGACGCCGGGTTCTCGAGTGGCGCCATCTATGCACGCTGTGACGACCGCTCCGAGCTGGTGGTGCTGGCGTGGGAGAAGAGTTTCTGGCCGATGCTGTCGGCGGTTCTCACACCGCTCGTCGACAGTGTGCTGTCGAACGACGCATCCCTGCTCACCGGGGTCGGCACCATGTTCGCGGCCGCCGGCAGCCCCGACGCAGTTCCCGACATCGGCAGCGCGATGGAGATCATCGTCGCATCCCGACGCGACGAGGTGATCGCAGAGGTCGTCCAGCGCGACATCATCGGGCTGTTCGATGACCGCGGGGTCGGGCCGTCGACCGACGGCGCGAACAGGCAGGCAGTGGTCGCCGCAGCATCGACGTTGTTCGGGGCTGCACTCCTGAACTCGATCTCTGCGAACAACGGCAACGCGCCGATCGATCCCACACCGTTGCTCGAGCAGTTCACCCGGGCCGTGCGCACCGCGGCAAAACCGATGCGCACCGGCACATCGGCCCCCGCACCGGTGCCCTATACGTTCCCCACCACCCACGACGAGATCCGTGATGCGCTGATTGCGGCGAGCGAGTACGTGATCGCCCGCTCGGGTGTGCACCGCGCCACCGTGTCGCGCATCGCACGGCGCGCCGGGGTCAGTGTCGGTGCGATCTACGGCCTCTACGAGAACAAGGAGTCTCTCGTCTCCGACTGTCTCGACGTGCTGTTCCCGCCGCAACTTGCACTCGACGGCCAGAGCTGGGCACAGGTGTTCGTCGCAAAGGACCAGCGATCCAAGGTCACCGAGATTCTCTCCCAGTACATGTCTCCTTCGTACGCACAGTGGCGCAGGTTCCGGCTCGAGTGCCTGCTGGCCGCACGGCACTCACCGACCGTGGCGCAGCAACTGGCGTCGTACGCATTGGTCAACCAGGAGGCACTCCTGCGTGCGGCCAGCAAGGCCCCTGCACACGCAGTGATACGGCCAGAGACCGGCCTGTCGGCACGTGCCTCGGTGGTGGGACTGTCGATTCTCGAGATCGTCGACCCCACGATCTGCAACCTCGACTGGCGGTGGGTGCCCCTGCCCTGACAGACCCGACGGTGCGTGTGCGCGGTGCATCACTAGCGTGGAACCACCATGTCGTTCGTCCATCGTCTCATTGTGGTTGCATCTGTCGCCGGCATTGCGTTGGTTGCGGTACCCCGTGATGCACAGTCATCACCCGGTGAAGTGCCGGGCGTGGTCGCACCACCGGCCATTTCGTCACTGGCCCTCGGGACGGGGCACTCGTGTCACCTCCGTGAGGGCACGGTGTGGTGCTCGGGAGCCAATGCGGACGGCCAGCTCGGCAACGGCACGCTGGCGCGCACCGTGTACTTCGCACCCTCCCTCATGACCAATGCAGTCGCGGTTGCAGCAGGCGGGGCAAGAACATGTGCCATCGCGACCGACTCGACAGTGTGGTGCTGGGGACTCCTGCACACCGTGGTCGACCCCGTGAACGCACCCACCACCGTGACACTCGTGCAGGTCCCCGTGCCGCGACAGATCCCCATCACCGACGTGCGGTCGTTGTCTGTCGGAGCCGCACACGTGTGCGCGGTGCGCGCCGACGCGACACTGTGGTGCTGGGGCGCGAACAAGCACGGTCAACTGGGCGACGGCACCACGACTGCATCTGCGGCACCCGTGCGGGCGCTCGTGAACCGGGTCACCGATGTCGACACCGGTGCAGTGCACACGTGCGCCGTGCGCGCGACCCGCTCGGTGTGGTGCTGGGGTTCGAACCGCTTCCACCAGCTCGGCCAGCCTCGCAACTCCGACCTTCGCGTTCCCACCTATGTGCCGCGCGTGCGCGCTGTCTCCGTGGCCGCCGGGGCCGCGTTCACCTGTGTGGTGTCCACCACCAACAGGTCCCAGTGCTGGGGCCGCAACAACTACGGACAGCTCGCCGCGGCATCCGGACCCTCACGTACGGCGCCGGTGACAGGTGCGCGCAAGGGCATCATCGAGATCGATGCCGGCCAGGAGTTCGCGTGTGCACGCACTGCCGCGTCGACCACATGGTGCTGGGGCCGCAACAGATTCGGCCAGCTCGCCAACGGCAGCAACATTGCGAGAGCCACCGCGCAGAAAGTGGTGCCGCACGCCCGTATCGGCCTTCTCTCGGCCGTGGCCACGGGCGACACCCATGCGTGCGGTCTGTCGGCCACGGCAGTTGCGATGTGGTGCTGGGGCCTGAACTCCACGGGCCAACTGGGCGACTCGAGCGCGACACTTCGCCGCAGCGGAACCGCGATCTGGCCGAGCGGTGTGCGCATGAAGCCCATCGGAACCGACCTGTCCGCCCGACTGATCGTCGCGGGCGACATCTCGTGCAACGCGGCACGACGGGCGACATTCGGAGTCGGGCCGATCGGGATCCAGTGCGGCGAGGCATCGACGGCTGCGCTCATCAGGTCGCTCGCACCCGACGGCGTCATCGCACTCGGTGACCTGCAGTACGAGGCGGCGAGCATCGACGACCTGCGGAACTTCTACGACCCCACATGGGGCACGTTCAAGGCCATCACCTACCCCGTGCGCGGGAACCACGAGTACATCACGAGCGGTGCTGCGGGCTACGTGGAGTACTTCGGCGAGATGTCGCCGTCGTACTGGGTCACCGATGCAGGAGGCTGGCGGATCATCGCGGTCGACTCGTGGTGCCAGGGCCAGTTGTTCTCCGGGTGCTCGGCAACGTCGGCACAGACCCAGTGGCTGGTCTCACAGTTGCAGAAGGCACGTGCCGACGGCAGGTGTGCCGCGGTCATGATGCACCACCCTCTCGTGTCAAGCGGGAAGTTCGCGACAGAGACAGTGCGCCCGCTGTGGGAGGCATCAGTCGCGAACGGCGCCGACCTGGTGATGACCGCACACGATCACCACTACGAGCGCTTCGGCCCGCTCGATGCAACCGGTGCCCCCGCGGCGGGCGGGGTGCCGATGATCATCTCGGGCCTCGGCGGTGCGCAGGTGTACCCGCTCGGGCCAGCCGTCCCGGGCAGCCAGTACATGCTGAACTCCGACCACGGAGTGGTGCAGCTCACGTTGACACCCACGAGCTTCTCGTGGGGATTCGTGAGCGCGGTCGACAACCTCACGTACGACGCGGGTTCTGCGTCGTGCGTGCCGTGAGCGTCACGAGAAGTCGGGAACCAGAGCCACCTTGCCCGCGATCTTGCGGTTCTGCATGTCGCGCAGTGCCTGTGCGGCCTGCGACATGGGATACGACACCGGTTCGACCGGCCGCAGGTTGCCCTTGCCGATCTCGGCGAGCACGTCGGCGATCATCTTCCCGTGTGCGGCGGGGTTCTTCATCACCCATGCACCCCAGTCGACACCGATGAGGGTGCGGTTGGTGAGCAGCACCAGGTTCGCCGGCAGCTTCGGGATGCCGGCCACGAAACCGACAACCATGAACTGACCACCGGGCGCGAGCGCACGCAGTGCCTGCTCGGCAAGGTCACCACCGACCGGGTCGTAGACAAGGTCGAGCTTGCCGTCGGCCAGTTCGCGCGCGCGCAGTTTCAGGTCCTCGTTCAGCACATCGATCGTGGCGAACGCACCGGCCTCCATGGCCAGCTTCCGCTTCTCCTCTGACGATGCAGCCGCGATCACCCGCGCACCCATGGCAACAGCGAGATCGACCGCGGCGAGACCGATTCCCCCGCCTGCACCGAGCACCAGCATGGTGTCGCCCTCACGGATGTCGGCGCGGTTGTGGAACGCGAACCATGCAGTCAGGTAACTCTGCATGAAGGTGGCGGCCTGGCCGTCGGTCATGTTCGCAGGGATGCGCATCGCGCGGTTCTCCGCCACGACCGCAGTATCGGAGAACCCGCCGACACCGATCGGCACGAACACCCGGTCGCCCACGGACAACGACGCCACGTCGCCGGCAACCTCGGTGACCACGCCCGTGACCTCGGATCCGGGCCGGTACGGGACCGGCGGCTTGATCTGGTAGCGCCCCTCGATCATCAACGAATCGACGAAGTTCAGGCCGCACGCGCGGATGTCGATGCGGATCTGGCCGTTGCCGAGAGGCGCATCGGGCACCTCGACCATGTGGAGAGCATCAAGTGATCCGAGTTCGTCTACCTGGAGGGTCTTCATTTCCCCGACGGTACTAGACGACCCTGCGCACTCTCCACACGGGTACCGTTGTCATGTGCGTCGACCGGGCTTCCTCGTTCGTGAACCGTTGTTCACGTTGCTCGTCGCCACGGTGGTGCTCACCGCACGGTGGACGGCATCGGGTGGTCGCGCCGGCATGCGGTACCCCGACTCGATCGGTTACGAGACGTTCTCGTTCCTCGGCACGACAGACCGTCCGTGGCCGGTGACGATGATCTTCGCCCTGTTCGAGACGGACAGCGCCCGCATCACCGCCCATGTCGTGCTCGGGACGTTCGCGTGGGTGTGGCTCGCGCGCGAACTGTCGCAGCTCACCAGGTGGCCGCGCACGGCCATGATCATCACGGCTGCAGTGTCGCTGTCGCCCCAGATCGTTCGTTACGACGTGGCGATGCTGTCCGAGTCGGTGACCATCACCTACGCAGTCGCCGCGGTCGCCGCCACGGTGCGTCTCTGCGGGAGACCCTCGACCACCTCGCGGGTTGTGTGGCTGGTTGCGGTTGCGCTGTGCGGGCTCTCCCGACCCACGCATCTTCTCGTGATTGCAGCGTGCTTCCTTCCCCATCTCGTGCGGTTCGTCCGAGCGAGGGGCAGGGCTCTTCCGTTGACCGGTGGGGTTCTCGCGGTCCTGCTCGGGGTCGGTCTGGTGCAGGCGAACAACGCCTCCCACATGTCACTGCTGAACCTGTACACGGTCGTGTCGAGCAGGGTGCTCACCGATGATGACCGCTTTGCATGGTTCACCGACCGCGGCATGCCCGAGGTGGCCGGCATGAGGAACGCGACCGGGTACGACTACGCCACCGACCTGCCGCCGGACGTTGCAGAGATCGTGAACCTGCCGGTCGGCCAGCAACCACCGTCGCTGATGAGAACAGGCGGTGTCGAGGTCGCATCGTGGCTGCAGGAGAACGGGTGGCGCACCGTCGCGTGGTACCTGGTCACCCACCCCGGCGACACGCTCGGACACGCGCGCGACCTGCTCGACGGCACGCTGTCACCCGCAAACGGCGAGTTCCTGCCGCTCGACAACGGGCCGATGCTGCCGTGGTCACTCTTCGGTCCGTGGGAGGTGTCGGCACTGGCAATCGCCGCCGGGGTCGCGTTCTCGCGGCTGCGGCGACAGTCGCGGCAGCTGACCATGGCCCTTGTCGCGATGACCGCCATGGTCGCCCTGGTGCAGCTTGCAACGGTGCACACCAGCGGCATCGAGCACGTGCGTCACTCTGTCACCAATGCGGCCGTGCTGCGCGCACTCGCCGTTGCCGCCGTCGTGCACGCGTTCTTCCCGCGACGAGTCAACGGAACAGACGACGAATCCGTCGACGCACCCGCTCGCTAGCGGCGGAACGCGCACGGGGCGACATCGAGTCGACCCCGTAGACGGCGAACCAGTGAGTGCGCGCACGCGGGTGGAACATGACCCTGATCGAACGGAACGCGATCCGTCTGCCCGACTCGCCCTGCAGAGCGTTCACCCACCTGGACGAGCCGTGTGTGGTGACCACCACGATGCGTCGCACGTTGGTCAACAATGGCGAGATGCGCGCCGCGCCCTCGGGCAGGACCCACGCGACCTGGTTCATGAACACACGGTCGATCCAGCCCTTCATGATCGCCGGTTGTGCCGACCACCACGTCGGGTACGCGAGCACCAACGTGTCGCACCACCGCAGGTCCTCCACGTGCGGTCCCAGGTCCGCAAGGTGCTCGAGCTTCTGCTGCAGGTCACCCACATGGTTCGTGCGCTCGTAGGCCGTGAACACCGGCGAGAACGACTCTGCGTACAGGTCACGGTGGCGCACTTCGTGCCCGTGCGACACCGCCTCGTGCAGCACCGTGTCGCGCAACGATGCGAGGAACGACTCCGCACACGGGTGGGCCGAGACCACCAGCACCCTCACAGCGATGCCATCCGTTTCTCCACCCGGGCGACGAACTCCTGCCGGCTCTCCTGCGTGGTGCGGTCCATGCGGAACAGGGCAAGCCGCACGGTGCGTGTCCGCCGGGTCGACACCATGCGCAACGACCGCAGCAGCAACCGCGCGCCGTTGTCGTTCATCATCATCGTGTAGAACCTTGGTGACCCGAACGTCGTGACCGTCACGATGCGCCGCAGGTTCTGCAGGTTCGCCTGCACGCGACCCTTCGCATCCATGCGGAACGCCACGCCGGGCACGAACACCCTCTCCACCCAGCCCTTCAACTGTGCAGGAACAGAGGACCACCAGGTGGGGTACACGAACACGATCACCTCGGCATCGCGCACGAGGGCCACGTCGCCCTCCAGCCCCGGCGGTACCACCGTGCCCGCGCGGGCGTGCTCGTGCCATTCTCCCAACGGCATCACGGGGTCGAACCCCCGTGCAGCAAGATCGATCACATCGACGGTGTGGCCGGCAGCAGCGAGACCCCGCACCGCAGCATCGCGCAGCACCGACGAGAAACTCCCCTCGACCGGGTGACAGTAGACGACGAGTGCGCGCACGTGTGTCCCTGCCCGGTCAGGGGCGCGGCAGCGAACAGGCCTTCAGGCCGAGCATGCGCGAGATGTGCCGGCGGTTCCTGGCGATCACGAAGTAGACGCCGCGCGCAACGATGCGCACTACCGGCAGACCGATGACCGTGCCCGCGACTCTCGCGACCCGCACCGACGACCGCTTCAGGATCGACGCCACTGCATCGGCGCCCTCGAGACGACCGGCCCATGTCACGAACCACACCGACGGCAGGTACGAGACCCCGTACTCGACGTGTGACTGCACGCTCACGTTCGGCACGTTGCGGCGGATCCAGTGCGCAGACCACTCACAGATTCCGCAGTCGCCGTCATACACAACGACGTCGACCATGGCTGCTCAGGCCCCCAGCAGTTCGAACACCTGCCGGGCACGGCCGGCATGGATCGTCTCTTCGCGTCCGTTGAGCCGCAGCAGGCGCTCGACTTCCTCGTTGTCCTCGGCATCGGCCCACTTCTGGTAGCCGGCATCACCGTTCAGCTCGCCCTGCACGATTGCCTCGAACATCGACCGGTCGATGCCCGGGGGCAACGGCACATCGAGCAGTTCCTCGACCTCCGGGCCCGGAACCCACTCGTGACCGAGCTTGATGCTGATCATGCGTGCGAGCCGACGGGCGTGACCTCGCTCCTCCACCGCGTTCCTGCGCAGGAGTGCTGCCGCCTCGTCGTTGTCGAGCAGATCGGCGAGCTTGTTGTAGAACACCTCGCCCGCCATCTCGATGCGGTACATGAGCGTCAGCTCCGGCACCTCGAGACGCTCGACCCGTGCGAGCGATGCATTGGCGGTGAAGAAGTTCATCTTCGACACGGTCAGTTCACGTTCAGCAGGTCGACCACGAACACGAGTGTCTCGCCGCCCTTTATCACGCCGCCGGCTCCCTGTGCGCCGTAGCCGAGGTGCGGCGGGATCGTCAGGCTGCGTCGGCCGCCGACCTTCATACCGGCAACACCCTGGTCCCATCCGGAGATGACCTGACCGGCGCCGAGACGGAACTCGAACGTGTCGCCGCGGTTCCACGACGCATCGAACTCGCGCTGTGTGCTCCACGCGACACCCACGTAGTGCACCTCGACATTCGCACCGGCGACGGCTTCCTTGCCGTCACCGACAACAAGGTCGTCGATCACGAGATCGGTGGGCGGGTTTCCTGCGGGGATGGACACGTCGGGCTTGCTCATGCACCCAACCTATCCCGCCCGTCAGGCCTTGGCCCGTGTGCGACGCAGGACCGGATCTGCGATGCGCAGTGTGGTGTCGGCGATGCGCATCACACGGCCGGCCGCCCCCGGTGTCGACGAGTCGATCAGGTTGCCCATGACCGAGAGAGTGATGTCTGCGGCCTTCTGCGTGCCGACCGCGATGCGCAGCCCCGGCTTCAGCATCCACGGGTGACCGATGATGAAACTGAAGCGGCGACCGGTGCGCAGGAACGCGTCGAACCGCTCGCCGACTTCCTTGTCATAGGCCTGCGGTGCGAGAGCCGGGTTCTCGATGAACTTCTGTGCGGCGAGCATCCCCGACTCGAGCCCGTAGTCGATGCCCTCGCCGTTCATCGGGTTCACGAACCCGGCGGAATCTCCGACTGCAACCCAACCGGGCCCGCTGCGGCGCACGCAGCTCATCGGCAGTCGCCACGCCCGCGGGCGCTCCGTGTACTCACCGAGCTGCCACGACTCGCGCACGAGACCTGCGTACTGGTCGAGCAACGTGTTCAGGTTCAGTTTCTTGAACCCCTTCATCGTGCTGAGTGCGCCGACGCCGATGTTCACCGTTCCGTCGCCGGCGGGGAACATCCAGCCGTACCCGGGAACCGCCGTGCCGTGCTCGTCGCTCAGGCTCAGGCACGCCTCGAGATGCCGTTCCGCGTGACGCGGCGTCGGTGCATACGCACGGATGGCAAGACCGAATGTCTCGTTCGGGTCGCGCACGGCACCGAGAATCTGGGCCGCCTGCCCCTGTGCGCCCGCCGCGAGCACCGTGAACGGTGCCCTGTATGTCTCGGAACCGACACTGACGCCCACGCAACGGTCGCCCTCCATCACAGGAAGAGCCTCGGATTCGAAACGCACGTTCACACCACTGGCGATCGCGACGTCGAGAAGGTGGTTGTCGAACCTGTGTCTCGGCCACACGGCTCCGTGGTTCGGGAAACGCGACGTGGTGGGCCACGACAGCTCACGCTGCTTCTTCCCCGCGATCATGCGCAGACCGTCGATGCGGTGCGCAACCGAGTGGTCGATGCGCAGTTCGTCGAGTGCGGCGATGGCACGCGGAGTCAGACCGTCACCGCACACCTTGTCACGGCCGTGTGCACCCTTCTCGAACAGCATGACCGACAGTCCGGCACGTGCGGCAGTGATCGCCGCTGCGGACCCTGCGGGGCCCCCGCCGATGACGAGAAGATCGTGTGGCATGCACCATGAGCCTGCCAGCCAACACGGTGAACACCTACCTGCGTACCATGGGTCACATGACCACGATGACCGTCGATGATGCCGTTGCTCTCGTGCGACCGACCGACTCGATGGCCGTTCCGCTCGGGCCGGGAGTCCCCGGCGGCTTCATGCATGCCCTCGGCGCCCGCACGGACTTCGTCGACCTGCAGATCTTCGGGGCGCTCATGCCCGACCTCTACGCGGTGCTCGCTGCGCCCGGCGTGCACTACAAGAGCGGCTTCTTCGGTCCCGCCGAGCGGTTCCTGCGCGACTCGGGGGCATCCATCGACTTCGTCCCGGCCGACTTCCGGCGCTTCGAGCCGATTCTCGAGTGGCTGAAACCCCGCATCGTGGCCACCGCCGGTGCCCCGCCCGTCGACGGCTGGGTCAGCCTGTCGTTGCACGCCGGTGCCGGGGTCGACGAACTCCACCGAGCCGCCGCGGACCCCGACCGGATCGTGATCGTCGAGGTGAGCCACAGGTTCCCGCGCACACACGGCGTGCTGCCCGAGCACGGGCACCGCATTCACGTCGACGACATCGACGCACTGATCGAGACCGACCGGGAACCGCTGAACCTGCCCGATGCGCCCGCCACCGAGACCGACCTTGTGATCGCACGCAACGCACTCGAGTTCATCCGCTCGGGCTGCACCCTGCAGACCGGCATCGGCGGCATCCCGAGCCAGATCGCCACGTTCCTCGCCGACAGTGACCTCGGCGATTTCGGGATTCACTCCGAGATGTTCACCACCGGGCTCATGCGCCTGCACCAGGCAGGCAAGGTCACGAACCGCAAGGGAAGCCGCTTCGACGGTTTCTCGCCCACCACGTTCGCCGCAGGCATCCCCGAGCTCTACGAGTGGCTCGACGACAACGCCGACGTCAGGTTCCTTCCCGTCAAGGTGGTGAACTCGCCCGAGATCATCGCGCAGAACCGCGACATGGTCACGATCAACGGTGCGCTCGCAGTCGACCTCGCCGGCCAGGTCATGGCCGACAGCATCAACGGCGTGCAGTTCAGCGGCGTCGGCGGTCACGAGGACTTCGTTGCCGGCCCCGGGCTGAACCTCGCGGGTCGCAGCCTGATCTGCCTGCCGTCGACGAGCTCGGTCAACGGAACGCTGACGAACCGCATCCTGCCGAGACTGCCCGAGGGCAGCGTGGTGAGCACGCCGCGCCACCAGGTCGACGTGGTGATCACCGAACACGGCATCGCCGAGCTCGAGGGGCGCACGATCCGCGAGCGCGCACGTGCGCTGGCCGCGATCAGCCACCCCCAGTTCAGGGAAGAGTTGCTGGCCGCGGCCGAGTCGTGGCCCACGGACTGAGCCCCGACGCGTTCATGAACGCGATGATGGTCACGAGCGCGATGCACCCGATCGCGGTGCCTGCGTACAGGTCGGTTGGCCAGTGTGTGCGGATCAACCACGACGATGCACAGACCGTCACAGCCAGCACACCCACGAGCACCCAGCCGAGACGCCGCTTCAACGTTCCGGGCGGCGTGAAGTACCAGATCACGTAACCGATCAGTGCCGGCACGTTCGTTGCGTGCCCAGACGGGAACCCGAGCTCGCCCGTCTCGAGCCGGCCCATCAACGGCCACGACTGCCACGGCAACTCACGACCGATCGCGAGCTTCATCGCGCCCGTCATGCCGGTCTGGAACAGCAGCACGATGAGGAACCCGGCAAGCGGCGCCCATGACCTGCGCTTCCACGACACCCACCCGAGCAACGGCAGGAAGAACGTGAGCAGCAGACCGCGCAGACCGAAGTTGACCGTGACGGTGAAGATGCCCTTGTCGGGCACGAGCCGACGGGCCGTCTGCACCGCGCGGTAGTCGGCCTGGGCGAACCATTCGTAGGCGACGACCTGCCACGTGAAGAACGCCACCACTGCCGTGAGCAGGGCAACGCTGATCGTGAGTCGGCGGGGGGTCAACATCGACCCATAGTTTGCCGTGTCCGTGCAATGGCGGTGCGTCAGATGCACAAGACTGTGCCCATGGCGCCGCACGAACCCGGAAGCAACGAATGGCTGTCGTCGGTGCGCGAGGACATCATCGACCCTGACCGCCCGATCGTCGACCCGCACCACCACCTGTGGCCGGCCGGGACAGGAATGAACTACGGCCTGCAGGACCTGCACGACGACATCGACTCGGGCCACAACGTGGTGCGCACGGTGTTCGTGGAGTGCGGTGCGGCCTATGACACGGCACAGCCGGCCCACCTGGCGAGCACCGGCGAGACACGCTTCGTGGCGGCCGAGTCGCACCGTGACCCACGTCGCATCATCGGGGGCATCGTGGCGAAGGCCGACCTTCGTCGTGACGACCTGGACAGTGTTCTCGACGCGCACGAGGCCGTCTCGGGCGGTCTGCTGCGGGGCATCCGCGACGCACTGTCGCACGCGCTGCTGCCCGACGTTCTCACCATCCCGGGGCGCGCCACGAAGGACCTGTACCTCGATCCCGCGTTCCGCAGGGGTGTCGCTGCACTCGCCCGCCGGGGGCTCACCTACGACTCGTGGCACTACCACTACCAGGCACGCGAGTTCCTCGAGCTTGCGCGCGCGGTGCCCGGCACCACCATGGTGATGGACCACTTCTCCACCCCTCTCGGTGTGGGCCCGTACGCGCTCGAGACCGAGGCGATCTTCGAGCAGTGGAAGAAGGACATGCGCGACATCGCGGCGTGCCCCAACGTGGTGGCAAAGCTCGGGGGTCTCGCGATGCCCGACAACGGTTACGGGTGGAACACACGCGCGGCACCGCCCACATCGGACGAAGTGGTCGCCGCCCAGGCACGCTGGTACGAACACGCCATCGAGTGCTTCGGCCCCGAGCGCTGCATGTTCGAGTCGAACTTCCCCGTCGACCGTCGGTCGCTGTCGTACCACGTGTTCTGGAACGCGGCGAAGAAGTTCGCGCGTGACTTCTCCGAAACCGAAAAGACCGCTTTGTTCAGCGGCACCGCGGCACGCGTGTACCGGTTGTCGCTGCCGTGATCTTCTGCTGCCCTCACTGCGGCGCACCATTCGATGCCACGGCCTCCGGGGTGGCCTGCCCACAGGGTCATGCGTTCGACAGGGCACGCGAGGGATACTTCAATCTGCTGCCGGCCGGCCGTCTGCCGAGCACCACGACCCCGGGCGACACCGCAGAGTCACTGCAGGCGCGACGGCGGTTCCTGCAGGCGGGCTGGTACGCGCCGGTGGCCGATGCTCTCGCCCGTGCAGTGGGTGATGCACACACGGTGCTCGACGTTGGCTGCGGCGAGGGGTGGTACCTGTCGCGCCTCGCGTGCGCACATGCGAACGGCATCGACATCTCGAAGCGCGCCGTGCAGATGGCAAGCAGGGCGATGCCCGCTGCACAGTTCGTGGTGGCAAGCGCCCACCGCCTGCCGGTCACCGGTGCCAGCTGCGATGCGGTGTTCTCGGTGTTCGCCCCGCACTCGTTGACCGAGTTCGCACGCGTCCTGCGACCGGGCGGCCGGTGGGTCACCGTGACCCCGGCATCGAACCATCTGCGCGAGATGCGCCCGCACGGCAACACCTCGATCGAGGAACGCGAGAAGCGCCGCAATGACCCGCCCGATGGCGCCGCACACGCAGAGCGAGTGACGTTCGCGCTGTCGCTCGACCCGCATCCCGCAGCCGACCTGTTCACCATGACGCCGTTGCAGTGGCAGGCAGGTGCATCAGCGTCACCGAGCAGCAACGTGACGGTCGATGTTTGGGTCGCAGGAGGAACCGCGACCTAGCGTGGTCACGTGTCAGCATTCGATTCCGCCTACTACTCGCGCTTCTACGGTGAGAACGGGGCGCACGACGAGTCGCGCATCGCACAGCTCGCCACGGCCGTGCACAACCTGTGTGCCTGGTGGGGCGTCGATGTTGCCTCGGTGCTCGACGTGGGTGCGGGCATGGGCATGTGGCGCGACTGGTACGCCGCACACCACCCGCACGTGAAGGTGCAGTCGATCGACGTGAGCAGGCATGCATGCGACACGTGGGGCCACGAGTTGCGCAACATCGCCGAGTGGACACCCCCGTCGAGAGCAGATCTCGTGGTGTGCCACAGCGTGCTGCAGTATCTCGACAATGCCGCCTTCGTCTCGGCGGTCAGCAACCTGGCCGCGGGCACCCGTTGGGTGATGTACCTGGAGCTGCCGACGAAGTGGGACTACGAGAACGTGGTCGACGAGTCAGGAACCGACATGCAGGTGCACAAACGAAGTGCACAGTGGTACCGACGGGTCATCGGCGAGCACTTCGAGCAGATCGGCGCCGGGCTGTGGACACCCCACGGTGCGCTGCCCATGTACCAACTGGAGAAGAGCCGCTAGGCCTGTGGGGCCGGCACGAACCTGTACAGCGCGCTGCCCTCGCCCGTGTCGTGGAAGACCATGCGCACGCGCATGCCGACCGTGACCGACTCCGGGTCACAGTCGACGATGTTGGTCATCACGCGCGGGCCCTCGTCGAGTTCCACGTAGGCAACCACGAACGGTGTGGCTGCCTTGTACTCGTTCGCGACCTTGCGGATCACGGTGTGGCTGTACACCGTGCCGTTGCCCGATGCAGCGAAGGTCGACAGTCCGGTGGCGGCACACTCGGGACAGTGCTTCTTCGGGAACCAGATGACGGTGTCGCACGCATCACAGCGCTGCAGCAGGAACTCACCGCGCGTGGTCGCGTCCCAGAACTGCTTCGTGGTGGTCGTGACCTGCGGGGCCGGGTTGGGCAACTCGTTCATGCGTCCTCCTGCCCGAGAATCAGGGTGACCGAACCGTGCCGCGTGCCGAGGCTGCCGCCCGTGCCGTGCGCGAGCGCGATCTGCACGTCGGGCACCTGCACGGCGGGGTGTGCCTCGCCGCGCAGCTGGCGCACGGCCTCGATCACCTTCGTGATGCCGCCGCGGTTCGAAGGGTGGTTGTTGCAGAGACCACCACCGTCGGTGTTGAAGGGCAACCTGCCGAACGGGGCCACGAGTGCGCCGTCCATCACGAACTCGCCGCCCTTGCCCTTCTCGCAGAACCCCAGGTCCTCGATGGTCTGCAGCACGGTGATCGTGAAGCTGTCGTAGATCGACGCATAGTCGATGTCCGACACGGTGACCCCGGCCTCTTCGAAGGCCCGTGGTCCGGACCACACCGCACCGGTGTGCGTGAGGTCGATGCGACCGTTGTTCGTGTGCTTGACCGCCTCGCCGTGGCCGAGAACCTTGGCGTTCGTCCTGCCGAGTCTGCGCGCGATCTCGGGCGACACCACAACGAGCGCCCCGCCACCGTCGGTCACCACACAGCAGTCGAGACGCCGCAGCGGGTCCGACACCAGCGGCGAGTTCACCACTTCCTCGACCGTGACAACGTTGCGCAGCAATGCATTGGGGTTGTGCTGGGCGTGGATGCTGGCCGCCACCTTGATCTCGGCGAGTTGTTCAGAGGTGGTGCCGAACTCGTGCATGTGGCGCTGTGCAGCGAGCGCATAGCTGTGCACGGCGCTGGCGGTGCCCCACACCGACTCGAACCCGCTCTCGGGCCCCGGCGCCCACTTCACGCCCGGGGTTCCGGTGCGTGGCTTGCCCGCCAGAGTCACGAGAGCCACGGAGCACTTCCCCGCAGCGATGGCGGCGGCCGCATGACCCACATGCGCAAGGTACGACGAACCGCCCGTTTCGGTGCTGTCGACGAACCTCGGGCGCAGACCGAGATGGTCGCAGAGGGTCAACACACCGAACCCTGCCGTGGCGTCGCAGAAGAAGCCGTCGACATCGGACAGAGTGAGCCCTGCGTCAGCAAGAGCTCCGAGGGCAACTTCAGTGTGGATGTCCCAGATCGTGTGGTCGGGTAGTTCGCGCCCGGGGTGTTCGTAGATGCCGGCGATGAACGCCGCGCCGCGAATTGTCATTGGTTCATTGTCGCAGTTTCGGTTCCCCGTTCACGAACCCGGCCGGTGGTGCGGGGTGCGCGCCACAGAAACAGACCACATGCGATCAACAACAACGGGAGCACAGTGAGAGCGAGCGACCGTGAACCTGTCTGGGGAAGCCCGGCGACGGACTGCGCCGGCACACCCGGTGATGTCGAACTCGTGGTTGACGAAGATGTGGTCGACGAGGAAGTGGTTGATGTGGTCGTCGGCGCAGCGGTCGTGGTCGGAGCTGCTGTTGTCGTCGGCGCGGTCGTGGTCGTGGTGGTGACGAAGCTCGCACAGCCCGTCGACAGGTTGTACTTCGACGCCAGGTAACCGTTCACAGCGGCGACCTCCTGGGTGTTGAGCACCCGGTTGTACACGATCATCTCGGCGATGTAGCCGTCGAACACACTGTTGTCGCCGTCCCACCCCACACTGAGGTCGGTCAGCGCAGCAGACGCATCGGTGCTGTCGGTGAAGGTGCGCTGCAGGTTGCAGTTGAAGTACACGTACGAACCGTTCGTGTCACCCATGTTCGTGCCGTTGACCACATTGCCGCCGTACGAGATTGCGAACAGGCTCGGTGCCGCAGTGGCACCGGAGTCCGCAATTGTCTCGCCCGCAAGAGTCGGCCCGAGACCCACGACGCCGTCGTTCACGCCGTCCCCGAAGGCGGAGTGGTACGTCAGGAAGAATCGGTCCCAGTTGCCGTCATCATTGCCCCAGAGACCGTTGAAGTTCGACAGCGCAACCGGTCGGTACACCGCGAAGACCGTGACGTCGGGCGTGGTCACGGCACGGATGTCGAGCCCGCCCACGCGGTACACCGACCCGCTGTCGTCGTCGATCCGGTTGAAGCGGAGAGCCGGTCGGCCGTTGAATCCGCTCGGGGATGACTCGAACACGGCCGGGGTGTTGGCCTGACCGATGCCGTTCGGGTTCACGACCGCGTCCCTGCCGTTGCCCGACTTGTCCTTCCACGTGGTCACGTTCGCCCCGTTGGTCGGCAGCGTGCCCGTGAACAAGGGGTCGGATGCGTCGAGCCAGAGCGAGAGGCCGGTCGACACGTTCCCCGGTGCGGGGGCAACTGCCGAGACGGTTGCCTGGACCGCCGCGAGCAACAGACCCGTGGCGACCAATGCCGCCGATGCAAGCCTTCTGCGTGTCCTCACGATTGCCTCCGACTCACACAGTCCGTTCCGGAACCCGGTCATTCAGCGTACCCACGCTCCATGTGCCCGCCGGAAACGCCGCCATCCCGGGGATCCCCGGGCAACGGACACCCACTGCACGGTGGGTTACAGTCGCCTCATGTCAACAGGTCGTTGTTTGTGCGGATCAGTCACTGTCGAGTTCACGGGGGACCCGGTCGCCACCGCGGTCTGCCACTGCAGCCACTGTCAGCGGCAGAGCGGCAGTTCGTTCTCGGTCAACCTGATCATGCATTCGTCCCAGCTCACGGTCAACGGCGCATTGAGCACCTACGAGGAGCGCGGCGAGAACGGTGACGATGTCTACGTGTACCGCCGCTTTTGCCCCACGTGCGGCTCGTCAGTCGTGTCGGAGCTCGCCAAGCGTGACGGGATCGTGGCGGTGAAGGCAGGAATCCTCGACGACAAGTCGGCAGTGAAGCCGACCGTCGAGGTGTGGTGTGTCGACCGTCAGCCGTGGGTGTCGCTGCCCGGCATGGCGGTGTCACTCGACCGCGAGGGCTGACCG
>CAZENK010000019.1:0-37709 GCA_964513585.1 uncultured Bifidobacterium sp. | reverse complement strand
CCGCATGCCGTCAGCAGTGGGTTACCAGCCCACACTCGCCGACGAGATGGGTCAGCTGCAGGAGCGCATCACCTCGACCCGCGGTCGTTCGATCACCTCGCTGCAGGCCGTGTACGTGCCTGCCGACGACTACACCGACCCGGCGCCGTTCACCACGTTCACCTTCCTCGACGCAACGACTGAACTCTCGCGTTCGATCGCCTCGCTGGGCATCTACCCCGCGGTGGACCCGCTCGCGTCGACCTCGACCATCCTCACCCCCGAGACCGTCGGCGACCGTCACTACGCAGTGGCACGTCGCGTGCAGGAGATCCTGCAGCGCTACAAGGAACTGCAGGACATCATCGCGATTCTCGGCCTCGACGAGCTCTCCGAGGAGGACCGTCTGATCGTGTCGCGTGCGCGCAAGGTGCAGCGCTTCCTGTCGCAGCCGTTCTATGTGGCCGAGGTCTTCACCGGCGTCAAGGGCGAGTACGTTCCTGTCGCCGAGACGGTCGAGTCGTTCGAGTCGCTCATCAACGGTGAGCTCGACGAGGTTCCGGAGCAGGCGTTCCTGAACGTCGGTTCGGTGGAGCAGGTGCTCGCGAAGGCAAAGGCTCTTCAGGAGAACGCATAATGGCTGAGTCCAACGGCGCGATGCGCGTGGAAGTGGTGTCACCTGAGCGTGTGCTTTTCTCCGGGGAAGCAACGCAGGTGATCACACGCACCATGGGAGGCGGCGAGATTGCCTTCCTCCCGGGTCACGCGGCGTTCCTCGGGGCGCTCAGCGAGAACCACACGCGCATCTACCTTGCCGACGGCACGATCCAGAATCTTGCTGTGCACCTGGGTTTCGTCGAGGTGGGGGCTGACCACGTCACCATCCTCTCTGATGCCGCCGAGCTCGAGCAGGACATCGATGTGACCCGTGCGCAGGCCGCCAAGGCCCGTGCCGAGGAATCGCTTCGCACAGAGCACTCAACCGAGGTCGAGGCAGACCTCCGCCGTGCACACGCGCGCCTGTCCGCCGCCGGCGGGCTTGGCACCGCCTCCCACTGACCTCAGAACTTCTCGGCAGTCAGGAAGATCCGCTCCACGATGAGGTCACGCACGGGTTGTGCAGTGTCGAAGATCTTCCCGCCGAGCTTCTTCTTGTCATCCCAACTGAACGCGAGTGCGGTGTAGCGGCCCGTGGCGAGCAGGTTCTCGAGCTGCAGGAACGCATCATCGAGCACCTTCGTCACGTGGTCATCGAGCACTGAGTAGCCCTCGTAGTGGATTCCGGGGTCGTAGGTCCCGGTGGGGATCCCGGTGGCGCGGGGGACCGGCAGACACTGGTACGGCCTGATCCCGGCGTTGCCGCCCCCGCTCGTGCAGGCATGATTCCCGCCGTTGAAGTGGGAGTAGAACTGACCCTCGTTGTCGTTGAAGAGGAACAGCACAGACCGATGCTGCGGCTGCTCGATCATCCAGGAGAAGTCGCCTTCTTTCCCTGCGCCGTTGAACTTGCTCTTGATGACGTCGACCACGGGGCTGACGCTACAAGGGCCCTGTGGTCCACCCACTCGGATCACCAGTCAGTTTCGTGACGGAGGGGAACTCTCGTGGCCTGGAGTATTGGGTAGAAGTGACACACCCCATGGCCATAATGGTCATCGCTACACAAAACACCAGAAGGAGCAGCCATGTCCCCCAGAAACATCAGGACCCACCTCTACATCCTCCTCGACCGGTCCGGTTCGATGGAATCCATCGCCCGCGACGTGATCGGCGGCTACAACACCTTCATCCGCGAGCAGAAGAAGGAGGGCTCGGACGTGCGGGTCACGCTCGTGCAGTTCGACTCGGGTGACCGTCAGGAGATCCTGGCTGCGGGGGTTCCGATCGACGAGATCGTCGAGCTCACCCCGGAGACCTTCGTTCCGCGCGGTGGAACCCCCCTGCTCGATGCGACCGGGCAGCTGATCAACCGTGCTCGCGTGAACGAGGAGCTCCGCGCGCAGAACTCGCTCCCGGCTGAGGACATCGTGTTCGTCACGATCACCGACGGCGAGGAGAACGAGAGCTCGGAGTTCACGCTCACCAGGATCAAGGAGATGATCGAGGAGTGCGAGACCAAGGGTTGGACTTTCGTGTTCCTGTCCGCGGCGCTCGACGCGTACGGCGATGCGAGTCGCATGGGCATGAAGCACGGGAACATCCAGGCGTTCTCCGCGACCGGCGACGGTGCGGACCTTGCATTCAGCAGTCTCTCGGCGAGCGTCAGGAAGCTCCGTGAGGCGAAGCGCATGGGCACCTGGAAGGAAGATGCGGACTTCTTCGATGAGAAGATCGCAGAGGCAGAGCGCAACAAGAAGAACGACAACTAGTCAGCGTCAGCTGTAGTCGATCGCCGAGAACTCGCCGATCTTGTCGAGGCGGTGCTGTGCGTCGATCAGGCGCACGGTGCCGCTGCGCGAGCGCATCACCAGGCTCTGGGTGTGCACCAGGCCGGGGGTGAAGCGGACACCCTTCAGCAGCTCGCCGTCGGTGACGCCCGTGGCGGCGAAGAAGCAGTTGTCGCCCTTCACCAGGTCGTTCGTCGTGAGCACCTGGTCCAGGTTGTAACCCTGGGCGATTGCCTCGGCACGCTCGGCGTCGTTGCGCGGCCACAGCCGGCCCTGGATCTCGCCGCCCATGCACTTCAGCGCCGCGGCAGCCACGACTCCCTCGGGTGTGCCGCCGATGCCGAACATCACGTCGACACCGGCATTCGGCCACGCCGTGGCGATCGCCGAGAAGATGTCGCCGTCCGAGATCAGCTTGATGCGGGCTCCCGACCTGCGCACCTCGTCGATGAGCTCCTCATGGCGCGGGCGATCGAGGATCATTGCGGTCAGGTCACGGACCGACTCGCCCTTTGCCTTTGCGATCCACTTCAGGTTCTGGGTGGCCGATGCGGTGATGTCGATCGAGCCGACAGCGTCGGGGCCCACGGCGATCTTCTCCATGTAGAAGCACGGGCCCGGGTCGTACATCGTGCCCCGCTCGGACACGGCAATGACCGAGATTGCGTTTCCGCGACCGGAAGCCGTGAGAGAGGTGCCGTCGATGGGGTCGACCGCCACGTCTGTGAGCGGGTGCGAGCCGTCGCCGACCTGCTCGCCGTTGAAGAGCATCGGGGCGTCGTCCTTCTCGCCCTCACCGATGACCACCACGCCCGACATTGGCACCGTGGTGAGCACCGTGCGCATCGCGTCGACGGCGGCACCGTCGGCACCGATCTTGTCGCCGCGGCCCACCCAGCGCGATGCCGCCATGGCGGCTGCCTCTGTGGTGCGGACGAGTTCGAGTGCGAGATTTCGGTCTGGACGCTCTGTTGGCATGAGTCCACCGTAGTTCGCTCACTAGCCTGACGCGGTGCCTCGGATACCCCGTGAACTTTGTCTCCCGGCCCGCGAGATCACTGATGTTCGTGTCCGCCCCGGGGGTGAATGGGTGTCTGTTGTGGTGTCCGAACCCTCTGCCACGGGCACCACAACCGGCCTG
Organism: uncultured Bifidobacterium sp.; assembly: GCA_964513585.1. Taxonomy (GTDB): domain Bacteria; phylum Actinomycetota; class Acidimicrobiia; order Acidimicrobiales; family Ilumatobacteraceae; genus UBA2093. The sequence continues at coordinate 34,202 of CAZENK010000019.1, read as the reverse complement.
GTGATGTGGTCGGTCGGTGACCCGGGCCGAGTGGTGAGCCTGCTCGGCGACACCGCCACAGGGCGCGGACTGTCGGGGGGAGTGCATGCGTGGTCTCCCGACGGCACGCGGGTCTACGCAGTCATCCGCGCCGGCGGCATCACAGAGTTGTCGCTCGAGGGGGACGTCGTGGTCTCGCAGCGCGCAATGGCCCTTGACCCTGCGCGGTCGTGGTCGACGCCCCATGTGAATGCTGCGGGCGACACCCTTCACGCCGTGGCCGACTGGAGAGAAGTGTGGTCGTGCGACGTGGCGACCGGTGGGTCACTGTGCGTGCACCGCGCAGATGCGTTCGCCATCGACTGTGTTGCCGGTGGACCGGTCAGGTTCCACACGTGGGACCGACCGCACATGCCGTGGACGACGAGCCGTGTGCACCCTGATGCCGAAGTGAACGGGGTCGCGGTTCAGCAGCCGGGTTTCTCGCATGACGGGCGCAGTTTCGCGTTCATCGACGACTCGACCGGTGTGAACAACGTGCGCATCACGGGCGATCACCTGGTGCCCGACGATGCGGTGATCATCGACGACTGCGAGCACGGTGGCCCCACCTGGGGCCCGGGCCAGCGCACATGGTGCTTCAACTCCGATGCCACCAAGGTGGCCTACGTGCGCAACGAGCTCGGCTTCGGCTCGCTGTGGGTCTACGACAGGCTGTCGGGCGAACGCACGCAGGTCGGCAGGGCAGTGCACGGCTGCCTGTCATGGCACGGCGACACGCTTGCAGCACTGCGGAGCGGCGCGCGCACCCCGCAACAGGTTGTGGTCTACGACATGTCGAACCCCTCGTCGCCGGCGCGCACGGTTGTCGCAACGGGCGGACACGATGACTGGTCGTTGCCCGGGTTCGATGAAGAGTTGACCGAGCCCACACTGCACTCGGCTCCGGGGTCGCACGCCCTCGTGCCGTACCGGTTGTTCTCGCCGGCACAGCGCGGGGACAAGGTCATTGTGTGGGTGCACGGCGGGCCGACCGACCAGTGGCAGGTCACGTTCCGCCCGCGCATCCCGTTCTGGACCTCCCGTGGTTGGTCGGTTGTGGTGGTCGACCACCGCGGCTCCACCGGTCACGGGCGCGCGTTCATGCAGGCGCTGCACGGTGGCTGGGGCGACGCCGACACCGTTGACACACTCGGCGTGGTGCGGCACGTGCAGCGCGAGAACGGGTTCTCCGCGTCGCGCACGGTGTTGATGGGTGGCAGCGCCGGGGGGCTCACCGTGTTGAACACGGCGGCGAGCGCGCCGGGCGAAATCGCCGCTGTCGTTGCGACCTACCCGGTGGTCGATCTCGGCGAGCTGATGCGCGGCGACGACCCGTTCGAGACCCACTACGTGCCCGAGCTCGTCGGCACGACCGACGAGGACGAACTCATGAATCGCTCGCCGATCGGCAGCGCCGCGTCGCTCGCGAGGGTGCCGGTGCTTCTGTTCCACGGCGACAATGACACCAGTGTCCCGTTGGTGCACTCAACAAGACTGCGCGATGCCGTTGCCGCCGCCGGCGGCTCGGTGAGGCTCGAGGTCATGGCCGGCGAGGGTCACGGCTTCCGCAACCCGGCGAACGTGCTGCGCGAACTCGAGATCACCGAGTCATTCATCGATGCCCTGTGACCGGCCCCTCGCGTTCCACCGCACGTAGAAGCAGTCTGTCGAGGAGAAGTAGATGGTGTGGAGGCGGTCCTTGCACCGACCTGCCGGGTTGTTGGTGCCCTTCTTCGTGAGGATGCCCGCAGTCTGGAACACGCTCATGAATTCCCCGAGCGATGAGCCCGGGTAGTTCTTCTCGAAGAAGCGTTTCGTGTGGCCGTGGAGATTCGGGTACACGTGGGTGTAGCGCAACACCGCCGAAACGTCGTCACGGCTGAGTGCGATCCGGTAGCGGTCCGGGTCGGGCGGGGGCGTGGTGCCAGAGAGGTGATTGGTCATGGTCGGTGCTCCTTGTGTGTGGTGACCGACCGGTGCTTGTGCACCCCGGCCTTCGCCGCGATGCCGCATCCGTCGCGGTGGCGGGGGAGAAAGGAGACACCCCACCACCACGACGCAAGCACCGTGGCCGGTCCGGCTCGGTTGCTGGTCGCGGAACCGCGACACTCGTGATGCACAGGCGAGTCTTCCGCAGGGGTGTGGCACAGAGAACACGGTCCGCTCGGTGGCCCGAAAACCCTGGTGGGTAGCGTCGGGGGCATGCTGTTGGCCGAGCTCGAGATCTTCCACTCCCGGCCGATCGCACCCACCCGTCGCCTGTCCCTGGGGCACCTGTACCTGCCCGTCGATCCGGCGCCTGGTTTCGGGGGCATCTTGCTCGGTGCGGTGCTGGCCGTGCACGTGAAGGATGTCGACGAGGACCTGCACGTGGACCTGCAGCGGTTGCTCACCGAGATCGAGCGGGGAACCCGCGTGGTGCAGCCGCGTCTGCGTCACCGTTTCCAGGTCGACCGCCACGGTCTCACCCACAGCACCCACCGCATGATGGGTGCCGGCGACTCGATCGAGTTCGAGATGAACAGCAGCGGCACCCCGTTGCAGCAGGTGCTCGGATCCATGTACGCACTCGAGCGTCTCGATGTCGATGTCCGCAATGCCCTCATTCCTGTCATGCGGCGCGCATTCACGTGGCGCGGCCCGATCGGCCCGTCGTTCATCGCGTATCTCGCCGGATCAAAGTCCTCGTCGGTGTCGGCACTTGCAGACCCGCGCGCGTGGGCACTCGATGTTCTCGGGTTCCCCGGCGGCACGGTGAAGCCGTCGAAGCGCGAGATCACCGCCCGCTACCGCGAGCGACTGCGCGCAGTGCACCCTGACCACGGCGGCAACGAGGTCACCGCGGGCAAGTCGATCATGGACGTGACCGAGGCGCGGCGGATCCTTCTCGAGGCGATGTGACAGCTGTTGCCGGTGTGGTGCTGTTCCCCGGATCGGGGTCGCATGCATCGCACCCGTCGCTCATGGCGATGGAAACCGCACTGTCACCGTTGCCCGTCGCGCGCATCGACTTCCCGTACCGTCGCGCCGGGCGTGCATTCCCCGACAAGGCGCCCGTGCTCGTGGAGTGCGTGCGCGACGAGGTGCGCGCATTTGCACGGCAACTCGGTGTCGACACGTCTGCGATCGTGATCGGCGGTCGCTCGATGGGCGGGCGCATGTGTTCGATGGCCGTTGCCGACACGGCCGACCCGATCCGGGTCGCGGGACTCGTGCTGGTGTCGTACCCGTTGCACCCGCCGAAGAAACCGCAGAATTTGCGCATCGAGCACCTGCCGGGCATCAACGTGCCCACACTCTGTGTCAGCGGCACCCGCGACGATTTCGGCACGCCTGACGAACTTCTTGCAGCGTTCGGGGTGGTGCCCGGTCCCGTGTCGTGGGAATGGGTGGAGAACGCCCGTCACGAACTCGCGAGGAAGGATGACCACGTGGCTGCCGTGGTCCGCGACTGGGTGTCGGGGCTCAGTTCGCGGTGACTCCCGAGATCTCCTCGAGTTCCATGTGCGCGGTCTCGGGGTAACGGAACCACACGATCAACGACGCGATCACCGGCCCGAGCACGAGCCACAGCATCACCGTGCCGTACGCGATGCCCGAATCGAGAACCTGCCCGCCGCCGATCAGGCCGATGCTGCCGCCGATGAGCGCCGACGTCATGATGATGCCTCCCGCAAGACTGCGCACCGGGGTGGGGAAGAGCTCGCCGCGGTACACCGCCATCGCGGGGAAGGAGACACCGAACGCGAGCCCGCCGGCGATTGCGACTCCCCACATGAGCGGCCCCGACACGTTGAACGACGTGGCGAGCAGGAGTGCACCGAGCGGGACCATGGTCGCCCCGAGCAGGCGACGGCCGCGTTGGTCGGCGATGCGCCCGCCGATCAAAAGGCCGATCGATGCGGGCGCACTCGTGGCGATTGTGAAGACCGCAACCAGCGCTGCCGAGTAGCCGCGGTCCTCCTTCAGGTACCGGTTCTGGAAGATCGATGCGGTGGCGATGTAGAGGTTCGTGAGGAAGACCACGCTGCAGATGCGCATGATGTTGTGACGGAGCACGGCGCGTGCTCGCTGCAGCTGTGACTCGTCGACCTTCTGTTGCTCGAAGCGGTGCGACTCGGGCAGCCACTTCATGAGAGCGACGGCAACCACCAGCCACACCAGGGTGACCAGGTACACGTAGCGCCACGACGACTCACTGATGTCGGCAAGCGGCAGCGACGCCACGGCCGTGCCTGCACCGATGCCGCTCAGCACGGCGAGAAGGCCGGTGGCGTAGGCGCGCGAGTTCCGGGGCATCTCCTCCACCGCAACCACCGCGATCAGAATGTCAAGCGCGAGGCCGAGCGGCCGGCCGACCGTCTGTGTGGCGACCAGGAAGGGGAACGACGGCGCGAACGCACCGAGTGACGCGATGATCGGTGCGGCCCACGCAGTTGCGATCATCATCGGCCGCCGTCCGCGACGGTCGGCAATGGCCACGATCGGCAGACAGATCACGATTCCCCAGCGCACGATCGCGGCACCGATTCCCTGTCCCGAGTTGCCGATGTCGAACTCGTCCGCGGCATACGCGACGGTCTGCGTGAACAACGTGTTGACGAAGGCAGACGACATGGATGCAAGGGCCATGAGCAGCAGGATCCGTCGTTGGCGTGGCGTGAACGGTTCGCTCGGGGACGCCCATGCGGGCACGCGGATACGGGAAGAACTCCCCTCGGAGGGCACGGCGGGAGCATACTGATAGCCATGTCGATTGAGTCGAGCCACGAGAACGATGTCATCGTGGCCGCCCACAGCGGGCCGCTGTCGGGCGAGGTGACGGTCCCCGGCGCGAAGAATTCGGTACTGAAGTTGATGGCCGCGGCCCTGCTCGCCGACGGTCGCTATCTCATCACGAATGCACCGGTGATCGACGACGTGGTGATCATGGCGGAGTTGCTGGGGGCGCTCGGCCTGGTCATCGAGCGGCGCCCGGCCCCGGCGGGTGAGCAGGGCCAGCATCTCGTGATCGAGAACTCCGGTGCGATCACTCCGGTGGCCCCGTTCGAGCTGGCCGACCGCATCCGTGCGTCGGTGAACGTGGTGGGCCCGTTGCTCGCGCGGTTCGGCGAGATCGACATCGCACTGCCGGGGGGCGACGATTTCGGCGGACGCCCGATCGACATGCACCTGCGCGGGCTCGAGTCGATGGGTGCCGTGTTCGATGTGACGTCAGACGGCATCAAGGGTCGTTGCGCACGGCTGAACGGTGCCGACATCGAGTTCGACTTCCCGAGTGTGGGTGCAACGGAGAACATCCTGATGGCGGCGGTTCTCGCTGACGGCACCACCACGATCCGCAACGCGGCGCGCGAGCCCGAGATCGTGGACCTCTGCTCCATGCTGAGGAAGATGGGGGCACGCATCGACGGTGCCGGGACATCGACGATCGTCGTGAGCGGTGTCGAGGCGTCGTCGCTGCAGTCGGTGACGCACGAGGTCGTGACCGACCGCGTGCAGGCCGCGACGTACATCGCAGCCGTGGGCATGTGCGGCGGGACGGTGCGCGTCAACCGTGCGGTCGCCGAGCACATGGGAATGATGCTGTCGAGGTTCACCGACATGGGGCTCAGGTTCGAGATCGACAGCGACGGCATCACTGCCACTGCTCCCGATCGACTCCACTCGATCGACGTGGCCACCCTGCCGTATCCCGGGGTCGCCACCGACTACAAGCCGCTCATCGTCGCCATGCTGTCGATCGCCGACGGTGTCGGCATCGTGACCGAGAACCTGTACCCGGGTCGGTTCCGTTACGTCGAGGAACTGCGCAAGCTCGGTGCTGACATCACGATCGACGGCCACCATGCCGTCGTGCGCGGGGTCGAGCACCTGCACGGTGCTTCCGTCGTGGCACCCGACATCCGGGCCGGCGCGGCGCTGGTGGTGGCAGGTCTCGCAGCTCCGGGCATCACCGAGATCGGCGACGTGTTCCACATCGACCGCGGGTACGACGACATCGTCGGTCGGCTGGCCTCGCTCGGGGCGTCGATCAGTCGGATTCGTCAGTAGCGGCGTCGCCCTCGGCGGCAGGGGGCAGTTTGCGGGCCCTGGTCGTGGCGAGCCGCAACAAGCCTGCGATGAGTGCGATGGGAACCGCCGCGTAGAGGAACTCGTCCCATCCACCTTGGTGAGCGAACATGTTCACGAGCGTAGGCGAGCGGGGCGTGCAGGTGGGTATCGTTCTAGGGGAATTGGAGGACTGCATGTCGATGCGTCAGCAGGTCGAAGAGACAATCGAGGTCATCAGGCCGGCACTGAAGGCAGACGGTGGCGACATCATCCTGCGCGAGGTCAACGAAGAGACCGGCGTCGTCACGGTGACCCTCACGGGTGCGTGCACCACCTGTCCCGCCTCCGACCAGACCCTGAAGGCCGGCATCGAGCGCATCATGCGCGATCGCATCGACGGTGTGACTGAGGTCGTGCAGGTCGCGTAGGTGAGCCGTCGCAGTCTCAGCCCACAGGAGCTCTTCGACGCCGCGTGCGCCGGGGACCGCGCGGCACTCGCTCGCGTGCTGTCGTTGCTCGAGCGCGGTGACACCGTTGCCCGCGAGGTCGGTCGGCTCGCGTACCAGCGCGGCGGCAAGGGCTACACGGTCGGCATCACCGGGGCCCCGGGTGCAGGCAAGAGCACGCTGACCAGCGCGGTGATAAAGCACCTGCGCTCCATGCAGATGGAGGTCGCAGTGCTCGCGATCGACCCGTCGTCCCCCTTCACGGGCGGCGCCATCCTCGGCGACCGCGTGCGCATGCAGGACCACGCCACCGACCCGGGTGTCTTCATCCGTTCGATGGCCACGCGCGGCCATCTCGGCGGGCTCTCGCTCTCCACCCCCGAGGCGATCCGCATGCTCGATGCAGTGGGGCGAGAGTGGATACTCGTCGAGACCGTGGGCGTCGGGCAGGTCGAGGTCGAGATTGCCGGCAAGGCCGACACCACGGTCGTGGTGCTGAACCCGGGCTGGGGCGACTCTGTGCAGGCGAACAAGGCCGGGCTCATGGAGATCGCCGACGTGTTCGTCATCAACAAGGCCGACCGCAAGGGCGTCGAGGAGACGCGGCGCGACATCGAACAGATGCTCGAGCTGAGCGACCTTCCGCACGAGGCATGGCACCCGCCCATCATCGCGACGGTCGGCAACACCGGCGAGGGAGTGCCGGCACTGTGGGACGCAATCAAGGAACACCGTGCGGTCATCGAGACATCGGGCGAGCTGACCAAGCGCCGCGAGTTCAGGCTGCGCGAGGAACTGCGCGAGATCGTCGCGCGCCGGCTCGAGCAGCGGGCACGTGACATCTGCACTGGTGAGCGGTGGGATTCGCTGCAGAACGGTGTGCTCGGGCGCACCATCGACCCGTGGTCGGCCGCAGACGAGATGTTGAAAGGTGTTGGAGCATGAACTCGAATCACGACCTGGTGCTCGTTGACAGGCCCTCGACGGGCGTGTTCGTGCTCACACTGAACTCGCCGAAGGTGAATGCACTGTCGACAGCGATGCTCGGGCGCATCCACGACATCGTGACCGACCTGACCCTCGTTGCCAGCGGCCAGGCTCTCATCATCACCGGCGGGGACAGGCTGTTCGCGGCCGGTGCAGAGATCTCCGAGTTCGGTGGACCGGCCGAGGCCGCCACCATCGGTGCGGCCTTCCACCGTGCGCTCGATGCAGTTGCCGCCTTCCCCGGTTTCACCATCGCTGCGGTCAGCGGGTACGCACTGGGCGGAGGGTGCGAGCTCGCGATGGCGTGCGACTACCGAATCGCATCGACGAAGGCGGTGTTCGGCCAACCCGAGATCCTTCTCGGCATCATCCCCGGTGGCGGCGGCACTCAGCGCCTGCCGCGCCTGGTGGGTGCGCCCCGTGCCAAGGAGATGATGATCACCGGTCGCCAGGTGAAGGCCGAGGAGGCACTGCGCATCGGGCTCGCCGACGAAGTGGTCGAGCCCGACCAGTTGATGACCCGTGCACGCGAACTCGCCGACGGCATCGCCTCGGGAGCCACGCAGGCGTCGCGTGCGATCAAGCGTGTGGTCGATGCAGGCATGGACGGCACGCTCGAGGACGGCCTGCGTCTCGAGCTCGATGCGTTCGTCGAGGTCTTCGGCACGAACGACAGCCAGATCGGGGTCAAGAGTTTCCTCGAGAACGGCCCGGGCAAGGCCACGTTCACCGGTCACTAGCGTGCACCACTTCCGTGCGCCCGACGCGCGCAGGTTCGTCAACGCATCGTTGATCATCGGCATCGCATTCGTGATCTTCGGTGCATCCTTCGGGGTGCTCGCGGTCTCGGCCGGTGCAACGGTGCTGCAGGCCGTCGTCATGTCGCTGCTGGTGTTCACGGGAGCATCACAGATGTCGGCGGTCAGCGTGATCGCATCGGGCGGAAGTGCGGCAAGCGCACTCGGCGGCGCCGTTCTTCTTGCAGGTCGCAACGCGGTCTACGGACTGGCACTGTCGCCCGTTCTCAAGCGCAGTTCGCTCCCGGCGCGCTTGGTGGGTGCGCAGTGGGTGATCGACGAGACCACGGCCCTCGTGAGTGCCGAGTCCGACAGTGATGCACGACGCACGGCATTCTGGGTGTCGGGGCCGATTCTCTACTCGAGCTGGAGCCTGGGAACGCTGATCGGTGCGGTCATCGGCTCGAACATCGACCCCAACGACTTCGGTCTCGATGCGGCATTCCCGGTCATGTTCATCGCGATGCTGGCACCGCACCTGCGCACCGCAGCGGGGAAGCGAGCTGCGGTGTTCGGTGCCGTCACCGCGGTGGCGCTCGCGCCGTTCATGCCGATCGGTCTCCCGATTCTCGTGTCGGCCGCGGGCATGTTCTTCGGCATCGCCCCGGCCGCGCCGACCGACACGCCGCCCCCGGCCACAACGGACGGTGCACCATGAGCTGGGCTCTCGTGTTCTCGCTCGCGGCCGCGTCGTACGGGCTGAAACTGCTGGGTTCGGTGATCGTCGGCCAGCGCACCATGCCGCCCGTCCTCGAACGGTGCCTGCTGCTGATTCCTGCCGCGCTTCTGGCGGGTCTCATCGCGAAGGACACGTTCACGGTGGGTCAGACCATCGGTGTCGATGCGCGTGCTGCGGGGCTTGCCGTTGCCGCGGTGGCGACGTGGAGGCGTGTGCCGTTCGCGTTGATCATCGTGCTCGGTGTGGGCACCACGGCCCTGATCCGGCTCGTTGCCTAGGCGTTCTCGACGAGCTTCTTCAGCTCGCGCAGGTTGCGCCGCCAGATCGCCTTCATCACGATCTGACCGCCGACCAGTGCCCCCAGCGGGCCACCGAGCCACCAGGGGAAGACCAGCGATTCCGTCCATGTGAACCGAGTTCCTGAGTCACCGATCGGCTCGAGGGTGAACTCGCCGGTGCCCGTGACGACACCTGTGTGCGTGACGCCCATGGTGCGCTCGGGCTCCCATGCCGTGATCGTCATCACGTCGACCAGCTTGATGGGCCCGACCTTGGTGTCACAGAAGAACCTGGTTCCCGTGCCGCGGGTCTGCTCCGTCTGGAAACGGATCGCGACCGCATCGGCCATCCAGTCGACGTGACGTTCGATCGGCTCGACGATCTCCCAGACCTTCTTCGGTATCGCGTTGATGTCGATCGACACCCGGATGCTCGGCACGTCAGGCCTGCACCGACACGTTGCGCAGCTCTGCGGCCGCGGTCTCGGGCGACACGATGTTGATCATCACTCCGGTGCCGCGCTCGAAACCGGCTGCGGTGGTGAGCTTCGGCCACAGGTGTGCGTGCCAGTGGTACATGCCCTCGTGGTGCGACGGCGCGGTGTGGAACACCAGGTTGAACGCGATGTCCCCGAGCGCGCGCACGAGATGGGCGAGGGAGTCACGGATCGCGATGCCGACGGCGGTCAATGCGTCGTCTGATGCATCGGTCAGGTGCTGGTGGTGCGCCTTCGGCATGATCAGCAGTTCGAACGGGCTCGAGCTCCAGAACGGGCACACCACGACGGCATGCTCGTTGTCGAGCACGAAGCGCTCGCTGTTGGCTTCTGCCTCGACTGTCGTGCACACGATGCAGCCGCCCTTGAAGCGCTCGAATGCACGCTCTTCCTCGAGGATCTCGCCCGGCACGAACGGGAGACCCAGCAACTGACCGTGCGGGTGGGCGAGCGATGCTCCTGCCTCGCGGCCGTGGTTGACGATCGCCTGGGTGTAACGGATGTTCGGGGTGTTCGCGTGCGCGGTGAACCGGCTCTTGAGCGCCGACATGAGCTCGGCGATCTTCTCGTCGGAGAACATGTCGAGTCTCACCGTGTGCTCGGGGGAGAACACGAAGACCTCGTGGGTGCCGCTCGCCTCTGCCATCACGTGCACGGGACCCATGTTGCGCACTGCCAGCGACTCGTCACCCTCGAATGCGGGGTAGCGGTTCGGCACGACGCGCATCTTCCAGTTGCCGTCGGCGCCGCGCTGCTCGAACAACGGCGTGTCGTCGCGTGATGCACCGGGGCAGAAGGGACACTCGGCGGCGGTGTCGGTCTCGACCTGCTGGGCACGCGGGGCGAAGTCGGTGCTTCGCTTGGCCCGGTTCGGGACCACCGTTACCCATCGGCCGGTGAGGAGGTTCAGTCTTAGTTGACTCACTGTGCTCTCAGGATAGGTCGGATCAGTGGGGATTTCGTGGAGAGGTGAAGGGTTTCACGGATGTTCACCCGACCCGGGGCCCGTCATGCTCCCGGTGCTTCACGTAGGTGGTCACATGGCGTGAGCACGACGCGGTGAAGGGTGTGCCGTGGCCGTCTGCCCACCGGGACTCGCATTCGAGACCGGCTGCCTGTGCGAGAGAGTCGAGTTGTGCCGGCGTGAGGTAGTGCACGAACCACGGCCGGTGTGCTGTCTCGTGTCCGTCGGTGAGGTGAGAGAAGTACCCGGCGATCGACTGGGTCACGGGGTCATGGGAACTCGTGCTGCGCACCACGTCGCCGTTCGCCATGGTGCGCACCTCGGTGTGGTCGGTGGATCCGGTGCCGGACGGGATCACGGCATCGACCATGAAGAAGCCGCCCTCGGCGAGACGCTCGGCGACAAGACCGAAGCACCGGCTGATGGCGTCGGTGTCGACGAGATTGAACAGGGTGTTGTAACCGACGAACACCGCATCGAACGGCCCGTCCGGCATGTCGCGGGAGAAATCTGCGGCCACGAGACTCGCCACGGCGTCGACACCGCGTTCGGTCGCTGCCTCGAGCATCCGTGACGACGAATCGACACCCGTGACGGTGTCGACAACGGGCGCGCGCCGGGCTGCGAGAGCGAGCACCAGGCGACCGGTTCCCACGCCGAGCTCCAGCACCGAGCACGGCCGACCGGGCAGGCGCCGTGACACTGCGGCCACGAAGTCGCCGTCGTTCAGGTCGTGATACCAGGCGTCGTACACGTCCGCGAACGCATCGCCGTACAGCGCGGGGTTGCGCAGTGCTTCCTCGCGGATGCGGCCGGTGGTGTCGTCTGCAGGCACGTCATCAGTCCACCACGCCCGTGCGGGCAAGGTGGCATCGGTAGCCTGACCGCATGACGACCCCAGGCCCCGGCTCAACGAGATTGGTGTATCTCGACCATGCGGCCACGTCGCCGCTGCGGCCCGAGGCGCACGACGCGATGCAGCCTTTCGGGGATTCGTTGTTCGCAAACCCCTCCGGGTCGCACCGGTTCGCCAGGGAGGCGCGCCGTGCCGTCGACGAGGCACGTGACGTGGTGGCCGATGCCATCGGTTGCTCGCCGGGCGAGGTGGTGTTCACCAGTGGCGGAACAGAGGGTGCCAATGCTGCCGTGCTGGGCGCTGTGCGCCGCCACGGCGGTGTCGCGGTGTGCCCGGCCACCGAGCATCACGCGGTGCTGCACTGCGTGGAGCACGTGAACGGTGTCGTTGTACCGGTCACGGAGCAGGGGAGTGTCGCGCCCGACACCCTGCGCGATGTTCTCGCCCGCACCGACGTTGTGTCGGTGGTGTCGGTGATGGCCGTGAACAACGAGACCGGTGCGATCACCGACATGCAGGGCGTGTCGCGCGCTGTGAGAGGTCGTGCAGAGAACGCGATCCTGCACACCGACGCAGTGCAGGCAGCATGCTGGCTCGACCTGCGGTCGATCTGGCCGCATGTCGACGTGCTGACGTTGTCCGCACACAAGTTCGGCGGGCCGAAGGGCATGGGTGTGATGGCCGTGCGCAACGGTGTCACGCTCGAGCCTTTGTTGCTCGGCGGCGGGCAGGAACGTGACCGCCGCAGCGGGACCCACAACGTGGCCGGCATCGTCGGCACGGCCGCGGCGCTCCGGGTGACCGACGAGCAGCGCGATGCAGAGGTGCGTCGCGTGCGTGCACTGCGTGACCGACTGGTGGCCGGGATCGTCTCACGGGTCCCGTGCGCCGTTGCGACCCTGCCGCCCGGCGAGGGAAGCGCAGGCACCGCGCACGTGTGCCTCGAGGGGCTCGAGAGCGAGTCGTTGCTGTACCTGCTCGACACCGCGGGTGTGTGCGTGTCGGCGGCATCAGCGTGCGCGAGCGGCGCGATGGAGCCGTCGCACGTGCTTGCTGCGATGGGGGTGCCGCGCGCCCGCATGAACGGATCGCTCAGGTTCAGCCTCGGACACACCACCACCGACGATGACATCGACGCGGCTGTTGCGGCAACGGTGGCCGCTGCAGAACGGTTGACGGCGGCACGCGCATGAAGATCCTCGTCGCGATGTCGGGCGGGGTTGATTCCTCCGCTGCGGCACTCATCCTGCGCGAGCAGGGCCACGAGGTCGTGGGTGTCACCATGCGCCTGTGGGGCGGCGAGAGCGACACGGGGTGCTGTTCGGTGTCCGATGTCGATGATGCACGCCGCGTGGCGCAGCAGGTCGGCATCGACCATCTCGTGTTCAACTTCTCGGACGACTTCAACACGCACGTGGTCGAGCCCTACGTGCTGTCCCATGCGCAGGGCACCACGCCGAACCCGTGCATCGAGTGCAACCGGCACCTGAAGTTCGACCGCCTGATCGAGCGTGGCCGCACGCTCGGGTTCGATGCCGTGGCCACGGGTCATCACGCGCGCATTCTCGAGCACGAGGGTCTACCGAGACTGGCGAGGGGAGAGGATTCGCGCAAGGACCAGAGCTACGTGGTGCACATGCTGGCCGGTTCCGACCTCGGCTACGTGTTGTTCCCCGTCGGTGACATGGAGAAGTCGCAGGTGCGCAACGAGGCGAGCCGTGCGGGCCTGCGCACGGCATCGAAGCCCGACAGCCAGGATGTGTGCTTCATCGGGTCGACGATCGGTCGTGCGGGGTTCCTCGAGCCACGGCTCACGTTCAACGCCGCCGATGTGGTCGATGCATCGGGCGAGAAGGTTGGCGAGGTGCCGGCAGTCGAGCTCGTGACCCTCGGCCAGCGACGCGGTCTCGGCCTGGGTGGGGGCGACAAGCGGTACGTGGTCGGCGTTGACGTGCCCGGGCGACGCGTGATCGTCGGTGACGAGGCATCGTTGTTCGTCGACGAGACGCAGGTGACATCGCTGGTGTGGCCGCACGAGGGCGACGAACACACGGTGCTGTCGCGTGACGTGCTCGTGCAGGGCAGCGCGCACGGCGAGAGACACGCGGCGCGCCTGGTGCATGACGACAACGGCCACCGGCTCCGTTGGCTGCGCCCGGTGCGCCGTGTCGCCCCGGGCCAGACGGTGGTGTTCTACGACGACACAGACACCTTCGTGCTGGGCGGGGGCATCGTCACGTCGTGACTGTCACGGCGTGATTGCTGCCCGGGCTGCCAGCAGTCGTCGTGGCGCCACACTGAATGCCTTCACGTGCAGCGCCTCGGTGGTCTTCAGGATCTTTGCAGTGATGCCCGAGAGCACGATCTTGTCTGCCTCGCGCAGGTAGATGGCCAGACGGTCACCGGCGACACCGCCGGTGAAGTCGGCTGTCTCGCCTGCTTCGCGCACCAGTTCGATGCTTGCCACCTTCGACCGGGGTGACATGAAAGTCTCGGCGAGCACGATGTGGTCGTGCACCACGATGCCGGCGGGCACGGCCACCAACCAGCGTCGTGAATGCCGGTGCAGCAGCCGGGGCACCCTGGTGCACAGAACGATTCCCACGAGGGTGAGCGGCACACCGGCAGCGAAGATGCGGGCGGTCAGCAGGAGCGAGCCGCCGATAGTGCACCCGGTCAGGATCGCCCACGCGACGACTGTCGGTGCCATCTGCGGCACGGGCGTCCTCAGTGCGAAACGCAGTTCCTCGCCGTATGCGCCTCCCTGCACCATCACGTCGGCGAACAGCGCGGAGAACGCCACCACGCACGCAACGACCGCGCCGAACACCGCGACCGGTGATGCAGCTGCGATGCTGGCAACGACCGCGACCGGGCTGATGCACCGCATGGTGGTCAGGGAGACCGGTGAGGGCACCAGCAGGGCAATCATCGTGAGTGTCCACAGGGACCAACCCCATGCGATCAACGCCACGGACACCGCACGCGACGCTTCGTCTGCCAGCGAGTGCCACGGGCTCGCGAGCGCGACCACTACCCACGCAGCAGCGGCGGTGCCCACGATGATCCGGGAAGGGGTGATGAACGACCGACGAGCCACGTCCCATAGCCTGCCCGAAGTGAGGACAATTCTCCACGTCTTCGGTTCGTGTCACATGCGCACATGCTGCTACCAATGATGAACACCCATTCGCGGCAAGGAGGAGACCATGGCTGAGACAACGCACGGCCTTCTCCGGCCGGGAGCGACCTTCGGTGTCGGCAGTCTTCCGCACCGCAGTGTTGCCGATGCTCTTGACTTCGTGTGGTCCTCGACCGACATCCCCACGATTCCGTCGCTGCCGAGGCGCAGCCCCGCCGAGGGCATGATCGCCCAGGCACTCGTGGGCATCGAGGGCGTGTCCGTCGGCCAGTACGGCGGCATCAGTGTCGACGTGTCACAGCTCGATGTCGACCAGTTCATCACGACCGACCTGTTGTCCGACTCGTACGGTGCCTTCGAGCAGTTCCTGTCCACTTTCCGTGAACGCGACCGCGGTGTCGACGTGGTGAAGTGGCAGTTCGTCGGCCCGGTCACGCTCGGTGTGCAGTTGTTGCGCCTCGGCCTCGACGCATCGGTGGCCTTCCCTCTCGCGTTGCAGGCAGTGCGCGCACACGTTCTTGCCCTCGAGCAGGCAGTGACGGCGGCCTGCGGTGACATCACGCAGATCATCGTTCTTGACGAGCCGTCACTGGCCGAGGTGCTCGAGCCCGGGCACGCAATCGGGTCCGAGCACGCCATCGACCTCGTGTCGGGCGCGCTGGCCGCGGTCGAGGCACGACACATCGCGGGTGTGCACTGCTGTGCGCACACCGACTGGGGTGCACTGCTCGCAACCGGGGCACGTGTCCTCTCGGTTCCCGTCCCCTCGGTGAACGACGATGCGGCGATGGCCGAGATGCTCGTGGCTGCGAGCCGGATCTCCGACCTGCTCGAGCACGGCGGTCGAATCGCCTGGGGCGCAGTGCGCACCGACGGGCCGATCTCGGTGAACGCCGAGCGTTCGTGGAAGTCGATCGTCGAGGTCATGTGCGCACTGGTGCGCGCCGGCGTCGACCCGGTGCTGCTGCGCCGGCAGAGCTTCGTGACCCCTGCGTGCGGTCTCGGCACCCACTCCGACGCGATCGCCGACCGGGTGTTCCGTCACGTGCGGGACGTGTCGCTGAAGGTGGCCGAACAGGCGACGGCATCCCGGTTGACCCTCGGTTCGTAACGGACCGTCCGCGTCACCCCTCGGTTAGTTTGTAGGCAATGGCGCGCACTCCGTCTCCCAAGAAGAGGGTCGAACAGCTTCGCGACAGCATCCGCCGTCACAACGACCTGTACTACGGCACCGACTCACCCGAGATCAGCGACGCCGAGTACGACCAGATGGTGCGCGAACTGCGCGACCTCGAGGCCGAACACCCCGAGCTCGCCGATTCCCGGTCGCCCTCCGAGGCGGTCGGTGCCGCCGCATTCACCACCTTCGACCCCGTGGTGCACGCGGTGCCGATGACGAGTCTCGACAACGCGATGGACGAGGACGAACTGCGCGCCTGGGGCGACCGCGTGGCGAAGGGGCTGGACAACGCACCCACCCGGTTCGTGTGCGAGCTGAAGATCGACGGGCTCGCGATCAGCATCAGGTACGTCAACGGCGAGCTGGTGCAGGCGGCAACCCGCGGCGACGGCAAGGTCGGGGAGGACGTGACCGCGAACGTTGCGACGGTGTCGACACTGCCGAGGTCGCTCGGCCCGGCGGCCCCGCCCGTGCTCGAGGTGCGCGGTGAGATCTACATGTCGATTGCGGCGTTCGAGAAACTGAAGGCTGACCGCGAGGCCGAGAACGCCGAACGCATCGCAAAGGGTCGTGCACCGCTCGCAGTGCCGGTGAATCCCCGCAACGCCGGCGCGGGGAGCCTTCGGCAGAAGGATCCCGCTGTCACCGCCCAGCGCGACCTGTCGCTGTGGTCGTACCAGCTGGGCGAGGTGGTCGGTGGGCCCGAGTTCACCAGTCATCACGACACGCTCGAGTACCTGAAGTCATTCGGGTTCCCGGTGAACCCCGAGATCACCGTGGTCGACACGCTGGACGAGGTCGTTGCGTTCTGTCGCGGCTGGCAGGAGCGCCGCCACGAGCTGCCCTACGAGATCGACGGCGCGGTGGTGAAGATCGACGATCTCGCCCAGCGCGAGTCGCTTGGGTTCACGTCGCGCGCACCCAGGTGGGCGATCGCATTCAAGTTCCCGCCCGAGGAGACGCACACGGTTCTGCGGGACATCCAGATCTCCGTGGGGCGCACCGGCAGGGTCACGCCGTTCGCAGTGCTCGAGCCTGTGTTCGTCGGCGGTTCGACCGTCAGCATGGCGACCCTTCACAACCGCGACCAGGTCATCGCGAAAGATGTCCGTCCCGGTGACACCGTGGTTGTGCGCAAGGCCGGTGACGTGATCCCCGAGGTGGTGGGGCCCGTGCTGTCGAAGCGACCGAAGAAGTCGGCGCCGTGGGAGTTCCCCGCAACGTGTCCGTGCCCGGTGAAATCGCACCTGGTGAAGAGCGACGACCAGGCCGACACGCGGTGTGTCGAGCCGGCGTGCCCGTTCCAACGCGACCAGCGCATCATCTACTTCGCGTCACGCGGCGGCATGGACATCGAGGGTCTCGGTGAGAGGACGGTGTTCGCGCTGTCCGACGCAGGGTTGGTCGCCGACGTCGGCGATCTCTACTCACTCACGGTGGAGCAACTGCTCACACTTGACGGTTTCGCCACGATGAGCGCCGAGAACCTGGTGTCGTCGATCCAGGCATCGCGCACGCGCCCGTTGCCGAAGCTGCTCACGGCGCTCGGCATCAAGCACTTGGGTCCTGCTGCGTCGGAGTCACTGTCGGCGGCATTCGGCACGCTCGATGCAATTGCTGCTGCGACACCCGAGGCGCTGTCGTCGGTCGACGGCGTCGGCGGGGTCATCGCCGAGTCGATCGCGTCGTGGTTCGCCAAGAACGAGAACAAGGCTGTCATCGAGAAGCTGCGCGCCGCAGGTGTCGACTTCGGCCGTGTCGAGCGCAGTGATGCACCCCAGACTCTGGCGGGCAAGGCGGTTGTGGTCACGGGAACGCTCGCGAACTTCTCGCGCGAGGAAGCAGAGTCAGCGATCAAGTCACGTGGGGGCAAGAGCCCCGGCAGCGTGAGTGCAAAGACGTTCGCCGTGGTTATCGGTGATGCACCCGGCGCCAGCAAGGTCACGAAGGCCGAACAGCTCGGGGTGCCGATGCTCGACGAGGTCGGTTTCGGGATTCTGCTGCAGACCGGCGAGCTACCGACCGGCGCCTAGTCGGCCTGGAAGGTCCACTTGAACGTGCGTGACTTTGTCGGGCCGTCCTCGATCTTCCAGTAGGTCACGATGGCCTCGTGCTCTCCCTGGGTGAACGTCTCGATGGGGGCGCCGATCTGGGGCGTGAAACTGATGGTGAAGTTGCCCGGGTCATAGATCGCAGTCGGGGGGATCTCGACCTGCTGGCCCGGTTCGAGCCCTGACCCTTCCGAGGACAGCTCGTCGAGGCGCGTGGTCTCGAGTTCGATGCCGTTGATCGTCAGCCGGGCCTCGTAGCCCTCGACGAAGTCCACGAAGACCTGGCTCTGTTGCAGCACCTGGTCGTTCGGGCCTGGTGTCATGGTCTCGATCGAGGCCGGCAGCCGCTTGGCCTCGCGGCCCGTGATGCCCGCGCCGAACCCCACCACGGTGATGGACAGGCCCAAGGCCACCCCCGCGCTGATTAGGAGGTTTTGCTTGTTTATCGGGCGTTTCACGGGCTCATTCTCGCCGAAAATCGGCCTCGCCACACCTCACCAAGCGTCACACGCTAGGTTCACAGGGGTCATGCGAGACCCAGAGAACATGCCAGGCACCGTCCTCGGTGGTCGCTACCAACTCGACCAGCTGAGGGGCGAGGCGCACCAGTCCATGACCGGTGCGATGTTGTTTGACGCCACCGACCTGTCCTCCCAGCAGGAGGTCTCGGTTCGCATCGTGCCGGTGGAGCGCCTGGTTGACCCCACCCTCGGGTCCACCACTGTGTCCGACGCCGAAGAGGCCTTCGAGCGCCAGGTCGACGTGGCCTCGAGCCTGCGCCACCCCTGCATCGAGGCTGTTCTCGACCACGGAGATGCTGTTCTCGACGGCGAGAAGTATCTGTACTCGGTCAGCGAGCGCCTGAGCGGGGGGTCCCTGCGCGACTTCCTCGACAGGGGCCGGCGCCTGACCCCTTCCCAGGCCCTGATCGTGGGTATCGACGTGTGCCGGGCCCTCGACACCGCCGCCAAGCAGGGCATCACCCACGGTGACCTGCGCCCGTCACGTCTGGTGTTCGGTCTCGACCGTCGCGTGCGCCTGATCGGTTTCGGGGCGCCACTTCGGCCCCTCGACTCCCTCGGCGTCGACCAGGCCCTGTATGCGGCCCCCGAACTGGCTGAGGGCGGGGCCCGCGGTGCGTCATCTGACATCTATTCGCTGTCGTTGATCCTGATCGAGGCCATGACGGGCGAGGTTCCGTTTGCCGGCGACACAGTCGCGGCGTGCTTCGCGAACCGTTCCGGCAAGTTGCTGCCGGTCAGCGCCGACTTCGGCGCGCTTGCCCAGGTGCTCGAACGCGCCGGTCGCCCCGATGCCACCGAACGCTTCTCACCGCGCGAGATGGGTGCGGCTCTCGTGCAGGCTGCAGAGAAGATGGCAAGGCCCACACCGATCGACATCGTGGGCGGTGGTCTGCTCGACGAGACCGTGTCCGATTCCTCCACGCCGACACCGCAGCCGGTCATCGAGGCCGCCGAGCCCGTGCAGAACGTCGCGCCGAACGAGCCGATACTCATCCGCACCACGCCGCGCACCGACACCACGGGCCCGATCGCGCCGCCTGCGATCATCGACCCCACCGACCCGACCGGCACCCCGCTCACGATCGGCGGTGACGACACCGGCCCGATCGCACTCGATGCAGATTCGTTGCGCGTTCTCGCGTCGGAGGACCCGACATCGCAGGTGGTGCGCCCGAAGAAGCGCTGGGGCAGGCGCATCGCGATCCTGGCGGTGGTCATCGTGCTGCTCGCCGGTGCGGGAACCGCGGCGTACTTCACCGTGCTGAACCCGAAGAACCCGGTGCCGCAACTCGTCGGCCTCACCGAGGCGGCTGCACGCAACCAGGTGTCGCAGTTCGGCTGGAACGTTGTCATCGAGAAGGAACGGAGCGACGAGGTCGCCGCCGGTGAGGTCATCCGCACCAACCCCGTGCTCGGTGCGAACCTGGCCAAGCGCAGTTCTCTGACCTTGGTCGTGTCGGAAGGACCGACGCTGTCGGTGCTCGCCGAGCTGAACGGCCTGACTGCGGACGCTGCGAAGGCAAAGCTGGCCGAGCTCGGCCTGCAGGCCGCCCAGACCGACGTGCCCGACGAGACGATTCCTGTCGGTGTCGTCGTGACCTGGAGCATCCCCGACCAGCCCACGCTCAAGGTCGGTGACTCGGTCGTCAAGGGCACCACGGTCGCCATCAACGTGTCGACCGGCCCGGCGCTTCGCGACGTGCCGAACCTCGTCGACATGACTCTTGCCGATGCGACCGCAAAACTCACAGAGATGGGTCTGCTGGTCGTCGAGGCCCCCGAGGCGGGCCACCCCGAGATTGCCGCCGGCAAGATCGCGGTGCAGGTGCCCGCCGCCGGCGAGAAGCTGGCGAAGGGCGGCACCGTGACTGTGACCGTGTCGAAGGGGCAGGTCACCACCCTGATCCCCACCATCTACGGCCGTGACTTCAAGACAGTGAAGGAACGACTCGAGGGTGCTGGCATGGTCATCGGTCGTGTCACCGGCAACAAGAACCGCGGGCTCAAGTCGGCATCGATCGACGGCACCGTGGTGCGCAACTACTCGCGCGTGGTGGTCGGTAAGACCGTCGACCTCACCTTCCCCTAGTCTCGGTCGGGCGGTCGCTGGAACCGCACTGCGAGAGGGGAGAACACCATGGGTGCACTTGACGGACGCGTCGCGATCATCACCGGGGCCGGTCGGGGAATCGGCCGTGAACACGCACTGCTGTTCGCAGCGGAGGGCGCAAAGGTCGTGGTGAACGATCTCGGCGGTGCCAATGACGGCACCGGCGAGGATGCAACACCGGCACAGCAGGTCGTGAACGAGATCATCGCAATGGGCGGCGAGGCTGTTGCGAACTACGACAACGTTGCCGACTGGGAGGGCGCACAGCGCATGATCAACGCCGCAGTCGGGGCATTCGGCGATCTCGACATCCTGGTGAACAACGCAGGCATCCTGCGTGACCGCGTGCTCGTGAACATGACCGAGGCCGAGTGGGACGCAGTGATCGCGGTGCACCTGAAGGGCCACTTCGCCCCGTCACGCTGGGCAGCCGCGTACTGGCGCGAGCAGCACAAGGCCGGCAGCACGAAGCCACGGAACATCGTGCACACGTCGTCGACGTCCGGTCTGTTCGCGAACCCCGGGCAGTCGAACTACGGCGCGGCAAAGACCGGCATCGCCACGTTCAGCCAGATCCTCGCGAAGGAGCTCGCGCGCTACAACGTGAAGAGCAACTCGATCGCACCGGCAGCGCGCACCAGGCTCACGGAGGCCACGCCCGGTCTCGGTGACCGCATCGCCGCACCCACGAACGCAGCACAGTTCGACGACTGGGATCCCGCGAACATCTCACCGTTGGTGGCGTACCTCGCATCGGCTGACTGTCATTTCACCGGCGAGACCTTCTTCGTGAAGGGCGGAGAGGTCACGCGCGTGCGCAGTTGGGAGCGTGCAGAGACCGTCGACCGTCAGGACCGTTGGCAGGTGTCCGAACTCACAGCGGCCATGGCCGACATGGCTTCGAAGGTGAACAAATAGGGCACTACCCTCGGTAGTCGCCCCATGAACCCCCAGAAACGAGACCGAGAAGAGCTGACGCCGCACGGCAGGTCGACCATCACAGTCGAACACGGCGGTGTGGACGAGATCTCCGTCGTGCCGTGGACCCAGATGATCCCACGGCGCATCGCGCGCAAGGTGGGTCTGACCCGCAAGTGGGCCACTCTCATCGTGGTGCTCGCGGGGCTCTTCACCACGAGCTCGACCATCACGGTGCTGGTGGTGTCGCTCGAGACCATCGCTCGCGACCTGAACTCGTCCGTCAGCGTGCTGAACTGGTCGATCACCGGGCCGATGCTCGCCTTCGGCGTGGTCGGGCCGGCCTACGGCAAGATCGGCGACCTGTACGGCCACAAGAAGGTCTACGTGCTGGGGCTGCTGTTCTCCGGCGTGTTCGCCCTGGCAACAGTGTTCGCGTGGAATGCCGCGAGCATGGTGTTCTTCCGCCTCATGTCGGCGGTGTGCGGGTCAGCCACCGGTCCGGCCGCAATGGCCTACATCAACAGGCTCTTCGACCCTCAGGAGCGTGTGCGCCCGATGGGACTGTGGAGCTTCACCACCGCCGGCGCCCCCGTGCTCGGCGTGGTGATCGGTGGTCCGCTGGTCGAGAGCATCGGCTGGCGGATGATCTTCGTGATCCAGGCACCGTTGCTGCTCGGTGCATCGATCCTGGCATGGAACCTGCTGCCCCAGACGAGCCGCGTGAAGAACGTGAAGTTCGACGTGTGGGGCACTGTCACACTCGGTGTCGGCGCGACATTCCTGTTGCTCACCATCAACCGCGGCCACTCGTGGGGCTGGGCGTCCCCGGCGATCATCGGGTGCGGGCTGTTCTCGTTGCTCGCGCTGTGGGTGTTCGTTCGCGTGGAGAAGCGAGTCGAGGCACCGTTGTTGCCGCTGGAGTGGTTGCGCAACGGCAACATCGTGCTGCCGATCATGATCCAGGCGTTGCTGAACTTTGCCTACATGGGCGGGTTCATCGTGGTGCCGCAGATGCTGGAGAAGGGCCTCGGCATGACCGCGGCACACATCGGGCTCCTGGTGATCGCGCGCCCGCTCACGTTCTCGATCATCGCCCCGCTTGCGAGCTTCTTCACCATGCGTGTGGGTGAACGCGTGTCGGGCGTGCTCGGCTCGGTGGCGATCCTCGGCTCGATGATGATCCTCGGCACCCTGCGCGGCGGGGCATCGGACCTGCTTGTGATCATCGGGCTCGGCCTGTCGGGTCTCGGCTTCGGAATCGCGGGGCCGGCGCTCGCGGCGCTGGTGTCGAACGCAGTCGACGACGACTCGGTCGGGGTCGCCGGTGCGATGCAGCAGTTGCTGAGCCAGATGGGTGCAGTGCTCGGGTCGACCGTGATGATCTCGATCCACGAGATCACCGCCTCGAGCGGCGTGGTCGAGAGCTACTCGTACGGCCTGCTCGCGGGTGCGGTGACCGCGGTGATCGGTGTGGTGCTCGCCATGAAGCTGACGCCCACGGACCGCACGGGGCAGCGCGTCGTCTAGGCGGTGATTCCCTTGATCTCCTCGGCCACGCGCGCTGCCGCGTCGGTCTGGGGGATCGCGGTCTGCATCATCATGAGCCGGGTGATGTCACCCTCGACCTTGATGCGGCCCTGCATGAACGCCTGCATGCTCGCGGTCGGGTCCTGGTCGACGAAGAGCTGGCGGGCCGTCTCGTAGTCGGTGGTCACCGTGAGGTCCGCCGACTCGAGCTCGCCGAGTTCCATGTCGAGGGTGCCCGACGAGGTGTCGATGTAGGCGCGCACGGTTCCCTCGCCGAACGGGACCTTGTTGGTCACGACGTTGATGCGCACTGCCGCGTCGATGCGCGGCACATCATCGGCGTACCTGTGACGGATGTCGCGGGCCGCCTCGATCCATTGATCGGAGAGGAATGCGTGGCTCATGGTGTCCCTTTGTGAACGGTGCTTTACGGAATGTCAAACCACGTCGCAATCTAGGCCCTGAACGGCGAGAATTGACCAATGGCACGGATTCTGGTCTCTGAAGAACTCGCCGAGGGCGGTCTGAACAAGTTGAGGGCCGCCGGTCACGAGGTCGATGTGCAGACGGGGTTGTCTCCCGAACAGTTGCACACCGCAATCAAGGGTGCCCATGCATTGATCGTGCGCTCCGCCACGCAGGTCGACGATGCCCTGCTCGCCGCAGCCGGCGATCTGCTCGTGGTCGGTCGTGCCGGTGTCGGTCTCGACAATGTCGACGTGGAATCGGCGACCCGCAGGGGAGTGATGGTCGCCAACGCCCCCGAGTCGAACATCGTGTCCGCCGCAGAGCACACGATGGCGATGCTCCTTGCTGTTGCCCGCAACGTGCCCCAGGCGCACGCCGCACTCACGCAGGGTCGCTGGGAGCGCAGCAAGTGGGAGGGCGTCGAGCTGTTCGACAAGGTTCTCGGGGTCGTCGGTCTCGGCCGCATCGGCAAGCTCGTGGCCCAGCGTGCGGCCGCGTTCGGCATGCGCATCGTGGCGTTCGACCCGTTCGTGTCCGAGGAGCGCGCGCGGGCGATGAACATCGACCTGCTCGACCTCGAGACCCTCGTCGAGCGGTCCGACTTCATCACGATCCACCTGCCGAAGAACAAGGACACCGTGAACCTGTTCGACGCACAGATGTTCAGGCGAGCACGGCCGTCGTTGCGCATCGTGAACGTGGCGCGCGGAGGCATCATCAACGAGGCAGACCTGGCCGACGCAGTGAAGAACGGCGTCATCGCGGGCGCGGCGCTCGACGTGTTCGACAAGGAGCCCACCACGGCATCGCCGCTGTTCGATGTTCCCGGCATCGTGGTCACGCCGCACCTCGGTGCGAGCACCACCGAGGCCCAGGACCGCGCCGGTCTCGACATTGCCGACCAGATCATCCTCGCGCTCGCCGGGGACTTCGTGCCGTACGCGGTGAACATCTCGGCAGCGGATGCGAACGAGACGCTCAAGCCGTACCTGCCGCTCGCCGAGCGGCTCGGGCGACTGTTCTCCTCGGCCGCGGGGGCAGAGGTTCCGGAACTCGAGATCATCGCCACCGGGGAGATTGCCGGGTACGACACGCGCATCCTCACGCTGTCGGTGCTGAAGGGCTTCTTCTCCGCCCGGCACACCGAGTCGGTCACCTACGTGAACGCCCCGCAGATCGCCGAGGCCCAGAAGGTGTCCGTCAAGGAGACCCTGGTCTCGGGTGCGGGCGCCAACAGCGACTACGTGAACCTGATCACGCTGCGCGCCGGTTCGCACAGCATCGCGGCGACCCTGGTGGGCCCGCGTCGTCAGGCGCGCATCGTGATGGTCGATGACCACGTGACCGACGTGCCGCCGTCCGACCACATGCTGGTGGTGCGCAACGACGACCGCCCCGGCGTGATCGGTCTCGTCGGCACCCTGCTCGGTTCGCACGACGTGAACATCGCCGACATGGATGTGGGCCGTGCCGACACGCCCGGCACTGCCTTGATGGTGATCTCGCCCACGGCAGAGGTGACCGACGAGGTGCTCGCGGAGCTGCGTGCGCAGCCCGGCATCATCGAGGTCACGTCTCTCTACGCCTGACGGACCGCCCCAGCGGTCAGCTTCAGCGGGCGGCGTTCAGCGCGTCGCGTGTCGCCCTCGCCACCGCAACCGATCCGTCGATGCCGCCGTCGGCATACAGAATCGCCCGTGACGAGTTCACGATGAGCCCGGTGCCGTGTGCAGTCGCGCCGTTCGCGACAACCTCGGCCGGGTTGCCGCCCTGTGCGCCGACACCCGGAACCAACAGCGGCATGTCGCCCACCATGGCGCGCACTTCCGCGAGCTCGCGGGGGTAGGTGGCGCCCACCACCAGCGACACGTCCCCGTGCTGAGACCATTCGTTCGCGGCGTTGCGTGCCACGTGCTGGTACAGCGGCATCCCGTCGATCAGGCGCGACTGGAACTCGCCGCTGCCCGCGTTCGACGTGCGGCACAGCACGATTGCCGCGCCGTTCGGGTGCTCGAGGAACGGCCGGATGGTGTCACCGCCCATGTAGGGGTTCACCGTGACCGCATGCGCGCCGTAACGATCGAACGCCTCGCGCGCGTACATGGTTGCCGTGTCCCCGATGTCGCCTCGCTTGGCGTCGAGGATCAACGGCACGGTCGGGTGGGTCTCACGGATGTGCTCACAGAGTGCGAGCAGTTCGCGTTCTGCAGAGACGGCAGCGAAGTGGGCGATCTGCGGCTTGAACGCACACGCAAACTCTGCGGTGGCATCGATGATGTCGCGGAAGAAGCGCACGATCCCGTCGGCGTGCGCCCGGTACTCCTGCGGGATGCGCGCGGGGTCGGGGTCGAGCCCGACGCACAGCAGCGACCCGGACTCGTGCCAGCGCCGCTCGAGGAGCTCGCGGAAACCCAATGTCACTCTTCGATGGTGATGGCGGCGGTGGGGCACATGTCGGCGGCCTGGCGTGCCAGGTCGGCATTGGCGCCCTCGGGGTTCTCCTGCAGGATGTAGAGGTAACCATCGGTGCGCACCTCGAAGACCTCGGGTGCGATCTGTGCACATGCGCCGGTCGACGCACAGACATTGAAATCAACGACAACCTTCATCACGACCTCCTCGGGTTCGCCCTAGAACCTAGTTGCTCGAGTGGCGCTCGTATGCCCCGAGCACGGCACGGAACGAGGCAGTGATGATGTTCGGGTCGGTGCCCACGCCCCAGCGCACGTTGCCGGCACCGTCGGTGGTCTCCACGTACGCCACTGCAGTGGCCTCGGACCCCTGACCCATGGCGTGCTCGGCGTAGTCGACCACGTCGATGCTGGTGTCGAGACCCTTCCGTACCGCATGCACGAACGCATCGATCGGGCCGTTGCCGGTTCCGTTGATCGTGCGGTGCTCACCGTTCACGATGAGCTGCGCCGTGATCGTGGTGGTGCCCGACTGCGAGTCGCTCTTCAGTTCGTGGCTCTGGAGGACCACGGCGGGATTGCTGGGCAGGTACTCGTCGTTGAACGTTCCCCAGATCGCCGTCGGGCTGACCTCTGTGCCGGTGTCCTCGGTGATCGACTGGATGGTCTTCGAGAACTCGATCTGGAGGCGCCGGGGGAGGTCGAAGCCGTGTTCCTCCTTCATGATGTAGGCCACGCCGCCCTTGCCCGACTGGCTGTTCACGCGGATCACGGCCTCGTAGTTGCGTCCCACGTGCTTCGGGTCGATCGGCAGGTAGGGAACTCCCCACGTGTCGTAGTCCTTCGGCAGGGCCTCGAACCCCTTCTTGATGGCGTCCTGGTGGCTGCCCGAGAAGGAGGTGTACACCAGGTCACCCACGTACGGGTGCCGCTCGGGAACGGGAAGGCGGTTGCAGTACTCGGCCACGCGACGCAGCTTGTCGATGTCGCTGATGTCGAGACCCGGGTCGACCCCGTTCATGAACATGTTCATCGCCACGTTCACGATGTCGAGGTTCCCGGTGCGCTCCCCGTTGCCGAACAACGTGCCCTCCACACGGTCGGCTCCCGCCATGATGCCGAACTCGGCGGCGGCGGTCCCGGTGCCGCGGTCGTTGTGCGGGTGCAGCGAGATGATGACTGTGTCGCGGTTCTTCACGGTGCGGATGAACCACTCGATGACATCGCCGTACACGTTCGCGGTGTAGCACTCGACCGTTGCGGGCAGGTTCAGGATCAACGGGTTGTCCGCAGTGGGCTGGATCACATCCATCACTGCCTCGCAGACCTCGACGGCGTAGTCGGGCTCGGTGAGGGTGAAGCTCTCGGGCGAGTACTCGTAGCGCAGGTTGGTGCCCTGCAGCATCGGCTCGAACGACCGGCACAGCTTCGCCGCATCGACCGCGATCTGCTTGATGCCGTCCTTGTCCAGGCCGAACACCACGCGACGCTGCAGCGGGTTGACGGAGTTGTAGAAGTGCACGATTGCGTTCTTCGCACCCTTCAGGCACTCGTAGGTGCGCTCGATGAGCTCGGGCCGGCACTGCACCAGGACCTGGATGGTCACGTCGTCGGGGATGAGGTCCTGCTCGATGATCTGCCGGACGAAGTCGTAGTCGGGCTGGCTCGCCGAGGGGAAGCCCACCTCGATCTCCTTGAACCCCATGTTCACGAGCGCCTTGAACATGCGCAGCTTGCGCTCCGGGTCCATGGGGTCGATCAGAGCCTGGTTGCCGTCGCGCAGGTCGACACTGCACCACACCGGCGCCTTCGAGATCACCGTGTTCGGCCAGGTGCGGTCGTGCAGCACGATGGGCACCCACGGCTGGTACTTCTCGAAGGGCATCTTCTTCGGTGTCACGTTCTGTGGAGGCATTTTCGGTTTCCTTGTGGTGGGTGTCGTTGTGAGGGCGGTGAATCGGGCAAACAAAAAACCCCCTGCCTTGGCAGAGGGTTTCGACAACAGCGATATGCGGCTGTTGCCGTTACATAAGAAGAAGCAGGCTGGAGGCAGTTGTCACATGCATGAGTGTAACGGTGCCCAGCCCCGGGGGCGACCCCCGGACGGTCAGTATTGTGGACCAGATGCGCAAGTTCCTGGTGTTCCTCTCTGCTCTTGTGATGCTCGGGGGGACCCTGACGCTCGCGACATCGTCGACCTCGGCCGACTCGGGGGCCGCCCTGGGTTCGCCTGCCGAGCAGGCAGCAGCAGTGATTGCGGCAGGCAAGGGATTCAACTGCTGGGTCGCCTCAGGGTCGGTGCGCTGCATCGGAGGCAATGCCAACGGCCAGCTCGGCAACGGAACAACCACGGCGAGCACGACCGTGGTCAACGTGACCGGACTCTCGAGCGGGGTCGTGGCCGTGGCGGCAGGTGATTCCCACGTGTGTGCGCTGCTGCAGACCGGGGCAGTGAGGTGCTGGGGAGCAAACTCACGCGGCCAGCTGGGCAACGGAACCACGGTTGATTCGTCGACCCCGGTGGACGTGACCGGGTTGTCGAGCGGTGTTGTCCGCATCGATGCGGGTCTCGAGACCACGTGTGCGGTGATGTCGACCGGCCGCCTGCTCTGTTGGGGCAACAACCAGACATATGGCGCAGGCTCGGTCACCACCGACACGAACGCGGACGGGGAGTTCGACCCTGTGCTCGTTCCCACCCAGGTCACCGGCATGGCAAGCGGCGTGCTCGCGGTGAGCGTGTCGGGCGAGAGAACCTCGACCACTGCCTCGATCACGCATGGTTGTGCGGTGATGCAGTTCGGCGACCTCATGTGCTGGGGCTCGAACAGCGACGGCCAGTTGGGCACGGGTGCGGCAGGTCCGGTGTCCACCCCGGCGACCGTGGCTGTCGGGGCGAGAGTGACTGCGGTGTCCGCCGGTGCCAAGCACACGTGCGCACTCAGCGAGGCCGGCGCGGTGTCGTGTTGGGGAGCAAACGGCAACGGTCAGTTGGCCACCGGCAACACATCGACAGTTGCGAGCGGCACGATCGTCCCCATCGCGTCATTGTCATCGGGTGTGGTGCAGGTGAGCTCTGGGCGCTACACCTCGTGCGCGGTGAACACGGCAGGCGGCCTTGTGTGCTGGGGTGACAACATCCACGGGACCCTCGAGGTGACCTCAACTCGAACATCGATCACGACGCCGATCGTTCCGTACTCGTTGAGCTCCGGTGTCTCGGCTGTTGCACTCAGTGAGTTTGCTGTTTGTGCGCTCTTCGCGAACGGGAACCTGCGGTGCTGGGGCGCGAATGCGAACGGTCAGACCGGTGACGGTTACCAGGTGCGCACCATCTCGCCTATGGCGGTGCACTCCGGCCTCGCGAACTCCACGCCTTTGACCGGAATCCAGGAGATCGGTTCGTCGCAATGGTCGACGTGTGGCGTGACCGCCGCCGGTGCGCTCAGGTGCTGGGGGTACAACCTCTTCGGGGAGCTCGGTGTGACCGCCGTGGGGAACAGGCCCCAGCCGGTGGACCATCTCACCCTGACATCGGGTGTCGTCGCCGTCGACGGCAGATCGAACGGAATGTGTGCGCTGCTCACGAGCACCCAGGTGCACTGCTGGGGCCAGAATGCATCCGGCCAGCTCGGTCTCGGGGACAACACGGCGACGCATACCGCCCGTCCGATGGTGACGGCGGCCCCGTCAACGGCGGTCACCGGGGTCACCGATTTCTCGGTGGCGCAGTTCCACACCTGTGTCGTTGCCGGTGGGGCTGCGATGTGTGCCGGCCGCAACACCGTCGGGTCGTTGGGGGACGGGACATCGGTTGCATCCAACGTGCTCGTGCAGGTCTCCGGACTGGGGTCAGGAGTCGCGAAGATCTCCGCGGGTGTCAACAACTTCTCCTGTGCGGTCCTGAACGACGGCACAGGGCGATGCTGGGGCAATGACGGCAACGGTCAGCTCGGCAACGGACAGTTTGCAACGACGAGCTCGACCCCGACCGTGGTCAGTGGTCTCTCGAACGCCGTTGATGTGGTGACCGGTGACGACTTCGCATGCGCGCTCATCTCCGACGGCACGGTGTCGTGCTGGGGGAACAACCTCTTCGGTCAGCTCGGCAACGGAACCAACACCTCGAGCCAGTCTCCTGTTCAGGTATCCGGTGTCACCGGTGCTACCCGTTTGTTCGCCGGCAACAGATCGGCGTGTGCGATCGTGG
The DNA here is from genome assembly GCA_964513585.1 of uncultured Bifidobacterium sp. Classification (GTDB taxonomy): domain Bacteria; phylum Actinomycetota; class Acidimicrobiia; order Acidimicrobiales; family Ilumatobacteraceae; genus UBA2093. The sequence goes on along the minus strand of CAZENK010000019.1, from coordinate 4,079 downwards.
CGAACGGGAATCTGCGGTGCTGGGGGTGGAACGTGCACGGAATCCTGGCCAACGGGACCACGAACAACTCGAACGTGGCGGTGGCGGCAACAGGAGTCACGGGTGTGACTGCGCTCTCGATGGGCGCGACACACAACTGCGGTGTCTTCGCATCCGGTGCGGTCAGTTGCTGGGGGGCGGAGCAGGTCGGCCAGCTCGGCAACGACCGCATGGAGAACCGCCCGTATGCCGCACACATCAATCTGGCCACCGGCATCACGCCGTCGGCGAGTCTTGTGTCGCTCGCACTGCAGGCACCAACGACAACGACCGCGGCGCCTGCCACCACTACCACCACAACCGTGCCTGCGTCATCGACGACATCGGTCCCCACTGTGAACGGGTCGACTCCGGTCGAGACAGCTGCTCAACTCGACACCAGGGTGTACGAAAGGCCTCCCTCACGGGTGCGGCAGCTCGCCATGTTGACGATCGTGAGCGCGGCATCCGCACGCAGGGTGACGTTGCGGTCGGTCACGCCGCAGACCTGTGTTGCCGCGGGTCGGGTCGTGGTCACGATTGCGAAGGGTGACTGCGAGGTCTTGATCCGGTCGCTCGCCACACGCGAGGTGCTGCGACGGTGGAAGACATCAGTGGTCGAAGCCGCCGGTGGAGCCGGTTCGACAGTGCGGGTGGCGCCGGCTGTGTCGTTCCCGAGGTCATCACGAGTTCCCCGCGCGGACACGGCGCGGCAGGCACTGGGTGTGCTGCGTGGCGTGCGTTCGGTGCTTGTTGTCGGGCACTCCGCTCTGCTCACCGGCAACACACCCGAGAACCGCATCCTCAGCACAAGACGTGCCGAGGCTGTTGCTGCCCGCATCCGCGAGGTTGCAGACGTCGAGCAGGTTGTCACTGTGGGAATCGGTGCCGATGCGCCCTTGTCACGTGTGCGCAACGAGTCGATGCAGAGCAGGAACCGCCGGGTCGCGATCTACTACGTGCCGTGAGCGGTCAGGCGTCGCCGACCAGGAAGTTGCCGAACTGCCAGGGGTCGCTCGGGTCGAGCAGGTCGCCATGGTCTGCCCACTGGTCGAAGATGTCCTTGCGGTTCTTCAACGGGGTCCAGTCGGTCGGTCCCGAGAACTGCGTGCCCAGGTAGGGGCGCGCCTTCTCGAGCACGTACTCGTGCGGCAGGTCGTCGGGCACGCACAGACCGCGTTCGGGCTCGTCGATCATCCACTGCACCGCAGACACGATCGAGGCCGCCACCTGCAGGGTGGTTGCGCTCTGGTGCGGCAGCACCGCGCGGGCTTCGTCGATCGACAACAATGACCCGGTCCACCATCCGGTGAAGTCGTGGCCGAGCAGCAGCACACCGAGTTCGTCGCGGCCGCTGATGATCTCGTCGTTCAGCAGGCGCTGCTTGGGCTGCATCTCCCAGTTGCGCATCTGCAGTTCGTGCACCGATGCGATCGCGTCGTTCGACGGGCAGTACGCGTAGTGAACGGTGGGACGGTAGATGTCGACACCGTTCTCGTCGCGCACCGTGAGGTGATGACACATGGTGTAGGCCTCGCCGTGGCGGATGACCATCCCGTGGGTCTCGCCGCACGGTACCCACGAGCGCACGAGCGTGTTCATGCCCGGCTGTGCGATGCAGATCTGGTTGCTCGGGCCGTCATCCTCGTGTTTGAAGCCGCGCGGCGGCAGGCGCTTCTCGTGAGTTCCCCAACCGAGCTCGGCGGGAGCGATGCCTTCTTCGTAGAAGCCGTCGACCGACCACGTGTTCACGAACTCGTTGACTTCCTTCGGCTTGTCCGAGATCTGTGTGTCGCGCTCGGCGATGTGGATGACCTTGGTGCCGGTGAGCATCGCAAGCCTGTTGAACTCGCCGTTCGCGAGTGCCGACTCGAGACCGTTTCTGCGGTCGCCGGCGAGACCCTCGGCGAGGATGCGGGTGCTGATCTCGGCGAGCGCCTGCTTCACGAAGTGGCTGACGAGTCCCGGGTTCGCGCCGTGCTCGAGCACCGCTGTCGCGCCCGAGTTGCCGCCCCACGACTCGACCATGCGCCGCAACGACTGGTGCCGCACATAGAGAGTGCGGTCGAGCGGGTGAGTGGCCGCCATGTCCTCGTACGGGTCCCACAGTTCGACGGAGGTGTTCAGGTACCGCACGCCGTGGTCATGGCACCAGTTCAGGATCGTGGGTGCGTCGATGTTCCACGCCAGGTCGAGAAGCATGTCGCCCTGCGACACACGGGCCGACAGGAACTCGTCGATGTTCTCGGGCGTCACCCGGCCGGTCTCGTAGTTCACTCCCTGTGCGATCAGGTCGGCGATGCGGGCGCGGTTGTCGACGAAGTCGACCACGGTGATGGTGGTCGGGTCGATCTTCACGTCGCGCACCAGCAGAGGAAGGGTGCACTGGGCGACGCCACCGCAACCGAGTACCAGAATGCGGCGGGGGATGAGGGCAGTTGAAGCGTTGATGGGTATCAGTTCCCGCGCTCCGCAGTGACGGAGTCGTCACTGATGAGGTCATTCAGCGATTCGCTGAACTCCGGTTCAGCTGGCACGAGCAATGCCTGCCAGTCGTATGCGATTCCTTTTCGGCCACATGTCTGTGTTCCGTCCAGTTGTGCGTCCATGAGAACTCCTCCCTTGGTGGGTAGAGGGTTCGCCCGTGGCGGGTGGCGCACGCCGTTGTCCTGTGACCCGGTCCGTACGACTTTTGCTCGGTGCTTTCCGTGAGTGGTTGGTCCTTTCTGCGCGGGGCTTTCCCGCATCAGGATTGGAGAAACTAACCGCTCAAACCGGCTATCACTCGGATTTTTGCGAAAAGTTCACCATCGGGCTCCGCAGCTTCATCAATTGTTCGCTCCGGTCACGAAGATGAAGCCGCCCCGCCGATACCGTGGACACTCGTCATGACGTCACATATCTCCACTCCGACCGGGTTTGCCGCACTCGGAGTCCCCGACCGGGTCGACCAGGGGCTCGCAGCCGCCGGTTTCTCGGCCCCCTTTGCCATCCAGACCGAAGCAATCCCCGTTGCCCTCAAGGGGGTCGACCTGTGCGGTCGCGCCCGCACCGGTTCGGGAAAGACACTCGCATTCGGTGTGCCGATGCTCGCCCGCATCGACAGGCACGACAAGGTGCGTGCCCCGAGAGGCCTGGTGCTGGTCCCCACGCGCGAGCTCGCGCTCCAGGTTGCCGAGGTGCTCGCACCGATCGGCAAGGAGTGCGACAGGGTGGTGCTGCCGGTCTACGGCGGTGCATCCCGCGAGGACCAGATCGATGCGCTGCAGAAGGGTGTCGACATCATCGTTGCGACCCCGTTGCGCCTCATCGACCTGATGAAGGGTGACGAGGTGTCGCTTGCCGACGTGCAGGTCGTGGTGCTCGACGAGGCCGACCGCATGGCCGACGAGGGTTTCACCCCCCAGGTCGAGTGGGTGCTGCGCCATGTCACCGGTGAGCACCAGACCATGTTGTTCTCCGCCACTCTCGATGGTCAGGTGGGCAACCTTGTCCGCCGTTACATGAAGTCCCCCGAGGAGGTGTCAATCGACTCACCGACGGACACCGTGGGAACCATGCACCATCTCTTCCTTGCGATCCACAGACTCGACAAGGACAAGGTCATCGCCGCGATCGTGGCCTCCACCGGCAAGACCGTGGTGTTCTGCGACACCAAGCGTCTGTGCGACCGCGTCACCGAGAACCTGCAGGATCTCGGCGTGAATGCCGCAGCCATCCATGGCGATCTCACACAGGCCGCGCGCGAGAAGGCGATCGCCCGCTTCACCGACAACAAACTGAAGGTGCTGGTGGCAACCGACGTGGCGGCGCGCGGCATCGACATCGATGACGTCGCCTGCGTGATCCACTACGTGCCGCCGATCGACACCAAGGCGTACCTGCACCGTTCCGGTCGCACTGCGCGCGCCGGTCGTGACGGGTGGGCTGTGACGCTGGCCGAGTACAACCAGCACACCACCTGCCGCATCATCCAGCGTGCGCTGCGCCTGCCGTTGGCGGCGCCCGTCGAGGTGTTCTCGAACGACAAGCGCCTGCAGGACCTGAACCAGTTCCTCTGA
>CAZENK010000018.1:9511-39532 GCA_964513585.1 uncultured Bifidobacterium sp. | reverse complement strand
AGTATCCATGTGACCCCCGTTTGTGTCATGCGACACATTACAACAACGAAAGAGGCGGCACCCAGTTGGGTGCCGCCTCCTCGACCGAAAAGATTCGGTTCGTTGGTGAAGTTTGTTACTTGATGATGAACACGCTGGGGAACTGGATACCCCAGTTGGTCACCACGCGCGGGGTCTTCCCGCCCGGTGTCCTGAGCGCGCCGATACCACCGATGTTGCGCCTCGCGAAGATCGAGACGTACTGGTGCGACAGCGAGGTCATGATGTTCTGGCTCTGGATGTACTCCGTGGCCTTCTTGTACAACGGACCTGCAACGCGCTTGTTGATCTGACCGTTTGCGAGCGGCGGCACAGCCTGTGCCTCGTAGAGCAGACGGTCGACTTCGGTGTCGGAGTGCAGGTTCAGGTTCAGGATGTCACCGAGACGAGCGATCGCGCCGGTCGGGCCGTAGGCCGGGCGGAGCGGGTTCGTCGAGGTGAACGAGTTGGTCACCAGGAACGGCAGGTTGAAACCGACATCGGTTCCCTCGAGAAGGAGGATGTTGATCATGTCGTACTGGTTCTTGGTGCTCGCGTTGAACGCCTTGTTGATGATGTTCGTCGAGTCATCCTGGTCAATGTTGACCGTGATGCCCACACGCTTCAGCTGTGCCTGGACTTCTTTCGAGTTCTGCAGCGACGCGTTGGTGCGGTCTGCAGGCGTCGTCAGTTCGAGCTTGCTGATTCCGGCCTCGGTGAGACAGGTCTTCAGGGCAGCACGTGCCTTGGAGAGGCTGAATTGCTTGAAGCCCTTGGTGGTGTACATCACGCTGGTCGGTCCGACGATCGAACGTGCAGCACGCATCTCTCCGCTACCGCGCTTGCGCACGTAGGTGCGGCGGTCGAGACCGTACGACACGGCGTCACGGCAGCTCTTCTTGGCGAATGCGGGCTCCACCTTCTGGTTCAGCCAGATCGACGGGTAGTACTCGTACGGTGTACGGAACTCACGCAGGGTCGAACGCTTCTGGCGCAGGTTCTTGATGAAGGTTCCGTCTGTTGCTCCGGAGAACTGGGCCACCGAGTAGCCGCCGGTCTGGATCGCCTGCGATGCCTTCACTGCATCCTTGATGTTGTCGAACGTGATCTGGTTCAGGTACGGCAGCTGTGTGCCGGATGCATCCTTGCGCCAGTAGTTCGGGTTCTTCACAACAACGAGCTGCTCGGTGTTGAACGTGTAGTCGGGCTTGACCATGAACGGACCGGTTCCGATCGGGAAGGTACCGCAGTACTTGCCCGCACCGAATCCGCCGCCTGTGTTGGCCGAGATCGGGTTGTTCTGTGCACCGAGTGCCTGAATTGCCGGCCAGCCGTTGATCTGACGCTTCGAACGCATGAAGAAGCGACCCGAGGCGTACATGGTGCTGGTCAGGTCGTTCTGCGGGCGGTCGAGTGTCACGGTGACGGTGTCCCCACCGACTGCTCCGGTCACGCTCGTGATGTTCGCCTGGAAGGGAACCGAGGTTCCGAGCACGTGCGACGGAATCGCACGACCGGCTGCCACTGCACCCGCAAGGTTCTGCGGCTGGGTTGTGGCCAGGGTTGCCCATGCGGCAGTCAGCGCACCACGCGAGGCGTTGATGTTGAACGCCACTGCGTCGGCGTCCAGGTTGGTGCCGTCGTGGAACTTGATGAAGTCGTTGCCGTTCTTGCGGATCTTGATGGTGTAGGTCTTCAAGTCCTGCGACGGTGTTGCCGACTCAGCGAGCATGCCCACCAGGTCGCCACCGCGAGTCTTCTCGAACAGGGTGTCGAAGATCGTGCGCGTGGCCATCAATGCCGAACCGGCCGGGTTGTTGCCCGTGCACCAGCCTGGCAGAGTGTCACGCATGGCGACTTTGATTTCGCCGCCCACCCGTGATGCGGTGCTCGGCTTGGCCGTTGCTCCCGCGGTCTGGGCCACAGTGGACACCGCAATGGTGGCTGCAACTGCAACCCCCACGCGACGCAACACTCGTGACCTATTGGTCTGACGTTGTGTCATTGAGTTACCCCCAAAGTTGGCACACCACCGTGGTGTGACTGCAGTCACCATAGCAGGGGGTCATTCGTCACTCCTAGACCACAACACAAAAACAGATTGTGCTGAGCAACAAACCGATTCGTGAACATGCGCACAAGGGTGAAGTGTTGTAACTGTCCGGGGTGCGCCGAACTGATGAATTACAACGCTGTGAACAGGTGCACCTTGATGGCTCCGGACCGCCTGTCGGCTGCCACTGCGAAGGCCTGCTCTGCATCGGCAAGGGCAAACCGATGGGTAACGACTGTCTCGCAGATGCGCGGCTCGCGCGCCAGCACGTCGATCGCCTCGGTGAAGTCATGGTGGTCGTTGTCGTGGCCGTAGAAGATCGACGGCACGACAGTGATCTCCTTGAGCAGCATCGAGTTGCCGAGGGTTACTGGCGACCAGAACATGCCGTACTCGAGCAGCGACCCTCCGGGCCGCGTGGCGTCGATGCAGGTGTCGAAGCTCTGTTGCGTGCACACCGCGTCGAACGAGGTGTCGTAGGTGTTGGTGCGGGCTGACTCGATTGCGGTCACCCCGAGCCGGGCTGCTGCGTCGAACTGATGCGGGTGGCGGGCGACGATGTCAACCTGTGCTCCGCGGTCGCGCAGCACGGCTGCGGCGAGCAGCCCGATCGAGCCGGCCCCGACCACGAGGGCGCGCGACCCCTCCTCGACGCGGATCTTGTTGATGCCGTGCAGCACGACGGCAAGAGGTTCGACCAGACCCACGTTCGCGGGGTCGACATGGGTCGGCATGTCGAAGAGTCGGTCTGCGCCCACACGAACGAACTCGGCGAGACCACCGTCCCGCGAGATGCCGTGGCTGTCACGCAGCGCATCGGCGCAGAGCTGTGAACGCAACGACGAACAATGAGTGCACGAGCCGCATGCACCTGTGGGGCGAACGGCAACGAGCTGGCCGTCGGATGTGAAGCCGCCGAACTCGTGCCCGAGCACCACGCCCGACATGCCGCTCTCGATCATGTGCAGGTCGCTGCCGCAGATGCCCGATGACGTGACAGTGATCAGTTCGCCCTCGCCCCCGGGCACGTCACGATCGACAACCGAGACTTTTCCGTTCGACGAGGTGACAGCGAGCACGGTTCACACCGTAGTCGTGTCACGTTGTGGTGGGCGAGGGCTGCGTGGTCGGCGTGAGAGTCGTGGGTGTGGTGGTTGTCGGAGTGTCGGTCGTGGGCGTTGTGGAAGGGGGCTCGGTTGTCGGTGCCTGCGGCAGGGTCGTCGTGGTAGAGGTTGCATCGACGACCGAGCGTCCGAACTCGACAATGACGCGCGTGGAGTACGAGCTCCGTGTGCGGTAGCCGTTCACGGTGAGGTGCACGCCGTCGGTGATGAACCTGCTCACCCGGTTCGGAACGAAGCTCGCGTTCCAGTCTGCGACCCTCAGCGTGGGCCAGCGCTCCTGTGCCGACATGAGTGCTCGGTTGAACCGGGCCGCTCTGCTGCGCCAGTCGCGTCGGGACGAGTCGGAGAACTTGAGGGTGAACCAGAGCACCGGGCGGCCCTTTGTCTGTGACATGACCTTGTCGATCACCCAGCCGGGGTACCAGGGTTCGGGCTTGGACAACATGTCGTTGGTGCCGAGGGCCACCACGACTGCTGTGGTTCCCCGCGTCAGTCTGTTGCTCACCGTTGTGGCTCCGGTCGAGGCCGTACGGCCGACGCGTGCGTCCATCGTGACCCTCGTCCAGATGCCTGCCGACCTGATGCGCGAGGCCAGGGATCCGAACGCATCGGCGCCGACGGTGAGCGAGTCGCCCACGAAGAGGAGCGTGCCCTGGCCGTTGTCGGGCGCCGGCGTGGCTGCTGTTGGTGGGGCACCCAGGGACAACGCGCAGAGCAGTCCGATTGCCGCACCAATTCCCGCAATGCGGCGATGCAGACGACGGTGGCGCGAACGGGGAGGCACCTTCCCATTGTGGCAAGGTGGAGAGGTGATGCGGAAGCACTTCCTGACGTACCTGGCGCTGTCGACGATGGCGGTCTCGCAGCCCGTGCTCGATCTGTACGGCAAGAACCCGACGGTCTTCTCCGCGTCGAAGATGTCGACTCTCGAGACCACCTTCTTCGTGCTGGCGGTCGCATTCGGGCCTGCTGTGCTCGCCGTCGCCCTTGACCGGCTCTCGCGGTGGTTCGGACCGAAGGTCAACGAGTCGATGCGCCTGTGTCTTCTCGGGGGATTCTCGTTCATGCTCGGGTTGGCAGTTGCCCGGTGGCTGAACCTCGACGGCAACATCGGCTCGGTCGCATTCGGCGTTCTCTTCGCGGGTCTTCTGCCCTGGTTGTTCGACACCCGCAAGGTGGTCCGGGAGTGGTCGCGTTGGCTGGCGTTCGTGTCCGTTGCCGTGCTGGTCAATGCCGGGTTCCAGTTGCAACCTGTTCTTCTCATGTCGAACGGCCCAGAGTCCGATGCGGTGGTGGCAAACGACAAGGTGTCCGTGTTCCAGATCATCTTCGATGAGTTCCCTCTGTATGCGTTGCTCGATACCGAGGGGAACATCAACGCCGAGCGGTTCCCCGGCTTTGCCGCCGTTGCCGCGGAGTCGACATGGTTCCGCAATGCGGTCGCCGAGTCGAACTTCACTCACCAGGCGGTTCCGGCGTTGATGGCATCGGCGGTTCCGCGTCAGTCGGGCGGGCCGTTCCTCGCCCAGTACCCGGAGAACATCTTCACGCTGTTCGCAGGAAAGATGGCGGTTGGCGGGATCGAACCCGTCACGAGTCTGTGCCCGAAGAGCGTCTGCGGAGGCAACGGACAGGAATCCACGGGCACGTTCTCGGTGTCACGCGTCCGCAGTTTCTTCCGTGATGCGGGGTACGTGTACGCCCACCGTGTGCTCCCGCCCGTGCTGCGCTCGCGTGTGCCGTCGATCGAGGGCGCGTGGGGTGGTTTCGGGGCGGTGGCGAACAAGTTCCGCGAACAGTTCGACCTCGGTGCGCTGTCCCAGATCGAGGCACTCGACACGGGGGTGAAGGCAATGGTGAACGACCCCTCGCCGCGCGTGCAGGTGACGCATGTCCTGACGCCGCATGCCCCCTGGCGTGTCACGCCGGACATGCGGGTCGCGCCGCTGTCGCCTTCGATCACCACGTCGAATTCCGACACCGAGGACGGTGTGCGCGACACGTACCAGACTTTCCTCTACCAACTCGCTGCTGTCGACAGTGCAGTGTCGAAGGTGGTCGCGGACCTGAAGCAGGCCGGGCGCTGGGACAACACGCTGTTCATCGTGTCTGCGGACCACGGAATATCGTTCCTGCCCACGATGCCGCAGCGTCACACCGACTTTGCGGACATGGACCAGGCGAACGACGTGTACCGCGTGCCGCTCATGATGAAGTTCCCGGGGCAGAAGACCGGCACGGTGAACGACTGTGCGGTCACGAACCTCGATGTGCTGCCGACGATCATCGATGTCACCGGCACCACAACAGCTTGGAAGTTCGGCGGTGCGTCCGTGCAGGATTCCTGCCCTGACGGGTCCGACCGCGAGGTCGTGTCGGCAACGGGCGAGAAGGGCCGTTTCCCGGGCGGCTTCGAGGAGGCGCGTGAGCGTGCTGAGCACTATGCGACGATGGTGAGCAACGCGGGCGGGATACGGAAGGTGGCAGCAATCGGCGCATCTGCACCTCTGATCGGCTCGGTCATTGCGCCGTCGGTGGCTGCAGACGAGACACGCGTGTCCTCGTGGACCGTGAACCAGAAGCGGATGTTCGCGAGCGTGTCGGATTCACGTGGTTCGCGGGTTCCGTCGCTGGTCACCGGCACCATCACGCTCTCCGAGCCGTTGGAAACGGGCACCGAGGGAATCGTCGCGATCGACGGTGTCGCGGCCGGGGTCATCGGAGAGCTCTCCGGGGCGCGCGATGTCGTTGAGTACACGGCGATCCTCGACTACTCGCTGCTGCGCGACGGGCCCCACACCGTCGAGTTGTTCGTGCGGTCCATTGACGGCACTGTCACCCGTGTGGGTGCACCCCGATAGGCCTCGGTGGCCTCACCGGTGTCCGTTGATGTGGCGCCATGATTCGTTGTCCTGCAGTGACCTCACCACGTCGGGCACCTCGACCGGGGCAACAGGCCTGCTGATGAGGTAGCCCTGCGCCCGCCTGCAGTCGAGAGACCGCAGGGCGTCAAGCTGGTCCTCTGTCTCGATGCCCTCGGCCACCACATCGGCCCCCATCGTTTCTGCCATGGCGATGATGGTGCGAACCAGGTTCTGGGTGCCGGTCTCCGTCGTCATGTTCTGCACGAATGCCTTGTCGATCTTGATGCACTGGATGGGGAACTGCTGCAGCAGGGACAACGATGAGTACCCGGTGCCGAAGTCGTCGATCGCAATGCGCACCCCGAGCGCATTCAGGCGACGAAGTGCCGAGAGTGCCTGGGCGGGTTCGGTGATCATGACCGACTCGGTGACCTCGAGCCACAGTTGGTCCGGCGAGACACCGGTGGCCTCGAGTGCTTCGTTCACTGTCGTCACGAACTGCGGGTCACTCAACTGCCGCGGCGACACGTTCACGCTCATGGTCGTGCTGGCTGACACCACCCCGGTCTCGATCCACTGACGCAACTGTGAGAGGGCATCATTGATGGCCCACGACCCCAGCGGCACGATGGTGCCCGTTTCCTCCGCGATGGGGATGAAATCGGCGGGCGACACGTCGGCGCCGTCCGAGCGCTGCCATCGCATGAGCGCCTCGAAACCGACGACAATCCCGAGATCGATGTCGACGATCGGCTGGTGCACGAGGCGCAGCTCCCCGCGTTCGAGGGCGCGGTACAGGGCTGTCTCGACGTCGAGCCGGCGCGAGACGGTGTGCAGCATCGAATCGTCGAACAACGCGATGCAGTTCCGGCCTGCCGCCTTTGCCCGGTACATCGCGGTGTCTGCGTGCCGCAGGATGTCATCTGCCCCGAGATCGAGACCCTTCGGTGCGTAGGCAACCCCGATGCTCGCGGTCACGAACATGTCGCCCTGGGGCGTGGAGACCGGTTCGCGGAATGCATCGAGGATGCGCTCTGCCAGCACGACCGACTGTGTGGGGCTCTCGGTGGTGGGGTCGAGCACCACGAACTCGTCGCCCGAGATGCGGGCCACCGTCGATTCTGCGTTGACACTGGTGAGCAGCCGCGATGCAACGTGCATGAGCACGTCGTCGCCGATGGAGTGACCGAGGCTGTCGTTGATGGTCTTGAACCTGTCGACATCGATGAAGAGCACGGTCGGTTGCTTGCGCGTGCGCCATGACTGCTGCACAGAGTTCTGGATGTGGTCGAGCATCAGCACCCGGTTCGGCAGACCGGTGAGCGAGTCCGTCAGGGCATTGCGCACGAGGCGTTCCTGGGTGGAGGCGTTTGCCCTCACCGACTGGATGATGCGGATCATCGCGGCCAGTGCGAGAACCGAGACGGAGACGGTGCGCACGACACGGTCCTGTGTGCTCGATGCGTCGGTGAGGGCAAGCACGATGATGGGGGCGATCAGCGACACTGTGGTGGTCACGAGTCGGGTCATGAGCGGTGGTGACATGCGCACCACGCCCGGCAGGTGAACCTCGCGCACCGACGGGTGGGCGAGTGCGGCAGCCGAGAACACGACAGCCATGAGAAACGGCGCCACGTAGGTGCTCTGCTCGATTCCTATGTCGTTCCGGAAGGAAAGTGCCCGCAGGACGATGCCGACAAGCCCGAGGCTGATTGCGATCCCGAAGAACCCCACGGCCGGCGACGGTGAGGTGTCGGAGAACAGCAGGGTCGCGAGAAGGAAGAGAACGACCATGGCCGCACCCAGCACCGATCCGCGCAGAAGGGTGGTGACACCGGAGCCGTTGTCGGCGTCGATCAGCGGCCGGACCAGCACCACCCAGATGACGACCCATGTGCCCATGCCCACGATGACGCCGTCGGCAAGCACTGCCGATGCTCTCGGCCCGAGGCGCCGGCGCACGAAGACCGCAAGCCCCGTCGCCAGCGCAATCTGGGAGAACAGTACGAACATCTCGACTGTCGTCGTTGAGCGGTCCTCGCGACCGGCGACGAAAGAGAGAACAAGAGGTGCGACAGTGGCCAGAAGTGTGACCACGACGGATACGGAGGGTCTGTGGGCCGCGAGAGCAATGACCAGGAAGACCAGCAGGCTCGCCATGGCAACCGCCGTCCATGGCGATTCGGCCCCCGTTGCTGTGGCCCCGTGGGCGAGCCCGACGCCCACGGCGAGAACCGCGAGGAGCCACGAGGCGAACGCGAGGGCCCTACGCACTCACAACACCAGTTCTCGCCATCATTGCGTCCGTCCCATCGAGCCACTCCGACGGTACTACGGGGGATTTGTCCCCCGGCGGAATCCGAGTGGGGTGGCAGCAGTCGGTAGTCTGAACGGCAGATGAGCACAGTCGCCCCGAACATCACGGTCGTCGTGCCTGGTACGCATCTCATGGCCGAACTTCTCGGTCAGCGGGACGAACTGCTGCGTCGGGTCGAGGAGGCCTTCCCCGATGTGTCGGTGGTGGTGCGGGGGAATGAGATCCACTGTGCAGGTCCGAGGGCGCACCAGGTGGGCAAACTGTTCGAGGAGATGATCCTGCTGCTGCAGCGCGGGGAGCGCCTCGACCAGTCGGTGATGGACCGCAGCATCGTGATGGTCAGGGCCGAGCAGCGGCCGTCGACTGTTCTCACCGATGACATTCTCAAGGGCTCGAGGGGTCGCATGGTGCGCCCGAAGACTGCGGGGCAGAAGCGTTACGTGGATGCGATCCGCGAGAACACCGTGACCTTCGGGATCGGTCCCGCGGGAACAGGCAAGAGCTGGCTTGCGGTTGCGATGGCCGTGCAGGCGCTGCATGCGCGGCAGGTGCAGCGGATCATCCTGACGCGCCCGGCGGTCGAGGCCGGGGAGCGCCTGGGGTTCCTGCCCGGCGACCTGATGGCGAAGATCGACCCGTACCTGCGACCGCTCTATGACGCGCTGTTCGACATGATGGACGCCGATGCGGCACAGAAGCTCATCGAACGCCAGACCATCGAGGTGGCCCCTCTCGCCTTCATGCGCGGGCGCACCCTGAACCACTCGTTCGTGATCCTCGACGAGGCGCAGAACACCACGCCCGAGCAGATGAAGATGTTCCTCACCCGAATCGGTTTCGGTTCGAAGGTCGTGGTCACCGGCGACATCTCCCAGATCGACGTTCCCGACGGTCGGAGCGGCCTGATCGGGCTCGACAAGAAACTGGAGAACATCGAGTCGCTGTCGTTCGTGTGGCTCGACGGCTCCGACGTGGTGCGTCACCGAATAGTCGCCGACATCGTGGCGGCGTACGAGCGGGCGGGCTCGTCGGGTCGGGTCATGAAGTCCGGCAAGGGCGGCCAACGTGGGTGATTCCCGGCCCCGAATAGACGCCCCCCGCCGTGCGGGCGGGGACGGTGTACCGGAGGTGTTCTGCTCGAGCGAGCAGTCAGACCTCGAGATCGATCTGGGGCGTTGGCGTGAGCTTGCGTTGCGGGCGCTCGTAGCAGAGGGTGTTCGTGGCGGTTGCGAACTCTCGTTGTTCTTCGTGGACGAACCAACCATCGCCGACATGAACTCCGAGCACATGGGCAAGGTGGGGCCGACCGATGTTCTCTCGTTCCCGCTGGACGGCATCGAGGTCATCGACGCACAGGGTCCGGGGGCATTGACCCGTGGTCCTGCGCGACCGCACCCGGACCACGATGACATGCCCACTTTGCTCGGTGATGTGGTGGTGTGCCCGGCGGTCGCGGCGCGCCAGGCGCCCGATCACGCCGGGACTCTCGATGACGAGATCGCGCTCCTGGTCGTGCACGGGGTGCTGCATGTGCTCGGCTATGACCATGCCATCGAGGAGGACTCTGTGATCATGAAGTCACGGGAGCTCGCCATCTTGTGCGAGCATCATTGGAGGGCTCCCGCCCCTCTCGGATTCAGACAGGAACACAACGAATGATCGCCGCAACCCCCACCGCCGCCGACTGGTGGATGCTTGTAGGGATCCTCGTTCTGCTTCTCGTCCTGATCGTCCTGTCTGTCGCAGAGATGGGTCTCTCCAGGGTGTCGAAGCCGAAGGCCCAGGCTCTGGCTGACTCCGGCGCGCGAGGCGGCCCGGCGTTGCTCGCACTGGTGACGCACCCCGAGAAGTGGGTCAATCCGTTGCTGTTGTCGGTCAACGTGTGCCAGACAGTGCAGGCAACCCTGACTGGTGTCGTGTCGGGTCGGTTGTTCGGGCCTGTCGGTGTGGCTGTCGGTGTCGTTCTGAACGTGGTGGTGTTCTTCGTGTTCGCCGAGGCAGTGCCGAAGACCTATGCGGTGCTGCATCCCGACCGCGCTGCACTCTCCACCAGCCGTCTGGTGTCGCTGCTCGTGGCGTTCTCACCACTTCGCCTTGTCAGCCGGGGCCTGATCGGGCTCACGAACATCGTGGTGAAGGGCAAGGGGCTCGAGAAGGGGCCGTTCATCGGTGAACAGGAGTTCCTCGGCATTGTCGAGGCTGCTGCAGAGGAAGAGATCATCGAACACGAGGAGCGCGAGCTCATCGAGTCGATCATTGAGTTCGGCGACACTGTGGTGCGCGAGATCATGCGCCCCAGGCCCGACATTGTGAACGTCGACTCGGGTTCGTCGATTGACGCCGCGCTCGACGAGGCCTTCGAACACGGCGTCAGTCGCATGCCCGTGATGCGGGAGGACTCCGAGGGCAACGAGGACGTGCTCGGCATCGTGTACGCAAAGGATCTGATGCGCCGTATCCGTGCAGGAGAGGGTGCGCTGACGGTTGATTCGCTGGTGCGCCCTGCGATTGTGATTCCGGAGACCAAGCCTGTCGCGAAGTTGATGCGCGAGATGCAGCGTGAGCACTTCCACATGGCGATCGTGGCCGACGAGTACGGCAGCATTGTCGGTCTCGTGACCCTGGAGGACTGTCTCGAGGAGCTGGTGGGGGAGATTGTCGACGAGCACGATGACGAGGACCCGCAGGTGCGCCAGTTGCCGAACGGCGAGTCTTTGGTTGATGCGGGCATGGGCATCTCGGACTTCAACGATCACTTCCGAATGAAACTCGACGATGCCGAGTTCGACACCGTGGGCGGGTTCCTGTTCGGCACGCTCGAACGTGTGCCGGTGGTGGGCGAGTCGATCCAGATCGACGGATGGCGGATCATCATCGAGGAGCTCGAGGGCCGTCGCATCACCCAGGTGCGGCTGAAGCCTGTGGTCGAGGACGACTAGCCGAGCAACCGCACGAGTTCGGCACGGCGCGGCTTGCCGAGCGCGGTGCGCGGGATGCTCCCGACCACGTGCAGGGCCCGCGGTGCGCAGTAGGCAGGCAGAGTCTGCTTCACGTGGTCCCGCAGCATCTCGAGCGTCACGCGGGCACCCTCTGCCGGCACTACCCAGGCTGTCACTGCCTGGCCCCATTCGTCATCTTTCACGCCCGCCACGCACGCATCGATCACGCTGTCGTTCGAGAGCAGGGCATCCTCGACTCTCTCGGGCCACACGTTCTCGCCGCCGGTGATGATCAGGTCCCCCTCGCGGCCGTGCACGTGCAGGACACCGTCGGTGAACTCGCCGAGATCACCGGTGCGGAACCAGCCACGGGAGTCGATGGGGGCAGTGCCGCTCCGGTACCCGCGCATGAGCATGGGTGCATTCACGAAGATGACCCCTTCGCGAATCTCGATCTGCACGCCCTCGAGGGGTCGTCCGTCGTACACGACCCCACT
Source organism: uncultured Bifidobacterium sp. (assembly GCA_964513585.1). Lineage (GTDB taxonomy): Bacteria > Actinomycetota > Acidimicrobiia > Acidimicrobiales > Ilumatobacteraceae > UBA2093. The sequence continues at coordinate 27,720 of CAZENK010000018.1, read as the reverse complement.
GCCCGTTTCGGTCATTCCGTAGGTGACCACGCTGTTGGACGGGCGATCAGCGGGCGGTCGCGAACCGCCGAGCACGATGGTTCGGTACAGGGTCGGGTCGACACGCCGCAGCGCTGTCGACACCAGCGACACGAGCGTGGCACCATCCCGGGCGGCCTTCGCGTACGCCTCGGGGGTGAAGTGTTCTGCGGTCAGCAGGGTCGTGCCCGTGACCAGTGACCTGAGCACCACGGAGAACCCGCCGATGTGAGCCGGGGGCAGGCAGGCGAACCATGCATCGTCGCGGGACACGGCAAGTCGGTGTGATGTTGCACGTGCGCTCGCCCGTACTGCGTCGTGCGTCAGGATGACCGCCTTGGGGTCGCCGGTGGTTCCGCTCGTTGCAACGACCACTGCGTCGCCGGGTTCCGTCGGGTCGCCCTCGATCCGGGTGTCCGATGTGCCGTCAAAGACCAGGGTGGGGCGGACTGCTGCCATCACCCGCGCGCGCTCGGCAGCGGGCAGCCGCTGGTCCAGGGGAAAGACCGCATCATTTGAGTCCCATGCCGTCTTGATGCGCTGCACCATGGCATCCCCGAGCCCGAGGTCGAGACACACCAGTTCATTCACGCGTTCAGCGTATGGGTCGTGCGACACTTGACCAATGACGGCATCAGAACAACCCTCGTCCCTCGGTTGGAAGAAGTGGGTGGTCGGGGCCCGCCCCCGCACCCTGCCCGCGGCCTGCGTGCCTGTTCTGGTCGGCACTGCATGTGCAAGTGCAGCGGCTGACCCCGTGTGGTGGCGTGCCTCGCTCGCGCTGCTGGTGAGCCTTGCCCTGCAGGTGGGTGTCAACTACGCCAACGACTATTCCGACGGTGTCCGCGGCACGGACGATGACAGGGTCGGGCCGGTGCGACTGGTTGGGTCAGGTCTCGCCTCGCCGGGGGCCGTGAAGCGAGCCGCTCTCTTGAGTCTGGGTGTGGCTGCCGTGGCCGGGCTCGCCCTTGCGGTCATGACGTCGTTGTGGCTTCTGGTCGTCGGTGCCTCTGCTCTGGTGGCTGCGTGGACGTACACGGGTGGACCCCGGCCATACGGCTATGCAGGGCTCGGCGAGGTCTTCGTCTTCGTCTTCTTCGGTGTGGTGGCCACCACGGGGTCCGAATTCGTGGTTGCGGGCACGGTGACGTCGACCGGTTGGATCGCGTCGATTGCCGTCGGGGCGTATGCGTGTGCGCTGCTGGTCATCAACAATCTCCGGGACATCCCGGGCGACACCGTCGTGGGCAAGAAGACCCTCGCGGTGAGGATGGGCGACATGTCGACCCGCAGGTTCTTCGCCCTGTTGGTTCTCGTTGCCTTCTCTGCGGTGTCTGCCACTGCGTTGACGGCAGGACCCTTCGCGGCGCTCGGACTGGTCGGTGTGATGTCAACGAAGCCGGCGCTTGACGCCGTGGCGAAGGGTGCCAGGGGAAAGGGCTTGATCCCGGTTCTGGGTGCTGTCGGCCGTGCCCAGATGATCCTGGGGGTCACCTATGCGGTCGGGATTGCGTTGGCCCTATCTTCGTGAAAGCCAGTCATCGATGACAGCGGCACAGCCGGCTGCGTCCTCGAGGTGCACCGTGTGGCCCACGCCGGGATGAATGTGCAGTTCTGACGAACCGATGAGGCCGTGCATCCGCTCTGCCAGTGCGCAGAACTTGGTGTCGTTCGCCCCGGCAACCAGGAGGGTGGGAATCTTGATCCGCGCGAGAGCGTCCCACAAAGGTGTCATGGTTCCTGTCCCCGCGAGACGCAACGAGCCGGCGAGACCCTGCGTGGTGTTCGACAGCCGTTCGGCGCGCTGCGCGTTCTCCGTCGTGAGGCCGGCGAACATAGGGTTTGCCAGCCACTCGTCGACGAACGCGCTGACTCCGGTCGATTCGATGCGTTCTGCAAGTTCCTCGTCACTTGCGCAGCGGGCGGCTCGTTCCGCTTCGGTGTCGAGCCCGGCTGTTCCGCTGATCAGCACCAGCCGGGTGAAGGATTCGGGATGCCGGATCACCGCGGTGAGACACATTCGCGCACCCATCGAGTAGCCGACGAGGGTCTGGCCCTGCGCGAGTGTCGCTATCGCATCGGCTGTGCCGGGCAGGTCCATTGGGTGACGTGATCCGCCGTGTCCCGGCGCATCGACGAGTGTGGCCCGCACCGGGGTCCGCAACTGCTGCAGCAACGGCACCCACGAGGTTCGCGTCTGCGTGAAGCCGTGCAGGAACGTTAGTGGCGCACCCTCGCCGCGGGTTTCTTGCGCCAGCTCGCTCACTTCGAGAGCACCCGCTCGAGGACCTGTTCGAACACGTCGACATCCTGGGCTCCGGGGATCATGTAGCGACCGTCGATGACGAAACACGGCACGCCCGTGATCTCCATGTCGAGCGCGCGCTGGATGTCATCGCGCACCTCGGTCGCGCCGTGGCCCTCGTTCAGGTACTTCTCGAGGGATGCACGATCGAGGCCGACCCCTTCTGCGCAGTCGAGCACCACGTCGATGTTCCCGACGTCGAGTCCCTCGGTGAAGTAGGCACGCAGCAGTCGCTCCTTGAGTTGGTTCTGCAGCTCCGCGCCTCCTGTCTCGAGTGCGCGGTGCAGGGCCCTGTGGCACAGGATTGTGTTCGCCCGCAGCGCGATGTCCATGTTGAACTCGATGTCGTCAGCGGCGGCCACGCGGGTGACATGGTCGAGAATCTGCTGTGCCCGCTCGGGGCCGCCGAACTTCTTTGCGTAGGCATCCACAACCGGGGTGGGGGCCCCGACCGGGGCAGTGGGGTCGAGCTGGTAGGCACGGAAGACGACCTCGATCGGCTCTGTGACACCCTTCTCCCTCAGTCGTTCCACGGCCCGCTCGAAACGACGCTTGCCTATGAAGCACCATGGACACACCACGTCAGACCAGATCTCGACTCTCACAGGTGCCACGATAGGTGTCATGAACTCGATCGGTGACACTTCTGCGTCCTTCTGCGCCACTCTGGTGGACGAATGGGTGCGTCTCGGCGTGCGTCATGCCGTGGTGGCGCCGGGCAGCCGCAGTACCCCGCTCGCCGTGCAGCTGGCCGCGCGCACCGAGATCGCGGTTCATCTCTTCCATGACGAACGCAGCGCCTCGTTTGCCGCGCTGGGGATCGGGGAGGAGTCCGGGAACCCGGCGGTGTTGCTGTGCACATCCGGTACCGCCGCGGCGCATTTCCACGGCGCTGTGGTCGAGGCTCATCAATCGAACGTGCCGGTGATCGTCTGCACTGCCGACAGGCCGCCCGAACTGCGCGACGTGGGTGCACCACAGACGATCGACCAGACCAACCTGTACGGAACCTCTGTCCGGTGGTTCCATGATCCGGGCGTGCCGTCGCTCGATGCGGCGCACACATGGCGCTCACTTGCTGCGCGCGCTTTTGCTGCCACACTGGGCGGCCGACCCGGACCAGTGCACCTGAATCTTCCGTTCCGCGAACCGCTGCTGGGGGAGCCGACCCATGTTCCCTCAGCACGCGACGGGGCGTGGAGCACTGCGCATGTGGCCGGCGGCATCACAGACTCGACCGTCCATGAGCTCGCACACCGCGTGTCGGGCCGTCGAGGAATCGTTGTGGCCGGGCGCGGGGCATCACCCGCGGTGCTGCGTTTTGCCCAGCACATGAACTGGCCCGTGTTCGCTGATGCGCGCAGCGGTCTGCGTGTGTGCGAGCCGAACGTTGTTGTCGCCTTCGATTCGATACTCCGGGTTGCCGCCTTTGCCGATGGTCATGTTCCCGATGTCGTCGTGCGTGTGGGTGAACCACCGGCGTCGAAGGTGACCACGCAGTGGATCTCCGGTCATGCACCGACGGTGGTCCAGGTGCAGTCCACGACGATGGTGACCGACCCTGATCACCTCGTCTCGACAGTGGTTGTTGCCGACGCTGAGGAGTTGTTCTCTGCCGTCGTCGACGCTGTTGACCCCTGCGATACTGCTTGGGCCGCGGAGTGGAACTCGGCCGAGACCAGGGCGCAAGCCGCCATGTCGGACTGGACCCGTCGGGTCTGGTCCGAGCCCACTGTGTCACGCTTGGTGACGGACAAGCTGCCGGTCGGATCCCACCTGGTCGTGTCGTCGTCGATGCCGATCCGCGATGTGGAGTGGTTCGGGACAGTGACCCCTGACGCCGTCGTTCACTCGAACCGGGGGACGAACGGCATCGACGGCGTCGTGAGCACCGCCATCGGTGTCGCCCTGTCGAGCGGTTCGCCGGTGGTGGTGCTGATCGGTGATGTTGCATGCCTGCACGACTCGTCGGCGCTCGTGGGTCTCGTGGCCCGGGGTGTCGACCTGCGGATCGTGGTCACCAACAACGACGGTGGCGCGATCTTCTCCTTCCTGCCCCAGGCGTCGCAGGTGAGCGAGTCAACGTTCGAGCTGCTGTACGGCACCCCCCACGGGGTCTCGTTCGAGCACCTTGCCTCGGCACACGGTCTGCCGTACGTGCGTGTCGACAACCACGCGGCACTGTCAGGTGCACTTGCTCGCACAGGGCCCGTTCTCATTGAGGCCCCTTTTGTGCGTGCTGACAACGTGGGCCGTCACGACGAGATCAATGCGGCCGTCGCCGCTGCCATCACGGCCTGACTATCGCCGAGAGCATCGCCTGGAACTTGGCCTGTGTCTCGGCCAGTTCGCTCGCGGGGTCACTCTCTGCGACGATTCCGCCGCCCGCAAAGAGACGTGCGCGCGTGCGGTCGCTGCTGAGTTCGGCACACCGGATCGTGACTGCAAAGGTTCCGTTCCCGTCGGCATCGATCCAGCCCACGGCGCCGCCGTAGTTTCCGCGGTCAAGACCCTCGTTCGCCACGATGAGCGCCACCGCATCGACGGTCGGTGACCCGCCGAGCGCGGGAGTGGGGCAGAGTTCGCGCACGAGCGTGAGCACGTGCGGTGCGGGTTCGGTGAGTGCTCCCTCGATGGCGGTGCCGAGGTGCTGCACGTTCGCGACGGTCACGATCGACGGTTCGGCCTCCCAGTCGAGATACGAGCAGTACGGCAACAGGGTGTCGTGCACCATGTCGATGACGACCCTGTGCTCGATCTGGTTCTTGGTGCTCGCCACGAGTTCCGCAGCGAGTGCGGCATCGGTGTCAGGGTCGCCGGTGCGTGGTGCGGTCCCGGCCAGCGGGTGGCTGCGCACCGTGCGACCCTCGACCTGAACGAGAAGTTCGGGCGAGGCGCCGATCATGTCCTTCACGCAGAACCTGTAGCTCGATGCAAACGATGCCCTGAGGCGCAGCAGAACCCCGTGCACGTCGATGGGGTGTTCCGCTCTCACCTCGATGTCCCGGGCGATCACTGCTTTTCGGATCTTGCCGGTGCGCACAGCGTGCCGTGCGGTCTCGACAGCGGCGAGGTACGTGGCTTCGGGGGTCACGGGGCCCACCGCATAGGCGTTCGTGGCGGGTGTCGGTCGGGTGGGGCCGAGAGCCTCATCAACCGCCGCTCGCACAGCCTCGTCGGTGAGGTCGTCGTCGTGTTCGGCCACGAGAGTCACGCTTCTCGTGCCGTCGGGGTGCTTCGAGAAGGTTGCGCGGGGAATCAGGAACTGGGCGCTGCGGGACGGCAGGAACGGCACGAGTCCGAATGCGACGGGGCCTGTCTCCAGTGAATCCGGATGGCGTTCGATGGAGGCGAGAACGTCGCGAATGTTGCTCTCGGTGGCTTCGGCGGCCACACCGCGGGCAGCATGGCCGGCGCCGTCCTTGACGAACAGGGTTCCGTCACCCCGGCACACGTCGTTCAGATCGAACTCATGCTCGACTGCGACGGTGCGGTATCGCATCATCGACGGGTGCCCACCATCAGTTGTGTCAGTCCGCCGGAGAGCTGATGATGGGTCGCATCAGCAAAGCCCGCGGATCTCAGTTTCTCCACGAGCACGGTGCGCTCCGGAAGGTAGGCAACGCTCTTGGGCAGGTATCGATAGGCGGGGCCATCGCTGAGCAACGCGCCGATACGCGGAACGATCTTCCCGAAATAGATCGAGTTGCCGAATCGGACCAGACGGTTGTGCGGGACACCGACATCGAGCAGGGCGACCCTGCCGCCGGGGCGGATCACCCGGGCGCACTCGCGGAAGAACTGGTCGAGGTCGACGAGGTTCCGGAGCGCAAAGCCGCAGATGATGCCGTCGACGGCGTTGTCGGGCACGGGGAGACGGAGAATGTCGGCCTGTGCGCGTGGCGCGCCGCTGCGGTCGTTGGCGAGCATTCCGTACGAGAGATCCATCGAGACCGGCGTGAGCCCGGCCCGCCGCAGGTCGATGCAGAGATCACCGGTGCCTGCCGCCAGATCGAGCACGAGCGAACCTTTCGGCAGCGCCAGGTCGCGCACGGCGCGACGGCGCCACCTCACGTCGAGGCGGAAGGTCATGATGCGGTTCACCATGTCGTAACGCGGTGCTATGGCATCGAACATGTTCCGGACCATGCGGGCCTTGTCGGCGCCCTCGGGGAGAGTGTTGGTGTCCCAGGAGGACCTGCCCGGGGCGTTAGAACTTGTCACAGAGGCAAGGTTATTGGTTGGGTTCGTGACAACGTGCGGCCTGATTCGCCGACTTTGGTCACGGAACAGCAGAATGGTCCCAACGGGTTGAGGGGAGACACCGTCATGATCGATTTCACGCTTGCGCCGGAACACGAGGAGATTCGCTCACGGGTGCGCGAGTTCGTCGACAACGTGATCAAGCCGGCAATGGAGCCGTACGGGCACCGCGACGAGATGGAGCCCGATGTGCGGGCCGCATACGTGCGCGATCTCATCGAACTGCGCAGGAAGGCCGTGGAAGCCGGGCTCTGGCTCCCGCACATGCCGAAGGAGGTCGGCGGCATGGGCCTCGGGCATGTTGCGTTGGCCATGGTGCAGGCCGAGGCAGCAAAGACACGTGTCGGACCATGGGTGTTCAACTGCAACGCCCCTGATGAGGGCAACATGCACACGCTCCTTCACTGGGCCACCGATGAACAGAAGGAGAAGTACCTGAAGCCGCTGCTGAAGGGAACCTCGTCGTCATGCTTCGCGATGACCGAGCCCGAGGTTGCGGGCTCGGACCCGACACTGATCCGCACGCATGCCATCAAGGACGGCGACGAATGGATCATCAACGGTCACAAGTGGTTCATCTCCGGTGCGCGCCGCGCCAAGTTCGCGATCCTGATCGCCCGAACAGAACTCGATGTGCCGCCGGGGTCGCGCGGGGCCAACACGGCCTTTCTTGTCGACCTCCCCACCGAAGGATGGAACGACGTGCGCGAGGTCGAGACCATGCACGGCTCGACCGGCCACTCCGAGATCGTCATCCAGGACCTGCGTGTCCATGACAGCCAGATCCTCGGGGGCCGGGGCAACGGTCACCGACTCGGTCAGTACCGGCTCGGGCCGGCGCGGTTGGCCCACTGCATGCGGTGGGTTGCCCAGGCAGAGACCGCTCTCGACATGATGGTCGACCGTTCCCTCAAGCGGTACAGCCACGGTTCGTACCTCGCCGAGAAGCAGGGCGTGCAGTGGATGATCGCCGACTCGGCGATGGAGCTCTACCAGTGCAAGCTGATGATCCTCCACGCTGCCTACAAGATCGACAAGGGCGAGGACTTCCGCACGGAGGTCTCGATGGCGAAGCACTTCGTGGCGAACAGTCTCAACCGCATCATCGACCGGGCCATCCAGGTGCACGGTGCGCTCGGGTACTCGACCGACACGCCGCTGGCGAACATGATGCAGAACGCACGCTGGGCGCGCTTCGCTGACGGAGCCGATGAGATCCACCAGATGCGGATCGCGGAGAACACGATCAAGGCCTACACCGACACGGGCACCACACGCCGCGCCACGGGTGACCTGCCGGTCTAGGCAGACCCGACAGCCACGGCCTTTGCCCATCGGTAGTCGGCCTTGCCGGCCGGCGACCGGAGAATCTCGGTCACGAACACGAAGGCCTTGGGCAGTTTGTAACGGGCGATGTGCCGTTCGGCTTCGGCCAGAAGCGATGCCTCGTCGGGCGATGATCCATCCTTCAGCCGCACGATCGCCACGACCTCGTTTCCCCAGCGTTCGCTCGGGCGCCCGGCCACCACGCAGTCGTACACGTCGGGGTGCGCCTTTATTGCCGCCTCGACTTCCTCGGCAAAGATCTTCTCGCCGCCCGAGTTGATGGTGACCGAGTCGCGACCGTGCAGTTCGATCTGCAGGTCGGCAGTGACGCGCGCTCGGTCGCCGGGCACCACATAGCGAACGCCGTCGACCACCGGGTACGTGCGCCGGGTCTTTGCCTCGTCGTTCAGGTATCCGAGCGCGAGACGGCCGCTCTTGGCGAGCCACCCGAGTTCCTCGTGACCGGGTTCGAGCACCCGTGTCAGGTCGTCGGAGAGCACATGGTTCTGCGGGGTCAGCGGGAAGGTGCCCGTGCTGGCCTGGCCGGCAGCAGAGACATGAGAGAGCTGTCCGCCTGCCTCGGAGGAGCCGAGGCCGTCGACCATCAGGATCGACGGCAGGTGCTCGAGGAACTCCTTCTTCAGGTGCGCAGACAGTGCCGCACCCCCGGACAGGATCGTGAGCAGCGAAGACAGGTCCCGTGTGTTCCCCTTGAGACCGTCGAGCAGTGGCCGGGCGAAGGCGTCGCCCACGATCAACAGGAAGTTGACCTTCTCCCTCTCGACGAGGCCCCAGATGTCGTCGGCATCGAGTCGGTCTGGCTGCGACTGCACGATGACCGTGCCGCCCGACAACCAGGTGCGCATCGCGATCCAGTGGCCTGCCCCGTGCATGAACGGCGGGCTGGGCAGTGATCTCATCCCGCCGGTGGCCTCGACGACGAACTCCTCGATGGTGCGTGCGGTCTTCGATCCGGCGAAGCACTCGACGACGGCATCTGCATTGCGCCACAGCACGCCCTTGGGCATGCCGGTGGTGCCGCCGGTGTAGAGGATGTACAGGTCGTCGCCGTGGTAGCCGGCGGCGGGCTTGTCGGTCGATGCTGCTGCGAGAGCGTCCTCGTACCAGACCGCACCCGGCAGAAGATCGTTGTTCGAGGAATCCGGCACCTGGAGGATCACCCTGAGGTTCGGGAGTTTCGCGCGGACCTCCTGCAGCAGGGGCGCGAACCGCGAGTGCACGACAATTGCGGCCGCGTTCGAGTCGGCCAGCAGGTACTCGAGTTCCTCGGCGACGTACCGGTAGTTCACGTTGAACGGGGCGACACGGGCCTTCCACGCACCGAGCATCGACTCGAGGTACTCGTTCCCGTTGTGCAGGTAGATGGCGAGGTGATCCTGGCCGGACCGCCAGCCGTCGAGTTGTGCCCGCTCGGTGCGGCACCCGAGCCCCTGTGAGGCAAGGTGGTTGGCGAGACGTCGTGTGCGTTCCGTGACCTCGCGCCAGGTGAGTCGTTTGTCGCGGAAGACGAGGCACTCGTCATCCGGTCGGGTGGCGGCGATTGCCTCGTGGAGTTCCGGGTAGCTGATGATTGCGGGTGGGAACGTGGACATGCGTGAACGATAACCTCGGCACGAAAGGAGGGACCATGTCGAACGATTCCCATGCCCCCATTTTCGGTGTCTTCATCCCGCAGGGCTGGAAGATGGAACTTGCAGGCATCGAGGGTGCCGAGAACAAGTGGAAGGCGGCCGTCGACATCGCGGTCCTCGCCGAGGAGCTCGGCTACGACTCGATCTGGGTGTACGACCACTTCCACAACGTTCCGAAGCCTGCTCATGAGGCCGTGTTCGAGTGCTGGACCACCATTGCTGCGATCAGCCAGCGCACGAGCCGTATCCGTCTCGGCCAGATGGTGGGCTGCAACAGCTACCGCAGCCCGGGTCTGCTCGCGAAGATCACCTCGACGGTCGATGTGATCTCGGGTGGTCGCCTCGACTGGGGAATCGGTGCCGGTTGGTACGAGAACGAGTACAAGGGGTACGGCTACGAATTCGCCAAGCCCGCAGACCGTATCGGCATGCTGCGAGAGACGGTCGAGATCGTGAAGTCGATGTGGACACAACCCGAGACCACCTACGAGGGCAAGTACTACAGGCTCTCCCGGGCGCACTGTGACCCGAAGCCGTTGCAGCAACCCACGCCCCCGGTGTGGATCGGAGGGGGAGGCGAGCAGTTGACCCTGCGCGTCGTCGCACAGCACGCAGACGTGTCGAACTTCGGCAGTTCGCTCGAGGAGTTCGTGAAGAAGCGCGAGATCCTGAAGGAGCACTGCCGTGCCGTCGGCCGTGACGAGGACACGATCCGCAAGACCATCTCGAGCGAGGTCTTCATCCGTGAGACCGAGAAGGAGATCGAACAGGCCGGTTCACGCAACCCGTGGGGCTTGCCTGCGGACCAATGGCGCGAGAAGGCCCTGGTGGGCACGCCCGACCAGGTGAGCGAGAAGATACAGAAGTACATCGACGCCGGGTGCACCGGCTTCGTTCCGTGGTGCCCCGACTACCCGAGCACCGAGACCATCGAGTTGTTCGCCCGGAAAGTCATCCCCAACTTCAGGTGACTCAGCCCGGCACGCGGCGCGCGCGCACTAGGCGGAGTAGTAGCGGAAGATGACCTCTGCGACGCACGAGGGCTTCGACGCACCCTCGGTCTCGAATGTCGTCTCGATCGTGACCTGCGCGCCGCCCGAGATGTCGTCGACGGCGAGAACCCTGACGCCTGCACGCAGCTTTGCGCCCACGGGGACGGGGGCCATGAAGCGGACCTTGTTCGCTCCGTAGTTCACGCCCATCGCGATGCCGCCGACCGAGAAGATCTGGGGCAGCAGGACCGGTCCGAGAGAGAGGGTCAGGTACCCGTGGGCGATCGGGCCACCGAACGGGGACTGCGCCTTGGCGCGCTCCGGGTCGGTGTGGATCCACTGCTGGTCGCCGGTTGCGTCGGCGAACAACTGGACACGCTCCTGGTCGATGACCATGTAGTCGGAGTACCCGAGGTGCTCCCCGATGAGTGTCTTCAGTTCTGCGAGGTTTTCGATGTGACGTGCCATGCCCAAGAGTGTGGCACAGCCGGGGCCGGTGGGTTCAACGCAGCCAGGTGCGCACGTAGTTCTGTGTCATGCGGTGCAGCAAAAGTGCCACCAGCGCGACCTCGAACATCAGGTTGACCAGGCTGCCCCCGACGAGCACGTCCCGCCAGGGGTAGAAGTCGGCGAGCGTGAGTTTGAACACCGCGCGCAGGATGAAGGGCGAGAAGGCCGCCGCAAGTGCCAGGTACCACCCGAGCAGTTTCCCGTTTGCCATGAGGAACCCACCGGCGGGATAGCACGCAATCAGCAGGAGCGTGAGGATCGACAGGACACTGCCGTCCATCCGCAGGTAGGCCTCGACACTGCCGCGGTCGAAGAAGCTCAGCAGCGTGAACACACCGTCGATGTAGAGCAGGAAGGTTGCGATCGCGAGAGTCTGGGGGTGCATGCGGTCGAACCACTTGCGTCGATCGAGATTGCGGAACGCGTTCTGGAGCATGCAAACAGTATGGCGCACCAATGTCGGTCGCGGTGTTTCTCTTTGCCTGTTTGGTAACTACTCTGAGTGCGTGCGCAGTGGTTTCGTGACTTTCGTCGGTCGACCGAACGTGGGGAAGTCCACGTTGGTGAATGCCATCTGCGGGTCGAAGGTGTCGATCGTGTCGAACAAACCGCAGACGACCCGCACGCGTGTGCGTGGTGTGTTCCACTCGCCCGACGGACAGATCGTGTTCGTGGACACGCCGGGCATCCACAAACCCGTGACTGCGCTCGGAGAGCGCGTGAACGCGACCGCGCTCGACAGTGTGAACGATGTGGACGTGGTGTGTCTCCTGATCGACGCATGCAAGCCGTTCGGGCGCGGTGACCAGTGGGTCGCCGACCGCATCGACATCGCGAACGCATTCGTGGTGGTCAACAAGACCGACCGTGCGTCCAGGGAGCAGGTATTGACCCAGTTGCAGGCGGTCTCGGCGCTGAACGCCGCCGAGTACTTCCCTGTGTCGGCCCTGACGGGCGAGGGTGTGCCCCGGCTGCTGCAGGCCCTGAGCGCGCGCATGCCCGAGGGCCCGGCGTACTACCCGGCGGAAATGGTGTCGGACACTGAAGAGTCACAGTGGGTGGCGGAACTGGTGCGTGAGCAGTTGCTCGCCGTTCTGAAGGACGAACTGCCGTACTCGGTCGCCACGAGGGTGACCGAATGGGAATGGCCGAGGGTCCGCTGCGAGATTCTCGTGGAGCGCGAGAGCCAGAAGGGAATGGTCATCGGCAAGGGCGGCGAACTGCTGAAGCGGGTCGGACAGAACGTGCGCAAGCAGATGGCGCCCGGGGCCTTCATCGAGCTGCACGTGGTTGTCGACAAGGACTGGCAGCAGAAGCCCGACCGTCTCGAACGGCTCGGCTACTGATCACTTCCCGCTGACGGTGATGTCCCTCAGGAACTGCTCGACCTCTGCGCGGTTGCGGGTGCGGGCCATCGGTGGCATGGCCCCGATGAGCGTGCGCCAGTAGCTCATTGTTGCGAGTCGGCGGTCGAGGACCGCAACGACACCCTTGTCGTCGGCCGTGCGGATGAGGCGCCCTGCTGCCTGGGCGAGTGATGTGGCTGCGATCGGCAGGTCGATGAGCGAGAAGGCTTTGTCGCGGCCGACAGCCTCACGACGTGCCTCGAGCAGCGGGTCGCTCGGGACAGGGAAGGGGATCTTGTCGAGCACCACGAGCGAGAGCGTGCGCCCCGGAAGGTCGATGCCCTGGAAGAACGACTGCGAGGCGAAGATGCACGACTCCTCGCTCTCGAGGAACATCTCGATGATCCGCTGGCGGGAGTAGTCCATCGGACTGAGGATCGGGAACTTCACGCGCTTTCGCAGTTCCTCGGTTGCCTCCGACATCGCCTTGTGGCTCGTGAAGAGAGCAAGGGTGCGACCCCCTGCTGCCGTGATGAGCGCTTCCAGTTCGTCGTGCACGAACCTGCTGAACGATGGTGAGTTCCGGTCGGGGAACTCGGGCGAGCAGTACAGGCGTGAGTTCCTCTCGTAATCGAACGGGGAGTCAACCGTGAGCACCTCCGTCCCCTCGAGAGGCAGCCCGACCCGCTCGGGCATCGCGGTCGGGATCGTTGCCGAGGTGAGAACGGCAAGGTGGGTGTCCCACACGTTCTTCTGCAGCACCTCGCCCACGTGCAGCGGGCTGAGGCGCAATGTGGGTCGTTCCGCTGCTCCCTCGACATAGGCCACGTAGCCCGTGAACGTTCCGAGTGCCAGGTCGAGTGATTCTGTCAGGCGGGTGCCCTGGGTCTGGGCCCTGTAGATGCGTTGCTGGGTTGCCTCGTTCGCGGTGCTGATGTCGCGCATCGCAGCGATGAGGGTGTTCACCTCGATGCGCACGAGACCGAGAACCTCGAGAATGTTCTGGGGCAGGGGAGTCGGCAGGCGCTTGTCGACGTGGGCGGACAATTGCCCCGACAGGCGGAGTCCGAGTTCCTCGAGGGTGTTGGTGATGTTCGGGTCGGCCACGACCTTGCGGACTGCGCTCGAGAAGGAACTGATGCGACCGTTCGACAGTGTGGTCCCCACGGTGTCGCTCAGGACCGCCTCGATCTGGTGTGCCTCGTCGAAGATCACGACCTCGTGTTCGGGGAGGATGTTCCCTCCACTGGCTATGTGGTTCCCGTACAGGTGGAAGTTCACGACGATCACATCGGCAGAACCCGCCGCCTCGCGCGCACGCTCGGCGAAACAGTCGGCGCCCACGGGGCACTTGTTGCGCCCCGGGCACTCGTCCACGCCGACGCTGACGGCCTGGCGCGCGCGGTCCGACGGGAGACGTGGCAGTTCCTCGAAGTCGCCCGTGCCCGTGGTGCGGGCCCATGCGACCAGTTCGTCGATTTCCTTGGTGACCCTGTCGGATGTCTCCTCGAACTCGAGTTGGTTCGACGAGTCGGTTCGTTCGCGCACCCTCTGCAGACAGATGTAATTGCTGCGACCCTTGACCACGGCCCACTCGAAGTCGATCCCGAGATGACGTTGCAGAAGGGGCAGGTCATTCCGGTTGAGCTGGTCCTGCAGTGCCTTTGTGGCGGTGGCGACCACTGTCCTTTTCCCCGCGACGATCGCAGGCACGAGGTACCCGAGCGACTTGCCGGTGCCGGTGCCTGCCTGCACGATCGCATTGCGGCCCGCAGCGAGAGACTCTGCGATCGCATGGCTCATGTCGATCTGGCCCTGTCGTTCCTCGGAGCCCTCGAAGGTTGCGGTGACGCGACGAAGGGCGTCGATTGTCTGCTTGCCGGCGTTCATTGTTGTGTCGACCGGTCGAGTGCCAGCGTGATGGCCTCGTCAAGCTCGCGCTCGCCGAAATCGGGCCACGTGCGCTCGGTGAAGTACGCGTGGGCACCGGTGATCTGCCACAGCATGAAGTTCGAGATGCGTGCTTCACCAGAGGTGCGGACCAGCACGTCGACATGCGGCATGTCCGGGTCGTACAGGTTCTCTGAGATCGACCGGGGCGTCACGGGGCCCTCACGCATCGCACGCCTGGCTGCACGCACCAGTTCTGCGCGGCTGCCGTAGTCGAAGGCGATGGTGACGGTGAGCCCGGAGTTGTCGGCGGTGTCCGCGATTGCTTTCCTGATTGCCTTCTGCACGTACACGGGCGTGCGGGAACCCTTCTCGCTGAAGGGGCGGCCGATCCACCGCGTGCGGGCGTTGTTCGCGTTCATCTCCTCGGTGCGGGCAAACAAGCGCCGGTGAAGCGAGAGGATGTGCCGGACCTCGGTGCGAGGCCTGACCCAGTTCTCGGTCGAGAACCCGAAGGCGGTCAACCAACCGACCGGCCGCCGTGCGGCTGCGCGCACCACCCCGGCCAGTGCCTCCTCGCCGGCCGTGTGGCCCTCGGTGCGGGGCAGGCCCCTGCGGCTGGCCCAGCGCCCGTTGCCGTCCATGATGCACGCGACGTGGAGGCTGGGTCTGTGCTGGTCGGCCATGGCGTTTCCACCCTAGTGAGGGGTGGTGTCCTTCGTGATGCAAGGGTGCAGCCAGCTGTGGCATGGGAGAATGGAGCGATGCCGTCGTCGAGTGCCGAAGTCCAGCCGGGTCTGTCCCATGTGGTCGTGTGCGGCGGTTCGCCCCGCGAATGGCACGGGATGTCGGTGGCCGACTGGCAGGATCGCGTGAGCGCCGTTGCACGTGCCGCCGCCGCAGAGGGCGCCACCTGGGTGACCCTGTTGCCCCGTCATGGCGACCGATTGTCAGAGGCTCATGCTGCCGAGATGACGGAACGTCTGCTCGGTGTGTCCCGGATGACCACGATTGACGTGATGCACGGCAGGCGTTTCGTGTGGTCCCGTGGTGATGGTCCGACCGTGATCATCGAGACGGTTGCGGACGGACATGCCCGGTTCGCAGCGACGGTCGAGGGTCTGCGTCTCGGTGGTGTCGATCCGGAGTCAGTCGACGAAGCGGTTCTCTCCGGCGCGATCCTCGCCCCCGCGACGGACGAACCCGATCTCGTTGTGGTGCTGGGGCCCGCAGACAGGATCCCCGAGTCGATGGTGTGGGAACTCGCGTACAGCGAACTGGTCTTCATCGACCTCGAATGGGACAGGTTCGAGTCGAGTCATCTCGAGCTCGCAATCGACGACTTCAACAGGCGCCACCGGCGTTTCGGCGGGCTCGATTCGTGACCGTGTACCGCGACCATGCAATCGTGCTCGGCTCGCACAAGTTCGGTGAGGCGGACCGGGTCGTCGTGCTGTTGTCGCAGTCGCACGGCAAGATCCGTGCAGTCGCGAAGGGCGTCCGCAAGACGAAGTCCTCCATCGGCGCGCGTCTCGAACCGATGAGCCACGTGGACCTGTCGCTGCGGACAGGTCGTGAACTCGACACTGTCGACCAGGTGAGGCTCGTCGATCCCCACCAGAACCTGCGCGACGACTTCGACCGCCTCCGCCAGGGTCTTGCCATGGTCGAGGCGATGAACAAGGTGACCCCGGACCGCGAGCCGGTCCCGCACCTGTACGAGCTGTTGTCGCGTGCTCTGCATGCACTGAACGAGCGGAACTCCCCGTTGATGCTCGCTGCGTTCTTCTGGCGGCTCATCTCGATGGAGGGCCAGTCGCCCCAGCTCGATTCGTGCGTGTCCTGCGGCAGCCCGGAGGAGCTGGTCACCTTTGACGCCGTGGAGGGTGGCGTGCACTGCGATTCGTGCGCAACCGGAAGGCCGTTGAGCGCGGGTGCGCTGTCGATTCTCCGGGACATCCTCGGTGGACGGATGAACGTGGCGTTGTCTCTCGACGAGTCGCCTTCCACCCTCGAGGTGAACTCCCTCGCGATGGACGCCATGGAGGCCCATCTCGAGCGACGGCTGAAGTCCCTCGGCGTGTTCGACCGCCACTTGTAGGCTTGGCAACCATGCCTGCAAAAGATCTCGACCAGATCGTCAACCTCTGCAAGCGCCGGGGCTTCGTCTACCCGAGCGCCGAGATCTACGGGGGATTCCGCTCGTCCTACGACTATGGCCCGCTCGGGTCGCTCATGCTGCGCAACGTGAAGGATGCGTGGGTGCGCACGATGGTGCAGCAGCGCGACGACGTGGTGCTCATCGATGCCGCAATCCTCGGACCGCCGCAGATCTTCGAGGCCTCCGGCCACCTTGCGAACTTCTCCGACCCGCTGGTCGACTGCACGGTGTGCAAGCGACGCTTCCGCGAGGACCATCTCGAGACACGTGACTGCCCGCAGTCGATGAAGGGATGCCAGTTCACCGAGGCGCGGGCCTTCAACCTGATGTTCAAGACGACTGCCGGTCCGATCGAGGGGGCGGGGGCAGACGTGTACCTGCGCCCGGAGACCGCACAGGGCATGTTCGTGAACTTCATGAACGTGCTGCAGACCAGCCGCAAGCGTCCGCCGTTCGGCATCGCCCAGGTGGGCAAGAGCTTCCGCAACGAGATCACACCAGGGAACTTCATCTTCCGCACACGTGAGTTCGAGCAGATGGAACTCGAGTTCTTCGTGCCCCCTGCCGAGGGTCCGCGCTGGTACGAGTACTGGTGCCAGGCGCGCCTCGACTGGTACGTGGATCTCGGTATCCCGCGCGAGATGCTGCGGATCCGGGCGCACGATGCCGACGAGCTGTCGCACTACTCGGCGGGCACGAGTGATGTCGAGTTCATGTTCCCGTGGGGTTGGGGAGAGCTCGAGGGTGTCGCGCAGCGCACGGATTTCGACCTCACCCAGCATGCGAAAGCCTCGGGTCAGAAACTCGAGTTCTTCGACCAGGCGTCGAACGAGCACTACGTGCCGTACGTGATCGAGCCCGCCGCCGGCGCCAACCGCACCATGGCCGCCTTCCTGCTGGCTGCATACGACGAGGATGTGGTGAACGACGAGACCCGCACGGTCCTGCGCCTTCATCCACGCCTTGCCCCGTACAAGGTGGCTGTTCTCCCGCTCTCGAAGAAGGACACCCTGACCCCGCTCGCACGCGAGATCTACCGGAAGCTCTCCGAGAAGTACATGTGCGAGTACGACGAGACCCAGCAGATCGGTCGTCGCTACCGCCGTCAGGACGAGATCGGGACACCCCTGTGCGTCACTGTCGATTTCGATTCCCTTGAGGACAACTCGGTGACCATCCGTCATCGTGACACCACCGAGCAGGTCCGTGTGCCGATCTCCGATCTCGAGTCAGAGGTGGTTCGACTGCTCGGTTTCTGACCTGCGAGCCGTTGGCTTGCTGCGTCACCGACTAGGTTCGAGGGCGTAGTTCAGTGCGCCACAGGGCGCGACGGAGGAATGAAACCATGAGCCAGATCAGCCTGATCGTGAAGTTGCCGGCAGCCGAGGGCAAGGGGGCCGAACTGGCCGAGGCCTTCAAGGCGGCCTTCGAGCATGTGAACAAGGAAGACGGCACGCGCTACTACATCCTCCATGCTGACGTGACCAACTCGGACGTGTTGTGGGTCTACGAGATGTACGAGAACCAGGCTGCTGCAGACGCCCACATGGGTGCGGACTGGTTCAAGCCCTTCGGCGCCTCTCTTGCGCCTTTCATGGGCGGTCGCCCCGAGATGCATTTCCTCACACCGATCGCAGGCAAGGGGCTGTAGACCCTCTCGATGGCGGGCACGTACCTCGACAGGATCGTCGCGCACCATCGCGAGCGCGCAGCATCAGACCTCCGGTCACTCGATGCATTGCTGGG
>CAZENK010000018.1:0-9411 GCA_964513585.1 uncultured Bifidobacterium sp. | reverse complement strand
GAGGCCTGCGGCTTGCCGGTGCTGCGCAAGGACTTCACGGTCTCGGCCCGCGACGTGTGCGATGCGCGCATCATGGGCGCGGACTGCGTGCTCCTGATTGCCGCGGCCCTGTCGGCTGATGAACTCCGTGAGTATCTCGAGGTGGCAAGGTTGGTCGACATCGACGCGTTGGTCGAGGTGCACGACGAGACCGAACTCGGCACGGCCCTGGAAGCCGGTGCGACTCTCGTGGGTGTGAACCAGCGGGATCTGGTCACCTTTGCTGTCGATCACGAGCGTGCGGTCCGCATGGCAGGGCTCATCCCCGACGCGTGTGTGCGTGTCGCGGAGTCGGGTGTGCGCGGGCCGGACGATGCCCGTGCGCTGCGGGCGGCGGGCTACCACGCGGTTCTCGTGGGCGAACACCTGGTCACATCGGGCAATGTCGAGCACGCTGTGACCGCCCTGTGTGTCGACTGATAACACTGATCACCACGGCCGTGCGACCTAAGGTGAGACCGTGTTCGTGAAGATCTGCGGGATCACTAACGAGGAAGACGCACTGCTTGCCGTTGCCCTCGGCGCCGACGCTGTCGGTTTTGTGTTTGCCCCCTCTGTGCGCCAGATCGCAGCTGCCAAGGTCCATGACATCACCCGTCGGCTTCCGCGGGAGGTGCTGACCGTTGCGGTGTTCCGAGACGAGCACCCGAAGCGTGTTCTCGAACTGGTGCAGCAGAGCGGGGTCAAGGCCGCCCAGTTGCACGGTCACGAACGCCCGAGTGACGTGGCCGAGGTCTCGCGGCATGTCCGCACGGTGATAAAGGGTGTGTCTGCCGGTGGCGTCGATGCGGCACGGGCCGAAACGTTCGGCACGCCGTACATCCTCGTTGATGCCCCCGCCCCGGGCTCGGGAAAGGTGTTCGACTGGCACCTGGCGGCCGAGGTACCGACCACGGTCAACGTGATCCTCGCCGGCGGGCTGACGCCAGAGAACGTGGCTGCAGGGATTGCCCAGGTGAACCCATGGGGGGTCGATGTGAGCAGCGGTGTCGAGCGGTCCCCGGGCCGGAAGGACCCGGTTCTCCTCAAGCGGTTCATCGATGCGGTCAGGGCGTCGGAGCCCCCCGCCAGGACCACCGAAGGTTCGGCACCGTACGACTGGATGGATGAGTGAGGAGTCACCCCGTATCGGTGATGTGATTCGCACCCGTTCGTGGTGGAATCTAGGCATGAGCATCTTGGTGACCCCCGGCAGTGACGGTCGGTTCGGTGAGTTCGGCGGTCGGTTCGTCCCCGAGACACTCGTTCCGGCGTGTCAGGAACTCGAGGCGGCCTTCAACGATGCCTGGGCCGACCCGGCCTTCCGTGACGAACTGCAGCAGGTGCTGCGTGAGTATGCCGGTCGTCCGAGCATGCTGACCGAGTGCCACAACCTGAGCGAGCAGCTCGGCATTCGCCTGATACTGAAGCGCGAGGACCTCAACCACACGGGTTCCCACAAGATCAACAACGTGATCGGCCAGACACTCCTCGCCAAGCGCATGGGCAAGAAGCGGATCGTCGCCGAGACAGGGGCGGGCCAGCACGGTGTTGCGTCTGCAACCGCGGCCGCCCTGATGGGGCTCGAGTGCAAGGTGTACATGGGGGCCGTCGATGTTGCGCGGCAGGAGCTGAACGTGTTCCGCATGAGGCTCCTCGGCTCCGAAGTCGAGGCGGTCACATCGGGCAGCCAGACCCTGAAGGACGCAGTGAACGAGGCAATGCGCGATTGGGTCGCG
Source organism: uncultured Bifidobacterium sp. (assembly GCA_964513585.1). Lineage (GTDB taxonomy): Bacteria > Actinomycetota > Acidimicrobiia > Acidimicrobiales > Ilumatobacteraceae > UBA2093. The sequence goes on along the minus strand of CAZENK010000018.1, from coordinate 7,654 downwards.
ACCGTGGAGTCAACCCACTACTGCTTGGGTTCGGTCATGGGTCCGCACCCGTACCCGTACATGGTCCGCCAGTTCCACAGGGTCATCGGCGACGAGGCATTCGCGCAGTGCAACGACCTGCTCGGCACGCCGCCTGACGTCGTCGTGGCATGCGTGGGTGGTGGGTCGAACGCCATGGGCATCTTCTCGGGCTTCGTCGACACTCCGGCCCGTCTGATCGGTGTCGAGCCCGCCGGTGGTGCCGCGGTCAACCGTGGCCAGCCCGGTGTGGTGCACGGCATGAAGAGCTACCTCATGCAGGATGAGTACGGCCAGGTCCAGGAGGCGCACAGCATCTCGGCCGGCCTCGACTACCCGGGCGTCGGCCCCGAGCACTCGTACCTTGCATCGATCGGCAGGGCGGAGTACCCGACGGTGACCGACGACGAGGTCATCGAGGCTTTCCAGATCATGTCGCGCTCGGAGGGCATTATCCCCGCGCTCGAGTGTGCACACGCAATGGCGTGGATCATCCGTGAGGCGCCTGCGATGCGTGGCAAGACCGTGCTGATGAATCTGTCAGGTCGCGGCGACAAGGATGTCGGCCAGATGATGAACATCCTCGGCGGGCTCGCGTGAGCATGTCGCTCCAGCAGGCCCTCGAGAAGAGGATTGCCGCGGGGGGCAAGTGTCTCGTGCCGTACATCACGGGCGGCTACCCGAACTGGCAGCAGTCCGTGCGCGCGTGCGCAGCGAACGGTGCCGATGCGATCGAGATCGGCCTCCCGTTCTCCGACCCCGTGATGGACGGACCCGTGATCCAGGAGGCGTCGCAGGTGGCTCTCGACGCGGGTGCCACACCGGTGTCGATCCTGCACGAAGTCAGGAGTCTCGACATTCAGGTGCCGGTGGCGGTCATGTGTTACTACAACACCGTTTTCCATGCAGGACACGAGCGCTTCGCGGCGGACCTCGTGGCTGCGGGGGTGTCGGCGGCAATCATCCCTGACCTTCCGCTGGAGGAGTCCGGTGCATGGACACGTGCGGCGGACGATGCCGGCGTTGAGACGGTCATGCTCGCGGCACCCACAGCGCCCGACGAGCGTCTGCCTCGCGTGGCAGAACGTGCACGGGGTTTCGTGTACTCGGTCGGACTGCTCGGCGTCACGGGCGAACGCACGTCGCTCGCAGACACTGCCACTGCGCTCGCCGCTCGCGTGAAGAAGGTGACCGACAAGCCCGTGCTGGTCGGGGTCGGTGTCTCGAACGCCGAACAGGCTGTCGAGGCGAGCCGCGTGGCGGACGGGGTGATCATGGGCGCCTCCGTGGTTCGCCGCATGATCGAGGGCGGACCTGAGGCTGTCGGTCAGTACGTAGCCGACGTGAGGCGCGCACTCGACTCGACTGACTGGTGAACATGAGCATCTTCGGCGACGGCACATGCGAACTGTGCCAGGCCGCGCGGATGTCGGAATGGTTCCATGAGGATGACGAATGCTGGATCGCCGAGTGCGAGAGCTGCGGGGTGCCGATGGTGGTGTGGAGAACGCACGACCCGCACCCACCCGAGGACGTGAAACTGCGGCTCCACGACAAGCTCGCGAACGTCGTCGACACCTACTTCGATTTTGAGATGCGCATCGACGACAACATGCGCACGATCCCTGACCATTACCACGCCCATGCACGACCCAAGGGCGGCTTCTACGGGCACGGGCTGCGCCGCAACAACTAACCTGTTGCCATGTTGAAACCAGGTTCGAAGGCACCCAAGATCGAGCTGCTGGACCAGAACGAGAAACCGTTCTCGCTCGCAGCCCAGGGCAAGAAGAAGGTCCTCGTGTACTTCTACCCGAAGGCCGACACACCGGGTTGCACCGCCCAGTCGTGCGGACTGCGAGACATCATCGGCGACATCGGGCGCACTGTGGTGGTGGGCATCAGCCCTGATGCCCCAGCAAAGCAGAAGAAGTTCGACGACAAGTACGAACTCGGTTTTCCCCTCCTGGCCGACACCGAGCACAAGGTGGCCGAGGCCTACAAGGTGTGGAAGGAAAAGTCGATGTACGGCCGCAAGTACATGGGCATCGAACGCTCCGCATTCCTCATCCAGGATGGTGTGGTGCTCGAAGCCTGGTACAAGATCTCGCCGGCCGACACACCGAAGAACCTGCTGAAGGCACTCGGCAAGTGAGCCAATTCCCGCCGCCCCTGGAGGTGCTGCCGCACCGACCTCCGTTCCTGTTCGTCGACAGGATCACTGCCCTCGAGGCCGGGGTGAATGCGACCGGGCACTGGAGGCTCGAAGGAGACGAATGGTTCTTCCCCGGTCATTTCCCGGGCCGCCCGACGCTGCCCGGTGTCTTGATCTGTGAAGCCATCGCCCAGGTCGGCGCGTACTGCGTGCTCATGTCGCCCGACCATGCGTCGAAGCTGCCGCTCTTCGGTGGCATCGACGGCGCACGGTTCCGGCGGCAGGTCGTGCCGGGTGACGAACTCGAGATGACCGTGGAGCTCGGGCGCATGAGTGCGCGCGCAGGGAAGGGGCACGGGATCGCCCGGGTCGGCGGTGAGACCGCGTGTGAACTCGACCTGATGTTCGTGTTCGCCGACCGCACATGACAATGGAGGACGGTGCGCCACGACGAGTCGACTCGTGTCCTCCTGAGTCGATTGACCTCGGCGGCGGTCTTGTGGTCCGCCGGTATCTCGAGTCAGATGCCGCGGCGTTGCGCGACGCTGTGACGGCGTCGATCGAGCACCTTCGACCATGGATGCCGTGGATCTCCCACGAGCCCCAGTCGGTGCAACAGCGCGAGGTGTTGATTCGTGGGTGGAATTCAGATTGGGATGCCGGGAAAGGGTTCGGCATGGGAATCTTCGAGGGAAACGAGTGTGTCGGCTCGACGGGGCTTCATCTGAGGGGGCCGGAAGGGACGATCGAGATCGGGTACTGGCTCTCCGAGTCCCGTGTTGGCAGAGGCATCATCACCCGTGCAGTCGCAGCCTTGACAGAGATTGCACTTTCTATGACCGGTGTGAAGATGGTCGAGATCGTGACCGACGAGAACAACGAAAGATCGTCGTCGGTCGCAAGACGATGTGGCTACGAACTGGTGGAGAGATTCACCCGTGAGCGCGAGGCACCGGGAGAAAAGGGCATCGGTCTTCGCTGGCGGAAGTCGTAGGAGTCAGTCGCCGGGGGCGATGATGACCGAACCGTTGTGGCCGCCGAACCCGAAGTTGTTCGAGATGGCCGGCCTGGGTGTCCATTCGCGCGGTGCACCGAGCACCACGTCGATGTCCAGTTCGGGATCGAGAGTTGTGGTTCCCGCTGTCGGCGGGATGAGTCGGTGCTCCATCGAGAGCAGGACCTGCGCAGCCTCGAGTGCCCCTGCAGCGCCGAGTGCATGACCTGTCACGCCCTTGCCGCTGGTGACCGGAACGGCGCGTGATCCGAACACGGCGGTGACTGCCTGCGCCTCTGCCGCATCGTTCAGAGGTGTGGAGGTTCCGTGGGCGTTCACGAGACCGACATCAGCAGGGGAGAGCCCGGCATCCTCGAGCGCAAGCTTCATGCAGGCGATGGCGCCCGTACCGCCGGGTGACGGTGCGGTGATGTGGTGTGCATCGGCGTTGCTGGCGGAACCGACGATCTCGCCGATGATCCGTGCACCGCGCGCAACGGCATGGTCGTAACGCTCGAGCACGAAGACAGCCGCGCCTTCTCCCATCACGAAGCCGTCACGGTTCGCATCGAAGGGCATCGAGGCGCCCGACGACGACAGCGCCGTCATGTTGCCGAAGCCGGCCAACGCTGTGGCCGTTGCCGCGCACTCGGAACCACCCGTCGCCACTGCGTCGCAGCGCCCCCAGGCGATCAAGCGTGCGGCGTACCCGATGGCGTGCGTGCTTGCGGCACATGCCGTGCAGATGGTCTCGTTGGGGCCCTGCAGCCCGTAGCGCATCGAGATTGCTGCACCCGATGCGTTCGCCATCATCATCGGGACCAGGAACGGCGAGACACGGCGTTCGCCCTTCTCGAGGCGCACCTGCACCTGCTCCTCGAGTGTGTGGAGACCGCCGATCCCGGTTGCAAAGATCGTGCCGAACCGTGCGGGGTCAACACCGGTGTCCCCGGCTTGGGCGAACGCCTCGGCAGCGGCGGCCAGTGCGTATTGCTCCACCTGGTCTGCACGTCGTGCTTCCTTCGGGTTGTCGAAGTAGGGAAGCGGGTCCCAGTCTGCGATCTGGGTCGACCTGGTGTTGGTGAGCCCGGGGCCGAGCAGCCCCTTCCAGTAGGCGTCCTTGCCGATGCCGCACGGAGCAACAACTCCGTAGCCGGTGATGGCGACGCGGTGACCTGCGCCAATCATGGACTGTGTGCGACTAGATCTTCGCCATGATGAGGTCGAACGCCTGTCCGACCGTCTTCACGTCGTTCAGGTCTTCCTCGGGGATCTCGATGCCGAACTCCTCCTCGAGTTCCATCACCAGTTCGACCACGTCGAGGGAGTCTGCGTCGAGGTCGTCGGCGAAGCTCGCCTCACGCGTGACCTTCGAGGCCTCGACCCCGAGGGTCGAAACTGCACACTTCACGAATCGATCGAAATTTTCCTGGCTCATGTGGCCCTCCTTGAGTTGTCCCATTTTCGCACAGCAACCGTGCTGTGCCGTTGCTTTTGGTCAGTGACCCGTGTCCATGCGGGGTCAGTGCCCCATGCCAAGCCCGCCGTCGACGGGAATCACCGCGCCGGTGATGTACCCGGCGTCGTCTCCTGCAAGGAAAGCCACCACCCCTGCGATCTCATCGGCGGATGCCATGCGCTGGAGGGGAACCGCCTTCGTCAGCTCGTCCAGCCTCTCCTGGCCGAGCGAGGCAGTCATGTCTGTCTCGACCGGTCCGGGAGCAACAACGTTGATGGTGATGTTGCGGGAGCCCAGCTCGCGCGCCAGCGACCTGGCGAAACCCACGAGGCCTGCCTTTGAGGCTGCGTAGTTCGCCTGGCCGCCAGAGCCGAGAAGACCGACAACTGATGACATGAGGATCACCCGTCCGGACCGTGCCTTGATCATCCGGGCAGTTGCCCGTTTCACCACGCGGAACGCCGCGGTCAGGTTGGCATCGACAACGCGCACGAAATCGTCCTCGCTCATCCGTAGCAGGAGAGTGTCCTTTGTGATGCCGGCATTCGACACCAGGATCTCGACCGGACCGAAGTGTTCCTCGACCGCCGTGAATGCGGCCTCGACCTCTTCCGGCTTGGTCACGTCGCACTTCACCCCGAAGAACTCCGGCGGGGGAGGCGACGAGTTGTACGTGACGGCAACCCTGTCGCCCTGTGACGCGAAACGGCGTGCACATGCAAGGCCGATTCCCCGTGATCCACCCGTTATCAGCACAACCCTGCTCACTCGGCACCCCATTCCAGAATCGCGCTCGCGGCTGTCATGCCTGCACCGAAGCCCACCAGCAGGACGAGATCCCCGTTCTTCGGTTTGACCTGTCCGAAGTCCCCGAAGAGACCGAGCGGAATCGATGCCGATGACGTGTTGCCGGTCTCGTGGATCACTGATGCCGCGCGTTCGAGGGGGATGCCGAGGCGCTCGCATGCAGCATTGATGATCCGGATGTTCGCCTGGTGGGGCACGATGACGGACACGTCATCTGCGGTCACCCCAGCATGTGCCATCGACTTCTGGGCACTGTCGACCATGATGCGCACTGCGCGCCTGAAGACTTCCTTGCCGTCCATGTGGATGTTGCCGCCGAGTTCGCAGTACAGGATCTCCTCGGCGCTGCCGTCGGCATCAAGATCCCATCCGAGCAGCTGTCCGCGCCCCTTTGTTGCCTCGAGAACAGCGGCGCCCGAGCCATCGGCAAACAGGACGGCTGTGTTGCGGTCGGTCCAGTCAGTGATGCGAGAGAGCGTGTCGGTGCCGATGAGGAGCACGCGTTCGGCACCCATCGCAACAAGCCCGTGTGCCGTAACCAGGGCGTAGACGAATCCGGAACATGCAGCATTGATGTCGAACGCGCCGCAGCGCAGCCCGAGACGGTCCTGCACGGTGGCTGACGTGGCGGGCACGGTGCGGTCGGGGGTCGTGGTGGAGAGCACCAGGGCATCGATGCTCTCGGGCGCGAGCCCGGCCATGGACAAAGCCTTGCTGCCGCTTGCAACACTCAGATCCGCGGTGCTACCGCCCACATGCCGACGTTGGATCCCGGTTCTCTCGCGGATCCATTCGTCGTTGGTGTCCATGGTCCGGGCCAGGTCGTCGTTGGTCACGACACGGTTTCCCAGGGCGGTGCCCCAACCTGTGATGCGGGCGCCACGAACGTGAGCGGGGATGCGGGGCATGGCGCCTAGTTGGCCCTCAGCCAGGCAATGGGCTGGTGTGCTGTCACCCGTTCGCCCTCGACTGCGATGTAGTTCTGAAGGACGCCCGCGAAGGGTGTGCGCACCTCGGTGTCGCCCACGTGTCCGATCACGAGTCCGACGTTCAACTGTGACCCGACGGCGATGCCGGCCGACGGTGTGAAGATGCCCGCCCCAGGACTCACCACGAGTCGTTCGACTGCAAAGAGATGTTCCCCCTCGAGTTGCGATGCGCCGACCGGGGCCGAGGCGTCGACCCACTCGAGCAGCTTGTCGAGTTCGTCGGGCGTGGCGACACTGATGGTGCGGGCGTTGTCGACGGTGCGCTTGGCCATTCCGGTCAGCACGCCGCCGGGGCCGAGTTCCACGAATCCACTGACACCCAGCTCGGCCAGCGTCAGCAGGCAGTGCTTCCAGCGCACGGGGCTCGACAACTGGGCCGAGAGCAGTGAGGACCACTCTTCGCCCTTGCCGTGAGCAAGGGCATCAACGTTCGAGATCACGGGAACTTCGGTGTCGCGGGGGCTGGCCTGTGAGATCGCCGACCTCAGACGTTCGCGTGCGGCCGTCATGAACGGGGTGTGGAAGGCCCCGGACACCTGCAGCGGCATGATCTTCTTCGCGCCGAGTTCTTTTGCGTTTTCGCCGGCCTTTGCGACTGCAGTCGGTGACCCTGCGATGACCACCTGTCCGGGCGCATTGAAGTTGGCGACCCACACATCGGAATCGGCGCGTCGGCAGGCGATCTCGACCTGATCGTCATCGAGTCCCAACACTGCTGCCATCGTGCCGGGACTCGCGATCCCGGCCTCGTGCATGGCGTCGGCCCGTTCGACGACCAGGCGGACGCCGTCCTCGAACGAGAGGGCACCTGTTGCGGTGAGGGCCGTGTACTCGCCCAGGCTGTGACCGGCGCAGAAGCTCGGCTCGATGCCGAGGCGTTCGACGGCGTCGAGGACCATGAGGCTCGACACGAACGTGGTGAGCTGGGCGTTGCGGGTGTCCTTCAGTTCCTCTGCATCGGCGTCGAGGAGCAGGGCCCCCACATCGCGCCCCGCCACTTCGGAGGCTTCATCGACCAGTTCCCAGCTGTCGTGGCCAACCCACGGGCGACCCATTCCTGGGCGTTGTGAGCCTTGGCCGGGGAAGGTGAACGCGAGCATGGTGAAAAAACCCTAATCCCGCAGGCATGTGCCGATTTGGTTACCTCTCAGTAGCCGAGCCGGCGGTACGCTCGAATGCCCTGGCCCGAGTGGCGGAATGGCAGACGCGACGGATTCAAAATCCGTTGTCCG
>CAZENK010000017.1:0-40320 GCA_964513585.1 uncultured Bifidobacterium sp. | reverse complement strand
TCTGGGTACACGACCACATGGCTCCCGGCCTCGACCGCCCGTGAATAGTCGGCCAACACAAGGGCGACATTTCCCTCCAGGTCCCCCACTGTGGGGTTCAACTGGGACAACGCCACACGGACGCCGGTCGTGGGCTGTGGCGCGGGACTCATGGGCACGCCCTGAGGCTAACCAGCGCGCCCCTTTTCCCCTTGCCCCACAAGGGTTCGGGGCGCATACCGGGGCGTTTCACACAGCGTTCACATTCGGGAAAAGGGAAAGAAACGCCGGGCTGACATCCTTACGGGGCACAACAACGGGAGTTTTCCCCTCATCCAAAGGAACCGCAATGCCCATTCAGGCCGAATACATCTGGATTGACGGTACGCAGCCCACCCCGCTGCTCCGCTCGAAGACGAAGGTCATCCCCGACTTTGCCGGTGCGATCGGCGACATGCCGATGGATGAATGGGGCTTCGACGGCTCGTCGACCGAGCAGGCCACCGGTGAGTCCTCCGACTGCATCCTGCGCCCCGTGTTCCACTGCCAGGACCCGATCCGTGGCGGCAAGAACGTGCTCGTGATGTGCGACGTTCTCCTCGCAAAGACCGGTGAGCCGCACCCCTCGAACACGCGCGCAGCATGCGCAGCGGCAGCCGCGAAGTACAAGGACCAGGAGATGTGGTACGGCATCGAGCAGGAGTACACCATGCTCCGCCTCGACGGCACCCCCTACGGATTCCCCGTCGGCGGTTACCCCAAGCCGCAGGGCCCGTACTACTGCGGCGTCGGCGCAGGTCGCGTCGTGGGTCGCGAGATCATCGAGGAGCACACGCAGGCATGCATCGATGCCGGCCTGCGCATCTCGGGTACCAACGCCGAGGTGATGCCCGGTCAGTGGGAGTTCCAGATCGGACCTGCAGACGCACTGACCGTCTCTGACCACATGTACGTGGCACGTTGGCTGCTCCACCGCATCGCCGAGGACCACAACGTGGTCATCTCGTTCGACGCAAAGCCCGAGAAGGGTGACTGGAACGGTGCAGGTGCACACACCAACTTCTCGACCCGTGCGATGCGCGAGAGCTACGACGCGATCATTGACGCATGCGAGAAGCTCGGCACCCGCGTGCTGGAGCACGTGAACAACTACGGTCACGACATCCAGAGCCGCCTCACCGGCAAGCACGAGACGGCGCCGTGGAACCAGTACTCGTACGGCGTGTCGAACCGTGGTGCATCGGTGCGCATCCCGTGGCAGGTCGAGCGCGACCGTCGTGGTTACGCCGAGGACCGTCGTCCGAACGCCAACTGTGACCCCTACACGGTCACCCGTCTCATCCTCGAGACCGTCTGCGGCTGACGCAGAACCCCAGAACAACAAGGAACGGGGGGCCGGAAGGCCCCCCGTTTCGCATTCCAAGTAGCCCATTGCCCCGTGCGGGGGCAGACTGAAGAGGTGAGCGACATGCTTGACCAACACCGCGACTACGTGCTGAGAACCGTGGAGGAACGGGGCGTGCGCCTCGTGCGCCTGTGGTTCACCGACGTGCTCGGCACCCTGAAGAGCTTCGCCATCAGCCCGGCAGAACTCGAGAACGCGCTGAACGACGGCATGACCTTCGACGGTTCCTCGATCGACGGCTACTCGCGCACGGAGGAGTCGGATGTGCTCGCGATCCCCGACCCGAACACCTTCGAGGTGCTGCCGTGGGTCGACTCGAAGTCCGCCGAGGCCCGTGTGTTCTGCGACATCTACAACCTGGACGGCACCACCTTCGGCGGCGACCCGCGACAGGTGCTGCGCCGCAACCTCGACGCGGCGCGCGCCGACGGCTACGAGTTCCTTCTTGCGCCCGACATCGAGTACTTCTACTTCGCACCTCCGAAGCCGGGCGAGCCACTTCAGCCGCTCGACGAGGGCGGTTTCTTCGATCTCACCACGACCGACGTGGCGTCGTCGTTGCGCAAGGAGACAATCCGCACGCTCGAGACGATGGGGATCCCCGTCGAGTACTCGTTCCACGAGGATGCCCCGAGCCAGCAGGAGATCGACCTGCGCCACACCGATGCGCTCTCGATGGCCGACTCGGTCATGACCTTCCGGATGATCGTGAAGGAACTCGCCGCGATGCACAACGTGCACGCCACGTTCATGCCGAAACCGCTCGAAGGCGTGCAGGGGTCGGGCATGCACCTGCACCTGTCGCTCTTCAAGGGCGACCAGAACGCCTTCTACTCGGCCGACGACGAGAACTTTCTCTCTGCCGATGCAAAGGCGTTCATGGCAGGACTGCTGCGCCATGCCGCCGAGATCACCGCGATCACGAACCAGACCGTGAACTCGTACAAGCGACTCGTGCCCGGCTTCGAGGCACCCGTGCACATCTCGTGGGCACGCAACAACCGCAGCGGTCTGATCCGAGTGCCGATCCCGAAGCGGGGCAACCCGAGCGCAACCCGCGTGGAGTACCGCTCGCCCGACCCGGCGTGCAACCCGTATCTGGCCTTCTCCGTGATCCTCGCCGCCGGAATGAAGGGCATCCGCGAGGGATACGAGCTGCCTGCAGAGGCCGGCGCGAACCTCTTCCAGATGAGCGATGCGGAACTGTCGAAGCTCGGCATCAACCAGTTGCCGCAGTCACTCTCCGATGCGCTGAAGATCATGGAATCGTCGGAGCTCGTGGCCGAGGCGCTCGGTGAGCACATCTTCGACTGGTTCCTGCGCAACAAGCGCCACGAGTGGATGGGTTACAAGACCCAGGTCACCCCCTACGAGATCAACCGCTACCTGAAGTCGCTGTAACCGCCCATGACCGCGCCCGACATGATCGTTGTGTTCCCCGGAACCCCGTCACCGGACCTGGCGCGCACCCTCGACCTCGGCGGGTACAGGTGGAAGGCAGTCGCGGGAGCGGACGACGCCGCAAAGATCGAACCGCAGAACGGCTGGTTGGGTGCGATCATCTCGTGCGACGATGACCCCGAGTCGGCATGGGCGTTCGCACGGGCGATCCGCAAACGCGACAACCCCGTCAACTCTGTGTTGCTGTTGCTCTCGGGGGCACAACTCGGCGACCTGGAACTGCGCGACGACCTGTTCGACGACTTCTGCCTCACACCGTTCCACCCGCGCGAGCTCGAGGCGCGCCTGCGGCACATGTTCTCGACCGTCGACGGGGGCGCGCGACCCGAACTTGTCGAGCACTCCGGACTCGTGCTGAACCTCGAGACCTACCAGGCATCGTTCAACGGCCGGCCGCTCGATCTCACGTTCATGGAGTACGAGCTGCTGAAGTTCCTCGCCCAGAACCCCGGCAAGGTGTTCACACGCGAGATGCTGCTGTCACGGGTGTGGGGGTACGAGTACTACGGCGGCGCGAGAACTGTCGACGTGCACGTACGGCGTCTGCGCGCCAAGCTCGGTGAGGAGCACGCGAACCTGATCCAGACCGTGCGCTCTGTGGGCTACCGCTTCGGTCAGGGCCGCTGGGCCACCTGATCAGGCGCCGTTCTTCACGAATGCCGTCACCGAGTCGGCGATCATCTGCACCGCAACCGCAGCGAGAATCATGCCGGCAACTCGTGCCAGGAGAATCACACCCGCTGGCCGGAAGATCTTCACGACCAGTCCGCTGAAACGCAGCGCCACGAGCGAGACCGACAGCGCAACTGCGATGCCCGCGAGCACACTCAACCACTGACCTGCACCTTCTGCCTGCTGGAAGAACACGATGGTCGCGACGATGGTCCCGGGACCTGCCAGCAACGGAGTACCGAGCGGCACCATCGCGACCGACGTGCGTTGTTCGGGGGTCGCGGCTTCGTAGCTGTTCTCGTGACCCTTGCCGTAGAGCAACTGGAGCGCGACCAGCAACAGCAGCAACCCTCCGGCCCCCTGAAGTGCGGGGACCGAGACCTTCAGGTAGTCGAGAATGGTCTGACCACCGATCGCAAAGACAGAGATGACGAGGAATGCAGTGCCGATGGCGAGGTATGCGGCCTTGTGACGTTCCTTCTCGCTCAGGTTCTGCGTGACCGACAGAAAGATCGGCGTGTTCCCCGGTGGGTCCAGGATCACGAGCATGGTCACCACGACCTCACCGAAAAGATTCACGTGACGAGGCTAGTGGGTCGGGTCAGCGCACTGCGTCGAGCAGCATCAACGCGGCGAACACGAAGAACGCAATCGCAGACCCGATGCGGATCGTCCTCTCGGGCAGGCGGTCACCCAGTGCCTTGCCGACCACGATTGCGAGCGCATCAGCTGCAACCATGCCGAGCGTCGACCCGGCCCACACGCCGAACAGGTTCTGGTCCGTCGCGAGCGTCACCGTTGCGAGCATGGTCTTGTCGCCGAGCTCGGCGAGAAAGAACACGGTCCCGACCGACACGATCACGTGGCGGGTTGCGACATGGGTGCTCTTCTCTTCTTCCTCGGTGAGTTCGTCGCCCCTCAGTGTCCACAGACCGAACCCGACGAATGCCAGAGCCCCCGCGATGTTGATTGCGTCCGTCGGCAGGGCGCTCCCGACCGCACCGCCGATGGCCACAGAGATCAAGTGCACCACCGCCGTCGCGAGCGTTATCGCCACGAGCACGGGCAGGGTCCTGAAGCGCGTCGCAAACGCAAGAGCCATCAACTGGCTCTTGTCGCCGAGTTCGGCGACAAAGATGACCCCGAAGCTGAGAAGGAACGCGGTCAGCACTATGCGTTGAGTCGCTGCATGTCGGCGGCGAGGCGGGCGTGCGATTTCATCATCTCGTCGACCTTGTTGCTGACCAACCGGCCGTTGCGCACCACGGCGCGGCCGTGCACGATGGTGTCGCGCGCAGAGGTAGGCCCGCAGCGCAGCCAACCCTCGATCGGGTCGGCGAGTGCGCCGGCGAACTGGATGCCGGTCATGTCCCAGACCGCGAGGTCACCCACATGACCCACGATCAACTGACCTATCTCGCCGATACGCCCGAGACATCCAGCACCACCGAGAGTGGCAACCTCGAGGGCCATGCGCGCGTCTGCCGCATCGGCACCGTTGCGCAGTTTCGCCAGAAGCATCGCCTGCCGGGCCTCGAGCCACAACGACGCGGAGTCAGCACTTGAGGAACCGTCGACACCCAGACCCACGTGCACACCCGCACGCCTCAGGTCGACGACCGGCGAGATGCCCGAGGCGAGGATCAGGTTCGACGACGGACAATGTGCTGCACCGATTCCTGCCCTGCCCAACTGCACGATCTCGTCGTCATTGGGCATCACGCAGTGCGCGACCCACGTGCGGTTGCTCAACCAGCCGACTTCCCTCAGGTACTCGAACGGTCTGCACCCGAACGTGGCGATGGAGAAATCGTCGTCCTCGGCGTTCTCCGCGAAGTGCGTGTGCAGGCGCACGTCGAGCTTCTCGGCGAGCTCGGCCGACCGGATCATGAGGTCCTTCGTGACGCTGAACGGTGAGCAGGGTGCGAGCGCCACTCGTGTCATCGCCCCGTGGGACCTGTCATGGTGACGCTCGACAGCAGCCTGCGAGAGCGCAAGAATCTCGTCGTCCTCCTGCACCACGTCATCCGGCGGGAGACCGCCGTCCTTCTGTGACAGCGACATCGACCCGCGCGTGGGGTGGAAACGCACGCCGAGATCCTGTGCCGCAGCAATCTCTGCCGACAGCAGGTCGCCACCGTTGCGGGGGTGCAGGTACAGGTGATCGGTGGATGTTGTGCAACCGGACAACGCAAGCTCTGCCAGGCCGATCCATGCAGACACGTGCGCGGACTCCTCGTTCAGTGCGCGCCACAACGGATAGAGGGTCTGCAACCAACCGAAGAGCGGCGACGACGTCATCGGCGGGTATGCGCGCGTCAGGTTCTGGTACAAGTGGTGGTGGGTGTTGATGAGTCCCGGGGTGACCAGACAGCCTGACGCATTGATCTTCTCCCGCGCCTCGGGCAGCGGGTCGACTGACGAGCCGATGCCACTGATGAACCCGTTCGTGATTGCCACCCAACCACCCGGGATCTCACGACGGTCACCGTCGACCGTGGCGACGAGCAGGGCATCGTGGACGACGAGATCAGCAGTCATGGCGTGTACGTCCGCGCGACGCGGCGTCAGGTGTTGGTGTCGAGCAGTTCGCTGCCCTCGTGACGGATCTCGGCGTCCCTGTTCAACAGGTGCCCGAGAACGCCCGCGAGGACCACAGTTGTCAACCCGACGACTATGGGGAACACGAGCAGGATGATCGCAATGATGATGGGACCGACCATGGCTGTCACTTCTTCTTCCGTGCGGCCGACTTCTTCGCAGTCGGCTTCTTCGCTGCGGCCTTCTTCACCGCTGCCTTCTTGGGCGCTGCCTTCTTGGGCGCTGCCTTCTTCTTCGCTGCGGCCTTCTTGGGAGCAGCCTTCTTCGCGCCAGCCGGCAGGTACGCCCACGCCTCAATCTCCACAGCACCACCGAAAGGCAGCTCCTTCACGCCGATTGTCGAGCGTGCCGGGCGCGCGGTGCCGAAGTCGCGTGCGTAGACCTCGTTGAACGAACCGAACGTGTCCATGTCGGTGAGGAAACACAGGGTCTTGGCGATGTCGTTGACCGTGGCACCCATCGTGGCGAGCTGAGCCTTCAGGTTCACGATCGCCTGTGCGGTCTGGGCCTGCACACCGCCGCTCACCAGTGCGCCGTCCTTCATACCGAGCTGACCGGAAACGATGACCCAGTCACCGGCGCGGACGACTGGTGTGTAGGGAGGTTGTGCAGGTGCTGCCATGCCCCAACCTTACGCCAGAGGCACCAGGGCATACCATTGTCGTCGTGAAGACCCCCCAGTTCAGCCGCCGACAGTTCCTTGCTCTTTCTGCCGCTGCCGGCGCGGGGGCGGTGCTCTCGGCGTGCGGTGGCCGCACCTCCGGCCCCTCGCTCGACGTCGAGGGAACCCTGCAGGTGGTCAAGCGCTACCCGCAGGACGCCGTGGTCCCCGGCAAGGTCCGCCTGCCAGTGTCCCTCGCCGACAAGACCGGCATCCTCTCCACGGACTCGAAGATCTCTTTCCCCGACCTGCTGACCGCGCAGGTCGTGAACCCCGACACGGGTGAAGTGGTGCTCGAGAACGTCGCCGCCGAACGACACGGCCAGGGCCTCTCTGTTCCCTACTGGCCGTTCACGTTCACACTGGAGAACGAGGGCATCTACCAGTTGAAGATTGCCGAGGCTCCCGAGTCGGACATGTCGTTCCAGTTGCTTTCACGCGACTCCGTGTCGATGCCCCTCGTGGGCGACCCGCTGCCACCGTTCGACACACCGACCGTCGACAACGCACGCGGGGTCGACCCGGTCTGCACGCAGGCCGGGAGGTTCTGTCCGTTCCATTCGGTCACACTCAGGGAGGCACTCACAAAGGACCTGCCCGTGGTGTACCTGATCGGCACGCCCGCATACTGCTCGACAGGCACCTGTGCCCCGGGGCTCGATGCTCTGGTCGCAGTTGCCGGACAGATCGGTGACCAGGCAGTGTTCGTGCACGCAGAGGTGTACGCGGACAAGTCGGCGAATGCAACGGCGCCCGCGGTGCAGGCGTACAGACTCAGTTACGAGCCGGTTCTCTACGTGACCGACGCGAGTGGCGTGCTGGTCGACAGGCTTGACGCCGTGTTCGACGAGAAGGAGATCCGCAGCGTGCTCGCTGCTAACGGAATCAGCTGAGAGTCCGGCCCGGAGTCCGGAGGTACGACTAGCTGAACGACTTGCCGCAACCGCACGAACGCGATGCGTTCGGGTTGGTGATCGCGAAGCCCTGCTCGGTCAGCGAATCCTTGAAGTCGAGGCTTGCGCCCTCGAGCATCGGTGCCGATGCAGGATCGACAACGACCTTGACCGCACCGAACGTGAGGGTCACGTCGTCGGCCGCGATGTCGCTGTCGAAGTACATGTCGTAGGAGAAACCGGAGCAACCACCGCTCTTGACCGACACGCGCAGTGCGACATCGGTGGCGCCTTCGGCTTCGATCAACTGTGCGACCTTCTGGGCTGCGGACTCAGTGAGAGTGATCATTGGGAACCTCCAAGACGTGGAACCTGTTGCCTCAATACTAGGCGCCAAAGTCAGGTTTCGGCGAGCGCCCCTACACTTCAGAACGTGAGCCAACGTACCCCCCTGCCGCCCACAGAGGACGAGGTCCGGAACCTGCTGCGCGCCGTCATCGACCCCGAGCTGGGTGACAACATCGTCGACCTCGGCATGGCAGGCGACATCACCATGGCCGACGGCAAGATCACCATCGGGGTGAAGCTCACCATCCGTGGATGCCCGTTGCGGGCCCAGATCCAGAAGGACATCCGCTCGCGGCTCGAGGTTCATCCGTGGGTACAGAAGGTGAAGATCGACTGGGGCGAGATGACCTCGGAGGAGCGGTCGGCTGTCATGACCCGCGCTCGCTGGAATGCCCGCGAGAACGCGACCGACACCGCCGTACCGACCTCGGCGCGGGTGCTCGCCATCGCCAGCGGCAAGGGCGGGGTCGGCAAGTCGTCGGTCACCGTGAACCTGGCCGCCGCACTCGCCGCCGCAGGCAAGACCGTCGGCGTGCTCGATGCCGACATCTGGGGCTTCTCCATCCCGCGCATGCTCGGCATGCCCGATCGCCTCGAGGCACAGCGCATCGAGGGAAGCGACAAGCCGAAGATCATCCCCAACGAGCGCAGGGTCGGAAACGGACTGTTGAAGGTGGTCTCCACCGGCATGCTCGTCGAGGACGAGGGCACCGCTCTCATGTGGCGCGGCCTCATGCTGACGAAAGCCGTCGAGCAGTTCCTGAACGACGTGCACTGGGGACACCTCGACTACCTGGTGATCGACATGCCGCCCGGAACAGGTGACGTGCAGATGGGGCTCGCACGCATGCTGCCCCGCACCGACCTGCTCATCGTGACAACACCGGCCGTGTCGGCGCAAAAGGTTGCGATCCGTGCGGCCGACATGGCACGCCGCAGTTTCCTGCGTGTCGCAGGCGTCATCGAGAACATGAGCTCATTCGAGTGCGAGCACGGCGACCACTACGCCCTGTTCGGCAGCGGTGGCGGGCAGGCGCTCGCCGACGAGATCGGTGTCGAGCTGCTCGGTCAGGTGCCGATCGAGCCCACCGTCGCGGCGGGCGGTGATGCGGGCGAGCCCGTGGTGCTGACCGGCACAGGGCATGCGGCTGCTGTGTTCTCCGGCATCGCACAGCGCATCATCGAGGACACGCCGACCTTCGAGGACATGGCCGGGTGTTCGGCGCGCGACGAGGACACGGTCGTCGGCGTCACAGTGCGTCGTAGCCAGGATCCCCGGGCATAGCGATCCCCACCACGCGACCGTCCGAGTCGGTCTTCAGCTTCGGCAGGATCGCCTGCGGGACACCGATGCGTGCAGCGGCCGCGAGAACCTCATCGGTCGTGCGGTGCGGCAGCAGGAACTCGATGTTCGCCTTCGTCGGCGGCATCAGCATCAGGTCGCGCTCGTGCGCGCGGTCGATGGCCTCCTGCGGGCTGATCCAGAAACTCTCGATGGTCTCACCGTCGTCATGAAGCGGTTCCTGTGCCGACGGGGCGCGGGCGACGAAGAAGCGCGTGTCGAAACGGCGTCGCTCACCGACCGGTGTGATCCAGTGACTCACGTAGAAGATCTCGTCGGTGGTGAGGTGCAGACCCTCGCGCCTGCACAGGTCGAGCAACGCCACTGACCCGTCATGGATGTTCCCGCGCTCGACCGAGTACTTCTCGGCAACGGCGGGGTCGTCGAACCGCACGACTTCGCCTGTTGATTCGTGCCGGGCAAGCAGGACCCCGGCCTCCTCGAAGCACTCCCTGATGCAGGCGACCCAGTAGGCCAGGCCTCCGGAGGGGATGCCGAGCAGTGCGCTCGCGTGGGCATCGGTCAGACCGTCGCAGAGCTCGGCAATCTCCTCGACACCGTCGACATCGTCGACCTTCCCGCCCGGGAACACGAACATGCCGCTGGCGAACGCGGCGTTGAAGGTTCGGCGGAGCATGAACACCTCGATGCCACCTGCATCGGCATCGCGGACGAGCAGCACCGTGGCTGCCGGCTTCACTGGGACCTTGGTCGGGTCGAAGGGTTCTTCCGGTGTCGATGTCATGCGCCTGCCCCCGTGTCGTGGGGGCCGTCGTCGACCACATCGCCCGCACGCGGGAGATACCCCCTGCGCTCCACCCTATTTCCCGAGTGCCGCACATCGATCACCGACGTGATCCTCCTGGCCTTGCGCACGGCGATCCGCGCGATGAAGGCCCTTGTCGGGGGCAGCAGCAACACGATCCCGATCACATCGGAGATGAACCCGGGCGCAAGGAGGAACACACCTGCCGCGAGGATGCACACGCCGTGGACGATCTCGCGCGTCGGTTCGTGACCGCTGCGCACAGTCGACATGAACTGTCTGTACACGCGCAGTCCCTCGCGCTTCACGAGGGAGGTGCCGACGAGCGAGATGACGAGCAACGATGCAACAGTAGGCAGCACCCCGATCTCCTGGCCGACCTGCACGATGAAGTACAGCTCGACGAGCGGCATCAACACCACGAACGCGGCGATCAGCAGGAACATGATCAGCTCTTGTTTCGTGCCTCGCGGTAGTCGCGGGCACCACCCTCGAGCGGCTCGACGATGAGGGTGACCCCGTCGATGTCCGTCACGCGCATCGGCTGGTCGGCTGCGAGCGGTGTGGCGCGGTTCGTGCGTGCACGCCACTGTGCGCCGTCCACTTTCACGATGCCCTCCGGTGCGACCTCTCCCACGGTGACCCCCGTGGTGCCCACGAGATTCGTCCGACCGATGGTCGGCGTGGCGAACCGCGTGCGGGTCATCGACGGCATGCCGACGATGAAGGTGAGGGCGATGCCGATGATGCAGACGGCCAGCGTGAGCCACGACGGCCTCAACGACATGCCGTCCACCGAACGGAACATCGTGAACGACGCAATCACGTACAGGAACAACCCGACCCCGGTCCAGAACCGTGGCACACCGACCTGCACGTCAACGGCGAATGCAACCATCGCGAGCAACAACAGTGCGACACCGAACCCGCTCATCGGCAGGGCCCCGATGCCGAGACCACCGAGCACCGTGCACACGGCACCCACCAACCCGGCCACGCCGATGCCGGCCGTGAAGAACTCGAAGAGCAGAAGTGCAAGACCGATCGTCAACAACAGGTACGCCGACGCGGGGCTCGCCACGGTGTGCAGCAACCGCGGCACGAGCCCGAGCTTGAAGAACCTCACGGTGGTCGCCTCGCGGGTGACCTGGCCCTTCGAATCGAGGACATCGACAACCGTGTCGAGGGTGGCACCCCTCGCAGAGATGCCGTCGAGTGCGAACAGCATGTTGCGCAGCACGGGAACACCCCGGTCGTCGGTCGAGAACTTGAGGATGCTCTTCTCGCGCGCCTCGAGGAACCCGAGGGTGTCGCGGTAGATCGCATCGTCGGCCGACTTCGCCCCGAACGAGATCACCTCATCGTTGACCTTCAGCAGGGTGCCGGTGCGGCCCACGCGTGCACCGGGCGCCATCGCCGTCACGTCGGCAACAGCGAGCATCTGTGCGGGCAGACCGTACGCACGTGCCCCGCTCGGGCCGACCCAGATCGCGACGGGAACCTGCGACCCACGGATCGACTCGAGAAGCTCGGCCATCCGGTCGCGGCTGATGACCGCGCCCTTCGAGTTCACCTGCAGGATCACTGCCTGCGAACCGTTCGTCTGTGCGCGCTCCAGCGCGGTCTCGATGTTGTCTGCAACGATCCGGTCGACCAGTCCGCTGACCTCCACCACGTCGACGGGGTCGAGCTTGTCGGCGCCGGTCGACGCACTGGCTGATCCTGCGGCCAGGGTCGCGAATGCGGGAATTGCGAGAAGTGCGCCCAAACCACACACCAAGCGACGTTTTGCGCCTACCCTCACTGTTCTCTCCTTCGCATTTATGGAACCACACCACTTTTTCACGGCACAGCGTGTCCTCATTGTTGCGGGCAAGGGCGGCGTAGGGAAATCCGCTGTCGCCGCCGGCCTGGCCCTGGTGGCCGCCCGGGCAGGGCTGCGCACCCTTCTTGTCTCGCTTGATGCCGAATCCATTGAGGTTCCCGAGCATGAACTGCTGGAACGAATGGTGGTCACACCCGGCCGGGCGCTCACCGACTACCTGAGTTCCAAGGGCATGGGACTTCTGTCACGCCAGCTCTCCCGCTCGGGCATCGTCGAACTGGTGGCCACCACGGCACCGGGCCTCGACGACCTGCTCGTGCTGGGCCGCATCAAGGCATTCGAGCGGGAGGACCGCGCGGACATCATCATCGTCGACGGTCCGGCAGCAGGGCACGCGAGCGACCTGGTGCGCGCACCGATCCAGTTGAAGAAGGCCATCAGCACCGGCCCCATCGGCCAGCAGGCCGACGAGGTGCTCGACATGCTCGCCGACCCGGCACGGTGCCGACTGATGCTGGTCACCACGCCCGCAATGACACCTGTGTCCGAGACACTCGATGTCGCCGAACGCATCCGGTCGACAGTGAACATGACCCTCACCCCGTTCGTCGTCAACAAGTGCGAGGCACCTGCGCCTGTTGTCTCCCACAGACCCGCCGACGGGCACCTGGCGCAGGCGTACGACTATGCGCACCAGAGGGAACGGGCGCAGCGCGATGCAATCGACACGCTGCAGAGCACGGGAACCGCTGCAATCATGTACCTGCCCCGTCTGCGCACTGACGGCAGCCCACTCGTGACCGGGTTGGCCGATGCACTCATGCTCGAGATCGAGGGTCTCGAATGAGCCCTGCTCCCGCGACCGACACCTGTCGTTCAGCCCGCGTGATCGTCACGTGTGGCACCGGTGGCGTGGGCAAGACCAGCATCGCCGCCGCACTCGGCGTGCATGCAGCGCGCATGGGCCGGCGGGCCGTCGTGATCACCATCGACCCCGCTCGACGACTCGCTGATGCAATCGGGGTGTCGGACTCACTCGGCAACGAGCCCCGACGCGTTGAACTCGATGCACCGGGCGAGCTGTGGGTCTCGATGCTCGATGTGCAGGAGACCTTCGACAACCTGGTGCGCGACACGTCACCCTCGCCCGAGAGGGCCCGAGAGGTGATGGAGAACTCGTTCTACAGGAACCTGTCGCGATCCATCTCGGGCACCCGCGACTACATGGCGGCCGAGCGGCTGCACGAACTGCAGAACGACGGCAGGTTCGACCTTGTCATCGTCGACACTCCCCCCTCGCGCAACGCTCTCGACTTCCTCGAGTCGCCCGAAAGACTCGCACGTTTCCTGAAACACCCCATCGTGCGGCTGTTGATGGCACCTGGTCGTGGCGGGCTGCGTTTCGCCAATGCGGCACTCACACCCGTGCTGAAAGCAATCTCATCTGTGGTCGGCTCCGATGCCCTCACCGGTGTCGCGGCATTCCTGCGCGCGATTGACGGCATGGAGACCGAGTTCTCGCGCCGCGCTCTCGCTGTTGCCGACACGTTGCGCGGTCCGTCGACCCACTTCGTGATCGTCACGGCACCGTCACCCGATGCGCTGCGCGAGGCAGACCACTTCGTCACCGAGCTGAAGCGGCTTTCCATCACATTGCGTCTGGTCGTGGCCAACCGCATGCCACCGGGGTTCGGTCCGGACACCTCGGGCGCCGAGCTCGACCTGGCAGCGGCCAGCACCGGCGACGACGCGGTGCTCCACCGACTCGTGGCATCACTGAACGCCGACGCCGAGACGGCGGGTGCCGGCATCGATGACTTCTCCGCGCGGACCCTCGCTCTGTTCCCCGGTGCACCCATCGTGCGGGTCACCGAACTGGCAGAGGACATTCACTCCATGGAATCCATCAGGGTTCTCGAGCATCAACTCGCCGAACCGGACACCCGGCAGTAGAGTTTTCGCCGTGCACATCCTCATTGCCACCGATGCCCAGTGGGTCGTCGACGAAGTCACCGCAGCGCTCGAGTCGTCGTCCACCACGTTCACCGTGATCTCGAACGGTCGCGAGGTTGCCCGCTCGGTCCGCAACCATACGCCTGACATCGCGATCCTCGACATGCAGGTCGGCACCATGGGCGGCATGGCCATCACCATGGACCTGCGCCTCGACCAGTCGAGCGGCGCGCTCCCGAGGGTTCCCGTTCTCATGCTGCTCGACCGGGTCGCTGACATCCACATGGCCCGTCGCAGCGGGGCCGACGGCTGGACCATCAAGCCACTCGACGCATTGCGTCTGCGCAAGGCCGTGAGAGAGATCGCCGCCGGAGGCTGCTACGCCGAGGGAATCCCGGTACCCGACGCGATCGAACCCGCCGAGACTGCACCCGAGTCAGACACCGAAACCGCGGATAGCCTCGCATAGCACCACGGGGTGTGGCGCAGCTTGGTAGCGCGCGTCGTTCGGGACGACGAGGCCGCAGGTTCAAATCCTGTCACCCCGACCAAAATCCACGGGCCGCTTCGGCGGCCCGTTTCTTGTTGCCCCGGTACCTACTTCACCAGCAGTTCGGCGATCTGCACAGCGTTCAGTGCAGCGCCCTTGCGCAGGTTGTCGTTGCTGAGGAACAGGGCAAGGCCGCGTCCGCCGTCCACGGTTTCGTCCTGGCGGATGCGGCCCACGTAGCTCGGGTCCTTGCCCGCAGCGAGCAGCGGTGTGGGGATGTCAACGAGTGACACACCGGGCGCGACGGAGAGAATCTCGCGTGCGCGCTCGACGGAGATTGCGCGCGAGAACTCGGCATTGATCGCGAGGGAGTGCCCCGTGTAGACGGGCACGCGCACACACAGGCCCGACACGCGCAGATCGGGAACCTCGAGGATCTTGCGGCTCTCGTTGCGCAGCTTCTTCTCCTCGTCGGTCTCTCCCTCGCCGTCATCGACCATCGACCCGGCGAACGGCAGCACGTTGTACGCGATGGTCCGCGCGAACTTCTTCGGTTCGGGCGACGCAACTGCATCCCCGTCGAAGGTGAGTTCGGCCGCGCGGTCGACCATCGCACGGGACTGCACATCGAGTTCCTCGACACCGGCAAGACCGCCGCCGCTCACAGCCTGGTACGTGCTCGCGATCAGCTTCACCAGACCGGCCTCGTCGTGCAACGGCTTCAGCACCGGCATCGCGGCCATGGTCGTGCAGTTCGGGTTCGCGATGATTCCCTTCGGTGCGGTGTGCGCAAGATGACCGTTCACCTCGCTGACGATCAGGGGAACCTCGGGGTCCATGCGGAAGGCACTCGAGTTGTCGATGACCGTGACGCCTGCGGCAGCGAAACGCGGAGCGAACTCACGCGACGACGTGGCACCTGCGGAGAACAACGCGATGTCGAGCCCCGAGGGGTCGGCCGTCGCGGCATCCTCGACCGTGATCTCGCCGCCCTTCCACGGCAGCGTCGTGCCCGCAGACCGAGCCGAGGCGAAGAACCGCAGCTCGGTGATGGGGAAATTGCGTTCTGCCAGGAGCGTCCTCATGACACTCCCGACCTGACCTGTTGCTCCGACGACTCCTACGCGCATAGCGACCGAGGCTAATGGCAGCGCGCGAGCAGCCACCAATGACTTTTGTTGGCCACGTCGAGATCGCGTTGCGGCACCGCCGAGCCTGCGAAGGTCACAGGCTTCTGCGGCCGGCCGGGGTGATGCAGGATCACCACATCGGTGAGCCCCGGGTTCGAGGTCTCCAGCAACGAAAGGACCCTGCGCGGGTCGAGACGGTTTGCCTGCCAACCGAGGCGTGTCGACCAGCGCCACTGCGAGAGCTTCTGCCCGACGACGGGCAGACGCCACAACTGTCGCATGACGGCACCGGCGGGAACGAGCACCACGTCAGCGGGGACCCAGGTTCGGTAGTTCAACGCGATGATGCCGCCGGGCTTTGCCACGCGGACGGCCTCCGTGGTCAGGCGCAGGGCATCACTTGCCTTGCAGTGCTGCAGTGTGATGTACGAGAAAACCACGTCGACCGAATCATCCTGAACGTCGATCGAGCTGCCGTCGGCGATGTGAACGGTGCGCAGCACGTTGACCCGGCCGAACCGGGCAACAGTCTCACGGCAGCGCTCGAGGAACGCCGCGTCGACGTCGGTCGCCACGACCGATGCGAACCTGCGGGTCAGGGCCGAGGTCATGCGACCGATGCCGGATCCGATCTCGAGGATGGACGACTTCCCCGCGAGATCGAGCCAGCCGAACCGGTCGAGATACACGTCGACCTCGGCATCGCCGGTCCTCACGAACTCATCGAGAGTCAGGGAACTCCCCGTCTGGTTGTTGAACACCCAGCCGGTGTCACGGACCACCTCGTCGGCGTTCCGGCGCATCTCGGCGCGCGTGCCTGCCGCACGCCACGGGATGAGCTGTCGCCGAAGAGCCATTCTCCGAGTATGGCAGGCGGACTACTTGCGCTCGGGCAATGGTGCCGAGTACGCGCTTCCCGAATCGAGACCGAACGCCGTGTGCAGCGAGCGGACGGCGAGTTCCATGTCGGCTGCCGACACCACGACGGACACGCGGATCGTGCTGGTGGAGATCATGTGGATGTTGATGCCGTTGTCGGCGAGCACCCTGAACATCTTGGCCGCGACACCGGGACTGGTCTTCATGCCCGCCCCGACCAGCGACACCTTCGCGATGTCGGACTCATGCGACACACCGAGTGCATCGATCTCCTTCGAGACCCTCGACACGATGTCCTCTGCCACCTTCATGTCGGCCTTCGGCACCGTGAACGAGATGTCGGTGAGACCGTCCTTCGAGGTGTTCTGCACGATCATGTCGACGTTGATGTTGGCGTTGGCCAGATTCTCGAACAGGGCCGCCGAGATGCCGGGGCGGTCGGGCACACCGACGACGGTGACCTTCGATTCGCTCGCGTCGTGCACGACACCGGAAATGATTGGTTCTTCCATGGAGGATTCTCCTTGTGACGATTCAGCGCTCACCCATGTTCCGTGTTCCCAGGTGAAACTCGAACGGACATGGATCGGCACGTTGTGGTTGCGGGCGAACTCGACGGAGCGCAGTGCGAGCACCTTGCTGCCCGCACCGGCCATCTCGAGCATCTCGTCGAACTGGAGATGCGGGAGCTTCCGCGCCTGCGGCGCGATGCGCGGGTCGGCCGAGAACACCCCGGTGACGTCGGTGTAGATCTCGCACACGTCGGCGTTCAGGGCTGCAGCCAATGCCACGGCGGTGGTGTCGCTGCCGCCACGGCCGAGCGTGGTGATCTCGGAGTCGGTCGACACGCCCTGAAAACCGGCCACGACCACGACCTTGCCTTCGCCGAGTGCGGCCCGCACGCGGTCACCCTTCACCTCGAGGATCTTGGCCTTGGTGTGGATGGTGTCAGTGATGATGCCCACCTGCGAACCCGTGAAGCTGACCGCCTCGACACCGACCCCTGCGAGCGCCATCGAGAGAAGCGACATCGAGATGCGCTCGCCGGTGGTGAGGAGCATGTCCATCTCGCGGCCGGGGTGCACATCGGACACGGCATTGGCCAGCGAGAGCAGGTTGTCGGTGGTCTTGCCCATGGCCGAGACCACGACCACCACGTCGTTGCCGTGGCGGCGGGTGAAAGCAACGTGGTCCGCCACCGACTTGATGCGGTCGGGATCGGCCACCGAAGTGCCGCCGTATTTCTGAACAATGAGAGCCACCGCTGTCCAAGGCTACCCCTGTGCGACTAACCTGCCGACTTCGTGGGAACAGATAAGAGAGCACGCCAGAAAGCCAACCGCGAGAGAGCTCGTCAGGAGCGGATCCGCAAGCAGAAGGTCAGCAAGGTCAGGAAGCGCGGTCTCGTGCTCGGACTGGGAATCCCCGGTGCAATCCTCGCCTTGTTCCTGGTGGCCCGCCTCGTCGGAGGGGACAACGGCTCGACAGTCACGCCGACCACGGCTCCCCCGGTGTCGAATCCCTCGGGCATCGTCGAGGGAACCACGGAGTGCCCGAAGACGGACGGCACGCAGGAACGCGTCGCGTCGTTCACCTCGTCGATGAAGAAGTGCATCGACGAGAACAAGACCTACATCGCGACCTTCGACACCACCGAGGGCGAGATCGTGGTCGAACTGAACACCGAGGACGTTCCGGGCACGGTGAACAACTTCGTGTCACTGTCGCGCTACAGGTACTACGACGGCAGCACCATCTTCCGCACCGACCCGTCGATCGACATCATCCAGGGTGGCGGCAAGACCAACACCGACAGCCCGGGCTACACGATCCCCGATGAGGGTGGTCCGTTCACCTACTCCGAGGGCGACCTGGTGATGGCCCGTGGGTCTGCCGACGACTCCGGCGGCGGTCAGTTCTTCTTCGTCACGGGACCGAAGGCCGCCCTTCTGAACTCGCAGGGAACGTACGTGACCTTCGGCAGGGTCACGAAGGGACTCGATGTCACCAAGGCGATCATGGCCCTGCATGAGCCCGACAACAGCGGTCTCGGCGGTGCCCCCAGCCGGACCGTCACGGTCAACTCGGTCACCATCACCGAGAAGTAGGCACGTCGCGTTCTTCCGGACGCCGCCCCGATTGTTAGCCTCGCCGGATACTCAATCGGGAGGTTTGACATGAACACCATCGGTATCTGCGGCTCAGGAATCATGGGCTCCGGCCTCGCGGAGGTCGCCGCCAAGGCCGGCTACAAGGTCATCGTGCGCTCACGCAGCGCCGCAACCGCACAGGCAATGATCACCTCGATCGAGAAGGGTCTCGACAAGCAGGTACAGCGCGAGAAGATCACCGCCGACGACAAGGCAGCCATCCTCGCGCGCCTCTCGGCCACCGACAAGGTGTCCGACCTTGCCGACTGTGACCTCGTGATCGAGTCAGTGGTCGAGGACCTCGCGGTGAAGAAGGCCCTGTTCGCAGAACTCGACAAGGCCGTGAAGCCGGGTGCAATCCTCGCCACGAACACGAGCACCCTCCCCGTCGTCGAGATGGCCATGGCCACATCGCGCCCCGACAAGGTGTGCGGCATCCACTTCTTCAACCCCGCCACCGCGATGCCCCTCGTCGAGGTGGTGCGCCCCATCACTGCATCGGACGAGACCATCGCCGCCGCCAACGACTTCACCGCAAAGTGCGGCAAGAACGGCGTGCAGGTGAAGGACCGCGCAGGGTTCATCGTGAACGCGCTGCTCTTCCCGTACCTGAACAACGCGATCCGCATCTGGGAGACAGGCACCGCATCGATGGAGGACATCGACACGGCAATGAAGGGCGGATGCAACTTCCCCATGGGGCCGTTCGCGCTGCTCGACCTGGTCGGTCTCGACACTTCGCTCGCGATTCTCGACGCCCTGTACGCAGAGTTTGCAGACCCGAACTATGCAGCTGTTCCGACGCTGCGTCGCCTCGTTGCCGCCGGCAAGCTCGGACGCAAGAGCGGCGAGGGCTTCTACTCGTACTGAGGCACATAGTGTCGGTGTCGTGAAGACGCCCGACCAATGCGAATGGGATTTCCCGCCGCCGCACACCTGGCCACGGCGTGATCATCTCTTCCCGGGAGCAGACCTCGAACCCGACACGTTGCTGTATGCGTACGCCCACGGCCTCTTCCCCATGCACGCCGAGGGCGAACTCTGGTGGTGGTCGCCGTGCGAGCGCGGGATCATCCCTCTCGAGCGGTTCCGCGTGTCGCGGTCGCTGCGCAGGAGTGCACGACACTTCACGTGCAGCGTCAACACCGACTTCGTCGGTGTCGTGACGAAGTGCGCCACGGTGCACGACACGGGCAACTGGATCAACCGCGAGATCATCGATGCATACACAGACCTTCACGCGCTCGGGCACGCGCACAGCGTCGAGGTGCGCAACCAGCAGGGCGAACTGGTGGGCGGTGTCTACGGGGTGCGCATCAACCGCTTCTTTGCCGGCGAGTCGATGTTCCACACCGAGACCGATGCATCGAAGGTTGCGCTCGCCCACCTGGTGCAACTGATGGTTCTCGACGGCATGGTTCTCTTCGACACCCAGTGGCTCACCGACCACCTGGGGAGCCTGGGGGGCATCGCAGTCCCCCGCGAGACCTACCTGCGCATGCTTGCCGAGGCCGTCGCCGAATGACCCGGGCCCGGTGCGTTTCGCCCCGGGACGTTGCCATACTTGACCCGTGACTGACTCCACCACCCCTCGCCGCGATGACCCGTGGTTGATGCGCACCTACTCGGGCCATTCCACCGCCGCGGCATCGAACAAGCTGTACAGAACGAACCTGGCAAAGGGCCAGACGGGTCTGTCCATTGCCTTCGACCTGCCCACGCAGACCGGATACGACCCCGATCACGTGCTCGCCTCGGGCGAGGTCGGCAAGGTGGGTGTGCCCGTCTCCCATCTCGGTCACATGCGCACACTTCTCGACTCGATCCCACCCGGGAAGATGAACACCTCGATGACGATCAACGCCACTGCTGCGTGGATGCTCGCCCTCTACGTGGCGAATGCCCGTGAGCAGGGAGTGTCGTCGAACGAGCTGCGAGGGACCACCCAGAACGACATCGTCAAGGAGTACCTGTCGCGCGGCACCTACATCTTCCCGCCCGCGCCGTCGAAGCGTCTGATCGTCGACATGGTCGCATGGTGCGCACAGAACGCGCCCAAGTGGAACCCGATGAACGTGTGCTCGTACCACCTGCAGGAGGCCGGCGCGACCCCGGTGCAGGAGATCGCTTACTCGCTCGCCACGGCGGTCGACGTGCTCGATGCGGTGCGCGCGAGCGGCCAGGTCGACGACGACCAGTTCGACCAGGTGTTCGGCTCCATCTCGTTCTTCGTGAACGCGGGCATCCGCTTCGTCGAGGAGGTGTGCAAGATGCGCGCCTTCACGGAACTGTGGGACCGCATCGGCCGTGAGCGGTACAACGTGACCGACCCGAAGGCACGGCGCTTCCGCTACGGCGTGCAGGTGAACTCGCTGGGGCTCACCGAGGCACAGCCGGAGAACAACGTGCAGCGCATCGTTCTCGAGATGCTCGCCGTCACACTCTCGAAGAAGGCGCGCGCCCGCAGCGTGCAGCTGCCTGCATGGAACGAGGCGCTCGGTCTGCCGCGCCCGTGGGACCAGCAGTGGTCGTTGCGCATGCAGCAGGTGCTCGCGTTCGAGTCCGACCTTCTCGAGTACGACGACATCTTCGACGGGTCGACGGTGATCGAGGGTCGAACTGCGGAACTACGCGACGCTGCATGGGCCGAGTTCGAGGAGGTCATGTCGCTCGGCGGGGCGTTCAACGCCGTCGACGAACTGAAGGGCCGCCTCGTGCGCTCCATGGCCGAGCGCACACGCCGCATCGAGTCCGGTGACCAGACGGTCGTGGGAGTGAACTCGTACACGGAGACCGCAGAGAGCCCGCTCGCAACACCGGGCAACATCCTGGTGGTCGACCCGGCCGTCGAGACGGAGATGATCGCCGACGTCGAGAAGTGGCGAGCGTCGCGCGACAACGACCGCGTGCAGAAGGCACTTGCACGGCTGCGCGAGGCGGCCGAGTCCGGCGAGAACATCATGGAGCCGTCGATCGAACTCGCCGAGGCAGGTGGCACCACGGGCGAGTGGTCCCACGTGCTGCGCGAGGTGTTCGGCGAGTTCCGTGCCCCCACCGGTGTCGGTGCAGCAGTGGGCCGGCGCACGAATGCCCTCTCTGACGTGGCCGAGTTCGTGCGCACCATCCCGGGTGGCCCGCCGCGATTCCTGGTCGCCAAGCCCGGCCTCGACGGTCACTCGAACGGCGCAGAGCAGATCGCGGTTGCCGCGCGCGATGCCGGCATGGAGGTCGTGTACAGCGGCATCCGCCTCACGCCCGAGCAGATCGTTGCCAGCGCCCGCGACGAGGATCCCGATGTCGTGGGACTCTCGATCCTGTCGGGATCCCACCTTCAGTTGGTCCCCGACGTGGTGCGCCGCCTGCGCGCCGAGGGCGTCGACGCGCCCGTCATCGTCGGCGGAATCATCCCCGAGGAGGACCGTACGCGTCTCGCCAACGAGGGTGTCGCAGCCGTGTACACGCCGAAGGACTTCGACATCGCGCGCATCATGCGCGAGGTCGCCGAACTGGCGGCGGCACACCGCAGCAACTGACCCCGGCAGCCGGGAATGACCGCCGGGCGGACGGTGTTGCATGTGCATGAGCATCTACTCCACTGACATCTCGCTTCTCGACGGATCCGGCCCGGCACTCGCCGGCCTCGAGGGGAAGGTCACACTCGTCGTGAACGTCGCGAGCAAGTGCGGTCTCACGCCGCAGTACGAGCAGCTCGAGCAGGTGCACTCCCGCTACGCGGACAAGGGGTTCAGCGTTGTCGGCGTGCCGTGCAACCAGTTCCTCGGTCAGGAGCCCGGAACAGCCGAGGAAATCGCGACATTCTGCTCGTCGACCTACGGCGTCACCTTCCCCCTCACGGAGAAGATCGAGGTGAACGGCGACAACCGCCACGCCCTGTACGCGCAACTGACCCCGGTGGCCGATGCCGAGGGCGAGAGCGGTGACATCAGATGGAACTTCGAGAAGTTCCTGGTGAACCGGAGCGGTCAGGTGGTCGCACGCTTCCACCCGAAGACCCTGCCCGATGCCCCCGAGGTCATCGCGGCGATCGAGAACGCTCTCTGACGCCTACGCGCGTTCGCGCGCGATGAACGAATCGAGTGCCGGACCGCTCTCGAAACTCGTGATCAGCGCATAACGCGGGAAGTCATGGTTGTGAACGACCACGTGCCACAGACGCTGGGTGTCGACCACGAAGCGTGCGCCCCGGGGCAACGGCACGCGGCGCTCGGTTGACGGGTCGGGAAGGCCGTCGGGGCCGTTGTCCATGAGCAGCATGTAGCTGTCGGGGCTGTCGGTGAGTTCGAGCCACGAGCGCACGACCCAGCCCTCGTTGTCGGGATTGAACCGGTTGTTGTCGTCGCGATGGATCGACCGGATGGCCTGGTCACGGTCCTGCGGCTCGAGTTTTATGATGCGCACACGACCGAAGTTCGCACCCACCGAAGACACGTAGTTCTTCAGCGTGGGCGCAAGTGCAGCGTTCGACGTCCAGATGGCGTCCTTGTCGGTCTTTCCCTTGTCCCAGAACCCGCGGCAGTCGAGCTCTCCATCGGCCGATGCCAACGGAGCAAAGTTCGTGTCGCCGCCGCTCTTCCAGTCGAAGTACTCGAGTGACTCCCACTCATTCGCAGGCACATCGAACGGTGCCGGCTTCAGGCCCACGAAGCCGGTGCCCGAGAGACAGTCGAGCCGCGGGTGCGGTGTGTGCAACGGGATCGCGACGGACCAGTGCTCTTGGGTGGGCCAGAAGGTTGCGGTCATGGATTCAGTGTACGAAACGCGGGCTTGTGGCCTTGGTCATGGCGGCATGGTGGTTGTCGCACCGATCGGCACGAAACCGTTGCTGGGCGGCAACAAGAGCTCGGTGCCCGCGGAGACACGGTCGGGGTTCTTGATCTTGTTGAGCTCGACCAGAGCAGGAGCACTCAGATTGAACTTCTGCGCAATGGCGAACAACGACTCCCCCGACTGCACCACGTACCTGCGGGGCTCACCGGCGGCCACAGTGGTTGTCGTGACCGCGACAGAAGTGGTGTCGGTGGCAGCGTTGTCGGTTGATTCACCCGATCCACCGTCCGTGAGGAGACCCGACACGACTGCCAACAACACGAACACGCAGGTGCTCCACAACAGGTAGGTGTGGAGCCGGGTGCGCAGGAACATCACCCTCATGTTAGGGCGGTGTGGCATGTGTCAAGCGTTCGCCCCACCACGGGCATCGTCGCCGTGCTGACCTAACCTCGGTGTCCGTGATTGCCGAGACACGTTCGTACCCAGGGGCCCGTCAGCCCGACCGCACGCGCCGTGTCGAGGCCGACGGCGTGGGCATCGCGGTGCATGAATGGGGCAACGAGACCGATCCGGTGGTGTTCCTCGTGCACGGCGGCTCGGACTTTGCCCGCACCTTCGACGTGTTCGCCGGGATTCTCGCCGACGCAGGGTGGCGCGCGGTCGCCTGGGACCACCGTGGCCATGGTGACAGCGACTATGCCTCTCTCTACAGCTGGGATGCCGACATCCGGGACGCACTCGCGGTCATGTCGAGCACCACATCATCGCCGGCGCCGGTGATCGCACACTCGAAGGGCGGCGCGCTGATGATGCAACTCGCCGAGGCCAGTTCGTACCGCATCTCCCGGATGGTCAACATCGACGGCATGCCGAGCAAGCGCCGCATGCCCGACGTTCCCGACCACGATCAATCCCGCCTGTTGGCCGGCGAGATCGGCTCGTGGCTCGACTTCCGGCACGAGACCACGACTGCCTTCCGCAAGCCGGGGACCCTCGAAGACCTCGCACGACGACGCGCGAAGATGAACCCGAGGCTCTCCATCGAGTGGCTCGAGTACCTGGTCACTGTCGGTGCGCGGCACGACGCAGACGGCTGGCGCTGGAAGCTCGACCCCACCATGCGCTTCGGCGGTTTCGGCCCGTGGCGACCCGAGTGGAGCGCGCTGCGGATGGTGTCGCTGCCGATCCCCTTCCTCGGGTTCCTCGGCACCGAGGACGAACCGATGGGATGGGGTGCGCGTGCGCGTGACGTGCTGCCGTGGATCCCGCGGGGGGGTCGACTCGAGGTGCTCGAGGGCGTCGGTCATTTCGTGCACATCGAACAACCCGAGCGAGTCAGCTCGATGGTGCTGGAGTTCCTCTCGTGAGCACTGTGATGCTGCCCCACAACCGCGTGACACTCGCGCTCCACAAGGTGAAGGAAGGCACGGGACGATCGTTGTTGCTGCTCCACGGCCTCGGCGAGGATGCGCGCAACATGTCGACCGTTCCGGTCGAATGGCAGGGTCCCGTGTGGGCGCTCGACTTCACGGGGCACGGTCAGTCGACGGTGCCGCGCGGCGGCGGGTACTCGGCCGAGATCCTGATGGCCGATGTCGACATCGCACTGCGCCACATCGGCGAGACCACCATCCTCGGCCGCGGTCTCGGTGGTTACGTGGGTTTCCTCGCGGCAGGGGCACGGCCGCAACTCGTGCACGGCGCCGTGATCATCGACGGACCCGGTCTCGCGGGCGGCGCCGTGCAGGCGACATCTGCGACGGAGATCGCATCTGTCGCACGTGCCGGCACCGCGCCCGATCCGTGGGCTCTCATCGAATTGTCACGCGACGCCCGTCCGCCGAACTACGCGGTCACGTTCGCACGACTCGCAACTGCCGGCTCGTCACTCGACGAACCCATTGCCGTGACATGCAAGGTCACGCCGCCATGGGTCGAGGCAATCCGCGCCGAACCCGGTGTCATGACCGACATCGACATGCAAGAGGCGCTTGACATCTACGCGGGGGCGTAGACAGCGTTGCTACACGTTGCGACTCGTGACCGAGTCGGCCAGCTGAACAAGTTGCTCATGTGCATCGCCGTGCACTCCGGATGCCGACAGGGCCGCAATCGCCTCGTCGCGCAACGAAACGATGAGGTCCTCGGCCCTGCGCAGTGCACCTGACTCCACGATCGCCTGCTGTATCTCGGCCACGTCAGCGGCCGTGATGCCGGGGTTTCCGAGGCGAGCGAGGGTGTCATGGTGCCGGGGATCCTCGGACTCGAGAGCAAACGACACCAACGCCGTCGACTTTCCCTCACGGAAATCCCCGCCGACCGGCTTGCCGGTGACACTCTCGTCACCAAAGGCACCCAGCACATCGTCACGAAGCTGGAACGCCACACCCAACGGGATGCCGTACTGGCTGAGAGCCTGCAGCAGTTCGGCACCGATCGCGGCGTCGGCGGCAACAGCGCCGATGTGGAGCGGGCGTTCGATCGTGTACTTCGCTGTCTTCAGGCGGGAGACCAACCGGGCGTGCTCGAACCCGAACTCCCTGTGGGCCGAGCCAACCGTGTCGAGATACTGACCCACGTTCATCTCCAGGCGCAGCTCGTTCCAGAACGGCCGTGCTGCCACCGGCAGGTCTGTCATCAAGATGTCGGCGAGGGCGTACGCGATGTCCCCGATGAGAACAGCCGACCCCTCCCCGAAGCGGCGTGACTCACCGGCAAGGGCGTCCTCCTCGTGGAAGCGCGACAGCCGACGGTGTGTGGTCTCGTGCCCGCGTCGCGAACCGGCATCGTCGATCACGTCGTCATGAAACAGGGCGAACGCGTGCAGCAACTCGATGGCTGCACCGAACAAGTGGTGACTCTCGTCGTCCGGGTCACCACCGGCGGCCACCCAGCCCCAGTGGAGGAACTGCGGGCGCAGGCGCTTTCCGCCGGAGAGAACCAGCGTATCGAGCTCGTCGAACACGGTGGACATCAAAGGGCTGACAGCCTGCCACCTGTGCCGCTGGTCGACGAGCAGGAGATGAAGCTCTCGCTCGACGTGTTCGCGAACGGAGTCAGAACCCGTCATTCGTCGTCGTCTTCTTCATCATCGTCGTCATCATCGTCATCGTCATCGTCATCCCATTCATCGTCGTCGTCGAGGTCTTCGTCTTCCTCGTCATCGTCGACTGCGAGATCGGCAACGAGGTTGTCGACTGTCATCTGGGTCGCCGTGATGCGCTCGTTGCACCACTGGATGAGATACGACGCACGTTCGACCTTCTCGGCGAGCACATCGACATCGACGTTCGCCGAGTCGAGCTCGGAGAGAATGGTCTCCACCTCGCGCATGGCCTCTGCGTAGCCCTTGGGTTCGTTGTTCGCTGTCTTCTTGCTTGCCATCAGGTGGTTCCTTCCACGGTTCCGGTGATTGTGCCCCCTGCGAGCGACACCACGATGGTGGCACCGACCGAGACCTGGTCGCTCGATCGCACGATGTTGCCCTGTGCATCGCGGGTGATGCTCCACCCTCGCGCCATCGTGGTTGCAGGGTCGAGCAAACGCACGGCAGAGGCGTGCATGGTGAGGGTCTGTGCCTGTCGCGCCAGCGCGATGCGGGGCCGCGTCCTCAGTCGCTCGACCGCCATGGCGATGCGGCCCCGTGCTCGGATCAACGAGTTCTCGGTGACCAGCCGCAGGTCCTGCTGAGCATCAACCAGCCCACCCATGAAGCGAGTGACCAGTTCGATGACCTCTTGTGCGCAAGCGGTCGGTGTCTTGAGGGCACTGTGCGCCACGATGTCGGCGATGCTGGTGTCGATCTGGTGCCCAAGGCCGGTGAACACCGGGTGGCGGCACTGCGCAATGGCCATGGCGATGCCTTCGTCGTCGAATGCGGCCAGATCACTCTTCGAGCCACCCCCGCGCATGAGCAGCACCACATCAATGTCGTCACGGCGCGAGAGGGTCTTCAACGCCGCGACGATCTGCGGTGGCGCATCGTCTCCCTGCACCCGAACATCCAGGAACGAGACGGAGAAACCGATGCCCGATTCCTCGAGTTGACGGCGCGCGTCTGCCCAACCGGCCGCTTGTGTCGAAGAGATGACACCGAGTCGCATCGGCACCAGCGGAACAGGCCGGCGCTTGTTCAGCTTGTCGACACCCTTGTCGATGAGCGATCGCAGCAGTGCCTCACGCTTGGCGGCGATGTCACCCACGGTGAACTGGGTGTCGATGTCCTGGGCCTTGAACGAGAGCCGGCCCGACGGTGCGTAGAAATCAGGGGCGCCGTAGAGGCGCACCCGCATGCCGTCCTTCAGTTCGATGCCCTGCTGCCGCAACTTTGCCTGCACAGCACGCAGCGGACCGGCGAACAGCGCCACGCTCACCTGGGCCTTGTTGCCGTTGCGGTTCTCGATGAGGCTGAAGTACAGGTGCGGGGTCGGCTTTCTCAGGCCTTCGATCTCGCCCTCGATCCACACGCCACCCTCGAACGCCGAGGAGAAGATGCTGTTCAGGATCTCGGCGAACTGTCCGACCGTGACAGAGGGAACCCCGTTGATGAACTCGATGTCTGCGGACATGGCCCTACTTTACGAACCGGCTGTGGCACTGCCGAAAGAGTCGCCGGCACGGACCTGCGAGGCATAGGCACCGTCGAGAGCCATGAGCTCGTCATGGGTCCCCTGTTCCACGATGCGTCCCGAATCGAGAACCACGATGCGGTCGGCATCCTGGATGGTGGTGAGTCTGTGTGCGATCACGAGCGCGGTGCGACCGTGCAGTGCGGCATCGAGGGCCTCCTGTACCAGCGCCTCGTTCTCGTTGTCGAGGTGACTCGTGGCTTCGTCCATGATCATGATCGCCGGGTTCTTCAGCAGCATGCGCGCGATGGCAAGGCGCTGCTTCTCGCCGCCCGACAGGCGGTAACCCCTCTCACCCACGAGCGTGCGGTAGCCGTCGGGCAGCGCGGCGATGGTGTCGTGGATGCGCGCGGCCGTGCATGCGGCCACGACCTCGTCGTGGGTCGCGTCGGGGCGGGCATACAGCAGGTTCGACTCGATCGATTCGTGGAACAGGTGCGGGTCCTGCGACACCACGCCGATGGCATCATGCAGCGAGTCGCCGGTCAGGTCGCGCACATCGTGACCGTCGATGCGCACGGCACCCGATGTCACGTCGTACAGGCGCGGCACCAGGGACGCAAGCGTGCTCTTGCCCGATCCGCTCGCACCGACCACCGCCACGGTCTCACCTGCAGCAATGCGCAGTGTCAGGCCTTTGATCACATCCACATCAGGGTCACCGAGTTGCCCTCCCGGTGTCTCCAGCGAGGCAACCGATGTCGCGCTCGACGACGGGTAACGGAACACCACGGCATCAAACTCGATCTCACCGCGGGGATCGACCAGATCGATCGCACCGGCACGGTCGGTGATCGCGACCGGCGCATCGAGCACCTCGAACACGCGGTCGAACGACACGAACGCGGTCATGACCTCGACCCGCGCATTCGTGAGACCGGTGAGTGGTTGATAGATGCGGGTGACCAGAGCGGCCATCGCAACCAGGGTTCCCGTGCTGATGGACCCTGACACCACCATGTGCGCGCCGACCCCGTAGATGGCAGCGGCACCCATGGCACCGACCAGACCGAGCGCAACGAAGAAGACCCGACCGTAGAGCGCCGACTTGATGCCGGTGTCGCGCACACCGCCCGCGCGCTCGGCGAAGGTTGCCACCTCGCGCTCGCGACGGCCGAAGAGCTTCACGATGATGGCTCCGGCCACATTGAAACGCTCGCTCATCTGGGTGTTCATCTGGGCGTTCAGGTCCATCTGCTGGCGCGCGATGGCACCCAGCTTCAACCCGACCCGCTTGGCCGGGGCGATGAACAACGGCAGCACGACCAGCGAGAGCAGGGTCAACCTCCACTCGAGCACGATCATCGCCGCGAGCGAGGTGACGAGCACGACCACGTTCGACACCACACTGCCGAGTGTCGAGGTGACGGCGGTCTGTGCACCGACCACATCGCTGTTCAGACGGCTGATGAGGGCGCCGGTCTGGGTGCGCGTGAAGAAGGCGACGGGCATGCGTTGCACCTTGTCGAACAGCGCAACGCGCAGGTCGTAGATGAGGCCCTCGCCGATCGTGGAACTCAGCCATCGCTGGACGATCGCCAGTGCTGCGTCACCGATGGCTGCGATCACGAGGAAGACGGCCAGTGTCGTGATGAGACCCCTGTTGTCCTCGACAATGGCCTTGTCGAGGATTGCCCGGAACAAGAACGGTGGCGCAAGTGCCAGCAGGGCCGACGCACAGATGGCACCGAGGAAACCGAAGATGTGCCACTTGTAGGGGGACGAGAACTGCCACGCACGGCGCAGGGAATCACGCTTGACACGGGCGCCCTTGACGGCATCTGCGTCACCGGGGAGGAGCATGTGTGGACCCATTCGCACCCCATTGAGACTACGGGCGGAACTGCGCCTATTGTCTTTGGTCGTGCGTCGCCTCGCCCTCTCCGTCTTGCTCACAACCGCCCTTGTGTCGGGTTGTGCCGGTGCGGAACAGGCAGACGACACAACCCCGGCCGAGACCCCCGCCACAGGCGGAACCATCAACTGGGAGACCTGCAGCTACGACGAGTCGCTCAAGTGTGCAGACTTCGAGGTGCCCTACGACTACGACGATCCTGCGGTCGGTACCTTCACGCTGAAACTGGTGAAGCACCCGGCAGCAAAGCCCGACGCGCGCATCGGGTCGATGCTCGTGAACCCCGGCGGCCCGGGCTTCGGCGGCACCTATCTCGCCGAGTCCGTGACCTCATACTTCGGCTCGGCCATCGTGGACGCCTTCGACATCATCGGTTTCGACCCGCGCGGCACGGGTGAGTCGACACCGGCGGTCGATTGCGTGGACGACTATGACCCGTACTTTGCCTATGACCCGTCTCCCGACACCCCGGAGGAGAAACAGGCCATCGTCGATGCAAGTCAGGGTTTTGTCGATGCCTGCGTGAAGAAGAGCGGCGGGATCCTGCAGTACCTGTCCACGAACAACACCGCGCGCGACATGGACCGCATACGTTCCGCACTCGGTGAGGACAAGATCACCTATTTCGGGTTCTCCTACGGCAGCGAACTCGGTGGCACGTGGGCATCCATGTTCCCCGGGACCGTCCGGGCAGCAGTGCTCGACGGTGCGGCGGACCCGAACTCGGACTACGTGCAGGGCGGTCTCGACCAGGCCAAGGGCTTCGAGACGGAACTCACGAAGTTCCTCGCGCAATGCTCGAAGGACCCGCTGTGCGAGTTCCACAGCGGCGGGAACGCAGAGAAGGCATTCGACGACCTCATGGTGGAACTCGACCGCAAGCCGCTTGTTGTGTCGAAGAACCGCGCACCGGTGAACCAGGGTGTCGCACTGACGGCTGTGGCACAGGCGATGTACTCGTCGTCGTTGTGGCCCCAGCTCGAGGAGGCACTCGCTGCGGCGCGACGAGGCAACGGAAGGGGGCTGTTGTCGATGAACGACTCCTACTTCCAGCGGCAGTTCGACGGCACCTACGGCAACGAGCTCGAGGCGTTCCAGGCCATCTCGTGCGTGGATGATCCCGGACCGAAGTCGGCCGAGGGTGTCGATGAGTACATCGATGATTTCGCAGCAGTTGCACCGCGGCTCGGGTCGTCGTTCTCGGCGGGATACATCTGTGCCTTCTGGCCGACGAGGACCGATCTGCGCAGCCCCATCACGGGCAAGGGAGCAGGCCCGATTGTCGTCATCGGCACCACCGGCGACGCTGCCACACCGCTGCAGAGTTCGCGCAACATGGCAGCGACCCTCGAGGACGGTCGCCTGGTTGTCGTCACGGATGACCGCCACACCGGGTACGGCGCCAACCAGTGCGTGGTCGATGCAGTCAACGACTACCTGATCACTACGAGGATCACATGGGAAGAGAAGCAGTGTTGAGCCATGGTGAGTGAACGCAGCAACGACGATCGCCCGCAGCGCCGCACGCGCGCCGACGGCCGTGAGACCGCGCGCCGCATCATCGAGTTTGCGGAAAAGGAACTGGTGCAGTCCGGGCTCGTCAACTTCAACCTTGACCGCGTCATCAACGAATCGGGCGTGTCCCGCAGTTCGGTGTACCACCATTTCGGGGGCCGCGAGGGCGTCATCGCGGCGGTCGAGACCCAGTGGCTGATCTCGACGCTGAACACCGGATACCGCGAGATGGCAACCATGTTCTCCTCCATCGCCAACGGCGAAGAAGCCTTCAAGGTGATCGAACTGGGCATCGCCGGCTCCGGTTCACCGAGGCAACGCGAGATCCGTGAACGACGGATCTCGACGCTCGCCATGTCCCGCACCAGCCCCACAACCAGGGAACTGCTGCGTGAGATGCAGGCACGGGGCACCGAGGAGTTCGCGGATCTCATCCGTCAGGGCCGCGACAACGGGCTCTTCGACCCCATCGAACCTGTTGAGGGCATCGCGCACTTGATCCAGTCGATGCTGCTCGGCCGCATCCTCGTCGACATCCTCGATGACCCCGACCAGGATGCGAAGTGGACCGAGGTCACCGTGCAGACACTGCGACTCATGCTCCGCCCCGTGAGCTGAGGCAACCCTCGTGTGCGACTAGCGCGAGCCGTGCGAGTGGTTCGCAGGCGCAAACTGGTCGAACCAGTTCGGGTTGCGCGACTGTGCGTAGATGCGGCCGGGTCCCGTCACGGTGAACACCAGGCCCTCGCCCGACTTGATGGTGTTCATCCAGCCCGAGGCGGCCTTGGTCAACGTGGCGGTCACAGTGCTCTGCAACGCGACCAGGTGTCCCGAGTCGATCACGATTGTCTCGCCCGGTGCCAGGTCATGGATGTCGAGTGCGCCGTAACAGTTCAACACCACCTCACCCTGGCCGTGGGCCATCACAACGAAACCACCCTCGCCACCGAACAGGTTCGCGAACCCGGCCCACTTCGAGTCGATGGAGACGTTCGCGCCCGACGCGAGCCATGCACTGCGCGTCAGCACCCAGGGTGACTGCTCCGTGACGGGCAGGTGGATGATGTCCCCGGGAAGGCCGGGGGCAAGATCCACCCAACCGCCGGACGGGCCGGCGGTGAGTGTCGACATGAAGAACGAATCCCCCGCCATCACTGCGCGCTTCAGCGACTTCATGAAGCCGCCTTCCATCTTCGATGTGAGTTCCACACCGGCCGACCGGGCCACCATCGCGCCCGATTCCACCCTCACCGACTCGTTCGGATCAAGGGTCACGCGGGCAACTGCATAGGCGGGGGCATGTCTGAGGGCGATGTGCATGAGGGAAAATCTAGACGGCTGCAGTGTGTTGCCGACCCGGCTGCAGTCACTTCTGACGTGTGACGGAAGGCTGCACCACCGAGACCGCGGCGGCTGCGAGGCTGCACGCGACAACCAGGTACCAGCCGTTGCGGAATCCGTCGATTCCCTCGGTTGCGGCCTGCACGGTGACAACCAGCGCCACACCCACGGCCGACCCAATCTGGCGGAACGTGTTGTTGATCGCACCGCCCAGCGAGAACTGCTGCGGTGACAATCCGTGCACCGCGGCAGCCGACAGCGTGGGGAACGTCAAGCCGATCGAGATGCCCATCACGAACATGATCGGCATCCACTCGGACCACGGTGTCGGGTCAACATCAAGAAGCAACGCCTCGCACATCACCAGGGCCGCAAAGAGCGTGGGGCCCAGCACCAGCAGCCGGCGGAAACCCATGCGTGAGATGTGCCGCCCGATTGCGAACGAGGTGACGGCCACCATCACAGGAGCCAACACCGAGAACCAACCGGCCTTCAGCACCCCGTAGTTCCACACCGAACGCAGGAACAACACGTTGTTCAGGATGTTCGCCGAGAACGCCGCACCGAAGAGGAATGTCGCGGCATTGGCCGAGCTGAACGAACGCGAACGGAACAATGCCGGTGGAAGCAACGGTTCCTCGTGATGGGTGGTGCGCCACACCACGATCGCACCGAGAACAACCGCGCACCCGAACAGGCCCAGCACGATCGTCTCTGTCCACCCGTGTTCCTCTGCCCGTGAGATGCCCCAGACCAACGATGCGACCGACAACGTGACGAAGATCGACGCACCGATGTCGGGGCGACGGGTCTCGGCGCGCGGGGTCTCGCGCACGTATCGCGCAGCAAGCGCGACCACCGCGAGACAGATCGGCACGTTGATCCAGAACGCCGACCGCCAACCGAACGAGGAGACGAAGAAGGCACCGAGCGTGGGGCCCGATGCAACACCGAGTGCACCCACGGCACCGTTCCACGCCATCGCCTGGCTGCGCCGCTCGAGCGGGAAAGCCGCGAGCAACAGTCCGAGCGACGCAGGGGTGAGCATTGCCCCGCCGATTCCCTGCAGCGCCCTGCCGGCGATCAACACACCCATTGTCGGGGCCACCGCACACGCAAACGAACCGACAAGGAACCACGCAGTGCCCCACTGGAACATCTTCTTGCGGCCCACCCTGTCGGCAAGCCGACCGAACACAACGAGAAGCGACCCGTACATGATCGAGTATGCGGTGACAACCCAGGAGATGGTGCCGCGGCTCACATCAGAGAAATCAGCGGCAATCTCTGCGAATGCCACGTTGACAATCGACAGATCGAGCGTGGAGATGTAGGTCGCAACCGCGGTGACGATGAAAACCGGCCACGGCATGCGGAACGTGGTGTCTGAACCGGTCATGGCGCCCCCTTGCCATGCACGAGACTAGATGAGCGTGTCGCCCCCAGACGGAAGCCCGGCGACCGGTTGGTCCTTCTCGGGGGCAGTGATCGGCCGTGGACTGGTCTCGATCATCTTCAGCGTCTTCGGGTCGTTCTTGACGACACCGAGCTCCTTGAACCTGCGCATTGTGACGAGAAGACGACCCTCCATGGACCCGACCATCTCGTTGTAGGCCCCCGTGGCCGTGCCCAGGTTCTTCCCCAGCTTCTCGGCGGCGTCGAGCACGACACCCACGCGCAGGTGCAGTTCTGCCCCGAGGCTTGCGACCTCCTGCGCGTGCTCCGCGAGCTTGTGCGACTCCCAGCCCTTGCTCACGGTGAGCAGCAGCGCCATCAATGACACCGGGGACGCGATCAGGACACGCTGGCGGAGCGCTTCCTCCATCAGCGTGGGGTCCACGCGCATTGCATCGGACACGAAACCCTCACCGGGGATGAACATGACGACGAAGTCGGGAGCGTTCTCCCCGAACTGCAGCCAGTACTTCTTGTCGGCGAGGGACTTGACATGCGATCGAAGGTCCTTCGCGTGCTGCTTCAGCTCGGCATCCTTGGTCGCGACATCGGTGGCCTCCTGCATGCGCAGGTACGCAGCGAGCGGCGTCTTGCTGTCGATCGCGAGCCGGCCGCCGGTGGACAGGTTCACGACTGCGTCAGGGCGCTGGTTCGCCTCGCCGACACCATCGGTGAACTGCTCGCTGTAGTCGCAGTACGGCTCCATGCCGGCCAGCTGCATGATGTTGCGCAACTGGTTCTCCCCCCAGTTCCCGCGGGCAGTGGGCGACTTCAACGAGTTGGTGAGTGTGGTCGTCGATGACTGCAACAGGTTGACCTGGTTCAGAAGGGAATCGACGGCCTGCTTCTCGCTGGTGTAGTTGGTCTGCAGATCGCCGACCGACTTGGCTAGCTGGTCGAGTGTGGCACCGAAGGGCTGCAGCAGGTTCTTGGTCTGCTCCTCCAGCGAACGCTGCTGCGCAGTGAGTCGTTCCTCGGCCTGTTTGCGCGCCTCTTCCGTGGCCTGTGCGAGCACTGCGGTGGTGGTCTCACGGATCTTCGACTCGACCGCACCCTGCACACCGGTGCTGATGGCGTTCACGTCGATCGATTCCTTCACCGCAGCGATGACCTGGGCCATGTCGATTGCGGGAGGCACCACGAGCGGAGCCTGGGCAGCCGGAACCGGCCTGGTGGTGCGGTACCCGATGAACACAACCGCTGCAATCAGCACGGCCAGCAGGCCAACAATGAGACTTTCCATGCGGCAATACTGACACGGGGGTGTGGCCGGGCTCCGCAGTCGGTGTGTTCGTGCGTACAAACAAGAACGACCCGGCCGGAGCCGGGTCGTCATGGCGGAAGAGGTGGGATTTGAACCCACGGTGGCTTTCACCACAACGGTTTTCGAGACCGTCCTATTCGGCCGCTCTAGCACCCTTCCGTCTGTCGAGGCTATCGGCGCGTGCGGAGCGACCCTCTCAGGCGTCGGCCACGAACTTGTCGAGGCTGGCCGGCGTGCCCGCCAGGAGGATCAGGTCCCCTGCGTTCAGGACCGTGGCCTGGTCCACATGGTGGAACACCCCACCGGGTGACTTCATGCTCACGATGGTCACTCCGTACTTGGCGCGGATGCCGGACTCACCGAGTGGCTTCCCGACATACCTGCCGGGTGCCTCCATCTCCACGAGAGCGAAGTCGTCCTCGACCGTGAAGTAATCGGTGACACGGCGGGCAAGGCTGCGCGCAGTGCGGGCGCCCATGTCGTGCTCCGGTTGGATGACCCGCTGCACACCGACACGCTCGAGGATCTTGGCGTGCTCC
Organism: uncultured Bifidobacterium sp.; assembly: GCA_964513585.1. Taxonomy (GTDB): domain Bacteria; phylum Actinomycetota; class Acidimicrobiia; order Acidimicrobiales; family Ilumatobacteraceae; genus UBA2093. The sequence continues at coordinate 4,377 of CAZENK010000017.1, read as the reverse complement.
AGCGAGATCGCCTTCGCCCACACTGTCTGCACCTTCAGGTCGTCGAGCAATGTGAGTGCCGAGAGAACGGAGGCCTCGATGTTCGATGCGATCGCCACGACAGCACGGGTGAACTGCTCGGCACCCACCTGACGAAGTGCTCGCGCCGAGGTTCCGTCGAGCTGCACGACATTCGGCAACTCACCCGACAGGCGCTGCACGATGTCGAGGTCGAAGTCGACAGCGAGCACGTCGATGCCCTGGTCGACGAGACCGCGTGCGAGTGCCTCGCCGAAACGGCCGAGCCCGACCACGAGCACTCCGCTCCGGTCGGCAGGGCCCTGTGTCGCGGGGTTGAAATAGGACATGGAACTCATCTTGCTCGTCGACCGCTCGAATCGGAAATCACGTGAGGGGAAAACTTTCTCATCAGCCGATCAGGGGGCGGTCGGTCGGGTAACGGAACATGTTCGGTCGCGAACGCAGAGTGATTGCGGCAACGAGCGTGATGGGACCGATTCGACCCACGTACATGAGGACCACGAACAGCAACTGCCCCAGGTCACCCTCAGCGGCGGCGATGCCGGTCGAGAGGCCAACGGTGGACAGCGCCGATACGGCCTCGAATGCAGCAGCCGTGAGCCCGGCGTCACCGAGCAACATCAGCAGAAATGTCGACCCGGCAAGGATGCCGACGCCGACCAGCGCAACAGTCAATGCCTGGCGCTGCACGTCCTCCGTGATGCGACGGCCGAACGCGTTGACATCACGGTCGCCACGGATCTCTGCCCAGATCACGAAGGCAAGGAGTGCGAAGGTCGTGACCTTGATGCCGCCAGCAGTCGAACCGCTGCCGCCGCCGATGAACATGAGGATGATCGACATCACGAGCGACTCCTCACCGAGTGCTGCCGTGTCGACAGAGTTGAAGCCGGCAGTGCGTGTCTGCACCGAATGGAAGAACGCGGCATGCGGGCGGGCGGCCTCGGGCAAAGCACCGAGCGTTCTCGAGTTTGACCATTCGAGCGCAAGGAACACCGCGGTGCCGAGCACGACCAGGACCACTGTGGTGGACACAGTGAGTTTCGAATGAAGGGACCACAGCCGCCAGGAGGTCCGGTGTTTCGCCATGGAACGGAGCACGGGGTACCCGAGGCCGCCGATGATCACCGCCAGGCAGATGACGATGCTGAGAAACCAGTCATCGGCAAACCCCATGAAGCTGTCGGTGTAGAGCGCAAAACCCGCGTTGTTCCATGCCGACACGCTGTGGAAGACGCCGTGCAGGAGAGAATCGACAAGACCGTACTCGTGCGCGAGGAAGAAACGAGCCGCCAGGGCGAGAGCGAAAACCGCCTCGAGCGAGAGCGTGGTGACGACGACGTTGCGGACCAACCGCCCGAGGTTGCTGTACGTCTCGGCACCAACGTCAGCTGCGAGCACGCGCGTGTGCGACAGACCGATCCGGTCGGAGACGAGCAGCACCGCAATGCTCACCACTGTCACGATGCCGAGCCCACCGACCTGGATCAGACCGAGGATCACGACCTGGCCGAAACCCGTCCAGTGAGTGGCGGTGTCGACGACCGTAAGACCGGTCACACATACTGCGCTGGTGGCAGTGAACAGCGCCTGCACAAGACCGGTGTCCCGCCCCGAGGCGGTTGCGGCAGGAATCATCAACAGGGCGGTGCCGACGGCCACCACGAAGGCGAAAGACACAGGGAGCAGACGCAGCGGGTTCGCAAGCATCCACACGCGGGCTCGTTTGAGGTTTGCAACCACGCTTCTACCTGACTTCGACTGGCGGAAGAGGTGGGATTTGAACCCACGGTGGCTTTCACCACAACGGTTTTCGAGACCGTCCTATTCGGCCGCTCTAGCACCCTTCCGCTCGGGAACGCTAGCGGCAATCAGGCGCCGGCCGCCACCCGTCACGACCCCGACTCAGACGAGACGGCGGCGACGCAACAACTGACCGAGGACCAGCAATGCGATTCCCGTGAGCATCAACGCACGACCGAACTCAGAGCCGGTCGTGGGCATCTGCGACGTTGTGCCGGTGCCAGACGGCGTTGGTGCCACTGTTGTCGTGCCGGAGTTCGAGACAGATGAAATGTTCTGCACCACTGTGGTCGTGGTCGTGGCGGGCAGAGGCGCAACAGTGACAGTCACCGATGACGAGGTCGACGCAAGGTGCGAGGCATCAGCGCCGTACTCCGCCGACAACGACTGTGCACCGACAGCAAGATTGCTCACCGAAATGCTGCAGGTTCCCGAAGCAAGCGTGCAGGTACCGATCGAGTTCGAACCGTTCTTGAACGTGATCGTGCCCGTGGCAGAAGTGGGTGACACCGCGGCAGTCAGCGTGACAGACGAACCCGCTGTGGGAGTTGACGAACTGGAAGTGAGAGTGGTTGTCGTCGACAACGCAGACACAGTGACGGTCACCGATGACGAGGTCGACGCAAGGTGCGAGGCATCAGCGCCGTACTCCGCCGACAACGACTGTGCACCGACAGCAAGATTGCTCACCGAAATGCTGCAGGTTCCCGAAGCAAGCGTGCAGGTACCGATCGAGTTCGAACCGTTCTTGAACGTGATCGTGCCCGTGGCAGAAGTGGGTGACACCGCGGCAGTCAGCGTGACAGACGAACCCACCACTGGGTTCGCCGAACTCGATGTCAAGGTAGTGACGGTCGACAATTGCTGCACCGTCACCGTGATAGACGACGACGTGGCGGAACCGTAGGTCGAGTCGCCTCCGTAGACAACGCTGATCGTGCGCGCACCCACGGCGAGGGACGACGTGCTGAACGTGCACGAACCCGACGAGAGCGTGCAGGTACCGATGGTGTTGCCACCGTCGCGGAAGGTCATGGTGCCGGTCGCGGCCGAGTTGTTCACCGAACCGGTGAGGGTCACCGATGATCCCAACGCGGGTGTGCTGGAGCTCGCGGTGACGGTTGCCGTGACGGAAGTCAGATAGGAGATCATGACACTGCCGGTTCCGGTTGTTGATGCGGTGGTGATGGAGGTCGCGGTCGCCGAAGGGTCCACGTACGACGATCCTGCACCGCCACCGGAACCGCCACCGGCCCATCCGTTGCCAGCACCGCCGCCGCCGCCGTAGTAGCCGCTGCCGCCACCACCGCCGCCGTTCGCTGCGTTTCCGCCGCTCCCCCGCACGCCGAGTGTGCCGGCCGTACCGTTCACGGGGCCGGTGCCGGCTGAGCCGCCGGCCGCCAGTGTTGCTCCGCCGCCGCCCGTGGTTGCTCCCGGCGTCGGTGCCGCGCTCCCGTTGGCAGCCACAGCACCTGCGTCGCCACCCGCCCCGCCGATGTGTGTCGGGTTGAACGTGGAGACGCCGGTCTGTCCGTTGCCGCCACCGCCGCCACCGCCACCTGCGACAAGAACACGGTTCGCAAATGCGGTTCCACCGATGCGGATGTCCGACGCGTCGCCTCCACCGCCACCACCGCCTGCACCGCCGCCGATGACCCCTCCCACGTTGATGCGAATCGTCGTTCCGGGGCTCACCGACAGGGTTGCCGTGACCACGGCCCCTTTGCCGGGTGCACCGCGCCTGTCTGCGACGGCTGCTTCACCGGATGATCCCTGCGCGGTCACCGTGATCGAGGTGACGCCCGTGGGCACCACCCACACATGGGACCCGACGATCGTGAATGTCTGGGTGGCTGCGTTGGCCACTCTCATCGGCGAGCCGGTGACCACCACACTCGTGAACAGGAACAGGGCCATCCCGGAGAGGAGCCGGCGCAGGGTCATGCGATCAGTCTAGGTGCGTCACGCGCGGCACCCTTGAGCCGCATCCCGGTCGCACGACCCCCTCGTCCGGCCGTGCATCAGCGACGTTGTGCGAAGAAATCGGTCAGCAACGCTGCACATTCTGCGGCGAGAACACCGTGCTCCACGGGGGGATTGTGGTTCACCCGCGGGTCGGTCATCACGTTGTACAGACTTGCAGTTGCCCCGGCCTTCAGGTCGGCTGCGCCGTACACGAGCCGTCCGATACGGGAATTCAGCAGTGCGCCCGCGCACATGATGCACGGCTCGAGGGTGACAACGAGCGTGCAGTCATCAAGTCTCCATCCACCCACCGCCGTGCTCGCGTCGCGCAGTGCCAACACCTCGGCGTGGGCAGTGGGGTCGCCGGTGGCCTCGCGCTCGTTGTGCCGGCGCGCGATTACCTTCCCCTCGCGCAGGACCACCGCGCCGACGGGTACGTCGCCGGCCGCAGCCGCAGCATTCGCCTCTTCCAGGGCAAGGCGCATCGCCTCTTCGTGGGTCATGCGCACAACCTAGTGAGGAATCCGTTCCGGTGGCGGAAGAGGTGGGATTCGAACCCACGGAAGCTTTCACTTCACACGCTTTCCA
>CAZENK010000016.1:37164-40592 GCA_964513585.1 uncultured Bifidobacterium sp. | reverse complement strand
TGCGTGGTGCGCGCGACAAAGGCGCAGGACACCAACTACTTCGTCGCCAACTCTGCGAACACCACGATCACGGTGAACAAGGCACCGCAGAACGGTTTCTCGATCACGAGCGCATCCGGTTTCACGACGGGGTCGTCGTTGCAGCTCACAGCATCGGGAGGTCAGTCGGGCGGCTCAATTTCGTGGCAGGTCACGTCGGGTGTGTGCTCGTTGTCCGGCTCGACACTGACTGCGACCCGCGGTGGTGTCTCGTGCACCGTCGAGGCCACCCGTGCAGGCAGCACCAACTACCTGGCGACAAGTGACTCGATGACGATCACCGTCGACAAGATCGTGCAGACCCTCACGTTCCAGACGAGCCCCCCGGGGTCCGCCCTGATCGGCGGCACCTACACGGTGTCGGTCACGAGCGATGCGTCACTGGCCCCCACAATCACGATCGCAAACGCCTCGTCGCAGGTGTGTTCCATCTCCGCGGGTGTCGTGACCTTCAACGCGGTCGGCACCTGCACGATCAACGCAGTGCAGGCAGGCAACGACACCTATGCACCAGCCTCGGCATCCCAGCAGATGGCTGTCACGCCGGTGCCGACCACATCGACCACCACATCAACGGTCGCGCCGGTGTCGGGGGGGTCGGTCGGTGGCGGAGCTGCGCCTTCCACATCAGTCGCGCCGATGGCGCCTCCGAGCTCTGCGCCCGCCGTGGCACCCGCACCCACCACCACGACAAGCACCACCACCACGACAGTCGCCCCGGTCACCGGTGCGGCTGTGGTGGGCATCGATGCCGGTGAGGCAGTGGCAGTGGTGCAGGGCAAGCGTGTCGCGGTCAATGTCGACACGGTCGAGGGCCAGTTGGTTGTCCGTCTGCCGAACAATGTCACGGTGAAGGTGGGCCCGCCGCAGGGAAGCGTGTCGTCGGCCGCGATCAACAGCGACGGTGTGCTCGTGGTGTACTCGGAAGACGACATCGAGATCGGCGCCGACGGATTCAAGTCGGGCTCCACCTACACCGTCACGATGCACTCGGACCCGATCGAGCTCGAACGAGGAGAGGTGCCTGGCAGTGGCACCATTGCATCCATGGTGCAGATCCCGAATGATGCAGATGCAGGCGACCACACCCTGGTGATCGAGGGCGTGGGCCCGGACTCAGAGGTTGTCGCAGTTTCGCTGGGCTTCAGTGTGATCGAGCGCAGCAACAACACGGTTGCAGCCGTGCTGTCGATCTCGCTGGCCATCCTGCTCGCGTTGCTGGGTGGTCGCCCGATCTGGCGCCGCCGCAGGCGGGCCGCTGCTTCCGCCTGACGGCAATCGTTCGCGGGTATTCACGTTCGCCGAGTCTTTTCCTGCACCGCGTGGGGCGTGACCCGCGCAGCGGCACTCTCACTGACCAGATTCGGCGCGCTTCTTCAGGTTCAGAAGCTGTTTGCGCACCATGAGGCCGTCACCGGGGCCGAGAACGAACCGTTCGATGAACCGCCCGCCCGGTGCGTTGATCCGGATGCGGACCCTTGTCACGAGTCGTGTTCCCTCGGCATGGGCACGCAACTCGAACGCAAGCGTGAAGTTGATCCGCCTCGGCTCGCGCCGTGAAGGAGCCATGCTGAGGACGAATGCCCGCGGAGGATCCACGATGGTCGCCTCGAAGCTCATCGGGCCGGCCGGAACGGACGAGCCGGGGACGATGCCCTGCCATTCGGGGTGGATGCGTCTTGCGCTGCGGCGACCCAGGTTGTCGAGAAGGTCGTAGCTGTACCAACCGGCCCGGCCGAAACCCATCTGGCGTATCCAGGGGAACACGCTCTCCGGGGCGGCGCGGATCGTGATGCACCTGGTGGCCGAGACCCGGGCGTCGGGAACCAGTTCGTCACCGACGACCGCTGAGGCTGTCTCTTGATCCGTGGCTCCCCACTGCTCGAGAATCATCGCTCGGCGGCACCGTTCACCGAGTCGCGGGGCCACAACAGGAACACGATCCATGCCGCGCAGATCCCGCGCGCGGTCCAGGCAAGAGTGCGCACGAGGTTGGCGACCATCAGCCTGTCGTGCACGGCCGCATCGAACCCGTCGGAGAGTTCTCCGTGCGCCGGTGCCGACCACACCCCGCTGATGACCAGCACCACCGCCATCATTACCGCTCCGATTGCCACGGGGATGCGCAGTCGTTCGAGGCCCCCGACGAACGCCGCCCACATCAGAGCGAGGAGTGTTAGCCCCTCGACCAGCCAGGGCAGAAGCAACAACCGACCGATGCGCTCGACATGTGCGGCCTGGAAAGCCTCGTACGTTGCCGGACCCACCTCTGCGAACAACGGATAGTGCACGGTGTGGATGGTCCAGATCATGCCCACCATGAACATGGTCGCCACGAGATGTGCCAACGCGATCCTGCGGACGGCAACAGCAGTAAGCATCACGACGAGACGCTATCGGGGTGCCCTGCCCGTGACGTGTGCTTCATCGTGTCGTCGCCCGGGGCGGGGTACCCTCACGGTGTGCAGCACCCCCGCGACATCGTGTTCGAACCCGATGCCATAACGGCATTGACCGAGATCATCGGCATCATGGCCGACCAGGTGATGGGGGAGTCCTCGAACACCCGGTGGGAGATCACGCGTCTTGCCGAACTCGAGGCCCGCCTGATGGCGCCCGCACCCGGCGACGCCGTCACCATCGGCATTGACGATGCGGCTCTTCTGCTCGACGGAATGGCGTTCACCGAGGTTATGTCGATCGAGTTCCCGTGGTTCGAGATGGTGCAGTGGACATCGGACTTCGTGACAGCCGAACTGCGCCAGCACTGGACAGAGGACGAATGGCGCGACTACTCGTCGCGCGCCTGAACGCACCCTGGGTACGCTTGGTTCCATGACGGAGCCACGGCGCGACCTGCCCCCCGGGTACCGGGAACAACTCGACCTCGGGTACGTGTTCGGTGGGTTGTCCACCTTCGCACAGCGCCCCTTCGTTCCCGATGCAGGACAGTTGGCCGAGTGGAAGCCCGACGTGGCCATCATGGGTGCGCCGTTCGACCTCGGCACCACGAACCGGCCCGGCGCGCGGTTCGGCCCGAGGGGAGTGCGCACCGGCGCCTACGAGCCCGGCACGTTCCACCTCGATCTCGGGATCGAGATCTTCGACAACCTCGAGGTGGTCGATGCCGGCGATGCGTTCTGTCCGCACGGGCGCGTGGAGCAGAGTCTCGACAACGTGAAGCAGAAGGTCGCAGAGATCGTGAACCTGGGCATCACGCCCGTGGTGATCGGTGGCGACCACACCATCACCTGGCCGGCTGCGACCGCAGTGGCGGAGAAGTTCGGATTCGGCCGCGTGGGCATGGTGCACTTCGATGCGCACGCCGACACCGCCGACACGATCGACGGCAACCTGGCGAGCCACGGAACCCCGATGCGCAGGTTGAT
>CAZENK010000016.1:0-37064 GCA_964513585.1 uncultured Bifidobacterium sp. | reverse complement strand
GACATGCTGCGCGCAGTCAGGCGTCTTGCCATCGAGACACCGATGGTCGGTTTCGACGTGATGGAGGTCGCGCCGCCCTATGACCATGCCGACTGCACGGTCAACGTGGCGCACCGCCTCATCATGGAGGTGCTCGCCGGCCTCGCCTGGAAGAAATCTCGTTGAGCAGACTCCGTCGGCACCGGGCGCGCATCGGTGGGCGGGGTTACTTCCAGCGCATCGGCCCGGGTGTGGTCACCGGCGCCGCCGACGATGATCCGTCGGGAATCGGCACGTACTCCCAGGTCGGGGCGGCGTTCGGGTTCTCCCTGCTGTGGTCCACCGTTGCCGCACTGCCCCTCGCCGTGTCGGTGCAGGAGGCCACTGCACGACTTGGTCTGTTCACGGGGAAGGGGCTTGCCGCGCTCATAAAGGAGCAGTTCCCGAGGTGGGTGCTGTACGTGGCGCTTGCGCTCGTGGTGGGCGCCAACTCGTTCAACATCGGGGCTGACCTCGGTTCGATGGCGGCGGCAACGCGGCTGTTCGTGCCCCTTCCGCAGGTGCTGCTCGTGGTCGTCTTCGGGGTCGGCGTTGCGGTGCTCGAGATAGTGGTGCCGTACCACCGGTACTCACGGATCCTGCGTTGGCTGTGCGTGTCGCTGTTGTCGTACATCGTGGTCATGTTCGTGGTGGACATCGACTGGGGGAGTGTGGTCGGAAGTCTCGTCACGCCGTCGGTGACGATGGACAAGGCAACGATTGCCGCCCTCATCGCGTTGTTCGGGACCACGATCTCTCCCTACCTGTTCTTCTGGCAGACGAGCGAGGAGGTCGAGGAACTGCACGACGACGGCCTCGAGTCGGCCGACGACGATCATGCGGGCACGCATCTGCGCGCGATGCGCGGCGACGTGATCGCGGGGATGTCATCGGGGGTTCTCGTCATGTTCGCGATCATGGTCACGTCGGCAGCCACATTGGGTGAGGCCGGTGTGACCACCGTGTCCACGGCCGAACAGGCGGCGATGGCACTCGAGCCGCTCGCAGGCGGGCTCGCCAAGTACCTGTTCGCGCTCGGGATCATCGGCACCGGTCTGCTCGCCGTGCCCGTGCTCGCAGGCTCCATGTCGTATGCACTCGCCGAGACATTCGGCTGGCGCGAGGGTCTCGGGCTCAGGATGTCACAGGCGAGAGCCTTCTACTGGGTGATCACCGGGGCCATCGGGGCCGGCATCGCGATGAACATGGCGGGTCTCGACCCGGTCCGTGCGCTCTACTGGTCGGCGATCCTCAATGGGGTCGCCGCGCCGCCGCTCATCATCATGATCTGGGTGCTTGCACGTCGACCGCAGGTGCTCGGCGAGCACGTGAGCGGCAGGGTGTCGAGCACGTTCGTTGCCATGGCGGCTGTCGTCAGCACGGTCCTGCCGGTGATGTACTTCCTGGTGCGGTGATCAAGGGCGACACGGACGTCGCGCAGTGGTGCACAGATGGAGAAGTACGCGCATCAGGAGGCGTGGTCGCACAGCGGCTTGGCGAGCCGGATTCCCGAGATGCCGCCGGGGTTGCCCAGTGCCTCGATCGCAAGTTCGTAGTCGGGGATCGCCCACACGTCGCCGTCGTCGTTGATCATGATGAACCTGTCGAACCTTGCGAGGAAGGTGCGGTCGTGGCTCACCGCAATGACGGTTCCCTCGAAGCCGTCGAGTGCGTTCTCGAGCGCCTCGGAGGACTCGATGTCGAGGTTGTCGGTCGGCTCGTCGAGCAGCAGCACGTTGTGGCCCGCCAGCTCGAGCCCGAGGATCTCGAGCCGCGCCTTCTGCCCACCTGACAGGGTCTGGAACTCCTGGCGCGAGTTGTTGCGCAGTCCGTACCGTGCGAGCGCGGCCATCGACCGTTGCTCGTCGATCAACCTGTCGCGCACGATGTCGATGCATTCACGCCCGCGGAACTCGGGCCTGTCGTTGATCTGGGTGAACATGCCCACCGAGGTGCGCGGGCCGTAGGTGATGGTGCCGTTCATTGAGGACGACGCCCCGTTCAGTGCGTTCAGCAGATGGGTCTTGCCGGTGCCGTTCGGGCCGATCAGACCCACGCGCTCGCCGAAGTGCACCTCGTCGGTGAACGGCATGAACAGATCGCCGATCGAGACCGACTCGCAGCGCACGACACGGCGCGCAGAGTCGGCACCCGTGAACCGCACGTGGATCTGCTGGTCGGGCACCGGTGGCGGCGGCGGTCCGGCCTTCACGAACTTCTCCCAGCGTGTCTCGGCTGCGTTCGCCTTCGTGGCGTTCTTGAAGTTCTGTGCAGCGCGCTGTTTCATCATCTTCATGTGGTGGAACAGGCGGCGCTCCTCGTCGTTCCAGCGCTTCAGGTCGTCGCCCAGCATCTCCTGTCGCTTCTGGCGTGCCTCGGGGAAGGTGGCATACGAACCGCCGTGCACCCAGCACCCCGAGCCCTCCACCGCGATGATCTTCGTTGCGACACGTTCGAGCAGGGTGCGGTCGTGGCTCACCATGAGGATCGTGCTCTTGCACGACCTGATCTGTTCCTCGAGCCATGCGCGGGTCGGGATGTCGAGGTAGTTGTCGGGCTCGTCGAGGAACAGCACGTCGGCGCCCGCGTTCAGCAGCACATCGAGCACCAGCCGCTTGCGTTCACCGCCCGAGAGTTCGCCCACCTTGCGCGATGCGAAGTCCGTGACGGGGGTCTTCACGCTGCGTTGCGCCGATGCCGCCCACTGCGCCTCGAGGTCGTAACCGCCGAGGTCACCCCAGTCGCCGAGTGCCTCGGCATAGGCCATGCCGTCGTCCTCGCCCGCCATCATCGCGCGCTCGGCGGCGAACAGGCGCCTGCCTGCCTCGCGCAGGGCCGTCGGGGCGATCTCGATCAGCATGTCGCGCAGGGCGTCATCGGGCTTGCTCATGCCGACGTCCTGGGTCATCTTCAGGAAATTGCCACCGATGCTGAACTCGCCGTCGTCGGGTTCGTACTCGCCGGTCAGGATCCGCAGGATGGTGCTCTTGCCCACGCCGTTCGGCCCGACAAGTGCCGCATGTTCACCGGGTGACACACCGAAACTCACGTCGAAGAAGAGCTGCTCGGCACCCGGCGGGGAGTATGCAAGTTCGGAAACGGCGATGGATCCCACGTGGTCAGTCTTCCAACTCCGTGGTGTATTCCAACCATTCGTTCTCGAGGCGTTCGATGTCGCCCTGCACCGTGGCGAGTTCGTTGCCGAGCGAGGCGAGTGCGCCGTGGTCGTCCGACCTGGTCTGCATCTCGGCCAGGATCTCTGCCTGGCGTGCGGACTTCCTGGCCATGTCCTTCTCGGTCCTGTCGATGAGTCGCTGCAGTGTGCTCGCCGATCTCTTCGCGCGCGTCTTCTGCCGCGGTGCAGCGGCCCGCGTGGCCGTCGGTCTCGCGGTCTCCGGCCGTGCGCGGCGCATCTTCAGCCACGCATCCACGCCTCCCACGAGCAGGGCGGCACCGCCGTCACCGTCGAGCGAGAAGATCTCCTCCACCGTGCGGTCGATGAAGGCCCTGTCGTGGCTGACCACAACCACGATGCCCGGCCAGTCGTCGAGGTAATCCTCGAGCGCACGCAGGGTGTCGAGGTCGAGGTCGTTGGTGGGTTCGTCGAGCAGCAGAACGTTCGGCTGCTCGATGAGGGTGAGCAGCAGCTGCAGCCGTCTGCGTTCCCCGCCCGACAACGTGCCGATGGGTGCGAACTGTGCGTCCCCGTCGAACCAGAAACGCTTCATGAGCTGCAGGTCCTCGAGGGACGGGTTGCCCTTGTCGCCAGCGACTGCGTCGCGCACGCGCTTGGTCAGGTCGAGGTCGCGCCCGAGTTGGTCGTAGTAGCCCACGTGCACGGTGCGGCCGATGTCAATGTGGCCCGCAGTGGGGGTCAGCCTGCCTGCGATCAGGTCGAGCAACGTGCTCTTGCCGGCACCGTTCGGCCCCACCACGCCGAGCCTGTCGCCGGGTTCCAGGGCATGCGTGAACGGCCGGAGCACCTGCGTGCCGTCGGGCCATGCGAACCCCACACCGTGGAACTCGATGCCCTTCGACCCGAGTCGCTTGCTGCCGAGGTCGAGTCCCAGTTCGCCCTGCCGCGCCGGTGCATCGGGGCGCTGGGCGATGAGTGCCTCGGCGGCGGCGATGCGCGCCTTCGGTTTGGCCGTTCGCGCCGGTGCACCCCGGCGCAGCCATGCGAGCTCCTTGCGCGCTGCGTTGCGGCGCACCTGCTCCGCCGTTGCTGCGTTCTCCTCGCGTTCGGCGCGAGCCGCGAGATACGCCGCGTACCCCGAGCCGGTGTTGATGCCGGTGGGCACGTGCAGGTACCCGTGGCCCCTGTCGAGTTCGAGCACGCGGTTCGTCACCTTGTCGAGCACGTGCCTGTCGTGGGTGACCATGATGAGGCCGCCGGTGAACCTGGCGAGCCACTCCTCGAGAAAGGCGATTGCATCGAGGTCGAGATGGTTCGTGGGTTCATCGAGAATGATGCAGTCCCATTCGCCTGCGAGCAGGCGGGCGAGCGCGACCCTCTTCTGCTGTCCGCCCGAGAGCTCGGTCGTGTCGGCCTCTGTCATCGCGCCCATGCCGAGCTTGTCGAGCATCGCCTCGGCCTGCCACGTGGCGCCGACTGCGTCGCGCACTGTGCCGCGGGGAAGTTCGGGAATCTGGGGCAGCACGCCGATGCGTGCGGCGCGGCCCCGTCGCACCACGCCCGCCTCGGGTTCGGTCTCGCCGGCGAGTATCCGCAGCAACGTGCTCTTGCCGCACCCGTTCAGACCCACCACGCCGAGCCGGTCGCCTGTCGAGACCGTGATCGACACGTTCGTGAACAGCGGCCGTCCGGGGCGCGAGGCAGTGAGGCCCTCTGCGTCGATCAGGATCATGTCAGTCGCGACCGCCGGCGATGATCGGTGTCAGGGTGAGCGCGGGTTCGTCGGCCTCGAGACGCTGGAGTCGGTACTTGCTCTGGAACAGAGCGACCAGTGCATCGTCGCTGCGTCGCAGGATGCGGATGCCACCGATCTCGCGCAGCCGAGGTGATGACTCCTTGTCGGTGATGCGGATCGCCTGGTAGTCGGCGTTCAGGATCTCGGTGGGCGCGTTGAACTCGTGGGCGAGGCGGTGTGCGAGCACCTCGAACTGCAGCTGCCCGACAGCGGCAAGAACCGGGTCGGCATCGCCCATGTCGGGGTCGCGCAGCACCTGCACCACGCCCTCTTCGTCCAGTTGCTGCAGACCCCGGCGGAACTGCTTGAACTTCGACGAGTCGAGCGGCCGCGCTGTTGCGAACACCTCGGGGGAGAAACGTGGCAGGGCGGGAAACGCAACCGGCTTGCCCGCGTGGAGGGTGTCGCCGATCTGCAGGCCGGAGGTGTTCACCAGGCCGATCACATCGCCCGGGTAGGCCTCCTCGATCGTCTCGCGCTCGGAGCCGAACGCAGTGGTCGCGTACTTGGTGCCCACCGCCTTGCCGGTGCGCGCACAGTCGACATCCATGCCGCGCTCGAACCTGCCGCTGCAGATGCGCGCGAACGCGATGCGGTCGCGGTGGTTCGGGTCCATGTTCGCCTGGATCTTGAAGATGAACGCGGCGAAGTCGGCATCGAGCGGGCGCGGCACCCCGTCAGCATCGTTGCGCGGCGCCGGTGCGGGCGCCAGGTCGACGATTGCATCGAGCACCATCTGCACGCCGAAGTTGGTGAGTGCCGAGCCGACGAACACGGGTGTGCTCTCGCCCGCGAGGAAACTCTCGACATCGACATCCGCGCCGATCGCGTCGAGCAGCCCGATTCCGTCGAGCGCCTGGGTCCACGCGGCGCCTTCCTCGCTCGCGGCGGTCGCAGGGTCGACGATCTCTTCCGGTGCGATCGATGCACCGCGGGCCACGCGCGTGAAGCGGACGAAGTCACCCGTGCGCCGGTCGATCACACCGCGGAAGTCGCCGGACTGGCCGACGGGCCACGTGACGGGAGTCGGTCGCAGGCCGATCTGCTGCTCGACCTCGTCGAGCAGCTCGAGCGGGTCACGGCCCGGCCTGTCGTACTTGTTGAAGAAGGTGATCACGGGCAGGTTCTGCGACCTGCACACCTCGAACAGCTTGAGGGTCTGCGGCTCGATGCCCTTTGCCACGTCGAGCACCATGATGACCGCGTCGACGGCCGACAGCACCCGGTAGGTGTCCTCCGAGAAGTCGCGGTGGCCCGGGGTGTCGAGCAGGTTGAACACGCAGTCGCGGTAGGGGAACTGGAGAACGGTGGACGAGATCGAGATGCCACGCTGGCGCTCCATCTCCATCCAGTCCGAGGTTGCGGAGCGACGGTCGCCGCGCGCCTTGACGGCACCGCCCGTCTGGATTGCACCTGCATAGAGCAGGAACTTCTCGGTCAGCGTGGTCTTGCCGGCGTCGGGGTGCGAGATGATGGCGAACGTTCGACGAGAGGCGGCCTCGGTGAGTATCTCGTCGGATTCGGGCATTCGTTCAGCCTACGGTCGCCCCCCGTTGTCCGGGCGCCGCACGGCGGCCGCAACACGGCTCTTGGCTAGTGTTTTTGCATGTCGCGCACCACTCGTTCCGCAAGGGTGGAAGCCCTCCTCGACAGCATGACCATCGACGAGATGGTCTCGCTTCTTGCCGGGTCGAACATGTGGAACACCGTGCCGATCGACCGTCTCGACGTGCCGAAGATGCGCGTCAGCGACGGCCCCGCCGGTGTGCGCGGCAGTCGTTTCGACGGGCCGAAGTCGATGAACGTGCCGTGCGGTACCGCCATCGCCGCAACGTGGGACACAATGTTGGTGCGCGAGCTCGGCGAGTTGCTCGGGCGGGAGATGCACTCGAAGGGGGCAAAGGTCCACCTGGCGCCCACGGTGAACCTGCACCGCACCCCGGTCGGCGGCCGGAACTTCGAGTGCATGAGCGAGGACCCTCTGCTCACGGCACTGATGGCTGTCGAGTACGTGCGGGGTGTGCAGTCGAACGGCGTGGCCAGCTGCATCAAGCACTTCGTCGGCAACGACACCGAGTTCGAGCGCATGACCATCGACTCCCAGATCGACGAACGCACTCTGCGCGAGATCTACCTGGTGCCGTTCGAGAGGGCCGTTCGCGACGCCGAGGTGATGTCGGTGATGACGGCGTACAACCGCATCAACGGCCCGTATGCCGCCGACTCCGCGTACCTGCTGCAGAACGTGCTGCGCGACGAGTGGGGATTCGACGGGGTTGTCATCAGCGACTGGTTCGGCATGCACTCCACGGTCGAGGCGGTCGAGGCGGGGCTCGACCTCGAGATGCCAGGTCCCACGCGCCATCGCGGCAGGAAACTCGCCGAGGCCATCGAGCGCGGCGAGGTGTCCGTCGAGACCGTGCGTGAACGTGCTCGCAACATACTCAAGGTGATGGAGCGCACCGGCGCGCTCGATGCCCCGCCCGGCGCCGAGTCGTACCGCGACGATGCCGCCGACTGTGCGCTCATCCGCCGCGCTGGTGCAGCGAGCATGGTGTTGCTGAAGAACGACGGTGCAGTGCTGCCGCTCGCACCGGCGGTCGGTTCCAGCATCGCCGTGATCGGCCCGAATGCCGCACACGGCCGAATCATGGGCGGGGGCAGCGCGTTCGTGAACGCACCACATGTGTCCCACCCGCTCGATGCAATCCGTGCGGCGTTCGTTGGTGCCGAGGTGCACCACGCGCCGGGCTGCAACATCAACAAGAAGCTGCCCGAGCTCGACGCGCGGTTCCTCGACAACGTGGTGGTCGAGTACTTCGGGTCGGCCACGGGCCTCGACGACGGCTCGGCGCCCGAGCAGACCGACACCACCGGCACGTTCCGCATCATGTGGTTCGGCGACCCGCTCGGCAGGCGCGGGGCCGGCAACGATTTCTCGGCTCGTTTCTCGATGGGCTTCACGCCGGACACAACGGGCGAATGGCAGTTCGGTGTCGAGTCGGTTGCGCCCGTGCGCATCATGCTCGACGGCGTTCAGGTGCTCGACAACTCCGATGCGCCACCCGGTGGGTCGTTCTTCGGCAGCGGTCGCCACGAGAAGATCGAGACGTTCACGGTCGAGGCGGGTCGGCGCTACGAGATGGTGATCGAACTGCGCCACACCTCCACCGGCATGGGGGTCGGCGGCCTGAACGTGGGCGCGATGGCGCCGATCATCGGCAACCAGGTCGAAGAGGCGGTGACGCTGGCGTCGCGTTGCGACCTGTCGATCGTGGTGGTCGGCACCAACGACGACTGGGAGAGCGAGGGCTGGGACCGCACCGACATTGCGTTGCCCGGCCAGCAGGACGAGCTCATCGCTCGGGTCGCCGAGGTGAGCAGACGCACGGTGGTGGTGGTGAACGCCGGGTCGCCGGTGTCGATGCCGTGGCTCGACAGCGTCGATGCAGTGGTGTACGCGTGGTTCCCGGGGCAGGAGTTCGGCGAGGCACTAGTCGACGTGCTGAGCGGCCGTGTCGAGCCGTCGGGTCGTCTGCCTGTCACGTTCCCGCGCGCGCTCGCCGACACCCCGGCTGCAGAGCACCACCCCGGGCGCAACGGGGCGGCGAAGTACCTGGAGGGCCGCCTGATCGGCTACCGGTGGTACGACACAGTGGGCCGCGAGCCGCTGTTCCCGTTCGGGTTCGGCCTCGGGTACGCGCAGACGCAGATCGTCGATGCAGTTGCGGTCGACCCGCACCGCGTGTCGGTCACCCTCGAGAACCCCTCTGAACGGGACGGCGTGCAGGTCGTGCAGGTCTATGCGCACCTTCGCAACCGTGAGGGTCTCGCGAGCGACGAACCGATGCAGCGGCTCGTGGGGTTCACACGGGTGCACCTGCCTGCCGGGTCGCGAACCGTTGCCGATGTGATGATCGATGTCGACGCCTACCGCGCCTGGGACACCGCGTCGTCGGCGTGGGTTCGGTGGACGGGCGAGGTTGACCTCCGCGTGGGGTCGAGCTCGCGCCACATCGACCGTGTGGTCACGGTGGTGCCGTAGCGGCTCAGTGCCTCAGGTGGAAGCTCTTCGGCCGCACGTACGGTGCGAACCCGAGCGAGCCGAGTGCGATCCCCGAGCCGGTGTCCTTGACCCCTGTCCACACGAGAGCAGGGTCGACATAGTCGCAACGGTTCATGAACACGGTGCCCGTGTGCAGGGCGTTGCCGATGCGTTCGGCGGCCGCCATGTCGCGCGTCCACACCGAGCAGGTGAGGCCGAAGGGTGAGTCGTTCATCAAGCGGATGGCCTCGTCGTCATCAGCCACGGGCATGATGCCGATCACTGGGCCGAACGACTCGTCGCGCATGACGCTCATCGAGTGGTCCACGTCGACGAGCACCGTGGGGCCCATGTACGGGGTGCCCGCACGCGCCGCCGCAAAGTGGGACTCGTCGACGAGTGCTCGTGCACCGGAGGCGAGGGCATCGGCAACCTGACGACGCACGAACTCGGCCGCAGCTGTGTTCACCATGGGGCCGATCGTTGTTGCATCGTCGAGCGGGTCGCCGAGCACGTAGGCGCGCGTGGCTTCGACGAACCCGTCGACGAAGTCTGCATAGCGAGACTCATGCACGTAGATGCGCTCGATGCCGCAGCACGACTGGCCGCTGTTGAAGAAGGCTCCGTCCACGTTCTCTGCAATCGCAAAATCGAGGTCGGCATCGGCTGTCACGTACGAGGGGTCCTTCCCGCCGAGTTCGGTGCCCACACCGATGAAGCGACCTGCGGCTGCGCGTTCCATTGCCGCGCCGCCGTTCACGCTGCCGGTGAAGACCACGAAGTTCACGCGGGGGTCGGCGATCATGCGCTCCACGCCGGCGTGCGTCGTGTGCACGTGCTGGAACACCCCGTGGGGCAGTCCCGCCGCCTCGCACGCCAGCGAGAAACGCTCGGCGCACAGAAGTGTCTGCGATGCGTGCTTCATGATGACCGTGTTGCCCGCGAGCAGCGCCGGGATCATGGAGTTGACCGCCGTGAGATAGGGGTAGTTCCACGGAGCCACGATGAGCACGGTGCCGACGGGCTCGCGCCGGATGAACCGGGTGAAGCCCTCGACCGGGGGCACATCGATGTCACCCAGGTTCTCGCCGGCGATCGACATCATGTGTCGCGCGCGTTCCTGCGCACCACGCAGGATCTCGTTCGGTGTGTAGCGGACCGGCCGCCCCATCTGCACGGTGATCTCGCGTGCAATGTCCGTCACGTTCTGCTCGAGCCACTGCACGATTCGCTCGCAGGCGGCGATCCGCGCGTCGAGCGGGGTTGCCCGCCACACAGCACGTGCCGTCTCGGCGCTCTGCAGCACACGGTCGATGTCGGTGTCACCCGCGAGTGTCCGCTCGGCAACGACCGAACCGTCGATGGGGGAGATGATGGCGTGCGTGGTGCTCACGACACACCAGTTTGGTCGCTCGGCACTATGCAGGCACGATTGCCCGGCGCACCGGACGGTCCCAGCCGGGCTGACCCGTGGGCTTCGGGCTCGGCCACAGGCCCGGGCCCATCTCGACGATGCCGTGGTGGGTCGAGTAGTCGCCCATCAGGTTGAGGAACGGAACCGCATCGAACTGCTCGGGTCCGAGCACGCCGACACCCTTCCACGAACCGTTGGCGAGGAGCTCGAGAGCCATCACGGGGCACACCGCGGTCTGCCACAGCACCGCCTGTGAACCCCACTCCCGCATCGTGGTCTCGTTGTCGGCCACGTGGTACAGGTACACCTCGCGGGGCTTGCCGTCGGCGATGCCGCGCACCCATGTGCCGGCACATGTCTTGCCGTGCATCAGGTGGCCGAGCTTTGCCGGGTTCGGCAGCACCGCAGCAAGAACGTCGCGCGGCGCCACGGTCACGTCGCCCACGCGGATCTTCTCCGTGCTGTCGAGACCCAGGTACGCAAACGTCTTCAACCAGTCGATGAACTCGGCGCCCAGGCCGTACTTGAAGGTGACCCTGTCGCACTTCACGCCGCGCGGGATGAGGATCACCTCTTCGTGCTCCACGTTCACGCATTCGACCGGGCCGATTCCGGCGGGGAAGTGGAAGACCTCCGGCTCGCTGAAGCAGTCGGTGGTGTACAGGCCGCGGTCCTTGTCCCACACGATCGGTGGGTTCAGGCACTCCTCGATGGTGGTCCAGATCGAGAACGTGGGTGCGAAGTCGAACCCGTCGATCGACAGGTTCGATCCGTCGCGCACGCCGATCTCGTGCACCTCGTCGAAGATGTGGTCGGCTGCGTAGCGCGCGAACACGTCGCTGAGGCCCGGCTCCACACCCATGCCGACCAGGGCGAGAATGCCGCGGTCCTTCCATGCGTCGTGCGAGTTCAGTTGTTCCTCACCGAGGGGGATTCCCACCTTGTTGAACGGGTCGGTTGCATGCGGCTTGCTCAGGTTCATGGCCATGTCCATGTAGTTGCACTTGGCCTTGAAGCACGCCTCGAAGATGGTCTCGTTGAACCGCGGGTCGCATGCGTTGACCACCACGTCCGCCTTGGTTTTCTCGATCAGCGACACGAGTTCGGCAACATTGCCGGCATCGACCTTCTCTGCGGAGAACTTCCCGGGGTCATCCAGCTCGGCGAGGGCCTGTTCGGCACGCTCCCGAGAGATGTCGGCCAACACAAAGGAGTCGAAGAACCCCCTCGTTTCGGCAATGGAGGCCATTGAGGCCCCGACTCCACCAGCTCCTACGACGAGGATATTCATTGTTCTCACGGCTCCGGACACGCATGCGTGTCGATTTGGTTAGTTCCCCAAGGATAACCGAGAAAACCTATGAGTTGCTCTCATGAAGGTGTTCGGCGAGCCGCACGATGAACTCGGTCTGCGAACCGGTCTCGGGCCCTGCCATGGGGCGGTGGGACCGCACGTGGGTCAGGGCCTCGTTCATCTCGATGCCCAGCAACATCAATACTGCGGTCGCAGTGGTGCCTGCACGCCCGATGCCCGCCGCGCAGTGGATGAGAACGTTGTGGCGGTTGCACACCCTGTTCGCCACGTCCTCCACGAATTCGAGAGAGGTCTCGAAGGAGGGGTACGTGAGGTCGGGGATCGGGTACCACAGGCCGTGCGCACCCGCATTCGCGTGGTGCCACGCAACGTAGTCGTCGTACCTGCCGCGCAGTTCGTGCTCCTCGACCAGGCACACCACCGTGCCGATCGAGTGCGCACTGCGCACGGCATCCACATCGGGGCCCACATGGTGCTTGCCACACAGGAACATTGACCCCACGGCGCCGTCGACGGGGATGCGGTGGATGCCACCGTCGGTGTTGAACGGGGCGGTCATGTCCGTGCGGGTGTGGTGCGGGAACCGAACGGGAATCTCACGCAGACGACGGTAGTTGCTGCGGCATATGGGATGATGTCGCAATGGTCTTGCCCATCATCGGGAACATGGCGCCGTGGGCCGACCCTGCGGTCGTGAGCATCAACCGTCTGCCGATGACCACCCTGCCCGTGCCGTATGCCGACATCGCTGCCGCACGGTCCGGTGAACGCGAGCGCAGCCCGTGGTTCCGGACGCTCGACGGCAGATGGAGCATCAAGCGGTTCGCCGACGTGTCACAGGTGACCCCGGCATCGTTGACGGCCGACACCTCGAAGTGGTCATCGATCACCGTGCCGGGCAACTGGACCCTCGCCGGTCTCGGTGATCATCCCCATTACACGAACGTGCAGATGCCGTGGACCGGACGGCCGCCGTCACTGCCGCCGACGGTCGCAACCGCGGTGCACCGCACGTCGTTCACTGTTCCGGCGAAGTGGAAGAGCCGCCGCACGGTCCTGCACATCGGTGGCGCAGAGAGCATTCACATGGTGTACCTGAACGGTGAGTTCGTGGGCTACGGCACCGACAGTCGTCTGCCGAGCGAGTACGACATCAGTGCGCACCTGGTCAAGGGTCGCAACGACCTCGCAGTGGTCGTGTGTCGTTACTCTGCTCAGAGCCATCTGGAGGACCAGGACCAGTGGTGGATGGCCGGCCTGCACCGCGAGGTGTACCTGTGCTCCCGCGCGGCGGTGGGCGTCAATGACGTGCGGGTGGATGCAGGTGTCGTGTCGAGCACGTGCGGTCGCCTGGCTGTTGATGTGCACCTGAGCGCTCCGGTCGACGCACCTCTGTCGCGCGGCTGGACTGTGCGCGCCCGCATCGAGACAATGGCGGGCAGGCGCATCGGTGCGGTGCGCACGGGCGAGGTCGCGTGGTTCGACGTGCCGTACGTGTTCGAGGGACACATTGTGCGTTTCCGCGACTGGGATGTTCCCGGTGTCGATCTGTGGAGCGCCGAGAACCCGCGTCGCTACCGCGTGGTGTGCGAGCTCGTCGACCCGGGTGGCGAGGTGCGCGAGGTGCACGCGGTGGTCACGGGGTTCCGCTCGGTCGAACGCAGGGGCAACGCAGTGCTGGTGAACGGCAAGCGCGTGATGATCCGGGGCGTGAACCGCCACGACCACCACCCCGACCGCGGCAAGGCGGTCTCGGTCGACGACATGCGCGCCGATCTCGTGGCGATGAAGCGCCACAACGTGAACGCAGTGCGGTGCTCGCACTACCCGAATGATTCGCGGTTCCTTGACCTGTGCGACGAGCTGGGTCTGTACGTGGTCGACGAGGCGAATGCCGAGGCGCATGCATGGAACACGAGCCTGTGCCACGACCCGCGCTACCGCGACACCTGGATGTCGCGCATCACGCGCATGGTCGAGCGTGACCGGAACCACCCCAGCATCATCATGTGGTCGCTCGGCAACGAGGCCGGCTACGGCGCGGTGCATGACGCTGCCGCGGCATGGATCCGGTCGGTCGACCCGACACGGCTCGTGCACTACGAGGGCGCGGTCTTCCACGCGGGGTGGGATGCGGCACATGCGGCGACCGACGTGGTGTGCCCGATGTACGCGACCATCGATGCGATCGTGCAGTACGGGAAGTCGAGTGCGGGCAAGCGCCCGTTGATCATGTGCGAGTACAGCCACGCCATGGGCAACTCGAACGGCTCGCTTGCCGACTACTGGCAGGCGTTCGAGAACACCCCCGGTCTGCAGGGCGGGTTCATCTGGGAGTGGAAGGACCACGGCATCACACAGCGTCTGCCGGGCGGCGGGAGCCGGTTCGCGTTCGGAGGCCAGTTCGGTGACGTGCCGAACGACGGCAACTTCGTGGCCGACGGCCTGATGCACTCTGACCTCGTTCCGCACCCGGCGATGCGCGAGGTGGCGTGGGTGCACAGACCCGTGCAGGTGAGACGCACGAAGCGAAACGGCGTGGAGTCTCTGTCGGTGCGCAACCGGCAGTGGTTCACCGGGCTCGACCCGTACGTGGCCACATGGACGCTGATCGTCGACGGCGAGGTGCGGCGCACGGGGAACCTGCGTGTTCCCGCGTGCAAGCCCGATTCTGTGGTCACCGTGCCGATGCCGGTGCGCGCACCGAAGGGCGCACGCGAGGCCTTCCTCACCGTGCAGTGGTCGCTGGCAGCCGCAACTGCCTGGGCCCCGAAGGGTCATGTGGTGGCGTGGGACCAGGTGGTTCTCTCATCGTCACGCCCCGCTCGCGTGCCCGTGGGAAGCACGAAGCACGCAGCACCACCGGTGTCGCCCCGTGTCACGGTGTGGCGGGCGGCCACCGACAACGACGGTTTCAAGATGATGCCGCACCTGTGGAACGGGTTCGGCCGGTCACTGCAGCGCTGGTTGTCGCAGGGGCTGCCCACCGATGACGCCGATGCAGTGCCGAGCACCACGCGTGTCAACGCACGTGCCGACGGTTCGGTGCGCTACGAGCACACGGTGACGGTGCCTGATCCACTCGCGGATCTTCCGCGCGTGGGGGTCACGTTCGATGTGCCGCCACGGTTCACCCGTGTGAGGTACCACGGCCGCGGGCCGCACGAGAACTACCCGGACCGCAACGCATCGGCCACGGTCGGGGTGTGGGAGCACGGGCCCGACGAACTGCCGTACCTCGTGCCGCAGGAATTCGGCCTGCGCACCGAATGCAGGTGGATGGAACTCGTCGACCCCCGCACGGGCGATGTGCTGCGCATCGATGCCGACGGGTGCCTGCTCCACATGAGTGCGGTGCACCACACCGCGCACGACCTGCATGCCGCGCACGACCGCACCGAACTGAAGCGCAACCGTGGTCTCACGGTGCATCTCGACATTGCACACCGGGGTCTCGGAACTGCGAGCTGCGGTCCCGACACGTTGGAGAAGTACCGCATCGCCGCGGGCACGTACCGCTTTGCGTACGTGGTGTCGCAGCGGTAACCGATCAGTCGATGCGTTCGGCGGCGCCCACCGGGCGTACGCGCCACCCGGGGAGCCCGGTGCCGGGTTCGCACAGCGCAACGATGCAGCCACCGAAACCGCCGCCTGTCATGCGGGCCCCGTGCACGCCACGTGTTGCACATGCCTCCTCGACGACGGAGTCCATCTGCGGGGTCGACACCTCGAAGTCGTGCGACAGGCTCGCGTGGCTCTCGCGCATCAACCGCCCCGCCTCGCGAAGGTCGCCGTGCGTGAGGGCCCGGGTGAACTCGAGCACGCGGCGGTTCTCCGACACGACATGTCGTGCACGCCGTGCCGCCACCGGGTCGGCGATCTCTGCAACCGCGGCAGGGTCGGCATCGCGCAGGGGGCCGATCGCCGATTCGGCTTCGGCACACTCGCGCACACGATCCGAGTAGCCGGACCCCTCGAGGGTGCGGTGCGCCACGAAGCGGACCACGATCTCCACGTCATCGGGGATCGGCACGTGCGTGACGTGGAACGTGCCGCAGTCGATGAGTGTCCCGGTGCCCTCGCGTGCGGTCGCGATGCACAACTGGTCCATGATCCCCGTGGGCACGCCCGTGGCCATGCGCTCGGCCTGTTGCATGAGCAGGGCGAGCGAGAGAGGGGAGATGTCGTGGTTCAGCGCGTGGGCCAGGCACAGCTCGAGTGCCGCGCTCGACGACAACCCCGCGCCCACCGGCACGTCGGACCCCACCGTGCCCGTGATCCCGTGCAGGGGATTCACGACTGACGCCACTGCGGCCACGTAACGACCCCACGACGGCTGCATGCCGGGGTCGAAGGGTGCGCCGATCGCGAAATGAACCGTGCCCTCCACGTTGCGCGACTCGACGGTGACGGTGCCGTCTGCCTCGCTGCCCTCGAAGGTGGTCCAGCGGTCGATGGCCATGGGGAACACGAGCCCGCCCGTGTAGTCGGTGTGGTCGCCGATCAGGTTCACCCGACCGGGTGCGCGGGTTCTCATGCGGTGATCACCGCGCGCATGCGCTCTGCGACCGACGCAGGGTCGACCGGGTTGAAGTACTCACCGGTTGCGATCTCGACACCGGCGACGTAGCGCGGCACACCCGTGGCGCGCCACGGAGACACGAGCTCGAGGTTCAGCCATGCCGGCGGCCAGTCGTGCGCCGTGCGCGGTGCCTGGTTCCACCACATCATGTACGGAGGTTCGGCGTCGAAGATGCCGTTCAGGGCACCGGTCACCGTGCGCATCACGTGGGCTGCCGCATCGATGTCGCGCGCAGTCATCGACGGCAGGTCGGGCACGCGTTGCACCGGCGCCACCCGGATCGACACGGGGTGTATCGAGGCATGCTCGGTCCATGCCCGCCATCCGTCATGTTCCATGATGAGGCGGTCACCCGGGTCTTTCTCCGGTTCCCATGCTGCGTTCAGCAGGTCTGCCGTGCGGCGCGGAACATGGTCGAACGCATAGATCTGGCCGTGCGGGTGCTGGATCGTGGCACCGATCTCTGCGCCACGGTTCTCGAACACCACCACGCACTCGCCCTTCGGCAGTGCACGCAACGCAGTGGTGCGTTCTGCCCACAACGTGATGATCCCGACGATCTCGTCGTGGCTGAGTGTGGCGAACGATGCGTCATGGTCGGGGGAGTAGAGCACCACCTCGCAGTAGCCGTCGTCGAGGGCGGGCCATCTGTTCGGGAAGGACTTCGTGGCGTACGGATCGGGCGCCTCGAGACCTCCCACGCAGAACGGGCAGTCCGTGCCGGGCAGGTTCGGCCGTGACTGCCGTGCCGCCACGATGTGCACCACGGTGCCGGTGTGCGGGTCGGTGCGCGTCTCGCGTGTCATCGGTACATCACCTGCCCCACGTGGATGAGGAACGACGACTCGGGCAGCAGTGACGGCATCGGCAGGCCGATGTTCGCGAGCACCGACCCCTCGACGAACAGCCCTCCCTTGGCAACCCAGTCGGGCAGGGCGCGGTGAAGAGCCCAGCGCGGCGACCCGAGAAGCTCGATCCCGAGTGCGTACTCGCGGTCGGTCGGCAACGGAAGCCGTATCGGTGCGGAGTGGTTGCTCGGCCCGCTGCGAAGACGCGACACGGAGAAGAGCCCGTACGAGGTCTCCGTGTCGAAGACCCCGCGGATGTCGACGGTGGGATCCGGATGGTCGACGCGGATGAAGTCGGATGCATGCAGGAGCTCACGGTGTTCCTTGTGCATCTCGACCGCATTGCGCAGGCCGTCGCGTTCCTTGTCGGTGAGGTTGAGCAGGTTCCACTCGACCCCCATCCACCCGAACATGGCGGTGGAGGCGCGGAAGGACAGTGCGTGCTTGCGCCCGGTGGTGTGGCACGTGGGTGAGCCGATGTGGCTGCCGAGCATCTCGGGCGGCATGAACGTGGTGAGACCCTTCTGGATCTCGAGCCGGTCAAGGGCATCGATCGAATCACTCGCCCAGAACCGCTTCACCCACCGTGCGACACCCATGTCGATGCGGCCGCCGCCCGATGCGCACGACTCGAACTGGACATCGGGGTGGGCTGTGGTGAGTCGGTCGAGAAGAGAGCAGAAGCCGCGGTTCTGGTGGTGCGACGCACCGCCCACGAGCGGACGGTTGTGGTCCCACTTCACGTAGGCGATGTCGTGGTTCGCAAGGAGAGCGTGGATCCTGTCGAACAGATAGTCGCGCACGTGTGCATTCGACAGGTCGAGCACCAGTTGGTTGCGGCCGAGCAGCGGGTCGGCCAGCGTGCCGTCGAGTGCCCAGTCGGGGTGCGCGCGGTGCAGGTCGCTGTCGGGGTTCACCATCTCGGGTTCGAACCACAGACCGAAGTCCATCCCGAGACTGCGCACGTGCGAGATGATCGGTTCGAGACCGTGCGGCCACACCGATTCGTCGACCCACCAGTCACCCAGTCCTGCGGTGTCGTTCCGCCGGCCGTGGAACCATCCGTCGTCGAGCACGAATCTCTCGATGCCGACGTCGGCCGCGACCGTGGCGAGGGACCGCAGCGTGTCAAGGTCATGATCGAAGTACACGGCCTCCCACGTGTTCAGCACCACCGGTCGGTGTGCGGTGGCGGCGAACGAGCGCACGTGTGCGTGGAAGTTCTGCGAGGCAGGGGTCAACCCGTGTGCGGAGAACGACACGATGACGTCCGGTGCGGTGTGGGACTCACCCGGCTGCAGCACGAGCTCGCCGGGCTGCAGCAATTCGCCCGCGTGCAGGGTGCGGAGTGTCTCGCTGAGTGCGTCGCACACGATGCGGAAGTTGCCGCTGTGCGCGAGGTGCAGCCCCCACACATCGCCCCGTTGCTCGGAGAAACCGGTCGTGCCGGCAAAGACCACGCCGAGTTGTTCGTGCGACGTGCGCCCCGTGCGGTTCTCCACGAACTGTCGTGTGCGCTCCCACGGCGTTCGTTGCTGCACCGCTTCCATCGCGTGGCGTCCGCCCAGTGTCATGATCTCGCCGGCATGGCCTCCCACGGGGATGCACACGTGCAGTGCATCCACTGACAACGGGTCCGTGCCCCGGTTCGACACGCGTGCGGACACCGTGACCACGTTCTGTGGGGTCAGGGCCAGCACCACCTGCACGGTCACCTCGTGTGCCGCGTCGTTCATCGTGAACACACGGGATGCTCCGTTGTCGAGGCTCTGTTGGTCCACGATGCGAAGGTCGAGGGGAAGGGTGACCCCTCTGCGGCTCACCTGGAGTCCCGGCAGGCCGACCCACCCGTGGGCAGGGAGAGGGATCAGAGCCGGGACAATCTCGCGGTCGAGCCTGCCGCCGGTGACACCGCGCGGCACGATGTCGTCTTCGATGACCACGTCGCCGAGTGACGCGCCGAGGTAGGCGACGAACGGGATTCCGTCGCGCTCTGCGAGCACGACACTGGTGGATTCGTTGAAGATGTGGTCAACGACCCGGCTGCCCCCGCTCATGCGGGTTCATTCTGCCAGCGCAGGGTCAGACAGCGCACTCCGAGTCGCCGACCTCGCCCGTGAACGGGCCGGTCTCGCCGTAGTCGATGAAGAAGTCGGGTGCGGCGTCGGGCTCGGGGATGTTGTCGAGGTCGCGCAGACCGTCTGCCACGGCTGTCGGACCGCCCACGCGGGCCAGCCATGCCTGGAAGGTCTCGCCAGCGCCACGCTCCTCGGCGAACCTGCGGATCACGCGTGCGGCACCCTCGGGTGCGTTCTTTGCGGGAAGGCGCAGGGCCTTCTCGCCGAAGTGGATCTGCTCCTCGCCGACGTAGCCGCCCAGGAGCATCTGGTAGCCCGGGAGTGACTTGCCGTGCGCACGACGCTCGGCACCGAAGAAGCCGATGTCGCTCGCATGGTGCTGGCCGCAGCTGTTGGTGCAACCCGAGATATTGATGCGCACGCCGCCGACCTCGGCAAGGCCCTCTTCCTCGAGGCGCTCGCCGATTGCGTTCGCAAGGCCGCGCGACTGCGTGACCGCGATGTTGCACGTGTCGGCACCGGGGCAGGCGACCACGTCGCGCGCGAGCTCGGCACCGGGCTTTGCCATGCCGATCTCGTTCAGCATGTCGTACAGGTCGCGCACGTGGTCGGGGTGGATGCCACGGAACACCACGTTCTGGCGGTTGCTGAGGCGCACGTCGCTCTGGAAGTGGCGCTGGATGCGTGCAAGACCGCGGAACTGCTCCGCGGTGATGTCACCGAGAGCGGCATAGGCGATCACGGACACGGTGCCGTTCGCTGCGCCGCGGATGATGCTTGCGTTCTCCCAGCGACGGAACGGGTCGCTCGAGGACAGTTCCACTCGCACGCCCTGACCGATCTGGGTGATCTCACCCTCGGTGGCACGGCCTGCGGGGGCGTCGCCCGCAGCCACGACCTCCGGCGGGATGCCACCGGGCCATGTGCTCGATGCGGGCAGGGTGTGGCGGATCTTTATGACGCGCCGACGCACCTCGTCGATGCCGAGCTGGTCAACGACCCACTTGAGGCGCGCGCGCAGCTTGTTGTCGCGGTTGCCCGTCTGCTCGAACACGCGCAGCACTGCCTCGATGGTGGGCAGCAGTTCCTCGCGCGTGGTGAACTCCTCGAGCGCGAGAGCGGGGTGCGGCGTGGCGCCGAGACCGCCGGCGATGTACACGCGGAACCCGGGTTCGATGCTGCCGTCCTCGTGCTCGCGCACGGTGGCGACCACACCCACGTCGTTGAACATGGCCTGTCCGCAGTCGGTGGAGCAACCCGAGAAGTTCACCTTGAACTTGCGCGGCAGACGCTGACCGAGCGGGTTGCGCACGAAGTGGCGGAACACTGCCTCGGCCCACGGGGTCACGTCGACCTTCTCGTAGGGGCACGCACCTGCAAGGTGGCATGCCATCACGTTGCGCACGGTGTCGCCGCACGCCTCGCGCGAGGTGAGGCCCACATCGGCGAGACGGCGCAGAAGGTCGGGCACGCGCTGCAGCTGCACGTAGTGGAACTGGATGTTCTGGCGCGTGGTGATGTGGCCCCAGCCGCGCGAGAACTCGACCGCGAGGTCGGCCATCACGTCGAACTGCTCGGGCCTGATCGAACCGGCAGGCAGCTTGATGCGCACCATCTGGTTCGTGCCGCCCTGGCGCTGTCCGTAGATGCCGTTGTTCAGGCGCATCACACGGAACACGTCCTCGCCGATCTCGCCGTTCAGGTACTGGGCGATCGCCTTCTCGAACCGCTCGATGTCGCGGATCTGTTCCTGGTACAGATCGCGCGGGAACGGTGCCGGGGCGATGGAAGGATTGGTCTTGATCACCGGTGTGCTCATGTGTGTGTCCTATTCCGTTGGTTCGCCCACCTCGCGGAGGGCATCTGCGATTGCGCGCCGCAGGCGGCGTGCGTTGTTGGGTGAGAGATGGGCAACGAGACCCTCGCCGGCCTCGCCGATGCGCTCGACTGTGAGCTGCACGCGCGGTTCGGCATCGTCGTAGTCATCGCTGACGGCGATTGTCCACGACAGGGGAGTGACATCGTCGAGACCGTCGGGAATCTCGCCGAGATCCAGGTTCACGACATCGATCGAGCGGCGCATCATTCACCTGCCGTCGTGTGTGTGAACCGGGTGGGGTCGACGAACTCGTACGCGGCCACGGCACCGATGACGATCGTGCTCGGGGCCTTCAGCGGTGCCGAGTGCAGCTCGCCGAGCGTCGTGCGCACGGTCTCCTGCTCGGCGCGCGTGCCCCACCGGATCGCGGCAACGGGGGTCTCGGGGGAGAGGCCCCCCTGCATCAAGCGTGCGGCGATCACTGCGCGCTCGGCCACGCCCATCAGGATCACGATCGTTCCGCCGACGCGGGCCAGTGCTTCCCATTCGATTGCAGACGAGCCGCCTGATTCACGGTGCCCGGTCACCACCGTGAACGCGGGGGAGACATTGCGGTGCGTGACGGGGATGCCCGCTGCGGCCGGAACCCCGACGGCGCTCGTGATGCCCGGCACGACGGTGAACGGGATGCCGGCTTCCATCAGTGCCTGTGCTTCCTCGCCGCCGCGACCGAACACGAACGGGTCGCCGCCCTTCAGTCGCACCACCGTGCGGCCCTGCGAACCGAGGTGCACGAGAAGAGTGTTTATGAGGTCCTGCGGGGTGGGGTTGCCCGGCTTCTTGCCCACATCGATGAATTCGGTGCCCGGCTTTGCCCACGTGAGGATCTCGTCGTTCGACAGGTAGTCGTGCACGATCACATCGGCCTCGGCGATCAACCGTGCGGCCCTGACGGTGAGAAGTTCCGGGTCACCGGGGCCCGCCCCGACCAGATGCACGGTCATGACGCGACCTCTGCCTCGAGACGGGGTTCGCGTGCAACCGGGCAACCCATGCCCATCTCTGCGAACACGTTGGCGATGATCGGCTGCCAGTCGACGTCCTCCGTCGACATGCCTTCTGCGTGGATGCGCGCACGCTCGATTGCGAGTCGCGACACCACGTCTGCGAACTCGGGGCCGATGGCGAGCTCGAGATGCGAGCGCATCCATGATGCGAGCGCCGGGCTGGCGCCGCCGGTCGACACAGTGACCATCAGTGATCCGCGACGGAACGCAGCGGGCAGGGTGAACGCGCAGCGCTCCGGGTCGTCGGCTGAGTTGATCCAGATTCCGCGCTCCTCGCACTCGTCGTAGATGCGCTGGTCGACCTCGGTGTCACCGGTGGCGGTGATGACAAGGCGGAACCGGGCCGCGTCACCGTGTTCGTAGGAACGGTGCACGAGAGTGACCGGCAGGTCTGAGAACTCATCGATGATCTGCGGTGCGATCACCGTCACATCCCCGCCGGCGGCGAGCAACTGCTGCACCTTGCGGTACGCGATGCGTCCGCCGCCCACGACCAACACGGGCCGACCGACCAGGTTCAGGTTGACGGGGAACTGCATAGTGACTAGGCAGGTTATCCAATTCCCGACAAATCCAGTCAGAATTACAAAGAATGGAATCCGACAGACCCGTGTGATAGCAACGGAGAAAACGCCCCTAGATAAGAGGTACCCAGTGAAGCAGCCTGTTCGATCCATCGCCGCCCCGCTCGTGGCGGCCCTCGGCCTGTTTCTCGCGGCCTGCTCCGGCGGGGCAGTTGGCGATGTCGGTTCCTTCGAAAAGGCCATCAAATGGGGGGACTGCAAGGGCGAAGACGCCCCCAGGGACCCCTTCGAGTGCGCGACCATCAAGGTTCCGGCTGACTACCGCGAGACCGATGGCAAGACCCTCACCATCAGCCTCGTGCGTTTCCCTGCCACAGAGGGCAAGGCCAAGGGCATCGTGCTCACGAACCCGGGTGGCCCGGGTGGTTCGGGGTTTGACTATGTCGCGCGCAACGGCGACGACCTGTCGGTCGACCTGAATCTCGAGCAGTTCGACATTGTCGGCTTCGACCCGCGCGGTGTCGACCGGTCGGGCGCGATCCGCTGCATGACCGACAAGGAACTCGACCAGTTCCTGTATCTCGACACCACGCCCGACACGCCGGAAGAGGAGAAGCTCGACGCGGAGTCCGAGAGGTTCGACACCGCATGCGGAGACAAGCACGGTGAGTCGCTGCGCAACTTCTCCACCGAGAACGCAGCTCGTGACATGGACCTCATCCGGGCGAGCATGGGGTTCGAGAAGATGCACTACCTGGGCATCTCCTACGGCACTTATCTCGGTGGCGTGTACGCAACGTTGTTCCCGGACCGAGTTGCCGCCATGATCCTCGACAGCGCCTTCGACCCGGCCGGTGACACGATCGAGCAGCGCTACACCACGCAGGCAGTCGGGTTCGACAAGGCTTTCGCGAACTGGGTGAAATGGTGCGAGACCAACGAGTCGGTGTGCGCATTCCATTCCGACGATGTGCGCGCCGGCTGGATGGCGCTGTACGACAGACTTGACAAGGAGTCCATCGTGGAAGGCAAGCGCGACGTGAACCACGAGGTGATGGACACTGCCACCAAGACTGCCCTGTATGCGGAGTCGGCATGGGCATTCCTCGGCCAGGCACTTGCATCTGCTGGCAAGGGCGACGGCACGGGGTTGCTCAGTCTTGCTGACAGCTACAACGCCAGATCGGAAGACGGCACCTACGCATCGCAGAGCGACTCGTTCTACGTGATCCAGTGTGCGAGCGGCATGGGTCGCCAGATGCCCGAGGATGCCGAGGCGTTCGTGAAGAAGCTGAAGGCTGCCGCACCGTGGTACTACCGCAACCTCGAGGCAAGTGACTTCGAGGATCCCGCGTGCGAGAAGGTCTTCGGCACACCCGAGCTCGTTGAGGTGAACTACTCGGGTTCTGCTCCTGTCGTCGTCATCGGCGGCAAGAACGACCCCGCCACACCGTTCCGTTGGGCACAGAAACTCACCAGCAGAATGGGCGAGAACGCCCGCCTTGTCGAGTTCACCGGCGAGGGGCACGGTCAGGTGCTGGTGTCGAAGTGCATCGACAAGATCGCCAGCGATCTGTTCGCACTGAACAAGTTGCCCCGCAACGGCACCAAGTGCGACCCCGACGTGCCGATGGAACGACCGTCATGGTGGAAGGACTCCGTGAGCATCACGGGAACGCCACTTGACGGGGCCATCATGAACTCGTACTTCGGTGTCGAGCCGGTCGACATGTACGCCGAGTTCTTCGCGGTGCAGGGTCCGGTGTCGAGCGCGTTCCGTTCTGTCTCGGCGAGCCTGCGCTCGAAGGGGCTGCGGTACTCCGCCGGCGACGAGACCGACCCCACGAAAGCGGGCCAGTTCTTCGTTGACGGCATCGACTCGAGCAAGGCCGTGGGTGTTCTCATCTCGGACGAAAAAGAACTCTCGGACAACCGCATGGTGCAGCCGGACGGTGTCGTGCCCGCCGGCCACGTTGTGGTGGCGGTGTACTACTACCCCTAGCTGAGTAACGGGTGCCGCAGTCTGTCGCGTTCGGCGTCAGCCGCGGGGCGAGAGCGTCGATGCGTCCGCCCAGAACGAGTGGGTGCCGCTGCTGATCCGCTCGGGCAGCTCGATGGTGGCGATCGGCCCATCGCTGAGGTTCATGGCGTCGAACACCATGCAGTGGCTCGCATCGTTGACGACATCCATGGTGTAGGTCACCAGATAGCCGTCGTCCTCACTGCGCTGCACCGGCTTCGGTGCGAACACCGTCTCGCTCGCGTACACACCTGTCGGCAGTCGGAATGACTCTTCGCTGCCGGTCTGCACGTTGTGCTTTATGATCCCCTCGAACCCGAACCAACCTTCTGCCGGGATGGTGCTGTACACCCACTCGTAACGGTGGCCGCCGAAGCGCCCGTTCATCATTCCGAACTCTGTGATGGTGTCCGACAGCGGGCCCTCATTCACCTGGCCGGTGCGCATGTTGAGCCGCCACCGGTACGGGCGGCTCTGCAGTGCGTACAGGTCGAGGAAACGGAACAGCCGTTGCTCCATCGATGCGTCAGGAGGCAACGACGGAGACGGGTCGAACTGGAAGTAGCCGTCGATCACGATCTCGTCGCCCTCTTCGTAGGCGTTGATCCAGTGCAGCACGTAGGTGGCGTCGCACTCGAACCACTTGATGTCCTTCTCCGTGCCGTAACGGGGGATGACACCGAGACGCGTCGGCATGTCGCGGTGGAACTTCGTGGCGTACACGCCCTTCGAGATGAGGTCCTCGTTCCAGAACAGCGGGCAGTCGTTCAGGATCGAGTAGTTCGTGGTGAAGGTCATGTCGTGGGGGAGTCGCGGGCCGGGCAGCGGCACCGGCGTGTAGTGCGCGAGATCGCCGGTGGCGGACAGCACGCCGTAGTGCATGTACGGGTACTCGGTCTGGTAGTTGAAGAACAACAACTCGCCCGTGCTCTCGTCGACCTTCGTGTGCGCAGACACGCCGCAGTCAGGGAACGCCCCGTTCCATGTGGCGCGGCCCTCGTCCTCGAGGGTGACGGGGTTCATCTGGTACAGGTCACCGCACTGGTAGAAGCTCGTGAGCGCAACGCCGTTGTGCACGACGACATCGGTGCTGCTCGCATCCTTCATGCGCGTGCGTGCACCCCATCCGTCCTGTCGTGGCGACTTGAGCGGCGACTCGGCAAGCCCCGCCCACTGCGGCGCACCGGCCTCGATCTCGGCGGCGAGCCCTTCGGTGCGCACGAAACGGTTGCGGTACTCCACGTGACCCTCGCGGAACGAGATCGCATGGATCATGCCGTCGCCGTCGAACGGGTGGTAGCGCTCGAGAGCGGGCACCAACGGGTTCTCGGTGTTGCGCAGGTACACGCCGTTCAGGTCTGCGGGGATCTCGCCGGTGATCTTCATGTCCGTGGCGGTCCACTCGCGTGTCTGCGGGCGCCAGGCACCGGTGCGGTACGGGTGCTGGTCGTCGGCCGGCAGGAATGACGGCCACTCGTGGTTCAGTTCAATCGTCATCTCGCGACCCCCCGCGTGCGTTGTAGCCGAGACTCTATTCGCTACATGGCACCGTGCGAAACGTCGGGTACCGTCTAGCGCCGTGTCGGAACGACTTGCACTTGTTGACCTTCCTGAATCGCTCGCGTGGCTGCTGGGCGAGCTGAACCTCGTCGCTGTCGACGGCACTGTCGAGCGGCGTCACGTGCAGGCTCTCGGCGAGTGGGTCGTGCGCTTCCCGGGCACGCATGACGGTGCAACCGGTGCTGCAAGTGCGGTGCGGAAGCCCCGCGTGCGTCGGTCTCCCACGAAGGCCGAGGTGCGTTCGGAACTCACCCGGTCGATCGCGGGGTTCCTGTCGGGGCATCCCGGTGCCACTGTCGCCGAGATCGCCTCTGCCCTGGATGTGTCGGTCGACGATGCAACCCTCGCCGCGCGGCCGGTCGACTGGTTGATCCTCGACGAGAGCGAGCTGGTGGCCCCGACCGAACGGGTCGAATCTGCGACCACGGCGGCAACACGCGAGAGGGCGCGTGCCGCGATGCAGGCGGCGAACCTGCTGGTCGCGCCGTTGAGCCACCAGAACTACACCACGCTGCTGCGCAACGGACGCGTGAAGGGCCCGAGCGTGGCGCGCATCGTGCAGCTGTTCGGTTCGTGGACTGCCGCGTGTGCCGAGGTGGGGGTCGCGAGCGGCGAGCCGTTGCGCAAGAACTACGAGCGCACATGGTCGAGCGACGACCTGCTCGGGTATGTCGAGCGTTTCCTGCGCGAGGACACCTACCGGGGCGCGAGTCACCAGTTCGATGTGTGGCGCGCGACCGTGAACGGCAGCGAGAAGGTGCCCTCGCTCGGCACCGTGCGCAACGTGGTGGGCGGAACCTGGAACGACATCCGCACCGCCGCACTGCGGCGCATGCGCGCCGCGTGGGCCTGACTCAGCCGACGATCCGCAGTTCCATCCACCGTTTGAACGACGCGCCCGCTTCGATCACCAGTTGCGCATCGTTCAGGCCGTTCGGCGGGCCGGACTGCGGTTCGATGCACACGTCGCCGAACGGCGCGTCGTAGCGCACCCAGAACGGGCAGTCGCTCGCGATCTCGATGACCCCACCTGCGCCGGTCACGCGTGGCCAGGCATTCGGCTCGAGGAAGCAGTCGTCAACGGGCGGTGGGGCAGGGGCCGTGCGCTGGGTGGTGGTGATGCCGTCGTCGCCGCGACGCAGCATCGCGTTGAAATCGGCGCTGACCTCTTGCGGTGTGCGGAACCACGGGTGCCACCCGAGCTGGGCCGGCATGGTGTCGGTTGCGTGCACCTCGAGCACGCACCGCAACCGGTCCGGCAGCACCGACACATGGTGCGTGCACCTGCCGCGGAACGGCCACGACGGGCCGAGGTCCACCGACAACCGCGCTTCGGTGTCGGTGCGTGAGTCGCACAGCCAGCGCTCGTGCAGCACGGTGCCGTGCAGAGCATGCCCGTCGGTGACCGCAGGGAGGCGGTGCTCGCGCCCGTCGAACACGAACCGCGCGTCGCGCACACGCCCTGCATAGGGAACCATTGCGTACATCCCCCAGTCGTAGGCGCCGCGTGCGCCGGTGACCAGCACCTCGTGTCCGTTCGTCTCGAGAGAGGCGATGCGCCCGCCCGCATCGAGATCGACTGTCGCGGTGATGCTTCCGTTCGCGAGTTCGATCAACGCCACGCAACGACGATACCGAGCGCCGTGCGGCTGGCTAGCGTGGCTCCCGTGCGCGGCGCAGGGACACTGATAAACACGGCGACAGTTCTGGTCGGCGGGTCCGTCGGGTACTTCATCGGTCACCGCATTCCCGAGAACATCCGCACCATCGTGGTGCAGGTCATCGGCATCGCGACACTGTTCATGGGCATCGACAACATCATGGACACGCACAACCTGGTGTTCCCCCTGGTGGGCATGGTGCTCGGGGCGATCGTGGGGGAGCTGCTGCGCATCGAGGAGCGCCTCGAGGGTCTCGGCGCATGGTTGAAGCGCAGGTTCGCAAAGGAAGGCGACGAGGGGACCTTCGTGAAGGGTTTCGTGACGGCCACCTTGTTGTTCTGTGTCGGCCCCATGACGATTCTCGGCGCCATCGAGGATGCGAGCGGCAAGACGCCGCAGCTCTACATCATCAAGGGCACGCTCGACGGCTTCATGTCGATCATCTTCGTGGCGGCCTACGGCATCGGCGCGGCCTTCAGCGCGGTCAGCGTCTTCGTGGTCCAGGGCCTGCTCACCCTGGGTGGCACGGGCATCGACTCGCTGCTCGACGACCGCATGAGAACCGAACTCTTTGCCGCCGGGGGGTTCTGTGTGCTCGCGATCGGGCTGAACCTGCTGGAGATAAAGAGAATCAGGCTCGGGTCACTGCTCCCCGGATTGGTCATCACCCCGGTTCTGGTCGCCATTTTCGCGGTGTAGCACCACGAAACCGGCCGTGTGACCCCTGAACCATCGGTTCAACTGCGTCCGAGCCATTGGGTAGGATTATCCCGTGAGAAAAGTTCGTCGCTCCCTTTCTGTCGCCCTCTCGGTCGTGGTTGCCCTGGCCGTGGTGGCACCGACATCGGCGAGTGCGTCGAACCAGGTGGACTATGTGGTGGTGGAGAGGGACGGCTCCGTCGAGGTGAAGTCCCTGACCCCGGCCCAGGCCGCGGCTCTGGCGGGCGACTCCGACATCCGCGCCATCTCTCCCGAGCGCGAGATCTCGCTCAGCGATGCCCCCACAGAAGTTGTCACCGGTCTGCAGGTCGACAGCGACAGTCTCGACAACGGTGACGTGATCCCGGGTCGCTATATCGTTCGCTTCTCGTCGTCGGTTGCGGCATCAGTCGCCGCCAACAACGTGTCGAGCGGCGTGCTTGCGGTGTTCTCGAACGCCATCGACGGATTCGTGGCCGACCTGTCGCCCGACGAGCTCGAGCAGATCTCGAACAACCCGAACGTGATCGGCATCGAGCCCGACCGCGTGGTGTCGGTGAACAACTCGCAGAACAACGCAACGTGGGGTCTCGACCGCATCGACCAGCGTTCGTTGCCCCTCAACTCGACCTACAACTACCCGAACTCCGGGCAGGGTGTCACCGCCTACATCATCGACTCCGGCGTGTTCTCGGCCCACTCTGAGTTCACCGGTCGTGTCGTGAACGGCTTCACCTCGATCACCGACGGTCGCGGCAGCGATGACTGCAACGGTCACGGCACGCACGTTGCCGGCACGGTTGCGGGCACGGTCTTCGGTGTGGCGAAGCTCGCCACCATCGTGCCGGTGCGTGTGCTGAGCTGCGCGGGGAGCGGTTCGTTCTCCGGTGTGATCGCCGGCATCGACTGGACCATCGCCCACCACCAGGCTGGTGTGCCCGCGGTGGCCAACATGAGCCTTGGCGGAGGCGCGAGCTCTGCTGTGAACGCAGCGGTTGCCCGTGGCGTGGCCGACGGGATCACCTATGTGGTCGCAGCAGGCAACGAGAACTCCGATGCCTGCACCAGGTCGCCAGCCAGCGCACCCGCGGCAATCACTGTCGCCGCGTCGACCCAGACCGACTCCCGTGCGTGGTTCTCGAACTGGGGCACCTGTGTCGACGTGTTCGCGCCGGGCCAGGGCATCACTGCCGCCTACATCGGTGGCACTGCCCGCACTGCGGTGCTCTCGGGAACCTCGATGGCGGCTCCGCATGTGGCCGGCGTTGCGGCCCTGTATCTGTCCGCAAACCGTTCCGCGACACCAGCGCAGGTCACCGGCGTGCTCCTGAACGCCGCCACCCGCGGTGTCGTCTCGAACCCCGGCACGGCAACGCAGAACCTGTTGATCCACTCGGCCTCGTTCGAGTCAGCGCCGCCCAGTGCGCCGTCTGCCGTGTCGAACGTGCGCGCAACCGCCGGCAACCAGTCGGTGGTGTTGTCGTGGAACGCACCCGCGTTCAACGGTGGTTCTCCGGTCACCGATTACATCATCGAGACCGCAACCGGCAACTCATCCTCGTGGACCGTCTTCAACGACGGCGTGTCGACCGCAGCAACAGCCACCGTCACCGGCCTGGTGAACGGCACGGCGTATGCCTTCCGCGTGACACCGGTCAACTCGGTGGGGAGCGGACCGGCGTCGGCGAGCGTGACTGCAACACCGACGCTTCCCGGCCTGCCCGGCGCGCCCCGGTTCCTGACATCTGTCGTTGGCCGCGAGAGGGTCACCCTGTCGTGGTGGGCCCCGTTGGCCACCAGCAACACGGTTGTCACTGACTACGTGATCGAGCAGTCAACCGACGCAGGCGTCACCTGGACCACCTTCGCTGACGCGGTCAGCACGCAGACCACCGCCGTGCTCTCACCGCTCACGGCCGGCCAGTCGTACTCGTTCCGCGTGCGTGCCGTGAGCATCGCCGGCCAGGGTTCGCCGAGCAACACGGTCGTCGCGATTCCTCTGTCGTTCAACCCACCGACTGCCGTGCGCAATGTCGTCGCGGTCCCGCGTCTGCTCGGGGCGTTCGTGTACTGGAGCTCCCCGCTCGACAACGGCGGCAGCCCCGTCACGGCCTACACCATCGACTGGTCGGTCGACGGTGGCACCACATGGGTGGGCAACACGCGTGTCAACGCTCCGATGACTTCGGCAACGTTGACGAACCTCACCGGCGATGTGGCGCACACCATCCGCGTGCGGGCGATCAACGCCTACGGCACCAGCGTTGATGCGCTCACCACGGTGACACCGCAGGGTCTTCGCGCTCCTTCCGAGCCGCGTGGCCTGTGGGTGAACGTGGGTTACAACTCCGCCAGCCTGTACTGGTCACATCCGATCAACACCGGCGGGACCCAGATCACCGGCTACCTGGTGGAGCACTCGACGAACCAAGGCTCCACGTGGACCCGTAGTGCGCTGTTGTCGCAGTGGGCACGTTCGCTGCAGCTGAACGGTCTCGCCGGCGGTGTCCCGCACCGCTTCCGTGTTATCGCGGTGAACAGTGTGGGCGAGAGCGCCCCGTCCGTGTTCGTCGACCGCACGCCGCTTGCGCCCGCGGCACCGAGCGCACCGCGCAACTTCGGTGGCTTCATCTCGAACAACACGGCCTTCCTCTCGTGGAGCATTCCGATGGCAAACGGCGGCTCGCCGATCACCGGCTACGTGGTGCAGATGTCGACCGACAACGGTGCCACCTGGGTGAACCGCGTGACCACCTCGGCGTCGCTGCGTTCGGCCCGCGTCGAGGGTCTTGTCGCCGGCACCGCCTACATGTTCCGTGTCGTGGCAGTGAATGCCGTCGGCGCGAGCGCACCTTCGCTCACCACGACGCTCACGCCCGTGATCGTGGGTCTGCCGCGGCCGCCCGCGTCGGTGACCGCAACCGTCAACACCACGACAGTCAACGTGTCGTGGAGCGCAGTGAGTGCCACCTCGCCGGTGACCGACTACGTGGTCGAGTACACCGTCAACGGCGGTGCCCAGTGGCTCGTGTGGAACGACGGAGTGTCGACCTCGACCAGCGCCTCATTGACGAACATGACGCCTGATGTGCCGGTCACGGTCCGGGTCAAGGCAGTCAATGCAATCGGCACCAGCCCCGCATCCATTGCGGTCACGGTGACCCCGCGCTCGGCCGTCACCGCACCGTCTGCACCGACGAACGTGACCGCCACCGCCGGTGACACACGTGTGTCGGTGCGCTGGACGGCTCCGGTCAACAACGGTGGTGCGGTGATCTCGCTCTACACCGTCACCTCGTCGCCCGGCGGCCTGGTGTGCACCGCATCGCAGGTCGCTGCATGCGTGGTGAACGGTCTCACGAACGGTGTCGCGTACTCGTTCACGGTGACGGCCACGAACTCCGCGGGTGTCAGCCCTGCGTCTGACCCCAGCAACGAGGTCACCCCGGTCGTGACCGGCATTCCTGCCGTGAACGCCGCATCGTGGGGCCTCGACCGTTCTGACCAGCGCGCACTGCCGCTCGACGGCCTGTTGCAGCGTGCCGGGACCGGTTCGGGTGTCGACGTGTACGTGATCGACACTGGGGTCGCCTCGGCGCACTCGGAGTTCTCCGGTCGTGTGGTGAGCGGGTACACCGCCATCGGTGACGGCCGCGGAACCAACGACTGTCACGGTCACGGCACGCACGTGGCCGGCACGGTCGCGGGCACCAACTTCGGGTTCGCGACAGCCGCACGCATCGTGCCCGTGCGCGTGCTCGACTGTGCGGGCAGCGGTTCGAGCTCGGGCGTGATCGCCGGCATCAACTGGATGATCAACCACCACGTGGCGGGCCAGCCGGCCGTGGCGAACCTGAGCCTCGGCGGTGCATTCGACACAGCCACGAACGACGCAATCAACCGCGCGGTTGCCGACGGCATCACCGTGGTGGTTGCCGCAGGCAACGAATCGACCGACGCATGCACGAAGTCGCCAGCCAGTGCGGCTGCGGCTGTCACTGTCGGGTCGACCACATCGTCTGACTCCCGGTCGTCGTTCTCGAACACCGGTGCGTGCGTCGACATCTTCGCGCCGGGCAGCAGCATCACCTCCGCAGGCATCTCCTCGACCTCTGCGCTCGCGCAGATGTCGGGAACCTCGATGGCGGCTCCGCACGTTGCCGGTGTGGCAGCGCTCATTCTGGGCAACGCACGAGCATTGACCCCGGCCGAGGTCGCCTCGCGCCTCAGTGCCGATGCGACCCGCGGTGTGATCACCGGCCTGAACTCGGCGACCATCAACGCACTGCTGTTCCAGCGCCCGTCGTCGAATGCCTCGGCCGCCTCGTTCGACGGTGACGACGACGCCAGCGACCCGGTCGGCGATGCCAACGAGTCCGACTCGGCGTCGATGGACTACGGCACCGAGACCCCCGCGGTCGTGGCGCCGATGGCACGCATCTCGAGTGCGCGCGTGGTCGGGAAGCGGTTCCGCGTCGTGGTCTCGGCCCCTGCCGGTGCACGCGTGGTTCTCTACCGCAACGGCAAGTCGGTCGCATCGGGCCGTGGCACCACGTTCATGGTGCCGGTGGGCAGGGCCCGGTCGGCCACGTTCCATGCGGTGGCAGTCGTGGGCGATTCGTTCCTCGTCACCCAGAAGGTGACGGTCGGCGTGCGATCAGCGTCAGCACGAAGGTAGATGAACCTCCGGCGGGTGTGCGGGGCGGTTGTTGCCGCCGCTGTGCTTCTTGTCGGTTGCTCCACATCATCGGCTGAGCCCGACGACACGGTCGCACCGGACTCGCTGCCCGCTGTCGAGTGGCTGCCGTGCGGCGACATCGAGTGCGCACGCATCGACGTTCCCCGCGTCGGCTCCGACCTGGAGGGTGACACGATCAAGGTCGCCGTGTACCGGCGCACGTCGCGCGATGGATCATCTGCGCCAACGATGATCCTGCTGCCCGACAGGCGGTTCGGTGTGTCCGCGCGCGAGGCGGTGGAAACGGCACCACTCACTCTCGGTGCGGCGTCCCGTGGGTACACCCTGGTGGCGATCGCCGCGCGCGGAACGCAGGACTCGCCGCTGCAGGTGACCGACGTGAACCTGCTGTCGTCGCTCGACGAGATGGACGACGTGCTCGCGGTGCAGAACGCACTCGGCCTGCGGCGCACTGCGGTGATGGGGTGGGGCAGCGGTGCCACCACTGCGGCCGCCCTGGTGATGTCACACCCCGACCGTGTGACTGCTGCGGTGCTCGACTCGCCGCAGGACCCCGCGGTCTCGATGGTGCGCCAGGCCGAACGACAGCTGCAGTCGATGCAGCTGGCCGTGGAGACTGCGATGCGCTGGTGCGCGAGCCATCTGTCGTGCCCGTCGAATGCGAACGTGGCGAAGGCGCTCAGCAGGTTCAAGACCAACCTGCGGCTCGGCCGTCTGGGTGAGGGCGTTGACTTCGACACCATCGCCCGCGCCGCCACCGCCGCAATCGCCGACGGCAACCCCCAGGCGCTCTTCGTGGCGATCGATGAGGCCTCCGGCGGTGACGGCACGAAGTTGCTCGCCCTGGCCGGCCCCGTGCCGACACCCGAGTCATCACTGCATGCGTGTGCCAACGTGACCCTGCCGGCGTCGCGGCGCATCGCCGAGTTGTTTGCCGACCATGTGGAGTCGAGGCCGCGCCACTTCTACATGGGCACCGAGGCGTTCACCTATGCCTTCTGTGGGTCGCTTCCCGCCACGCAACGACCCATCGGCGAGGTGGTGCCAGACCCGTCGGCAAAGGACGAAAAAGTGTTCGTGACCATCGGTCGCGGTGACCCGATCGTGCCGCCGTTCGCGGCCCGCACCATGGCAAAGCGCATGGGTTGGACCTACCAGTCGGTGTACGCGAACCGCCATCTCGTGGTCGGGTTCGACCAGGCGATCACACAGGCTGCATTCGACTTCCTCGCCGGGCACCTCGACGACTGAGCGTCAGAGCCCGAAGAAGTCGCGGATCAGCGCAGCAAGCTCGAGTGGGGTGTCGCCCTGCACCGAGTG
Source organism: uncultured Bifidobacterium sp. (assembly GCA_964513585.1). GTDB lineage: Bacteria > Actinomycetota > Acidimicrobiia > Acidimicrobiales > Ilumatobacteraceae > UBA2093. Next base: position 2,464 of record CAZENK010000016.1, on the reverse strand, counting down.
CCCGGCCTCCTGCACGTGCTCGACGCGCACGCTCGATGCGCGCCTGCGCAGCTCGGCCTCGTCGTCATCGGTGACCACGCTCTGGGGGCGCATGCCGCGCACGAACATGAGCGGCTTGCCGAAGTGCTGGATGTCCTCCCACAGCGACGCCGTCGAGGGGCGCTGCACGGCGCCGTCGACCTCGGGCAGCGGCGGGGCATCGTCGCGCCGGTAGCGCCACACCCATGACCCGTCCTCTTTCTGGAGGGCGTTGTGCAGGATGCCGCGCCGCAGGCTCTCGACCGTGCGCGTGGGGTTGAACTGGATCGTGCGCTGCAGCAGATCCTCGAACGAGGGGAACGTGGCCGGCCCGTTCACGAAGTCGGTGATCTGCTTCGTCTTCTCCTGGTTCACGCCGGGTGTGATGTCGACGAGCACCATCCGGCGCACGAGCTGCGGGAAGTCACGCGAGAGCGCAACGGTGGTGAGGCCGCCGAGAGACATGCCCACGACACCGAGAGCGTCCGGCGCGAGTGCGGTGATGGTGCGCGCGACATCGGCTGCGTTCTGTTGCAGCGGCAGGGCACCCGTGTCGAAGGGGGCGGCAGAGTCCGAGTGACCGTGGCCGGGCAGGTCGATGCACAGCAACGGGACATCGAGCGCGAGCGCCACGGTGTCCCATGTGTGGGCGTTCTGTGCACCGCCGTGCAGGAACACGAGGCGCGGCGGCTCGGTTCCCCACTTCAGGGCCGACATGCGACGGCCGTCTCCCATGTCGACGGACTCCCGCGTGACCACCGGGGGCCGGTCGTAGGGGATGCCGTACTCGGCGGCGTTCTCGTGGAACATGCCGAATTCGTCGTAGGGAATCCGCTCGGTCATGGCTCCCACCGTAGTCACGGGCTCTCTTTGTCAGATAGACAGAAGGACATGGCCCGTGACCACATCTATGTCAACGGCCTGCGTCTCATGGCGTTGGTCGGAGTCCTGCCGCACGAGCGCGAGGCCGAGCAGCCCGTGCAGGTCGACATCGACCTCGAGGTCGACCTTGCCGAGGCCGGCCTGACCGACAACCTTGTCGACACCGCCAACTACGGCGCCATCGCCGAAGCCGTGGCAGAGGTCGTGCGCACCTCGAGCGACGTGCTCCTCGAGCGCCTCGTCACCCGCATTGCCGAACGGTGCCTGCAGTTCGACCATGTCGAGGTGGCTGACGTGCGCCTCACGAAGCTGCGCCCGCCGATTGCGGAGAACCTGGAGTCGACGGCGGTGCGCATCGTGCGCAGCCGTGTCGACATGCGCATCCCTGCACGCCACCGCGCCATCATCGCGCTGGGCTCGAACCTGGGTGACCGCGTGGCGTACCTGAGGTTCGGGCTGGAGCGTCTCTCGAACGTGGTGGCGCAGTCGCAGGTGTTCGAGACGGACCCGGTGGGTGGCCCCGATAACCAGGGTCCGTACCTGAACATGGTGGCGGTGATCGACACCGACCTCGACCCCTATGCGTTGTTGCGTCGTCTGCTGCAGATCGAGGCCGAGGCGCACCGCGTGCGCATCGAGCGCTGGGGCCCCCGCACGCTGGACCTTGACCTGCTGTTCTACGACGATGCCACCATCAACTCAGAGGAACTCATCGTGCCGCACCCGCGCTTCGCCGAGCGGCGTTTCGTGCTCGAGCCGTTGTCTGAGGTTGCACCCGAGCATTGTCCGTCGCAGTGGCGCGACCGGCTGCCCGCATACGGGGTCTACCCGCGCGGCCCGATCGACGGTCTCGTGGCGCACGTGTCGCTGTCGTGACGCACATTGCCCTGCTGATCCCGGCGCTGAACGAAGAGACGGGTATCGCCCGCACCGCGGCCGTGGCGCGCGAGGCGCTCGATGCCGGCCTGGTGCAGAGCGCGCATGTGCTCGACGGCGGTTCTGTCGATGCGACTGCGCGCGTTGCGCGTGATGCCGGTGTGCAGGTCGTGGATGTGGCCGGGGTGATGCCCGAGCTGGGGCCGGTGCTGGGCAAGGGCGACTCGCTCTTTCGCGGCACTCGCGCGGTGGGCGCCGACTGGTACGTGTTCCTCGATGCGGACCTCGGCAACGTGTCGGTGGATCACATCCGTGCGCTGGTTGCACCGATCGGTGAGCCGGGCGTGCAGTTCGTGAAGGGCGGTTTCGTGCGGGTCGACGAGCACGGTGTGCCGCGTGCGGTGCCCGGTGGTCGCGTGACGGAGGAAGTGGGCCGGCCGTTGTTGCGCCGTGTGGCACCAGAACTCGCCGACTTCACCCAGCCGTTGAGCGGTCAGGTGGCGATCCGCGCCGATCTGGCCCGGTCCATCGGATTCGTGACCGGCTACGGGGTCGAGATCGCGATGCTGATCGACGTGTACCGGGCTGTGGGGTTGCAGGGCATGGTCGAGGCAGACATGGGCACGGTGAACAACCGCTGGAAGCCCGATGATGCGCTGGTCGACGTGATGCGCGAGGTGACAGCCGG
>CAZENK010000015.1:30705-40680 GCA_964513585.1 uncultured Bifidobacterium sp. | reverse complement strand
CGCATGATCCGCTCGCTCGTCAACCTGCTCGACGAGTGGATGCCGATCGTTGCGGGCTCGGAGATCAACGATGACCCGTACAACCCCGTGTCGCGCCATGCGAAGAACCTGGTTGCAGAGCTCGGCGACGGCACCCCGATCGCATGGGTGCACCGCAGTGACCGGTTCGGCGAGAAACTGGCGACTCCCGACACGTCGATCTCCGACCTGATCGGTGAGGTCGACCCCATCAAGGTCGCCGAGGGGCGCTACCTGAGCGATGAGCTCACCCTTCACTACGGCCTCGTGCCGCGCACGAACCGTGGCATCTTCGCCATCAACGAACTGCCCGACCTCAGCGAGCGCATCCAGGTGGGTCTGCTGAATGTGCTCGAGGAGCGCGACGTCCAGATCCGCGGTTACAAGATCAGCCTGCCGATCGACGTTCTGCTGGTGGCGTCCGCGAACCCGGAGGACTACACAAACCGTGGCCGCATCATCACCCCGCTGAAGGACCGTTTCGGGAGCCAGATCCGCACCCACTATCCGCTCGACGTCGACACCGAGATCGCGATCATCCGCCAGGAGGCGCGCCCCGCATCGATCGGTGATGTGACCGTGACGATGCCCGAGTTCATGGAGCACATCATCGCCACGTTCTCGCAGCAGGCTCGTGTGAGCAGCCACGTGAACCAGCGCAGTGGCGTCAGCGTGCGCCTGTCGGTGAGCAACTACGAGATCCTCAGTGCGAACGCCGTGCGCCGGGCCCTGCGTGCCGGCGAGCGCACCGTGGCACCACGAGTCAGTGATCTCGACGCGCTCGCGGCATCGACCGGCGGCAAGGTCGAGATCGAGTCGCTCGAGGAGGGTCGCGAGTCGCAGATCCTGCAGCAGCTCATCTCGCAGGCCGTGCTGACCGTCTACAAGGAGATGACAGCAGGTGTGTCGATGGCAGAGGTCGTGTCGGCGTTCGAGAGCGGCGCGGTCGCCCACGTGGGGGAGGACATCCCGAGTGCCGACCTGATCGCACTCGTGGCGCAGATCCCGGCGCTGCAGACACCCGTCACCGTGGTGACGGGAGGCGACTCCACGCCGGCCGTGGTGGCCAGCGCAGTCGAGTTCATTCTCGAGGGGCTGCACCTGACGCGACGGTTGAACAAGGATGCCTCGGGCGCACGTGCCACGTACCGCTCGCGCGGTGCCTAGCGGCCGTACGAGGTTGCTAGATCACGAACGGCGAGCGCGTCCACAGCTCGCCGGTGTCGTTGCGGGCCGCGTTCGTGGCCTCGCCCGACAGTGTGACGACGGGTATCGCCTCGTTGAGCCCGCGCAGGGTGAGGGGCTCGTGCGGCACGGCCACCACTCCCTCGGGGAGGTTCTCGATCTGGTCGAGGGGGATGATGACCTCGTACGGCTGTGCGGCGTCACACAGGCGCGCGGCCATGTTCACGGCGCTGCCGATGTAGTCGTCGCCCTCGAAGAGAAGCGCGAGTCCCGAGGCCATGCCGATGCGGATCGCGAGCGGGGCACACGGCACCTCGGACTTCTTCTGGAGCTCGAGCGCGAACGTGACCGCATCGCGCTGGTCGACGGCCACGATCATGCATCCGTCACCCAGCCACTTGGCGATGCGCACACCGGCCTCGGATGCCACGTCGCGCGTCACGGCACGCCATGCGGCCAGGAGGCGCCCGGCGGCGTCGTCGCCGTTCTCGGTGGTGAAGTTGGTGAACCCCGAGATGTCGACGAAAACGAATGTTCGTGGTACTCGCATGCTGGGTTCCACCTTAGAGGAAGTAGGTTGCCCCTATGACCGCGAGATTCACTTATTCCCGCTGGGACGGCACCCAAACGGGTTTCAGCCTGGATGCGGACGAGTTGATGGCGGAACTCACCGACGACCTCATGTACCACGGCGACGTGAATGCGGCTCTCAGGCGTCTCATGCGCGAGGGAATGACCGACAAGGACGGGAACCGGATACAGGGCATTCGGGAGATGATGGAGAAGATCCGTCAGCGTCGCAAGGAGATCGAGGAGAGCGGGGACCTCGGCGGTGTCTACTCCGAGATCGCCGAGACACTGAAGGACATCATCGACGAGGAACGCCATGCGGTGGAGAACGCCGTGCGTGACGCCGAGGCATCGGGCGACGAGCGCCGCGCACAGAACGCACGCGACGCGGCGATGGAGAGGAACTTCCGTCTCGACATGATGCCCGACGACCTCGCCGGCATGGTCCGCGAACTGCAGAACTACGACTTCGAGTCGCAGGAGGCACGGCAGCGCTTCGAGGAGATGATGGAGAAGCTGCGCCGGGAGATGATGCAGCAGGTCGTCGACCAGATGTCAGAGGGCATGCAGAACATGCAGCCCGAGGACATCGCGCGCATGAAGGACATGATGGCCGCGCTGAACGACATGCTCGACAGGCGCGAGCGCGGCGAGGACCCGGGCTTCGAGGACTTCATGGAGGAGTACGGCGACTTCTTCCCCGAGAACCCGCAGACCCTCGACGAGCTGCTCGAGAACATGGCCAAGCGCATGCAGGCGATGCAGAACTTCATGGACTCGCTCACGCCCGAGCAGCGCTCGCAACTGCAGCAGCTGCAGCAGCAGTTGATGGAGGACATGGACCTCAACTGGCAGGTGCAGCAGCTGGGCCAGCGTCTGCAGCAGATGTTCCCCCAGCCGGGCAACGGGCAGGGCTACGAGTTCCGTGGTGAGCAGCCCATGGACATGCAGCAGGCCATGCAGGCCATGCAGCAGATGGCGGATCTCGACGCCATGGAGAACATGATGCGCCAGGCCGCCGGGCCCTCGCAGCTGGGCGAGTTCGACCTCGACAAGGTGAGCGAGCTGCTGGGGGAGCAGAGCGCGCAGTCCCTGCAGAGACTGGCCGAGATGACCAAGGTGCTGGAGGACGCGGGCCTGATAAACCGCAAGGAGGGCCGCATCGAACTGACCTTCCGGGGTCTGCGGGCCATCGGGAACAATGCGCTCCGCGAGCTCTTTGGAAAGCTGTCGAAGGACAAGTTCGGTCAGCACCGCATGCACGACGAGGGCATGGGCCACGAGCGCACGTACGACTCGAAGCCCTACGAGTTCGGCGACCCGTTCCGTCTCGATCTGCAGCGCACGATCCGCAACGCACTGTCACGCAACGGCACGGGCACGCCGATCTCGCTGACGCCCGATGACTTCGAGATCGAGCGCACCGAGCACACCACGCGTTCCTCCACCGTGTTGTTGCTCGACCTGTCGTACTCGATGGTGCAGGCAGGCCGGTTCGTCCCCGCGAAGAAGGTGGCGATGGCGATGCACTCGTTGATCTCGTCGCAGTTCCCGCGCGACCACCTGTCGATCATCGGATTCAGCAGCGTGGCATACCCGATCAGGGCCGAGGACCTGCCCGAGGTCAGCTGGGACCAGGAATGGGGCACCAACATGCACCAGGCCTTCGACATGGCCCGCAGGCAGCTGGCGCGCCAGACCGGCACCAAGCAGATCATCATGATCACCGACGGGGAGCCGACCGCGCACATCACGCCCGAGGGGTACCCGATCTTCACGTACCCGTACATCCAGGAATCGGTCGAGTACGCGATGCGCGAGGTCAAGCGCTGCACGAAGGACAACATCACCATCAACTTCTTCGTGCTCGACGCGAGCAGATCGCTGCAGCACCTCATCGAGGACATGACCCGGATCAACAAGGGCAGGGCGTTCTTCACCACGCCCGACACGCTCGGTAGTTACGTACTCGTCGATTTCCTCGAGAATCGTCGTAGAACCGCCCGTTCTCGCTGATTCTCAGGCTCTCAAGTTGCTATTTCCGCGAGACTTTGTCACAATGTCAGGGATGTAATTACAGGGTCGTAAGTTGATGTCTCCGAGGAGAGTCACTTCAACCCACTGCTGGGAGGCAACAAGACATGCACGGAGACGCCGAAACACTGAATCTCGAACGCGGCTGGCAGGACCAGGCCAACTGCCTCGGCGTCGATCCCGATCTCTTCTTCCCCGAGCGCGGAGCCAGCACCCGTGAGGCCAAGGAAGTCTGCAAGGGATGCATCGTGCGCGGGGAGTGCCTCGAGTACGCGCTCGCCAACGGCGAGAAGTTCGGCATCTGGGGCGGTCTGTCGGAGCGTGAGCGTCGCCGTCTGCGTCGCCAGCGCGCCCAGGAATCCCGCCGCATCGTCAACGGCTAGGAACCTCAACGAAGGCGGTCGCACCGCCACTCGATGGTTCGGTCCTCCGAGAGATCAAGTTCCTCCCAGCGCTCTCGCGGAATCGAACTCAACACCTCAGCCGGGATCAACCCAACCAGTTCGGCGTGGTGCACCTGCACGTGGGCCGCGACGGCATCGAATGCGTGCATCGGGTTGACGATGCCGGGGGCAACGAGGTTCATGCTCACCTGTGTGTCATCGCCCACCTGCAGCCCGAGCGTGCGCATGTGCCCGGTGCGTACGGCCCGCGCGATCTCGCGGGTCTCGGCGAGGGACACGCCCCTCAGCCAGAGGTTGTAGGCGACCAACGGCTCGCGTGCGCCCACGCACATTGCGCCGGCAGTGGGGTGGGGTGCCGACGGACCGGTGTCGGGCACCAGTGAATCCCATGCGTGGCGCCGCACATCAGGCAGCGATCGCTCCGGGCCGTAGAGAAAACACGGCACACCGAGCTCGGCGGCAGACCACCGTGCAAACCGGTCGCGGGCAGCGAGAGCGTCATCCATCGTGGACCCGGCGAGGGGCACGAAGGGGACGACATCAACGGCACCGAGCCGCGGGTGCACGCCCGTGTGCTCCGACACATCGATCATCTCGACCGCGGTCCTGGCCAGCGCACGCGGGGCATCCTCGCCGATCAGGGTGAAGACACTGCGGTTGTGGTCGGCGTCGGTGTGGACATCGAGCAGGTGATCCTGCACGCTCCCGCGCAGGGCAACGAGAACCGACTCGTTCCTGCCCTCGCTCACGTTGACGACGCACTCCAGCACGGAATGTTCCTATCACCTCGCCCGGTGACCCGCCATTGCCGGTGGTAGGGTTCGCTCCATGGGCACACCAGAACTCATCATGATCGCAATCGTCATTGTTGTTCTCTTCGGCGGCTCGCAGTTGCCCAAGATCGCAAGGAACCTCGGCTCTGCCCAGCGTGAGCTGAAGAAGTCGTTGGAAGAGGGCAAGAACCCCGACTCGACAGAGTCGAAGTAGACACTCTCTGTCGCTAGGCCATCAGGCCGCGACGACGCTTGAGGATTCGCCGGCGCTCGCGCTCCGAGCATCCGCCCCACACGCCGTGTTCGATGCGCTCCTCGAGCGCGTACTCGAGGCACTTGTCCGCAACCGGGCACCCCTTGCAGATCGCTCGCGCGCGGTCCACGCCGACTCCGTCGGACGGGAAGAACGTGGCCGGCGGGTAGTTGCGACAGTTGCCCTGCGACATCCACGCCGTGGGCGAGTCGTCGAACGGGACCTGCCTGGCCGGTGCCGGTGTGACGTGAAGTTGTGAACTCATGGCTCTCCTCGCTGTGATTCCCGGGTGGGTCTCACTCTCGGTCGGTGTCAGGTTTTGACGCCGAGTCATGACGGGAAGTTCCCGCAATCTCAGTCAAGCACGGATTTTTCGGTCGTGTGCGCCGCTTCGGTAAACATTGGTCAAGAATCTCCCGTTATCCACAGGAGTGACAAAATTATTCAATGAAATCAAGGGAAAACACGCCGAAAAGCGAAGTGTTCCTCGTCCGATAGACTTTCTTCACACCAGTTCTCGATACTTGCAGTGTGCAAGTCTCGGCCCTTTCCGGAGGCTCCCATGTCAGATGTCCAAACACACGAACCGCCGAAGGCACACGCTCGCATCGTCTATCTCGGCGCAGTGTCTCCCCATTGGGAGGTCTACGGCGATTACGGCGACCAGAGCCTCATCGAGGAGTTCCGGTCACGTGTCCTGGCACGGCTCGTTCTGCTGCCCCGTGACGACCCGCAGTTCCGCCGCAACATGGCCCGCATCGTGCGCGATGCCGAGCGCGAGCTGATCTCCATCGAGTGGGACATGGGTGACCCGAACTACGAGATCTGACCCGCTCCGGTCACTTCCACGAAATGCCACTCCCGAAAGGGGGTGGCATTTTCTGTTCACCTTCTGTTCACCTGGGTAATTTCGTCCGTTCACTTTCCGTTTCCTACGGTTTGGGTGCTGTCGGGACCGCCCCGACACCGCCCCACGGAAGGAACGCCCCACATGGTCCGCTCGGTCTCCATTCGCCGCGTCATCGGCATCTCTCTCGTCACCGCAACTCTTGCTGCCTGTGGCGGGGGAGGCTCGTCATCGAGCGATCTCACCGGCACCATCGCAATCGACGGATCGAGCACCGTTGCGCCGCTGATGACTCTGCTCGCAGAGGACTTCCAGACCGAGAACAGTGGTGTGCGTGCCACCGTCGGCACGTCGGGCACGGGCGGCGGATTCGAGAAGTTCTGTGCCGGCGAGACCGACATCACGAATGCCTCGCGCGAGATCAAGGATTCCGAGAAGGAGGCCTGCGCCGCCAAGGGAATCGAGTACGTCGAGTTGATCATGGCCAACGATGCACTCACGGTCGTGGTGCACAACGACAACACCTGGGCCAAGTGCCTGACCACCGCGCAGCTGCAGAAGATGTGGGGCCCGGCAGCAGAGGGCAAGATCAACAACTGGAACCAGATCGATCCGTCGTTCCCGAACGAGGCCCTCAATCTGTTCGGTGCAGGAACAGACTCCGGCACCTTCGATTACTTCACCAAGGAGATCAACGGCGAGGAAGGTTCGAGCCGCACCGACTACAACCCGACCGAGGACGACAACGTGACGGTCAAGGGCGTCGAGGGTGACAAGGGTGCACTCGGGTACTTCGGCTTCTCGTACTTCGAGGAGAACATGAACCGCGTGAAGGCCGTGGAGATCGACGGCGGCAAGGGGTGTGTCTCGCCGTCGCTCGAGCACGTTCAGGACGGCACCTACACTCCGCTGTCGCGTCCGCTGTACGTGTACGTGAGTCTCGAGTCCGCAAAGCGTCCGGAGGTCAAGGCTTTCTTCGAGTTCGTGAACGAGAATCTCGACGAGCTCACCAAGGAGGCCCTGTTCATCCCGCTGAATGACGAGCAGAAGGCGATCGAGCAGAAGTCGCTCGAGCTCATCGCCGGCGCGTGATTGACTGACCGTTCAGCCGATGCAGACTGATTTCAGCCTTCTCCCGTCGTCGGGTGCCCGGCGACGGCTGCTGACCGAACGCACCATCAAGGCGGTGCTGAGCACGATGGCGGGTTTCACCGTCGTGACCTCGGTGCTCATTGTCTACGCGCTGGTGAGGCCGGCCCTCGAGTTCTTCAGCGAGGTGAGCATCGCTGATTTCCTCGGTGGGGTCGACTGGAAGCCGCTCTTCAAGCCCGCACAGTTCGGCGTGTGGTCGATCTTCGTGGGTTCGTTGTGGGTGGCGTCGATCGCGCTGACGGTTGCGATCCCGCTCGGCCTGGGTGCGGCGTTCTTCCTGAGCGAGTACGCATCGCAGCGTGTGCGCAACATCGTGAAGCCGATTCTCGAGGTGCTTGCCGGCATCCCGACAGTGGTGTTCGGCTTCTTCGCATTGAACTTCGTGAACCCCAACCTGGTCGCGAAGCTGTGGCCGGTCGGCGATGTCGGTACGTACAGCATCCTGGCGGCCGGCCTCGTCACCGGGATCATGATCCTGCCGACGGTGGCGTCGCTGTCCGAGGACGCCATGTCGTCGGTGCCCGATGCATTGCGCCAGGGTGCCTATGCGCTCGGCTCGAACCGTCGTGAAGTGTCGACCACCGTCGTGTTCCCGGCTGCTCTGTCGGGAATCGTCGCGGCGATAGTTCTTGCTGCATCACGTGCGATCGGTGAGACCACCATCGCTGTTCTCGCAGCGGGCAGCAAGGCCCAGCTCACTCCTAACCCCGGCGAAGAGGGCCAGACCATGGCCGGTTTCATCGGGTTCGCGGGCATCGGGGACCAGGCCACGGGCAGCACCGGGTACAAGGCGATTTTCGCTGTCGGTGCACTGCTCTTCCTCGTCACCTTGACCCTGAACATCGCGAGCATCCGAATCGTGCGTCGTTTCCGTGAGGTGTACGAATGACCGCCGTGCCCAGCCTGCGCGCTGTCACCACACCTTCCCGCACGGGGAAGGACCTTGTCTTCCGCATCTTCATGTTCGCCGGCATCGGCATTGCACTTGGGTCGTTGGCAACTCTCATCGCAAACGTGCTCATTGAGGGTGCGCCGAGGCTCAACTCGGACCTGATCCGCAACATGCCCTCGGCGCGTCCGAGCCGTGCGGGAATCCAGTCGGCAATCGTGGGTTCGTTGTGGGTTGTTCTCACCACCGCGGCGATAAGCCTGCCCACGGGCATCGGGGCCGCGATCTACCTCGAGGAGTTCGCCCGTCGCGACCGTTGGTACAACCGCCTGATCGAACTGAACGTGCAGAACCTGGCGGCTGTGCCGTCCGTGGTCTACGGCATCCTCGGGCTCGCGTTTATCAAGCGCGGCCCGTTGGGGCTCGGCTCGACGGTGCTCACAGCGGCGATGGTGCTCTCGATGCTCGTGCTTCCTACCGTCGTCATCGTGTCGCGCGAGGCGATCCGTGCGGTGCCCGACAGCTTCCGCCAGGGCTCCCTCGCACTCGGTGCGACCAAGTGGGAGACAGTGCGTCATCACGTGCTGCCGAACGCACTGCCCGGCATCCTCACCGGAACGATCCTGTCGATCTCGCGGGCGCTCGGTGAGTCGGCACCGTTGCTCATGCTCGGTGCGTTGACGTTCATCACGTTCAACCCCACCGGGCTCGACAGCCAGTACACCGTGCTCCCGATCCAGATCTTCAGCTACATCAGCAGCGCCAAGCAGGAATTCAAGCCCCTGGCCGCAGCGTCGATCGTGGTCCTGCTCGCCGTCCTGTTGGCTCTGAACGCAGCGGCGATCTTCCTCCGGAACAAGTACCAGAAGCGGTGGTGAACATGGAAACGACGAACACTGAGCAACAGACGACTGTCGGCCAGGACGACACACGGAAGGATGACGACACGATCGTCCTCACCACGAAGGACATGTCGGTGTACTACGGCGAGTTCCGTGCGGTGCGTGACGTGAACCTCGAGATCCGCCGTGGCGAGATCACCGCGTTCATCGGCCCGTCCGGCTGCGGCAAGTCCACCGTGCTGCGGTGCTTCAACCGCATGAACGACCTCATCCCCGGCGCCCGTGTCGAGGGTTCGGTCGAGTACCACGGCATCGATCTCTACGGTGACCAGGCCGATGCGGGCGAGGTGCGCCGACGGATCGGCATGGTGTTCCAGCGCCCCAATCCCTTCCCGAAGAGCATCTACGACAATGTCGCATACGGACCGCGTGTGAACGGCATCCGCAAGAAGTCGGAGCTCGATGCGATCGTCGAGAAGTCGCTGGTCGGTGCGGCCCTGTGGGACGAGGTGAAGGACCGCCTCGATGCCTCGGCAATGGGCATCTCCGGCGGACAGCAGCAGCGTCTCTGCATCGCCCGGTCGATCGCGATCGAGCCCGAGGTCCTGCTGATGGACGAACCGTGCTCGGCGCTCGACCCCATTGCCACGGCACGCATCGAGGACCTGATGCAGGAGATCAAGCAGCAGTACACAATCGTCATCGTGACCCACAACATGCAGCAGGCAGGCCGCGTCTCCGACAGCACCGGATTCTTCACGACCGAGGTAAATTCGGAAAGTGACCGCCGTACCGGTGTCCTGGTGGAGTTCAACAGCACACAGAAGATCTTCTCCCGCCCGGACGACAGTCGCACCGAGGCATACATCACTGGAAGGTTTGGCTGATGGACGAGCTACGCAAGGGTTTTCATCACGAACTTGACGAGGTCCGTACCGAGTTGATCCGCCTCGCTGCCGCGGTCATCGAGGCGATCCCGCGTGCCACTGCCGTGCTGCTGAACCAGGA
>CAZENK010000015.1:0-30605 GCA_964513585.1 uncultured Bifidobacterium sp. | reverse complement strand
CGCATGAGCGAGCAGGCACAGCAGCTCTTCTCGGCGGCCCTCGAGTCCTTCGAGGAGAACGACGCAGCGAAGGCGGCCGCGATCGATGACATGGACTCGTTCCTCGACGGACTGCAGCGCGAGTTCGTGCGCACGATCTTCGAGAGCCATGCAGACACCAAGATCGACCTCCAGGTTGCGATCCAGATGGCGATGGTCGCCCGCTTCTACGAGCGCATCGGTGACCACGCGGTGAACATCGGTGAGCGTGTTCAGTACGTGGTCACGGGATGGTTGCCCGAGCACAAGGGTGCCGCCCGCTACAAGTCCGGTCTCGACGACACCGGCGAGATGCCCACCACGCCGAGCGGATCATGATGACCCGCACCCGCGGAGCATGACGTGAGGCTCCTCTGGGTGCTCATCGCTCTCTCCGGCTGGGTGACCGCCGCCATTGCGCTCGTGTCGTCCTCCCGCAGCAAGCGCGCACGGGCACTGGCCGAGTTGCGGCCGGTCGTGCGCGACACGCCCGCACCGCTGCCTGTTGATGCGATCCTCGACTCCCTGCCGCTCGGGGTGGTGGTCGTCGACCCGAACGGTCAGGAGAAGTTCAGGAACGCAGCCGTGCGCGACAGTTCGATTGCCCGGCACGAGGCGGTGCTGATCGATGCAGTCATCGAGCGGCTGTCGCGGCTTGCTGTGGCGGGGGAGACATCGACCGAACAGATGGAACTGGTGGGGCCACCGTTCCGGGTGCTCGTTGTGAACGCGATCCCCTCGACGAGCACGGGTGCGGTGGTGACGGTGGAGGACATCACGGAGCGGTCACGCCTCGACCAGGTGCGCACCGACTTCGTGGCGAACGTGAGTCACGAACTGAAGACACCGATCGGGGCGATCTCGATCCTCGCAGAGACCCTCGAGGGTGAGACCGACGACGAGGACGTGAAGACCCTCGTGCGCCGGATGGTCCTCGAGTCCCATCGCATGGCGAGCACGATCGACGACCTGCTCGAGTTGTCCCGGATCGAACTCGGCGGGGAGATGGTGTTCTCGCCCGTCGACATCAGCGAGGTCGTTGTCGATGCAATCGAACGGTCTCAACCTCTTGCGACGAAGCGGGGGATTTCGCTCGAGAAGCATGTCGCTGCCGGTGACCCGGTGGTGTCGGGCGACCGGCTGCAGATCCTGTCGGCCATCGGCAACCTGATCGACAATGCGATCAAGTACAGCGACGACAACGCTGTGGTCACCGCGACGGTGAATCCCGGTTCGTCCCGGGTCGAGATTGCCGTTGCGGACCGGGGCATCGGTATCCCCGTGGCGAGCCTCGACCGAATCTTCGAGCGCTTCTACCGCGTCGACCGCGCCCGCAGCCGCGGCACGGGCGGCACGGGGCTCGGGCTGTCGATCGTGCGCCGAGTCGTGACCAATCATGGCGGTGAGGTGAACGTGAGGTCACGGGAAGGTGAAGGTTCGACCTTCACGGTCGTTCTGCCACGCCAACAGCCCGGGGCCGACGGCACGATGGTGACCGATGATGCACGAGCAGATGATCATGGCTAACCCGACGGTTCTGGTGGTGGAGGACGAGGAGTCCTTTGTCGAGGCCCTGAAGGTGGGCCTGAAGCGTGAGGGGTTCCGCGTCGAGGTGGCGCGCGACGGCGTGCAGGCGCTCGAGATGTTCGACATCGTGAAGCCGGACGTCATTCTGCTCGACATCATGCTGCCGAAGATGTCGGGCGTCGACGTGTGCCGTCAGCTGCGCAAGAAGACCCTGACGCCCATCATCATGGTCACTGCCAAGGGTGCCGAGATCGACACCGTGGTGGGTCTCGAGGTGGGCGCAGACGACTACGTGACAAAGCCGTACAGGTTGCGCGAGCTCACCGCACGGATACGTGCCGTGCTGCGCCGTGGCGCGGGTGGGGCCGTTGACCGTGGGGGTGAATTGTCGTCCGGTTCGCTGCAGGTGGGCGACGTGGTGCTCGACCCCGACGAGCACAAGGTCACCATCCGCGGTGAGATGCACAAGCTGCCGCTCAAGGAGTTTGAACTTCTCCACATTCTCCTGGCAAATGTCGGTCGTGTGCTGCCGCGCGACGTGCTCATCGACCGGGTGTGGGGCAGCGATTATGTCGGCGACACGAAGACCCTCGACGTGCACATCAAGCGTCTGCGCACCAAGGTCGAGGACAACCCGGCGCAACCGTCGCGCATCGTCACGATCCGCGGGCTCGGGTACAAATACGAAAAGCCCCGCCCCGCCTAGTATCGCCGTGTGGCGTCAGGGCAGTCTTCGCGGTCGGATCGGAAGCACGGCCTGCCGCCTCCCACCCCGGTGCAGCGACTGGGGCGCACGCACTCGTTGATGGTCGCGGGCGAGACGGCGATGACGATCGCCCTTGCCGATTCGGTGTTCCTGTCGGTGTCGCCTGACGCGGCCCGCACGCGCGTCATCCTGTTCCTGGCCCTCAGCATGGCCCCCTTTGCGATCATCGCGCCGTTCGTGGGTCCCGTCATCGACCGCATCAAGGGCGGGCAGAGAATGGTGGTGATCATTGTCGGGCTGATGAGGGCGCTCGTGCTGGTGGGCATGACCCAGGTGCTCGACGGTCTTGTGCTCTTCCCCCTTGCGTTCTCCGCGCTCGTCCTCTCGAAGACCTACGCGATCGCCAAGTCCGCGATCGTGCCGACGATCGTCGACAATGACGAGATGCTCGTCGACACGAACAGTCGGCTCGGCCGGATCGCGGGCATCACCGGGTTTGCGGTCGCGGTGCCGGCAGGTCTTCTTCAGTTGATCGATGCGCGGCTGTGCCTGGGGCTCGGGGTGCTTGCGTTCCTGTGCGCGTCGCTGAACGCATACCGACTGCCCAAGACCGTGATCGCAGACGAGAAGCCGGACCGTCTCGAGATCGAGGAACTGCATTCGCCCACGGTCCTGCAGGCGGCGACTGCCATGCGCATCCTGCGTGGCGCGACCGGCTTCAACTTCTTCCACCTTGCCTTCTGGTTGCGCAACGAGACGGCGGGAACGCTCTGGTTCGGGCTTGCCCTGTCTGTCTCGGGTCTGGCCACGCTGTTCATCAACTTCATCGGTCCGCACGTGCGTCGGCGGATGCGCGAGCAGTGGATGATCGTGGTGGCACTCGGCGCGGTCGCGGCCACCGGTGTCGTGGCGGCATGGTCCGGCCGGATTGTTGCGGGCATCATCCTGGCGGCTGTGGTGAATGCCGGGGCGGCTCTCGGTCGCCTTGCCTTCGAGTCGATCGTGCAGAGCGGGGCGCCCGATGCGAACCGTGGCCGGGCGTTCTCCACCTTCGAGACACAGAATCAGATTGCGTGGGTGTTCGCGGGCCTGATCCCTGTCGTGTTCACCCCGGCGGGGTGGCTGGGCTTCGCCTGTCTTGCCGCGTTCGGTGCGGCCGGTGTGGTGGTGTTCGTGCGCTACCCGGGCGGGGTCAGGTTGTCTCGAGGCGGGCCAACCACAACCCGGGTGCGTCGACCTCGTTCGGGGTAGGAAGGTGCTCGGCGCGCACCAGCATGGTGCGCAGCGACTCGACCCCGGCACGCTCGACCACGCCGTCGATGAACGACCGTCCGCGGACCTGTTGTGCCCTGGTGGTGGAGACACCGAGGAGCCTCTCGATGAGCTGTGCGTCATTGCCGTACTCGGCACGACGACGCCGCACAGCCTCGGCGATGGGCGACGATGAGCCGAGCAGTCGCGAACTCACCGAGTCGACCACGAAGTCGATGTAGCCCGAGACCGCGGCGACATAGGCATCAAGCTGCGGGGCGAGCTGTTCCTGCTCCTGCGTGCGTACAGCGCCCATGAGCACCATGGGGTCCGAGAAGAGCGACTGGATCCGCGCGAGTGCATCGGAATCGTTCGGGTCGAGCTCCCCGATCTGCTCCATCAGGGCCTCGGGGTCGGGCCTGAATGCCGACACGTGCCGACGAACTGCGGCCATGAGTCCGTCACTGATCGCCGGCGTGGCGAGGATGGCGTGTGACGTGAGTTCATGGATCAGGACCCACATGCGCAGGTCGTCCGTCGCGATGCTCCATTCCGAGGCGAACGCGTCGATCGACGACGAGACCACGAGAATCTCCGAGGCATGCGGTCGCGCGAGGGGCATCTCGTACTGGCCGAGTGCGTGCGAGGCAAGGGCGCCCACCATCGACCCGATCGACATGCCCATCATCGCGGGGGCCATCATGTTCGAGATGTTCGCCAGCATGGCGGCCATGGGGTCCTCGGGCGTGTCGCCGGCGCCGGGGCGCGCGCCGAGCGAGGTCGCCAGGTCGGTGAAGAGCGGGCGCAGGTCGTTCAGTGTGCGGTGTGCCCAGCGGGCACGCGTGGTGGTGAGGATCTCCGAGTGGGTGTCCCGCGGGCCGGTGGACAGCATTGTCATCTCGCGCACGTGCAGGTCGGCAATGTCGGCGAGGGAGTTGTAGGCAATCCTGGTCGAGGAATCCGGCTCGGGGTCCGGGGTGTCGCGCACCGCACCGAGCTGGGCGAACTGTTGTGCCAGGTCCCAGTTGAGAGGGCCCTGCTGCGACATCGCGCGCATCATGTCGTTGAAGAAGGGCAGACCTCCGAACGGGTTCAGGGGGTTGTTGTCATCATCCGACATGCGGTCAGGCTAGGCGGAAATAGTCCCCGTCACGGTGCGATGAACGACATGAATGCGTCACGCGTGACGGCCCACTGGGCATGCGAGTGGCGCACGATAACGCTGACGACCCGGTTGAGCCTGTCCATCACCACGGCGAGACCCTTGATCGGTGTCTCCATGTTGACGGGCAGGAGTCGTTCGTGCGACGAATGCGACAGACTCTCCTCTGGGGCAAAGCCGTGGGTCTGGAATGCATCGCGCACGGTGAAGTCGGCCAGCTCGTCGACCGAGAGGTTGTCCTCGTAGTGGCTGAAGTCGGGTCGCTCGACTCTCGCGCCCCCATCGACCCGGATGATGGACAGTCCGATGTCGGGATCGCTCTTCACGATGGAGATGTCCTTTGTCGTCAGGGTGCGGGAGCCGTTGCGTGTGATGTCCGTAGAGGACACGACCCACAGGCCGTCGCCGAGCGGCAGGGCAGAGGTCGTGCCGCCGGCACCCCGCAGCACCGCGAGCGACGAGCCTGCTGACCCCTTGGCCGTCGCAACCGTTGTGGACACCTCATCATCGCCGTCGAAGAGCGAGCTCTCCTCGATTCCCCGGGGCACAGCCACGATCAGAACCGCGATGGATGAGATCACGCTCGCGACAACGGTGATCGCGGTGAGACGCCGCCCAAGGGGCGGGGGAGCCGACAGGTGCCGTGCTCGTTCGGCGTCGGCGAGTTCGGCCGGGTGGCGCCACGATCTGTCGTGCGGTGAGAGCGGGGTCGAGTCGGGGTTCTCGAATTCATCCGTGGCCACGAAGAGGAAAGAGTACCTGGGCGGGATGCAAGGTTGGCGTCGCCATCACGGGTTCGGGACAACCATGTGCGAGTACGATGAAAGCCATGGTGAGTCCCGCTGACGGTGAGAATTGGTTCGCGCTGACGACCGATGAACTGCCCGTGGCAAGCGTGTACGAATGGGCCGTGCGGCCCGATTGCGGGGCAGTAGTTCTCTTCTCGGGCACCGTGCGCGACCATGCCGAACACCGGACGAACGTGACCTCGCTCGAGTACGAGGCCTATGACGAGGCGGTGCTGCCGGTGTTCGGGCGCATCGCCGACGAGACCCGGCGCCGCTTCGCCGGGGCGCGTCGCATCGCCATCCTGCACCGCACGGGTGTGCTGCAGCTCGGCGAGTCATCCGTCGTGGTGGCGGTGTCGTCTGCCCACCGACCTGTCGCGTTCGATGCGGCCCGCTTCGCGATCGATGCGCTGAAGGAGAGCGCACCGATCTGGAAGAAGGAGAACTGGGAGGGCGGGTCCGACTGGGGAACCGGTGCCAATGATGTCGTGTCGCCCTCCACAGTGGGTGAGGCCCGATGATCTCGCTGTCGTTCATCACCGGTTTCTTCTGGGTCATGGCCGCGATCTCCGGTTCCACGTTGCTCGTGCTCGTGTATCTGGACAACCGCAAGGCACGGATCGACGACGGCATCGCACAGTTCCGCCGCCACATCGATGCCCTGTCACCTGACTCACGGCGCAACTCCGTGCACCGCAACAACGACGAAAGATGGGGTCGTTGATGGCTCGCGACCTTGCGATCGACCTCGGCACCGCGAACACCCTCGTGTACATGAAGGGCAAGGGCATCGTTCTCAACGAGCCGTCCGTCATCGCGGTCAACCGGCAGTCGGGCGAGGTCCTCGCGACCGGTCACGATGCATGGGACATGATCGGCCGCACGCCCAGCTACATCGTGGCGGTGCGCCCGCTGCGGGGCGGCGCCATCACCGACTTCGACATCACCGAACGCATGATCCGTCTGCTCCTGCAGCGGGTCGGTGTCTCACGGTTCACCCGCCCGAAGGTCGTGATCTGCGTGCCGTCGGCCATCACCGAGGTCGAGCGGCGCGCCGTCACTGACGCAACACGTCGCGCAGGTGCCTCTGACGCCCAGTTGATCGAGCAGCCGATGGCCGCGGCGATCGGCGCCAACCTGCCGATCGACGAGCCCGTGGGCAACATGGTGATCGACATCGGCGGCGGCACCACCGAGACCGCCGTCATCAGTCTCGGCGGCATCGTGGCGCTCGAGGCGATCCGCGTGGGCAGCTTCGACATCGACGTTGCCATCCAGAACTACGTGCGGCGCGAGCACGGTGTCGCCATCGGTGAGCGCACCGCAGAGGAGATCAAGATCCAGATCGGCTCGGCCGAACCGGGACCGTCCGACCGCAGCGCCGACATCCGCGGCCGTGACCTCGTGACCGGTCTGCCGAAGACCGTGCGGCTCACCGCCGAGGAAGTCAGGTTCGCGATCGACGAGCCGGTCGCGGCGATGGTGCAGTCCGTCAAGCGCTGTCTCGCGAAGGCACCGCCGGAGCTCGCGCAGGATTTTCTTGCGCGCGGCATGTACCTGGTCGGTGGAGGCGGGATGCTGCGCGGTCTTGCACAGCGCATCGAGCGCGAGACCGAGGTGCCGGTGAAGATGTCGCCGCAGCCCCTCGAGGCCGTGGTACTCGGTGCAGGACACTGCATCGAGAACTACCAGGCACTGCGCGGCATGTTCATGGGTACCCGCCGCTGACCCGTCGGGTCACCCGCGGGTCACGACCAGTTCGCGCACCTTGCCGTCCGCCGTCAGCACGTAGAGCCTGTCGGCGGTCGATCTCACTGCGGTGATGTTGCCCATCTCGGCGACGACCGGTTCCGATGCAACGGTGCTGCTGCCATCGGTGAGGATTGCGCGCACCTCGCCGTTGCAGTAGTCGCCGTAGAAGAACCAGCCAGCCCGACCCGGGGCAGATGTGTTGTTGCCGACGGCTGCACCCGAGATCGAGCAACGCCCGTCATCATGGTCGTACACGTGAACGGGCGCCACGTGGTCGGCCGCCGTCTGGTCGGTGTTGAAACGCTGGGTGCCCTCGTACGCGCTCCACCCGAGGTTTGCGCCGCGACCGCCCGGGTAGCCGTCCGAGGAGGGGAGTGCCGTGACCTCTTCCCATTCGTTCTGGCCGACGTCGGCGACCCAGAGCGTGCCGTGGACATCGAACGAGATGCGCCACGGGTTGCGCACACCGACCGACCAGATCTCGGGTCGCGGCGAGTCGGCATACGGGTTGCCCTCGGGGATGTCGTACCCACCGTCGGGCTTCGGGTCGATCCTCAGGATCTTGCCGAGCAGCGAGCTCTT
Source organism: uncultured Bifidobacterium sp. (assembly GCA_964513585.1). Lineage (GTDB taxonomy): Bacteria > Actinomycetota > Acidimicrobiia > Acidimicrobiales > Ilumatobacteraceae > UBA2093. Next base: position 22,819 of record CAZENK010000015.1, on the reverse strand, counting down.
GTCGAGCGAGTATCGCTTCGGGTCGTTGGCACTGCCGCCGTCGCCCATGCCGATGAACAACATGTTGTCGGGCCCGATCGCAAGGGCACCCCCGTTGTGGTTGCTGTAGGGCTGGGCGATGCGTATCACGAGCCGACCCACGTCGGTGGACGACTGGAACGTGCCGTCGTCACGCACGGGGAGCACGGTGACCTCGGTGTCCCCGTCGCGGTTGGTGCGGTTCAGGAATGCCTGCCACTGATCCGCGACACGGCGGAAGGCCAGGCCGAGCAGCCCGCGCTCGCCGCCGACGGACGTGGCGGCGGAGACATCGAGAACGGTGTCGCGTTGCGCACCGTCACGTGACCACTTCTCGACGGTGCCGGCCTGTGAGACCACGTAGTACCAGGCGTCGTCGGCAGATCTCTCGACCAGGTCGACCGGCGACTCGATCGACCCCACGAGCCTGGTGGAGTACGACACGGAGGTGTTCGGCGATGAAGTGGTGCCGGGTGCAGTCGACGGGACCGTGTCGGATGTCGGCTCCGTGCCGCATGCCGCGAGGGTCACGAGTGCGAGAAGTGCGACGGCGCGTCTCATGTCATTCCTGCGGCTTGACGCGGATCAGGCCCTCTTGCACGACGGTGACAGCGAGCTGGCCGTCCTTCGTGTAGATCGACCCGCCGGCGAGTCCGCGTGCGTTCGAGGTGGACAACGCGAGTTGGTCGTACAGCAACCAGTCATCGGCGCGGAACGGGCGGTGGAACCACATCGCATGGTCGAGACTCGCCATCTGCACCCCGCCCTCGTTCCAGCCGAGACCGTGGGGCAACAGCGTGGTGTCGAGCAGGGTCATGTCGCTCGCATAGGTGACGATGCATGCGTGCAGTACCGGGTCGTCGGGCAGAGTGCCGTCGGCACGCAGCCACACCTGTTGCCCGGATGACTCGATGCCCTGTCGCTCGAGGGGTGATCCGTTGACGTAGCGCAGGTCGATGGGACGCGGCCGGTGGTACCAGTCACCCATCTGTTCCTTGAACGGTGCCATGCGGGTCTTGAAGTCGGGCAACGACTCGGGCTCTGCCATGTTCGACGGCGACGCGATCTGCCAGTCGAGGCCGGGCTCGGGTGCATGGAAACTGGCCTGCAGGTTGAAGATGACCTCGCCGTGCTGGATCGCCACGACCCGTCGGGTGGTGAAGCTGCGCCCGTCGCGCAGACGGTCGACCTCGTACAGGATGGGGGCAGTGGGGTCGCCCGGACGGAGGAAGTAGGCGTGCAACGAGTGCACGAAGCGTGACGACTCATCGACGGTGCGTGAGGCCGCAACGAGCGACTGACCGGCGACCTGGCCGCCGAACACTCGGACCCGGTTCTCCTCCGGGGAGTACCCGCGGAAGATGTTGACTTCGATGACTTCCAGATCGAGCAGTGTGACGAGGTCGTCGAGGGGTGCCGTCATGGCTCCATAGTAGGGTCGAAACATGCCACTTCTTCCTCTGGATGCCGACCAATTGTTGTCAACCACGAGAGCGGTACGGAAGCGCCTGGACTTCTCGCGCCCGGTCGACGACCGTTTGATCCGTGAGTGCGTCGAGGTGGCGATGCAGTCCCCGTCGGGCTCGAACAACATGACCATGCAGTTCGTGGTGGTGCGCGACGAGGCAAAGCGCAGGGCCATCGGCGACGTCTACCGGCAGTGCTACGACATCTACCGTTCGCTCGACGGTGTGTACATCGGGTCGATCGACAAGGGCAACGAGCGCGACAACGAGCAGCAGAAGCGTTCGGCATCGTCCGCCGACCATCTTGCTGATCACATGGGTGACGCGCCGGTCCTGGTGATTGCGTGCAACAAGGGAGCGCGTCTCGAGGGTGCACCCGCGATGATGACCGCGTCGATGATGGGCAACGTTCTGCCCGCCATGTGGAGCTTCATGCTCGCAGCGCGCGCCCGCGGGCTCGGCACCGCGTGGACGACCGTGCATCTCATGATGGAACAACAGGTCGCCGACATCCTCGGCATCCCGTTCGATTCGGTGCAGCAGGTGTGTCTCTCGCCGCTGGCGCACACTCTCGGAACTGATTTCTCCCCGGCCGCGCGCCCGCCCGCCGACAGCATCATCCACTGGGACGCATGGTGACGTTGCCGACGGCTCTCCGTTCCCATGCGCTCGCGGCCCGCGGGTTCATGCCCGAGAACGAGGGCGACGCGTTGTTCGAGGCGGCTGTCGACGCCGCAGCTCACGCGGCCGGGCCGTTCCTCGAGGTCGGGTCGTACTGCGGTCGTTCGTCGGTGTGGCTCGGCGGCGCCGCACGCGAGACACGCCGTGTTCTCTTCGCTGTCGACCATCACATGGGCAGCGAGGAGAACCAGCCCGGGTGGGAGTGGCACGAACCCGACCTGGTCGACCCGCGCACGGGCCGCATGGACACGCTCCCGCATTTCCGTTCGACGATCATCTCTGCCGGCCTGACCGACTCCGTGATCGCAGTTGTGGGTGACTCACCGACGGTTGCCCGTTCTTGGACGACCCCGCTCGCGTTCCTGTTCATCGACGGTGGCCACGGAGTCGAACCGGCCACGCTCGACTACGAACTGTGGACTCCGCATGTCGCTCCCGGCGGCACGCTGGCGATCCACGATGTCTTCCCTGACCCGGCCGACGGCGGCCGTCCGCCGTACGAGAACATCTATCTTCCCGCCCTGCAGAGCGGTCGGTTCGAGGAGATCTCGGCCACCGGTTCGTTGCGTGTGCTGCGCCGCGTCGGTTGACGCGAGGTCGCTAGATCGCAGGCACGCTCAGGTGCGCGTTCTTGCGCGCCATCGGCCGGGTGAACAACGCCGACGCCGGTGAGCCGCCGCAGATCGCATCGGCGGCCATGATGATCGCGGCCGCCGTGTACGCGCTGTACTCGTCTGCCGGGAAGTGCACCATGGTCTTGTCGGGCTCGCTCGGGTAGACGATGCCGGTCCAGTACGCGCCGTCGTTGCGTCGGTGCGGCATGGTCCACAGCAGAAGCTCGCTCGCAGTCTCGCGATCGCCCGCGGCACAGTGCGCGATTGCGCACTCGCTGGTCTCGGCCGCGGTCACCCACTGCTCGTCGTTCACGCAGCGAACGCCGCGGTCCTCGAGCACGAACGTGTCCCAGCTCTCGGCCAGCCGCGACTTCGCACGGATACCGGTCATGGCCCCGGTCAGCACGGGGTAGTACCAGTCCATCGCCCAGCGTTCCTTCGGTTCGAAGGCACTGAGGTCGGTTGCGATCACGCGGTCGATCGCATCGGCTGCCTCGGTGTAGCGCGGCTGGGGGTCGCCCAGCAGGTCACCGATGGCGGCACCGCAGTGCAGCGCATGACGGATCGACGAGCACCCGGTCAAGAGGGCGTAGTCCCACGGCTTGCCGTCGACCTCGCGCGCCCACAGGATGGTGCCGTCCGGGCGGCGCATGTCGAGCACCCAGTTCAGCGCCGCACGTACCGTCGGCCAGAGCGACGACACCGCAGCAGTGTCGCGTGTGCACAGCCAGTGCGCCCACACGCCGACTGCGATGTAGGCAGTCACGTTCGTGTCGAGCTTCGGGTCCTCGATGGTGCCGTCGGGCATGTAGTAGTTGAACCACCAACCGTCGGAATCCTGGTTGTTCGCGAGCCACCGGTAGGCCGCGAGTGCAGCGTCGTGACGGCCCATGATGTCGAGGGCGATTGCGGTCTCGACATGGTTCCACGGGTCGCAGTGACCGTTCGGGTACCACGGGATCATGCCGTTCGAGAGCTGCAGAGCCTCGATCGAGTCGGCAGTTCTCTGCAGGTCGGCGGTGGTGAGGATGCCGGGCAGGTGGGGGAGTGCTCGTGCCACGGTCACCTCGGCTTCGTCGAGTACACGATGAAGCTCTTGCCGAGCACCGGGCTGAGGACACGCTCTGCGATGCGGGTCGAGCGGGGGCCCTCGATGATGTCCCATTCGAGGAACTTGCGGTACTTCGCCACGAGCGGGTGGTCGTCGTTGCGCGGGCCCACTGCGCACTTCAGCCACCAGTAGGGCGAGTGGAGCGCGTGGGCGTGGTGGCTGTCGCGCACCACGAACCCTGCAGAGCGCAGCTTTGCCTTCAGTTCCGTGGCGCTGTAGATGCGCACGTGACCACCGGGGCTCTTCGGTGCGTGGTATTCATCCGACAGCATCCAGTTGATCTTCTCGGGCCACCACGTGGGCACGGTGACGCCGAGCGACCCGCCGGGCTTCAGGACGCGGTGCAGTTCGGCGATTGCGGCCACGTCGTTCTGGATGTGCTCCAGAACCTCGGAGGTGACGATGCAGTCGAAGGTGTCGTCGGCGAAGGGCAAGCGCGTTGCATCGCCGCGCAGCACGCCGCCGAAGTTCGTGGCGGGTATCTCGTGCTCGTGGATCATTCCGCCGAACGTGGCACGTGTGCCGACGACCTCGTCCTGTGCCCAGTCGAGTGCGTAGACCACGGCTCCCTGCCGCGCGGCCTCGAATGCATGGCGGCCGAAGCCTGCGCCTGCATCGAGGAAGGCGTCACCGGGACGAAGGCCCAGTTTGTCGAAACGAACGGTCAACATGTCAGCCTCGCTTCGCCAGTTTCTGCAGGTTGTGGGGCATCTCGAGCACCTCGCGGTACTGCTCGACGGTGAGTTCGGCGCAGTGTCGCCAGCTCCAGCGCGACACCACACGGTCGCGACCGGCGCGACCGACCCGCGTGCGCAGGTCGGCGTCGTCGAGTCCGCGGCGCAGCGTGGCCGCGAGTGCGTCGGCATCGCCGGCGGGGCACTGCAGCACGGTCTCACCGTCGGTGCCGGTGACCTCGGGCAGCGCACCGCCGTCAGTCGCAACCAGGCAGATGCCCGTGCTCATCGCCTCGATCGCGGGCAGGCTGAATCCCTCGTACAGGCTCGGCACGACGGCGAGCTCTGCCTCTGCGTAGAGCTCGACGATGCGTTCGTCGGACACGCCCGACACGAAGTCGATGTAGGGCATCAGCCCGAGCGACTCGATGAGGTCCATGCTGTGCCCGGGGCGCGGCTTGCCGATGATCGTGAGGCGCACGTCGCGTTCCGTGCGCAGTTTCGCCATGGCCTCGAGCAGGTACGACAGGCCCTTCAGTGCCACGTCGGCCGATGCGGTCGTGATGAGACGGCCGGGTTGACGGCTGACGTTCGGCAGCGGCCGGAACAGGTCGGGATCCACGCCGACCGGGACCAGACGCATGCGGTCACGTGACACGCCCATGTCCTTGTTGATGTCGTTGATGCTGTTCTCGCTCACCACGACGATGCGGGGCATCTTGCTCGCAACCTTGCCCTGCATGTCGACGAAGGAGTACCAGCGCTTGAGCGAACGGCGCTTCCACCAGTTGCGCGCGTGGCTCATCTCGAGCTCGCGGTCCTTCGTGATCGGGTGATGCAGGGTCACGATCGTGGGGATGATCTTCTCGATCTTCAGGATGTCCCAGCCGAGGCACTGGTTGTCGTGCACGAGGTGGAAGTCGCCGGCACGGTTCTTCAGTTCCCGGTAGGCGCGCTTCGAGAACGCGAGTGGTTCGGAGAACTGTCCGGTGAGGAAGCGGCCGGTCTCGACGAGGTCGGGCCACGACTTGATCTCCCAGTACCCGGGGAGTCGACCGGGGTAGAGGTCGTTGAAGATGTCGAGGCTCGGCAGCTTGTGCAACGTGATGCGGTCGTCGAGAACGGGGTAGGGCTGGCCGCCGAACACCTCGACCGAGTGACCGAGGTCGACGAGGGCCTTCGTGAGATGGCGGGTGTACACGCCCTGGCCGCCCACATGGGGCTTGCCGCGGTAGGTGAGATAGGCAAGGCGCAGCGGGCCGTTCGGGTCGTAGGCAGCACCTGACATAGACGGAGCAGGCTAACTGGCACCCCGTGGAATGGCTCGTGAACGGCGCTGGAGGAGCACGATCGCCCACAACAGCAGGGCCACGATGAACGGCCAGTTCCCCAACCGTGAGTAGGGGGTGCGGCCCTCGCGGACCTCGATCGTGCGCTCGATGACCCGGGCCTCGCCGATTCCGGTGCGGTCGAGAACGCGGCCCTCCGGGTCCACGAATGCACTGAACCCGGTGGGGGCTGCCTGCACGACCCATCTGCCCTGTTCCCTGGCACGCAGTCTGGACGATGCGATCTGCTGTGTCTGCAGGATGGTCCATGTGTAGCTGGAGCCGTTCGTGGGGTTCACGATGAATCCGGCACCGTCGACGACACCCTCGTTCACCCGGCCGCCGAAGAAGACCTCCCACGAGATGGCGACCGCGGCGCGTTCGTCGTCAATGTCGAGCCATGCGCGTCCGTCGCCGGGGCGGGCATCGCGCGGCACCAGGTGCGTGGGTGCACCGACCGACGACAGCAGTGCCCGCATCGGCATGTACTCACCGAACGGCACGCGCCGCACCTTGTCGTAGCGGGAACTGACGAACCCGTCCGGCTGCACCGTGACCTGCGCGTTGGTGAACGCGCCGGTCCCTGCGTCCTCGGTGATCCCGACGACGAACGGTGTGCCGAGTCGCTTGGCCTCGCGTTGTATCTCGATGTACTCGCGGCTGTCGAAGAACAGCCCGGTGCTCGACACGTTGATCACGTTCTCGGGCCACAGCACGAAGTCGCGTCCCGCATCGGGTGACAGTTGCTTTGTCAGCGACAGATGACGGTCGAACACCTCGCGCGGGTCCGTGTCGACTGCCCGCGTTCCCTGTTCACCGCCGCCCTGCACCACCGTCACGGTGACCGTGCGGCCGGTGTTCCCCGTGGTGGCGAATGCGTTCGTGACCCCGATCAGCAGGATCACGACGAGTGCCGCACGCACCTTTTTCTGCGTCAACGACAGCCAGAACACCACCGCACACAGGCCGATCACACCTGCAACCGGAGCAAGCGCGGCGAGTGGGCTGTTCGCATGGGCGATGCCGAGGGTGGCAAGTGGCACCCCGCCGAACGGCCACGACAGCCTGACTGTCTCTGCGAGCACATGGAAGACAACGAGTGCGGAGCGGTACGAACTCAGCGGGAAACCGGCGGCGAGTCGTGCGGCGGCACCGTGCAGACTTGCGAAGAGCACCACGGCGATCACGTAGCCCGGCGGGGTGAGGAACCACATCCAGGCCATCGCGGGCAGGAACCACCCGAGAGCGAACATCGTTCCCGTGATGAACGGCGCAGAATCACGACGCGATTGTGCGAGGTGCCCGTACAGCGCGATGCCCACGAATGAGAGCGGCCACCAACCCCACGGTGGCATGGAGAGCGCCACGAGGAGCCCCGCGGTCACGGGGGGAGCGAGCCGTCGGATCACTTGACGAGTGTCGCACGCACGACGTAGCGGTGGCTGATGCTCCCGCGGGGGTGGCACGTGAAGAGCGTGATCGAAGCCGCCTTGGTCGGCCGCACGATCCAGATTGCCGTGGGCCGCACCACGAAGGTGCGGGTGACGCGGTACCGCACCGTGCGCTGCGGGCGGCTCACCACGATCAGGTCACCCACCTTCAGTTTCTGGATGTCGTAGAAGGGGCGGTGTGCCGAGGTGCGGTGACCACCGATCACCATGTTCCCCCGTGCCCCCGGCAGCGCGGTACCCGGCCAGTACCCGACGCCCACATCGAACTGGTCGTCGGTGACACCTTTGTAGATGGTCTCGCTCACCTGCAGACGCGGGATCGTGAGCTTCCCGACGGGCACGAGCTGGCCGCGTTGCGCCGGAATGTCCGCGGCGTTCGCTGCGCCGGCGTGCAGGGACAGGCTCGCAAGAGGAACCAGAATCAACGCAAGTGTGCGGCGCATTGACTCAGTTTGTCAGAGAGGCAAGGTGCGCAAGCATCGTCTCTGATGCCCCGCGAGCCTGCTGCACACAGGCAGGAATGCCGATGCCCCTGTAGCTGGCGCCGGCGAGAACGATTCCAGGTGCCGTTCCGGCGAGCGACTCTTCGATCGCGGCGAGACGGTCGAAATGGTGCGGGCGGTACTGCGGGAACGATTCTGCCCAGCGGCTGATGCGGACCTCGGCCGGTTCCAGGTCGACACCCAGGTGTCGCTTCATGTCGGCGAGTGCGAGGCCGAGCAGTTCGTCGTCGTCGAAGTGCGTCACGTCGAGGCCGTCACGGCCGAGCGACACACGCACGATCATCGAACCGTCTGCCGGTCTCCAGTGCGCCCACTTGTTCGAGCCGAACGATGCGGCAGTGACCCATCTCTGGTCCGGTTTCGGCACCAGGTACCCGCTGCCCGTGAGGTGTGCCGGCCAGTTGCGTGCCGGCACCGCGAGCGTGATGAGCACCACGGATGCATGGTCCCACTGTGCAAGCAGTCGCGAGGCGTTCTGGTCGACCCCCTGCAGGAAGCCCGCGCTGTGGCGTGCAGGCGATGCGATGACGATCCCGTCGCATGCGATCCCGCGGCCGCCCGCGTGGACCAGCAGCCCGTCGCTGCTCTTCTCCACCGAATCGACGGCCGACGACACGTGCACCCGGCCGCCGAGTGCGACCACGCGCTCGTGCAGTGTGTCGATGAGTGCACCCATCCCGCGGAGCGGGGTGCCGAAGATGGGCGCCGACGGGTCGGCAGCAGATGCTGCGTTCTTGCGTGCCCTTCGTGCAGCGGCCAGCATGCTGCGCTCGCTCGTCAATGCAGCAATCTGCGGCACTGCTGCGAGCGAGAAGTTGTCGGTGTCCGCGGCGTAGATGCTGCCGACCAACGGGTCGACGAGCCGTTCGTGGATCTCGTTGCCGAACCGGCTGCGCACGTAGTGGCCGATCGAATCCTGCGCGGAGGTGCGCGGCAGCAACGGCTCGAGTGCCGCGCGCAACTTGCCCCGTGGCGAGATCAACCTGCTCGTGGCGAACGAGCGCACCTTCGCCGGCACGCCGAGCAGCAGGTCCCCCGGGATCGCGTGCATGCCGTCGTGCCACACGTAAGCGTGTGCGCCGGTGGGCGATGTGAGCGCGGCACCGAGCCCGAGCTGCGACGCGAGCTGTGCGGCCCACGGCACCCGCGTGAGGAACGCATCGGCGGCCTCGTCGACCGCAGGGAGGCCCGCAAACGGGCTCGAACGGATCAACCCGCCCACCGACGGCTTCGCCTCGAGCACCGTGACCTCGATCTGCCGGGGTGAGTCGGCAAGGAGTGTGAGCGCGGTGGTCAGGCCGCTAACGCCAGCGCCAACGACGACGACATGGCGCGGTGCGCTCACGCATTCACCACCATGCGTGCCAGCGATGCCATGACTGTCGGGTCGTCGTTCACGCACGCCGTGCGGCCGAATGCCAGGCCGTGGCTCTCTGCGCGGTGGGCAGCCTCGATGTCGAGGTCGTAGAGAACCTCGAGGTGGTCAGCCACGAAGCCGCATGCCGACACGAGCACACCGTCGATCTGGTCGTCGCTCCCGCGTGTCGTTGAGATCGAATCGATGACCTCGAGGATGTCCGGCCCGATCCACGGTTCGGGTGTGCGGCCCGCCGATTGCCATGCGATCGACCACTGGGACCAACGGGTCAGGCCCGCGCGCTCGGCCACGAGCTCGGCTGTCGCACGCAACTCGTCGGGGTACGGGTCGCCGCCGTCGATGATGCGCTGGGGCAGCGAGTGCGCGGTGAAGAGGACCTTCGTGCGCTCGGGCATCGCGGCGAGCTTCTTCTTCATGTCGTTCGCGAGGAAGTCGATGAACTCGTCGTTGCGCGCCCACGATTCCACGCCGCTCACGGCGATGCCGTGCGGGGCCGCCGTCTCGCGCACCCGTCCCATGTACTGGCCGATCGAGTACGACGAATAGTGCGGTGCGAGCACCAACCCGACGATGCGGGTGAACCCCTGTGCGGCAACGTCCTCGACGGCTTCCTCGATGAAGGGCGTGGCGTGCTTCAGCCCGAGGAACACCTGGTAGTGCCCGGGGTCGAGAACGTCGAGCTCGCGCTGCAGCGCATCGCGCTGGTCCTCGGTGAGCTTCTTCAGCGGCGACAGCCCGCCGATCGCCTCGTAGCGGTCGATGAGATCCTGCAGTGCCTCGTCGGTCGGGGGTCGCCCGCGGCGGATGTCGGTGTAGTAGGGAAGGATCTCGTCCTTCGTGCGGGGTGTGCCGTAGGCCATCACCACGACTGCGGTGCGTTCTGCATTGCTCATGAATGTCCTCCTGAGTGGACGAAGTCGACCACGGCGTGGAGCACGTCGGGGTTGGTGTCGGGCTGGACGCCGTGGCCCAGGTTGAAGATGTGACCGGGATGCCCGTTGTTGTCAGCGAGCACGTCTGCTGCACCACGAAGAGCGATCTCCGTGCCTGCGAGAACGAGAGCGGGGTCGAGGTTGCCCTGCACGACCGTGTCCGCGCCCAGGCGCGCACGCGCGGAGCGGATCGGGGTGCGCCAGTCGAGCCCGATGACTGCATTGCCGACTGCGTTCATCGACTCGAGCAGATGGTCGCACCCGATTCCGAAGTGGATGCCGCGCACCCCCGGATGACGGGCGGCAAGCTGGGCGAACACCGAGGTGGTGTGCGGTCGCACGAAGGTGTCGTAGTCGCTGCGCGACAGCGCGCCGGCCCAGGAGTCGAACACCTGGAACGCCTCGGCACCGTGCGACAGCTGGGCCGAGATGAACTCGACGGAGTGCTGCACCAACCGCTCCATGATGTCGTTCCACAGTTCCGTGTCGGCCCTCATGAGACGCTTGGTGTTCTGGTAGGTGCGGCTCGGCCGCCCCTCGATGAGGTAGCTCGCGACGGTGAACGGTGCCCCGGCGAACGCGAGCAGCGGCACCGACAGTTCCTTCACCAGGATGTCGACGGTGTCGGTCACGTACGACACGTCGGAGGCATCGAGCTCTCGCAACCGTGCGAGATCGTCGCGCGTGCGCAACGGGGAAGTTGCCACGGGACCGGTGCCCGGCGCCACGTCGATGCCGAAGCCGACCGCGTGGGGCGGCACCACGATGTCGGAGTACAACACGGCGGCGTCGACGCCGTAACGGCGCACGGGCTGGAGAGTGAACTCAGCGGCGAGCTCCGGCTGCTTGATCGCCTCGAGGATGCTTCCTTCGCCACGGATGCGGCGGTACTCGGGGAGGCTGCGGCCGGCCTGGCGCATGAACCACACCGGTGTGCGCTCCGCCTTCTCGCCGCACGCGGCGGCGAGGAAGGGGTCGTTCGGGAGACTTGTCATGACTATTGGCTACTTGCGGTGGACCCGTCCACGCAACGCCGTGAACGCAAGAGTGAAAGAAATCGCACCGACGCCCGCCGATGCCAGGAACGCCTTGCCGAGTGCCTCGCCGTCCCACCCGCTCAGGATGAGTGTGCGCATGCCCTCGAGCAGGTAGGTGACCGGGTTGTAGTCGGCCGCAGTCGCGAGCCAGCCGGTCATCTGCTCCTTCGGCACGTAGGACGTGGTGAGGAACGCAAAGGGGAAGAAGAGCAGGAACGCATTGTTCACCGCGATCGGGTTGCCCGTCTTCAGCGCGATGGCGTAGGGGAAGCCGGTGAATGCGAGGCCCCATGTGACGGCAAGCAGGATGAACATCAGCATGCCGAGGATGCCGGTCTCGAACGAGATGCCGATGATGAGCCCGAGGATGAGCACCGGTGTCGCCAGCAGTGCCACGACTGCGAGGTCTGCCACCATGCAGCCGAGCAGCAGGGTCGCGCGGTTCACCGGGGTGAGCAGCAGGCGGTCGAGGTACCCGTCCTGGATGTCGATCACGAGCGAACCGGCGCGCGAGATGCCGGTCACCGCGAAGATGATCGACACGGGCAGCTGGAATCCCTTGAAGTCGAATCCCGGGGGGAGATTGCCCTCCACGAGACTCTGCAGCGAGCCGATGTTGACGATCAGGAAGAAGATCGGCACCACGAGACCCGGGCCGATCGCCTCCATGTCGCGCAGCGACAGCCGGAGCGCACGGCGGGCAACCGCCGCCATGTCATGGATGAACCCGGCGCGACGGGCGAGCAGTGGTTGTGATGTGCCCATCAGTTGTCCTCGTCTTCCTGCATGCGTGAGCCGGTGGTCTCGAGGAACACGTCGTCGAGAGTCGGGGTGCGCATCGTCAGTTCGGACACGGTGATGCCCGCACCGCTAAGTGCCACGGCGACAGGGCTGAGCGCCGAGCCGCCGTTCGATGCGCCGATCACGATGTTCTCGCCCTTGGCTTCTATGTGGTCGAGGCCGGGGATCGCGCGCAGCACCTGCACGGCGCGGTCGGCATCGTTCGCCGGTACCCGGGCGATGATCACATCGGCACCGATCGAACGCTTCAGTTCCGTCGGTGTGCCCTCGGCAACGATCCGTCCCTTCGCGATGATGCCCACGCGGTCGGCGAGCTCGTCGGCCTCCTCCAGGTACTGGGTTGTGAGGAAGATGGTCATGCCCATCTCGGTGTTGAGCCTCCGCACCTCGGACCACACCGCGGCACGGCTCACCGGGTCGAGCCCGGTGGTCGGCTCGTCGAGGAACAGCACCTCGGGCTGGTGCACCAACGAAGCGGCAAGATCGAGGCGTCGCTTCATGCCGCCCGAGTAGGTGCCGACCCTGTCGTCGATCGCAGTGCCGATGTTCACGAGACCGAGCAGATGATCGATGCGTTCCCTGCGCTGGGCCGCGCTGAGCCCGTAGAGACGACCCTGCATGTCGAGGATCTCGCGTCCGGTCTGCTTCATGTCGAGTGCGGCGTCCTGCAGTGCAACCCCGATCCGCAGCCGCACGTTCTCGGTGTCCTTCACCACGTCGTGACCCGCGACCGTGGCGGTTCCCGACGTGGGGTTCATGAGCGTCGTGAGCATGCGAACGGTGGTGGACTTGCCGGCGCCGTTCGGGCCGAGGAATCCGTAGATCTCGCCTGTCTTGATGGCGAGGTTCACGCCGTTCACGGCGACCTTCTCGCCGAATGCGCGCACCAGGTCGTGTGCGGTGATCGCGTGGGTCATCGACCCAACGCTATCGGGGGTTGTTGCGGGTGGCCCTGCGCAGCTGGGCCTCGATGCGTGCGACGCGCGTGCGGGCCGGCGGGTGTGCCGTGACCAGCCTGTCGCGCCAGTGGGTGGCTCTCTCGCCGTTCCCTGATGCGATCACGATGCGCAGTGCATTGCGCAGTTCCTTGCCGAAGCCCATGCGCACCACGGTCTCGTCGGCCTTGAACTCGGCCCCCTTGCCCGTCACGTTGCCGATGATCTGGGAGACGGTGATCACGGAGAGGAACACCCACGCAACGATCGTGAGTGCACCTGCCACCGTGCGCCCTAGGAACGAGGCCCCGGTCGACTTGCTTGCGAACGTGTCGGTGGCCGCGTGTGCGATGTTCTGGAAGAAGAACCCGATGCGGGCGAGCACGATGATCGGCAGCGCAAGCCACTGCGCGACCGTGAGCGCGATGGTGTGCATGCCGAGATGATGACTGAGTTCGTGCGCGAGCACGCCGCTCAGGTCCTCGCGCGACAGGTTCGCGATGGCCCAGCTCGACACGACCATCAGATGGCCGCCCGAGGCGAATGCGTTCAGCTCGTCCGAATCCGACACCGCGAGCACGAACCTCTTCGGCGGTATGTGGTTCGCCTGAGCCACCACGTTCCATGATCGTTGCAATCGGTCGAGTTCGTTGCGGGTGGGTGTCCGTGCACCGAGCAGGCGTGTGAGAACGAGCCGCTGCGTGGGTCTCAGGAACAACACGACGCCCGAGAGGAACCACACGACCGCGAAGAGGGCGAACGGCACCGACACGAACAGCTGGGTCACCCACCAGAACGCCGAGACTGCGACCAGCCATGCCGGCAGCAACGCCACGACCGGTGCGATTGCCGCCAGCGCGTACCCGTCAATGCGGCGTGTGCGCGAGAGACGGTCGGAGCGAGGCATGGTCCCCCAGTCCACCAGCATCCGGCCGTGCGGTCAATGACCCGTCTCATGCCGCCCAGAGCGGGTCACATACACTCGAACACGTCGCGAGAGATCGTTGGATCTTTCCCTGCTCGAGGAGGCCCACATGCCAGCAGCCACCATTCCCGGTGCCGAACCTTTCTCACACCACGGGTCGGGTGATGCGGGCGTGCTCGTGCTGCACGGGTTCACGGGCAACCCGGGTTCGATGCGCGGTCTCGCCGAGGCATGTGCCGCTGCAGGCTTCCATGTCGAGCTGCCGCAGCTCGCCGGGCACGGCACTGCGATCGAGGACATGCTTCCCACGCGGTGGGCCGACTGGAGTGCTGATGCAGATGCTGCCTACGCACAGCTCGCCGCACGCGCGTCACGCATCGTTGTGATGGGTCTCTCAATGGGCGGCGCGCTCACGCTGTGGGTGGGTGCACAGCACCCCGATGTCGCCGGACTCGTGTGCGTGAACCCGGCCACGCAGCCCCAGCCGGACGAGGTGCTCGGGATGCTGCGGTCGATGATCGAGGGGGGAACCGAGGTGATGGACGGCATCGGGTCGGACATCGCGGAACCCGGCGTCGTCGAGACTGCGTACGCAGGCACGCCCCTTGCGGCACTGCTGTCGTTCCAGGTCGACGGACTGGTCCCGCTCTCGCAGCGCTACGCATCGATGAAGATGCCGCTGCTGCTGTTCACGTCGGTGCAGGACCACGTGGTCAGCCCCGCCGACAGCGACGCCCTTGCTGCTGCATACGGCGGCCCGGTCGAACGGGTGATGCTCGAACGCAGCTACCACGTGGCCACGCAGGACTTCGACAAGGGCATCATCTTCGAAAAGTCGGTCGAGTTTGCCCGTCGGGTGACAGCGCAGTCATGACAGCTCTCGCATCGGTCGTTGCGGCGATCCCCAGCCCGTCATCGGGGTACATCTCGCTCGGGCCGCTGCGCCTGAACGCATACGGGCTGATGATCGCCATCGGTGTGGTGGTGGCGGTGCGCATCGCGGGCAAGCGCGCCGAGCGGCGCGGCGTCGGCACCATCGAGGACCTCTCGTCGATCGCCACGTGGGCAGTGCCGGCCGGCATCGTGGGCGCGCGCGCGTACCACGTGATCACCGACATGCAGCGTTTCCGTGACGACTGGTTCGATGCGCTGAAGATCTGGCAGGGCGGTCTCGGCATCTGGGGCGGCGTGTTCGTCGGCGTGCTGGTCGGTTACTGGCGCGCGAAGGTGCGCGGGCTCGACGCGCTGTGGATCCTCACTGCGGCCGCACCGGCCATCGCAGTTGCACAGGCCATCGGGCGCTGGGGCAACTGGTGGAACCAGGAACTGTTCGGCGGGCCGACCGATCTTCCGTGGGCCCTCAGCGTGTCGGACCGCACCGCAATCAACGCGGGCTACGCCGCCGGCACCACGTTCCATCCCACGTTCCTGTACGAGTCGATCGGCTGTCTGTTGCTCGCTTTCCTGTTGGTGCGCATCGAACGGCGGTTCTCGCCGGCCCGTGGTCGTCTGATCCTGTGGTACGCGGCCGGGTACACGGCGATGCGTTTCTTCATCGAGGGTCTGCGCATCGATGAGGCACACAGCGCGGGCGGCTTGCGCCTGAACCAGTGGGTCTCGCTCGTGGTCTTCACCGCGGCAGTCGGATGGTTGGTCGCCGACGCCCGGCGTTCCCGTGGGTCGTCCGGAGCGTCTACGGTCATTGACCATGAGTGAGTGTCTGTACGAAGTCCGTGAGCCGGGGATCGGTCTCATCACCTTCAACCGTCCGGATCGCCTGAACGCCTGGACGGCGCGCATGGGCAACGAGTACTTCGACGCAATCGACAGGGCTGTGGCCGACCCGAACGTGCGAGTCATTGTGGTGACGGGTGCAGGCAAGGGCTACTGCGCCGGTGCCGACATGGGCACGCTGCAGGGAATCCCGTCGGGCTCCGGGACACCGAAGAGCGACGAACGCGAGGCCAGCATCGTCGAGGGACGCATGCAGCACGAGATAACCCAGATCCCCAAGCCGGTGATTGCGGCGGTGAACGGTGCGGCTGCCGGGCTCGGGCTGGTGCAGGCATTGATGTGCGACATCCGTTTCGCGGCGGACACCGCCAAGTTCACGTGCGCGTTCTCGAAGCGCGGCCTTGTCGCCGAGTACGGCATCTCGTGGGTGCTGCCGCGCCTCGTGGGCCAGGCACACGCACTCGACCTGTTGATGTCGAGCCGCATCGTGATGGCCGACGAGGCCCATGCGATGGGCATGGTCAACAGGGTCGTGCCGGCGGCTCAACTCATGGAGGTCGTGATGGCGTACGCAACGGACCTCGCGCGCAACGTCTCTCCGTCGTCGATGTCGGTGATGAAGCGCCAGGTCTACGGCGATTATGCGAAGGACATCGCGACAGCCAGCGCAGATGCGCTCGTCTTGATGGGGCAGTCGTTCGGTCGCCCTGACTTCAGGGAGGGCGTGCAGAGCTTCGTCCAGAAGCGTCAGGCCGAGTTCTCGCCGGTGGATCCCGGCGCCTGACCACGCAACCGTCCGGGGTGTGAGAGCACTCCTGCTCGTAGGCTGGAGAACCGTGACCCAGTCTGGAAGCCCCATTACCGCTGCAGATGTGGCCAAGGTTGCCCGTCTCGCCCGGCTCGACATCGACGATGCCCAGGTCGAGCACTTCACCGAGCAGTTGGTGAAGGTCATGGGGCACTTCGGCGACATCGATGCGCTCGACCTCGACAGTGTCGAGCCGATGACGCAGCCCTACCCGCTCGTCAACGTGATGCGCGAGGATGTCGAACTGCCCACCCTCGACACCGACGAGGTGCTCGCCGCTGCACCTGCCGCCGAGGACCGTCGTTTCCGTGTTCCGCCGATCATCGGACTGGACGGCTGAGCCGTGAGCACTGTCCCGACCACCGCCGCCGCGATCGCCCGCGCTGTCTCCTCGGGTGAGATCACCGCGCGCCGTGTGATCGACGAGCACCTTGCGCGCATCGAGGCCCGTGAGCCCGAGATCAACGCGTTCAACCTCGTGACTGCCGACCGGGCACGTGCCCACGCCGATGCAATCGACGCCGACATCGCCGCGGGTCGCCCGGTGGGCCCGCTCGCGGGTGTGCCGATCGCGCTGAAGGACAACCTGTGCACGCACGGCGTCGAGACCACGTGCTCCTCGCGCATTCTCGAGGGATGGAAGCCCCCGTACGACGCAACCGTGGTGTCGCGCCTGCGCGCTGCCGGCGCTGTCTCGGTGGGCAAGACCAACCTCGACGAGTTTGCGATGGGATCGAGCACGGAGAACTCCGCATTCGGGCCCACGATGAACCCGCTCGACGTGACTCGCGTGCCGGGCGGGTCGAGCGGCGGAAGTGCAGCGGCAGTCGCTGCAGGTTTCTCGCCGGTGAGTCTCGGTTCCGACACCGGAGGCAGCATCCGTCAGCCCGCTGCGCTGTGCGGCGTGGTCGGCGTGAAGCCCACCTATGGTCTCGTGAGCAGGTACGGGCTCGTTGCGTACGCAAGCTCGCTCGACCAGATCGGTCCGTTCGCCACCACGGTTGCCGACGCGGCATTGATCACCGAGGTGATCGCGGGTCACGACCCCATGGACTCCACGTCGATCCCTCAACCCGTGCCGTCACTGGTGTCGGCGGCCGGCCAGGGCGTGCAGGGCATGCGCATCGGCCGGGTCGTCGACCTGCCGGGCGGCGCTGAGCCCGAGGTCATGCAGCGTCTCGACGAGGCATTCGATGCACTTGCGGCTGCAGGCGCGACCATCGTCGACGTGACCCTGCCGAGCCTGTCGTATGCACTGACCGCCTACTACCTGATCGCGCCGGCGGAGGCGAGCAGCAACCTCGCTCGTTTCGACGGTGTGCGCTACGGCCTCCGTGTGAACGCCGCCGACACCAACGCGATGTACGGCGTGACGCGGGCGGCCGGTTTCGGCGACGAGGTGAAGCGACGCATCATGCTCGGCACCTACGCGCTGTCGGCCGGCTACTACGACGCCTACTACGGCAAGGCGCTCAAGGTGCGCCGCCTCATCGCACAGGATTTCGACAGGGCATACGCCGGTGTCGATGCGATCATCATGCCCACGTCGCCGCTCGTGGCGTTCAAGGCGGGCGAGAAGGTCGACGACCCGATGGCCATGTATCTCTGCGACATCTACACGATCCCCACGAACCTCGCGGGCCATCCGGCCATGAGCGTGCCGTTCGGTACCGGTGCGCACGGGCTGCCCGTGGGGATCCAGGTGCTCGCCCCGGCTCTCGGGGAGACCGCGATGTTCCGCGTGGGCGGCGCACTCGAAGCTGCAGGAGGTCCGCGATGAGCGACAGCCCGTTGAGCTCGGTCGTGGCGACCGAGGACCAGTTGCTGCCCGGCGGCTGGGAGATGATCGTTGGTCTCGAGGTGCACGTGGAGCTCGCCACGCGCACGAAGTTGTTCAGCGGCTCGCCGAATCGTTTCGGTGACGAGCCGAACGTGAACATCGACCCGGTCACTCTCGGTCTGCCCGGTGCGTTGCCGGTGCTGAACAAGCAGGCCGTCGAGCTCGCGATGCGGATCGGCCTTGCACTGAACTGCCGCATCCAGCGGTGCATCTTCCACCGCAAGAACTACTTCTATCCGGACATGCCGAAGGCGTACCAGATCTCGCAGTACGACCTGCCCCTGAACGCGGACGGCCACCTCGAACTGCCGAGCGGGACCGTGATCGGTGTCGAGCGCGCACACCTCGAGGAGGACACGGGCAAGAGCACGCACATCGGCGGCGCAACGGGCCGCATCCACGGCAGCGACTACTCGCTCATCGACTTCAACCGTGCGGGTGTGCCGCTGGTCGAGATCGTGTCACGCCCCGACATCCGCACGAGCGAACAGGCAAGGGAATACGTGACCGAACTGCGTGCGATCCTCGAGGCCATCGGTGCGTCCGACGCAAAGATGGAAGAGGGCTCGATGCGCTGCGATGCAAACGTGTCGGTGCACAAACCGGGCACCCCTTTCGGCACGCGGTGCGAGATCAAGAACGTGAACTCGATCCGTGCGCTCGGTCGCGCCATCGACTACGAGGCACGTCGTCAGATCGACATCATCGAGTCGGGCGGCACGATCCGCCAGGAGACGCGCCACTGGGATGACGCCGAGGGCCGCACCCACACCCTGCGCACCAAGGAAGATGCCGACGACTACCGCTACTTCCCCGAGCCCGACCTCGTGACGGTGGACCCGTCGCAGGAATGGATCGAGTCGGTGCGCGCGTCGTTGCCGCCGTTGCCCGCCGCACGCCGCGCGATGCTGCACGAGCTCACCGGTTACGACCCGCAGAGCGAGGCAGTGATCGTGGCAGTGGAGCGCGGACAGCACGAGTACGTGCGCCAGATCGTCGACGCCGGCGGGGACCCGGTGAAGGCGCTCATCTACGTGACGCAGGCGTTCGCCGAGGCGGGCCCGAACCCGGCGGTGCCGGCTGCCGACGTCGCCGCACTGACCGTTCTCGAGCGCGACAACAAGCTGTCGGCCACGCAGGCCAAGACCGTGCTCGCCGAGATCGTGGCGAACGGCGGCGGTGACGCGGCGGCAATCGCAGCGGCAAAGGGTTTCGAGGCGATGGACACCTCTGCGGTCGAGGCGATGGTCGACGAGGCAATCGCGGCTGATCCCGACGCATGGGCCAAGTACTGCGCAGGCGAGGAGAAGGCCGCGGGTGCGATCGTGGGCCGTGTGATGAAGGCGAGCAAGGGCAAGGCCGACGGCAAGATCGTGTCGGCCATCATGCAGTCACGCCGCGGCTCGTAGGCACACCCGGCGCGGGCGTACTGTTCGCCCCATGGACTTCGCGATTCCCGCCGACATTCAGCAGACCCTCGATGCCCTCGATGCGTTCATCGAGGCCGAGATCAAGCCACTGCAGGCGCAGGACGACAACGAGCGGTTCTTCGACCACCGTCGTGAGTGGGCACGCACCGACTTCGACAACGACGGCGTCCCGCGCGCCGACTGGGAGGCCCTGCTGCGCGAGATGCGCCGCCGTGCCGACGCGGCCGGTTGGCTGCGTCTCGCCCTTCCCGCAGAGTTCGGTGGCCGCGACGCGAACAACCTGACGATGGCGATCATCCGTGAGCACCTCGCCACGAAGGGGCTCGGGCTGCACAACGACCTGCAGAACGAATCGAGCATCGTCGGGAACTTCCCCACGGTGTTGATGATGCGGGACTTCGGCACGGAGGAACAGAAGAAGGAATGGATGCCGGGGTTCCTCGACGGCACGAAGCGGCTCGCGTTCGGTCTCACCGAGCCGAACCACGGAAGTGATGCCACGTACCTCGAGACCACCGCGTACCGCGACGGCGACGAATGGGTGCTGAACGGCATGAAGCGCTGGAACAGCGGCCTGCACCATGCGACGCACGACATCATCTTCGCCCGCACCAGCGGCAGCCCCGGCGACCCGAAGGGAATCACTGCATTCCTGGTGCCGACCGATGCGCCGGGCTTCAAGGTCGAGTTCTTCTGGTGGACCTTCAACATGCCGACCGACCACGCCGAAGTGAGTCTCACCGACGTGCGGGTCGGTGCCGATGCGGTGTTCGGGCCGCCCGAGGAGGGCCTCGCACTCGCACAGCACTTCGTGCACGAGAACCGCATCCGTCAGGCGGCTAGTTCGCTCGGCGCCGCGCAGTACTGCATCAACGAGGCAGTGCGGTACTCGAACGAGCGCATCACGTGGGGCAAGAAGCTGAGCGTGAACCAGGGAATCCAGTTCCCGCTCGTGGAGCTGCACACCGAGGCCGCCATGCTGCGACAGATGATCCGCTACACGGCGTGGATGCTCGACCACCGGCACCACATGGAGGTCACGCACCTGGTGGCCATGTGCAACTACCGCGCGAACCGCCTCGCGTGCGACGCCGCCGACCGTGCCATGCAGACCTGCGGGGGAGTCGGCTACAGCCGCCACATGCCGTTCGAGCACATCTACAGGCACCACCGCAGGTACCGCATCACCGAGGGCTCGGAGGAGATCCAGATGCGCAAGGTTGCGAGCCAGTTGTTCGGGTTCGGTGGCGGTTCGCCGCGTGCGTGACCGGCGAGAGAAGTTCGCTCATGTCGGAGGGCTGTTCGTGCCACGGAGGCAGTTGTGGCCGATTGGTGACGAATTCTGCACCCATGTTCTGCGTTCTGTCGGCTCGGTGAGGAAATCAAGCGGGCCGGCCCGATCGAACCGACACACGACCGCGGGTCTGTTCATTGAACGATGCGCCCGCCGATTAGCGTTGCGGTCATGTCACACGCAGACGGAACCCCCATCGACATCAAGCCACGCAGCCGCGACGTAACGGACGGCAACCAGAAGGCAGCGTCGCGCGCGATGCTGCGCGCCGTCGGGCTCACCGACGACGACTGGCAGAAGCCGCAGGTGGGAATCGCCAGCGCGTGGAACGAGGTCACGCCGTGCAACATGTCGCTGCGCAGGCTCGCTGAGTACGCAAAGCAGGGTGTGCGCGAGGCCGGTGGTGTCGCACTCGAGTTCGGCACGATCACGGTCTCCGACGGCATCAGCATGGGCCACGAGGGCATGCGTGCGAGTCTCGTGTCGCGTGAGGTCATCACCGACTCGGTCGAGGCTGTCGTGCACGCAGAACGCTTCGACGGCTTCGTCGGTCTCGCTGGTTGCGACAAGAGCATCCCCGCGATGTTGATGGCGGCCGCACGCCTGAACCTGGCGAGCGTGTTCGTGTACAACGGCTCCACAATGCCCGGCACGCACGCCGGCAAGAACATCGACATCACCACGGTGTTCGAGGCGATCGGCGCATGTGCCGCGGGCACGATGACGCAGGACGAACTGCACGAGATCGAGAAGGCTGCATGCCCCGGTGAGGGTGCGTGCGGAGGCATGTTCACCGCCAACACCATGTCATCGATCGCCGAGGCAATGGGAATGAGCCTGCCCGGCACCGCGTCGGCTCCTGCAATCGACAGGTCCCGCGAGGACGACGCGAAGCGCGCCGGTGAAGCGGTGGTCAACCTGCTGCGTCTCGGCATCCGCCCGCGCGACATCATGACGAAGAAGGCGTTCGAGAACGCAATCACGATCACCAACGCGCTCGGTGGTAGCACCAATGCCGTGCTGCACATCCTCGCCATCGCGAACGAGGCCGGTGTCGAGCTGAGCCTCGAGGACTTCAACCGCATCGCCGACAGGGTGCCGCACATCGCCGACACCAAGCCCGGCGGCAAGTACCACATGACCGACGTGCACCGCATCGGTGGCATCCCGGTCGTGCTGAAGCACCTGCTCGATGCCGGTCTCCTGCACGGCGACGTGCTGACCTGCACCGGCAAGACCATGGCCGAGAACCTGGCCGAGATCAACCCGCCCCAGCCCGACGGCGACGTGATCCACCCGCTGTCCGACCCGATCCATGCCGAGGGCGGCATCAACATCCTCTCCGGCTCGCTCGCACCGAACGGCAGCGTGGTGAAGGTCGCAGGCCTCACCAAGGACCAGCTGCAGTTCGAGGGTCCTGCACGCGTGTTCGACGGTGAGGACGGCGCGATGGATGCGATCATCAACGGATCGATCAACCACGGCGACGTGATCGTGATCCGTTACGAGGGCCCGAAGGGCGGCCCGGGCATGCGCGAGATGCTCGCCATCACGGCAGCGCTCAAGGGTGCTGGTTTCGGCTCGACGGTGGCCCTGATCACCGACGGCCGCTTCTCGGGCGGCACGTGGGGGTTCTGCATCGGCCACGTGGCACCCGAGGCGGTGGACGGCGGCCCGATCGCCTTCGTGAAGGAAGGCGACATCATCCGCATCGATGTGCCCACGAAGTCGCTCGACGTGCTCGTCGATCCGGCCGAGATGGAGAAGCGCAAGGTCGGCTGGGCGCCGAACCCGCCGCGCTACACCACAGGTGTGCTCGGCAAGTTCGCCAAGCTCGTGCAGGGCGCCGACAAGGGCGC
>CAZENK010000014.1:0-41748 GCA_964513585.1 uncultured Bifidobacterium sp. | reverse complement strand
AGTCGGCGTGGGTGTGGCAGGAGGTTCCTGTCCCTGTCATTGCCGCCGTGCACGGACACGCTCTCGGTGGCGGGTGTCAGATCGCCCTCGGTGCCGACATGCGCTTTGCCCACCCTGACACGAAGTTCAGTGTTCGTGAGACCTACTGGGGCCTCGTGCCCGACATGGCGGGCACGGTGCTGATGCAGGGGCTGGTGCGGCCAGACGTGATGAAGGACATCGTGATGTCGGCGCGCATCTTCGATGCCCGCGAGGCCCAACAGATCGGCATCGTCACTCGTGTCACCGAGACGCCCCGCGAGGATGCCTTCGAGTACGCGAACGAGATCGTGAAGCGCAGCCCCGATGCCGTGCGTGGGGCCAAGGAGCTGCTGAACCGGCTCACGCTCGATTTCGCAGCCGCCCAGTTCGCCGCCGAACGCCGCATCATCGGGTCGCTGATCGGCGGTCACAACCAGCGTGAGGCCGTGATGAGCGACTTCGAGAAGCGGGCCCCCGCCTACGTCGACCCGGCCTGACGGCCTGCACGCCACCCGGTGGCGCCGCCCGCCCTGGCGGGGTGTGACGCCTGAACCCGACGGCTAAACCCTTTGTGTCGCGCCCGGGTCGCGGTTAGCCTTTCGTGTTGCTCGGGCCAGCGTCGTCCCGGGAGAAACGAACACACGATTCTCCGGCATGCCCCGCATGTCGCCTCCGAAGGACTCGACGCACATGAACCCCGATCTCCCCAAGGCGCACGGCCTCTACGACCCCCGCTTCGAACACGATGCCTGTGGTGTCTCGTTCGTGGCGAACATCAAGGGCGTCCGTTCGCGCGAGATCGTGACTCTCGGCCTCACTGCACTCACCAACATGGAGCACCGCGGTGCGACGGGTGCCGAACCCGAGACCGGTGACGGCGCGGGCATCCTGATCCAGGTGCCGGACGCCTTCCTGCGGGCTGTTGCCGGCTTCGACCTGCCGGCTGCCGGTGCATACGCGGTCGGCATCGCGTTCCTGCCGCAGGCCGCTGCCGATGCAGACCGTGCAGCCGCACGCATCGACGAGATCACGGCAGAAGAGGGCCTGCGGTCACTCGGGTGGCGCGATGTCCCGGTGAACCCCGACTGTCTGGGTGCATCCGCACGCGCCGTGATGCCCACGTTCCGGCAGTTCTTCTGTGATGACCCCGCCGGGGTGACGGGCATCGACCTCGACCGCAAGCTCTTCATCGTGCGCAAGCGCATCGAGCATGAGCTCGACGGCGACATGCGCACGTACTTCTCCTCGTTGTCGGCACGCACCCTCGTGTACAAGGGCATGCTCACGACTCCCGAGCTGCAGCAGTTCTTCCACGACCTCTCCGACGACCGCATGGAGTCGGCGATCGCACTGGTGCACAGCCGTTTCAGCACCAACACCTTCCCGTCGTGGCCGCTCGCGCACCCGTACCGCTACATCGCGCACAACGGCGAGATCAACACGGTCCAGGGCAACCGCAACTGGATGCGCACCCGCGAGGCACTGCTCGCCACCGACCTGATCCCCGGGCTCGACCGTGCGTTCCCGATCTGCACGCCCGGCATGAGCGACTCGGCGAGCTTCGACGAGGTGCTCGAACTGCTCCATCTCGGTGGGCGTTCGTTGCCGCATGCCCTCCTCATGATGATTCCCGAGGCATGGGAGAACAACGAGCGCATGGACCCGCGCAAGCGCGCGTTCTACCGGTTCCACGCGTCGCTGATGGAGCCGTGGGACGGCCCCGCCGACGTGGCCTTCACCGACGGCACTCTCATCGGTGCGGTTCTCGACCGCAACGGTCTGCGCCCGGGGCGTTACTGGGTCACGAGTGACGACCTGGTCGTGCTCGCGAGCGAGGCGGGAGTGCTCGACATCGAACAGTCACGCGTGATCCGCAAGGGGCGTCTGCAGCCGGGGCGCATGTTCCTCATCGACACCGCACAGGGCCGCCTGATCGATGACGACGAGATCAAGCTGCAGCTTGCATCCGAGCACCCCTACGAGGAGTGGCTGCAGCAGGGCCTCACGCACCTCGATGAGCTTCCCGAGCGCGAGCACATCGTGCACAGCCACGACAGCGTCGCGCGTCGCCAGCAGATGTTCGGTTACACCGAGGAGGAACTGAAGGTCATCCTCGCCCCGACCGCGCGCACGGGCACCGAGCCCATCGGGTCGATGGGTACCGACACCCCGATTGCGGTGCTGTCCACACGGTCACGGCTGTTGTTCGACTACTTCCAGCAGCTGTTCGCGCAGGTCACGAACCCGCCGCTCGACGCGATCCGCGAGGAGGTGGTCACGGCAGTCGGCACCAGCATCGGGCCGGAGGCGAACCTGCTCGCCCCGGGCCCCGACAGCTGCCGCCAGTTGATCCTTCCGTTCCCGATCATCGACAACGACGACCTGGCCCGGATCATCCACATCAACGACGACGGCACCCAGCCCGCGCTCGCATCGGTGGTCATCAGCGGTCTGTACCGCGTTGCCGAGGGCGGGGACGGACTGCGCAGCGCGCTCGACCGGATCCGTGCAGAGGTGTCGCAGGCGATCGTCGACGGCGCCCGCATCATCGTTCTGTCGGACCGCAACTCCGATGAGGTGTACGCACCGATCCCGTCGCTGCTGCTCACGAGCGCTGTCCACCACCACCTGATCCGCGGGAAGCGCCGCACGCAGGTCGGCCTCGTCGTCGAGTGCGGCGACGCGCGCGAGGTGCACCACATGGCACTCCTGATCGGGTACGGAGCAGGTGCGATCAACCCGTACCTTGCCTTCGAGTCGATCGAGGACATGATCGCGGCTGACAACGGCACGGGCATGTACGGCCTCGGGGGAATGGATCCCCACAAGGCGGTCAAGAACTACATCAAGGCATCGGGCAAGGGCGTGCTGAAGGTGATGTCGAAGATGGGCGTCTCCACCGTGGCTTCCTACACCGGCGCCCAGATCTTCGAGGCCATCGGTCTCGCGTCGGATCTGGTCGATGAATTCTTCACCGGCACAGTGTCGCGTCTCGGTGGCATCGGTCTCGACGAGGTTGCGGCCGAGGTTGCGCAGCGTCATGCCACCGCGCACCCGAAGCGGCCCGAGCTGCGTGCGCACCGTCGTCTCGAGCTGGGCGGCGAGTACCAGTGGCGTCGCGAGGGTGAGTACCACCTGTTCAACCCCGAGACCGTCTACCGCCTGCAGCACTCGACGCGTGCGGGAAGGTACGACCTGTTCAAGCAGTACACGCGCGACGTGGACGACCAGTCGCAGCGTCTCGCGACCCTGCGCGGGTTGTTCGAGCTGCGCACGGGTGCGCGCCCGGCAGTGCCGATCGACGAGGTCGAGCCGGTGTCGGAGATCGTGAAGCGGTTCTCGACCGGTGCAATGAGCTACGGGTCGATCTCGGCGGAGGCGCACGAGACCCTGGCCGTGGCGATGAACCGCATCGGCGGGAAGAGCAACACCGGTGAGGGCGGCGAGGATCCCGAGCGTTTCGTGCCGCTGCCGAACGGTGACTCGAAGCGTTCGGCGATCAAGCAGGTGGCATCGGGCCGTTTCGGGGTCACCAGCGAGTACCTGGTGAACGCCGACGACATCCAGATCAAGATGGCCCAGGGCGCCAAGCCCGGTGAGGGCGGACAGTTGCCGGGACACAAGGTGTACCCGTGGGTCGCCAAGACCCGGCACTCGACCCCCGGTGTCGGTCTCATCAGCCCGCCGCCGCACCACGACATCTATTCGATCGAGGACCTGAAGCAGTTGATCCACGACCTGAAGAACGCCAACCCCGAGGCGCGCGTGCACGTGAAGCTCGTGGCCGAGGTCGGCGTCGGGACGGTGGCTGCAGGGGTGTCGAAGGCAAAGGCCGACGTCGTGCTCATCTCGGGTCACGACGGCGGCACGGGCGCATCGCCGCTCACGTCGCTGAAGCATGCAGGTGCCCCGTGGGAGCTCGGTCTCGCCGAGGCGCAGCAGACGCTGATGCTGAACGGGCTGCGCGACCGCATCGTTGTCCAGGCCGACGGCCAGATGAAGACGGGCCGTGACGTGATCATCGCGGCACTGCTCGGTGCAGAGGAGTTCGGTTTCGCCACCGCGCCCCTCGTGGTGAGCGGCTGCATCATGATGCGCGTGTGCCATCTCGACACGTGCCCGGTCGGTGTCGCGACGCAGAACCCGACGCTGCGCGCCCGTTTCTCGGGCAAGCCCGAGTTCGTCGTGAACTTCTTCGAGTACATCGCCGAGGAGGTGCGTGAGTATCTCGCCGCACTCGGGTTCCGCAGCCTGCAGGAGGCAATCGGACACGTGGAGATGATCGACTCGCGCAAGGCCGTCGACCACTGGAAGGCAAAGGGGCTCGACATCTCGCCGATCCTCGAGGTTCCCCGCAACCCGTACGACCAGACACCGTTCAACTCGGTGGCACAGGACCACGGACTCGACGAGGCGCTCGACAACGAGCTCATCGCGCTGTCGAAGGACGCGATCGCCGATGCACGCCGTGTGAAGATCGAGCTGCCGGTGCGCAACGTGAACCGGACCGTGGGCACGTTGCTCGGGTACGAGGTCACGAAGGCATGGGGCGGTGCGGGTCTTCCCGACGGCACCATCGACATCCACCTGACCGGGTCGGCGGGCCAGAGCTTCGGTGCGTTCGTGCCGGCCGGCATCCAGCTGCGTCTCGAGGGTGACGGCAACGACTTCGTGGGCAAGGGACTCTCGGGCGGGCGCATCATCCTGCACCCGCATCGCTCCGCACCGTTCGTCGCGGAGGAGAACGTGATCGCAGGAAACGTGATCGGGTACGGCGCGACCGGTGGTGAGATCTTCATCCGTGGTGTCGTCGGCGAGCGTTTCTGCGTGCGCAACTCCGGTGCGACTGCGGTCGTCGAGGGCGTGGGTGACCATGGTTGTGAGTACATGACGGGCGGGCGCGTCGTGATCCTCGGTGCGACCGGTCGCAACTTCGCGGCGGGCATGTCGGGAGGCATCGCGTACGTGCACGACCCTGACGGCGTGTTCCCGTCGCTCGTGAACTACGAGATGGTTGACCTCGAGCACGTGTCGGGAGAAGACGAGGAGTGGCTGCGCGAGACCATCATGCGTCACCGTGACTTCACCGGTTCGCAGGTGGCCGAGCGGATTCTCGGGGCATGGACCGTCGAGATCGCGCGGTTCCGCAAGGTCATGCCGCGCGACTACAAGAAGGTTCTCGAGGTCATGGCTGCCGCCAGGGCCGAGGGTCTGGACGAGGCAGAGACGGCACATCGAGTGATGGAGGCATCCCGTGGGTGAGACAACCGGTTTTCTTCAGTGGGGCCGCACCGGCCCGACACGGCGCCCAGTTCAGATCCGTCTGAAGGACTGGAAAGAGGTCTACGAGCCCTTCGACCAGTCGCGCCTGAACGAGCAGGCCGGGCGCTGCATGGACTGTGGCATCCCGTTCTGCAACAACGGGTGCCCGCTCGGCAACCTGATCCCTGACTGGAACGACCTCGTCTACCGCGGTCACTGGCAGGAGGCGATCGAGCGTCTGCACGCAACGAACAACTTCCCCGAGTTCACCGGTCGGCTCTGCCCGGCACCGTGCGAATCGGCGTGCGTGCTCGGCATCAACCAGGATCCGGTCGCGATCAAGCAGGTCGAGGTCGAGATCATCGACCGCGCATGGGCCGAGGGCTGGGTGGTGCCGCAGGTGTCGACCACCAAGACCGGGAAGCGCATCGCTGTCATCGGCAGCGGTCCTGCCGGGCTCGCAGTCGCCCAGCAGCTCACGCGCGCCGGGCACGACGTGGTCGTCCTCGAGCGCTCGGACCGCATCGGCGGTCTGCTTCGCTATGGCATCCCCGAGTTCAAGATGGAGAAGCACCATCTCGACCGCCGCATCGAGCAGATGAAGGCCGAGGGCACGGAGTTCCGCGTGAACGCCGACGTCGGTGGTGCGGTCGACATGGAGGTTCTGCGCGCCTCGCACGATGCGATCGTGCTGGCATGCGGTGCCACCGCGTGGCGTGACCTGCCGGTGCCCGGTCGAGAGCTGAACGGAATCCACCAGGCGATGGAGTACCTGCCGATCGCGAACAAGGTGCAGGAGGGAGACTTCTCCGACGCCGCGATCGATGCGAAGGACAAGAACGTGGTGATCATCGGCGGCGGTGACACCGGTGCCGACTGCCTCGGCACCGCGCTCCGCCAGGGTGCACGCCAGGTGCTGCAGCTCGAGATCATGCCGCGCCCCTCCGACGCCCGTGGCAGCAACAACCCATGGCCCCAGTACGCGATGGTCTACAAGGTGTCGTCGGCCCATGAGGAGGGCGGCGAGCGCATCTACAGCGTGAACACCGAGCGCTTCGTGGACGACGGCAACGGCAACGTGCGTGCCCTGCTCATCCACGAGGTCGAGTTCGTGAACGGTGCGTTCGTGAAGAAGGAGGGGACCGACCGGGAGATCCCGGCGGACCTCGTGTTCCTCGCGATGGGGTTCGTCGGTCCCGAGAAGGGTTCGTGGCTGGATCAACTCGGCGTCTCCTACGACGAGCGCGGCAATGTTGCCCGCGACGAGAACTACCAGACCAATGTGCCCGGTGTCTTCGTGGCCGGTGACATGGGTCGTGGGCAGAGCCTCATCGTGTGGGCGATTGCCGAGGGTCGTGCATGTGCTGCGGGGGTCGATGCCCACTTGATGGGCGAGACATCCCTGCCGGCACCGATTCCGCCCACCGCTCGACCTCTCGTGTGACCACGGGTGCGCCACCATTCGGTGCGCGCAACCATCTACTGTTGGGTTCCGTGTTGAACCTTGCCTCCCGTGTGCGCATCGGTCGTTCCGTGTGTGTCGTCGCATGCGTGGGTGCTGCATCGGTGTTCGGTGCGGCCTGTGGTGGTGACACCCTGGGTGTCGCGACCACGGTGGTGAACGTGACCCCCACGAACTTCGCCACCATCCCGCCGGTGGCGAGCACGGCACCCGGCACGACCACGACACTGCCGACGGGTGCGGTGGGGGAAGAGACCCTGTACACGGTCCTGCCCGGTGACTCACCGATCGCGGTGGCCAACAAGTTCAACATCTCGGTGACCACGCTGCTCGCGTACAACGCATGGGTCACGCCGGCTCAGTTCCCTTACCCGGGCACACAGATCAAGATCCCGCCGCAGGCCGTGGTGAACCCGAACACGAGTGTTCCAGCCGGCGGCACCCAGGCGCCGACCGGGCCCGCCACTGCGGGGTGCGGCACCCGGCCTGCCGGCACCTATGTGATCCAGAGCGGTGATTCGTTCTATTCGATCCGCACCAAGTTCTGTGTGTCTCTCGGTGCGCTGCTCTCGGCGAACGGTTGGGCCGACAGCAGTGTGACGCTGCTGCCCGGTCAGCAGATCAACATCCCTGCCGCCGGTTCGTAGTCGTTCAGCGGCTGGTGTTGGTCTTGCGCCGGGCGTGACGCTCGATGGCGTGTGACACAAGTTCGTCGATCAGCTCCGGGTAGGGCACTCCGCTCGCCTCCCAGAGTTTCGGGTACATGGAGATGGGTGTGAACCCGGGGATCGTGTTGATCTCGTTGCAGAGGAAGCCGCGGCCGCCCTCCTCGAAGAAGAAATCGACGCGGGCCATGCCCTCACAGCGGAGCGCCGCGTATGCGCGCACGGCGAGATCGGTGATCTCGCGGCGTTGTCCGTCGCTGAGCGGTGCGGGAATCATCAACGTGGCCGAGTCGGTCACGTACTTGTCCTCGTAGTCGTAGAACTCGTTGCCGGGCACGATCTCGCCGACGACGGAAGCGCGCGGTTCGCGGTTCCCGAGCACCGCGACCTCGAGCTCGCGCGCGGTCACGGCTTCCTCGAAGATGATCCATTCGTCATAGGTCGCGGCGTGCGCGGCGAGCCGTTCGAGTTCGTCGATGTCGTGGGCCTTGCCGACGCCGACCGACGAGCCCATGTTCGCGGGCTTCACGAAGAGCGGGAACGAGAGGTCCGAAGCGACCGACGCAAGCGCCTCACGCGAGAGCCGGTCGTCGCGCAGCGAGGCAAAGCGCACCTGCGGGATCCCGGCCTGTGCGAAGACGTTCTTGGCCATGATCTTGTCCATCGCGAGTGCACTCGCGAGAACACCGCTGCCCACGTATGCGACACCCATCATCTCGAGCATTCCCTGCAGGGTGCCGTCCTCACCGAGAGGCCCGTGGATGAGCGGGACCACGACCGTGTCGGACGAATCGGCGGTTGCGGAAAGACCGCCGGTCGCGACGAGTTCACCGGATGCGGTGGGCGCGCCGACTGCGTCGAGGCGTGCGGGGATCGCTCGGGGGTCGGTGCCGCCCTCGGGCAACTGGGGCAGGTCGGGTCTGTACCAGCGCCCGTCGCGCGAGATCGCGATCGGCACGGTGCGGTAGCGCGACGGGTCGGCCGCGCGCAGCACGTGCGCTGCGGTCACGCAGCTCACGTCGTGCTCGGCGGACTGGCCGCCGAAGATCACCACGAGGTTGATGCGTCGGCCGGCGGTGTCCATCGACACGACGGTACTCGCCACTAGGGTCGACGCATGCGCATCACCGCCTCTGAAGTGGCGCACCTGGTCAACGGGCACCTTGTCGGCGCCGACGCTGTTGCCGACGGAGTGTGGTTCGACACGCGCGTGCTGCGGCCGGGGCAGGCATTCGTTGCGATCGTCGACGAACGTGACGGCAACGACCATGTGCCGGGCGCACTCGATGCCGGTGCAGCCTTCGCTCTGGTGTCGAGGGGCAGGAGTGTTCCCGGCATCACGTGCATCGAGGTCGACGACACAATGGTCGCACTGGCCGAATGGGGTCGACATGCGCGCGGGGTGCTCGAGTCGTCTGCCCCCGGGCGTGTGATCGGCATCACGGGCTCCGCGGGGAAGACCAGCACGAAGAACCTCGTGCGCGCGGTTCTGTCGGTCGGGTTCCGCACGGTGCATGCGGCCGAGAACTCCCTGAACAACGACATCGGGGTCCCGGTCACGCTGATCAATGCACCCGAGGGTGCCGATGCGGTCGTGCTCGAGATGGGCATGCGCGGGTTCGGCGAGATCGAGCGGCTGTGCCGGGTCGCCACGCCGTCGATCGGCATCATCACGAACATCGGCGACGCACACGGCGAGCGGGTCGGCGGTGCGCCCGGCATCGCACGTGCCAAGGGTGAGCTGTTCGAGTCGTTGCCTGCCGACGGTGTTGCAGTTGTCAACGCGGACGACCCGTGGTGCGACACACTCGCGGCACGCGCACGATGCAGGGTTGTCACCTTCGGAACGTCCTCCCGTGCCGACCTGCGCTGGGGCGTCGAATCGGTCGACCCGACGGGCCGCGTCACGGTGCGTTTCCACCACGGGGGAGAGTCTGCGCTGGGTGTGCCCGCACTGCCCGGTGTGCACATGGCATCGAACGCCGCGGCGGCCGTGCTCACGGGGCTGGTGTGCGGCATGGCCCTGCACGATGCGGTGCGCGGTGTCGGCCGCGAGGAGGTCGAGTTCGGCCGCATGGTGCTGTTCGAGTCGGCCGACGGACGGCGAATCGTCGATGACTCCTACAACGCGAACACGGGCTCGATGCTGGCGGCGCTCGACACTGTCGCCGCAATGGACGGCACCATGAAGCGGGCGGTTCTCGGGCGCATGTCGGAGGTCTCGGATGCCGACGAAGCGCACCGCACCGTTGCGGCGAGGGCGCAGGAACTCGGGATACGGCTCATGGCGCTCGAGACCGATGCGTACGGCACGACGGCGATGTCGCTCGAGGAGGTGCTCGCCGCTCTCGGCAACGACCGATGGGACGTGCTGCTGGTGAAGGGCTCCCGTGCCGCCGCGACCGAGAGAGTGGTGCAGGCCCTACTGCCCTCGTGAGCGTTCCGCGGCGGCGTCGATCTTCTCGATGTTGCACCACCACGACAGGAACAGTGCCCACGCGGCGCCGATGTAGAGAACCGGTCGTGAACCGATTGCATCCATGATCGGTCCGAAGATCACGTTGCCGATCGGGATCGTGCCGCCGAAGGCCATGAACCACAGTGCCATCACGCGGCCTCGCACCTCTGACTCGAGCCGGCTCTGCACCACCGTCGTGAGCGAGGTGGTGGTGCCGAAGTACGCGATGCCCAGGATGAACGCGGTGACGAATGCGAGCACCGTGCCGCGCACCGAGGCAAAGGCGCACATCGCGACTGCGAACGCGAGGAAGCCACGGCGCGACAGGGTCCGTTTGTCGGTCGAGGCGAACACCGACCCGATCGCCAGGGCCCCGAGCATCGCGCCGAGTCCCCATGTGGCGTACAGCCATTTGTACGTGCTGGATTCTGCTTCGATGCCGAACGTGAGGTCGGCAACGGCCGGGAAGAGCCCCACGTAGGCGAGGCTCAGCAGCGAGAACGAACTCATCGTGACCAGTACCCGTCCGATCGCCTTGCGTTCACGGGCGATGCGGAATCCGGAGGTGAGTGCCTCGAGGCCCCTCTCTTTTGATCTTGGGAAATCAGGAATGCGGATGCGCAGCACTGCCCACGTCACAAAGAGATACGTGGCGGCGTTGAACAGGAACACCTGCCCGGTGCTGACGCCCCAGCTCATCATCAACGCGACCACCACGGGGCCGGTCACCCGGGAGCCGTTCACCGAAGCGGAGGAGAGGCTGATGCTGCCGCCGAGGTCCTCGGGCTTGACGAGACTCGGCAGGACGGCAGAGAACGCAGGGGCGTTGAAGGCGTTCCCGATGCCGACGGTCATCTGCGCAGCGAAGAGGGTCCACACCGGCGCATCGGACAACGTGAAGACACCGAGCAGCACCGACCCGCTCATCTGGATGATCTGGGCGAAGATCAGCCACTTGCGCCTGTCGAAGCGGTCGGCAAGCACGCCCGCCGGTACGGAGAGCAGCAGGAGCGGGCCGAGCTGGGCGAAGATGAAGAGCCCGACGACCGATGCGCTCGACGTGCGCTGGTACACGTAGGCCGGCAGCGCAACGTTCTGCATCCATGTGCCGATGCTCGACATGAAGTTCGCCGACCACATGATGCGAAAGTCCGGGTACGAGAACGCGGCCCTCGCGGTGCCCGGACGCGGAGCGGATCTTTGCTTCCGGGCACGAGAAAAGCGGGACATAGGGGGCGTGTCTCACGGTAGTTGTTCGGTGCGCGCCGGTGCGTGTCAGAGTCCGCCGTCGGGATGCATCGATGGGCCAGACTGGTGCCATGGAACAGCACGACACCCGCGAGTCGATGCCTGGGGAACGACAGTCATCGATGCCCGAGGCACGCCAGAAGGATGATTCCTGCCGGACCCGGTTCGGGGTGTTCCCCGAGTGCCCGTTGTGCGGAGGATCGTTGACCCCCGAGCACGCACACTTCAAGTGCTTCTCGTGCGGGTGGCGCGACAGCTGCTGCGACTAGTGCCCGGCCGTGAATGTCACGGGCAGTCGGGCCGGACCGAAGATCCCGACGCCTGACGGCTTGTACTCGACCTCGCCGGCGAGAGCGAGGTTCGGCATTCGTTGCGACATGGTCACGAAAGCCTCCTGAAGCTCTGCACGGGCGAGTGATGCGCCGAGGCAGTAGTGGATGCCCGCACCGAAGGACAACTGGGGCTGACCGACAGGTTCACGGGTGATGTCGAAGCGGTCGGGGTCCGGGAAGACCGACTTGTCGAAGTTGCCGGTGCCCATCGAGGTGCTCATGATCGTTCCCTTCGGGAACAGCACGCCGTTGTACTCGATGTCCTCCGATGCGAACCGCACGGTTCCGCCCACTGCGCCGTGGTAGCGCATGACCTCCTCCACGGCACGCGGTGCGAGGTCCGGTCGCTCACGCAGAATGTTCCACTGGTCCGGGTGCTCGGCAAAAAGGGCCAACGCGAGGCCGAGCTGGTTGCGCGTGGTGTCGGTGCCGCCGACGATCACTGCCTCGACCATCATCTCGAGCTCGTCGCTCGTGAGTCGGTCTCCCTCCTCCTCGGCCGCAATGAGTTCGGTGAGCAGGTCGTCACGCGGAACGTCGCGTCGCTGTTCGATGAGCGTGCGGGTGTACTCGTTCAGTTCGTCCTGTGCGTCCATGATCAGCTGGATCACCTCGGACAGGTTGTCGCTGAAGATGCGCAGCACGTCGGTGGCAAGGCGGCTGAACAGCTGCCAGTCCTCCTTCGGTGCGCCGAGC
Organism: uncultured Bifidobacterium sp.; assembly: GCA_964513585.1. Lineage (GTDB taxonomy): Bacteria > Actinomycetota > Acidimicrobiia > Acidimicrobiales > Ilumatobacteraceae > UBA2093. The sequence continues at coordinate 29,604 of CAZENK010000014.1, read as the reverse complement.
AGCTCGCAGATGATCGGGATGGGGTAGGGCTCGCACACGTCGGCGACGATCTCTGACCGGCCGGTCGCGGTGAGCGGGTCAACGAGCCCGTTCACGACCTCGCGCATGAAGGGCCGCAGCCGGTCGGCACTGCGGGGCGAGAAGGCCGGTGCGACGAGACGGCGGAGACGCACATGCACGTCTCCTTCGGCGTTCAGGATCGACACGCGACGGCGTCTCTTCAGGTACTCCTCGTTCTGGATGCCCTGGAACTGCGCCGCCAGGCCCGTCGCCGAGTGCCACCGCTTGTCGCGCAGGATGCCCATGTTCGTCTCGTAGGTCAGCACCATGTAGCCGAGGTCGGTGCGGGCGAGCCACGAATCCGTCGCCAGACCACGCAGGCGCGAGCGCCGGTCGTCGCGGTTGATGCCCACGAAGAAATCAAGGACGGGGATCTCGAGTTCGCTCGCGTGCGTTGCCATGACCGAAACCTTAGGAGGCGAGGGCCTCGCTCATCGGGGTGAAGGGAACTCCGAGGGCCTCGGCGACCGCATGGTACGTCACGAGTCCGTTGTGGGTGTTGAGACCCGGCCCCAGGGCGGGGTTCCGGTCGATCGAACCTCTCGCGCCGTGGCTGGCAACCTCGATCTGGTACGGCAACGTCGCATTGGTGAGTGCGTAGGTGCTCGTGTTCGGCACTGCACCCGGCATGTTGCCCACCGCGTAGTGCACCACCCCGTGCACCGTGTACACGGGGTCGGTGTGCGTGGTCTCACGGGTGGTCTCGATGCAGCCGCCCTGGTCGACGGCCACGTCCACGATGACTGCACCCGGCTTCATCGATCGCACCATCTCTTCTGACATCACGACGGGCGCCTTGCCGCCCGCCACGAGCACCGCGCCGATCACGAGATCAGCATCGAGAACGCTGCGTTCTATCGCCCCGCGGTTCGAGGCCACTGTCATGATGCGACCGCGGTGGATCTGGTCGACGTAGCGGAGCCGGTCGAGGTTCTTGTCGATGAGCACGACCTCTGCCTCCATGCCTGCGGCGATCCAGGCCGAGTTCCAGCCGACGTTGCCCGCACCGAGCACCACGACCTTGGCGGGGCGCACACCCGGCGCACCGCCCATCAGCACCCCGCGCCCGCCGTGCGTGCGCTCGAGGAAGTGGGCGCCCATCTGCGGTGCGAGCCGGCCGGCGATCTCGCTCATCGGCGCGAGCAGGGGGAGCGCGCCGTTCTCCGTCTGCACGGTCTCGTACGCGAACGCGGTGGTTCCGGCAGCGATCAGGGCGTGGGCGACATCCGGGTACGCGGCAAGGTGCAGATAGGTGAACAGGGTGAGGTCCCGTCGCAGGTAGCCGAACTCCTCCGGCTTCGGTTCCTTCACCTTCACGACCATCTGCTGGCTCCACGCGTCATCGGCGGTGGGCACGATGTCCGCCCCGGCGGCGACGTAGTCGCTGTCCGGGATGGAGGCGCCCTCTCCCGCGCCGGCCTCGACATAGACGTTGATGCCGAGTCGCTCGCACTCGCGCACACCGTCGGGCGTCATTGCCACCCGCCCTTCGGCGGTCTTGATCTCGCGGGGGACTCCGATGGTCTTGATGACTGTCATGTGACCATTCTGCTGCGCCGTGCAGGGTGGGGTGCGGCATCACCGCCGGATGTGGAATCCTTGTGGCATGGCAACTTTCCAGAACTTCATCAACGGTCGGTATGTCGACGCAGCAGACGGACGCACGACCGATGTCATCGACCCGTCGACAGGGCAGAAGTACGCAGACGCCGCACTGTCGGGCCAGGCTGATGTCGATGCTGCGATGGCGGCCGCCGCACGCGCGTTCGAGGCATGGGGGCAGACCACCCCGTCGCAACGTTCGCTCGCACTGCACCGCATCGCAGACGCTGTCGAGGCGCGTGCGGAGGAACTCGTGGCACGCGAGGTGCAGAACACCGGCAAGCCGATCGCGCTGACCATGAGCGAGGAGATCCCGCCGATGGTCGACCAGATCAGGTTCTTCGCGGGCGCTGCGCGGATGCTCGAGGGCAAGGCGACCGCCGAGTACATGCCGAACATGACCTCCATGATCCGTCGCGAGCCGGTCGGGGTGTGCGCACAGGTCGCACCGTGGAACTACCCGATGATGATGGCGGTGTGGAAGTTCGCCCCGGCGATCGCTGCCGGCAACACGGTGGTGCTGAAGCCCTCCGACACCACTCCGGCATCCACGTTGCTGCTCGCTGAGATCGCAGCCGAGTTCCTGCCCGAGGGTGTGCTGAACGTGGTCTGCGGTGACCGCGACACCGGGCGCCACATGGTGTCGCACGACGTGCCGGCGATGATCTCGATCACGGGCTCCGTGCGCGCCGGCATGGAGGTCGCCGAGGCCGCGGCCCGGAACCTGAAGCGCGTGCATCTCGAGCTCGGCGGCAAGGCGCCGGTGATCGTGTTCGACGATGCCGACATCGAGGCCGCTGCTGCAGGAATCTCTGCCGCTGGTTTCTTCAACGCCGGGCAGGACTGCACGGCGGCGACCCGCGTCGTCTGCGGCCCGAAGGTCTATTCCGAGTTCGTGGCGGCCCTGGCCGAGCACGCGAGCGGCACGGTCACTGCGGCACCGTCGAACACCGATGCCGCCTACGGCCCGCTGAACAATGCGGCCCAGCTCGCGCGGGTGGCCGGTTTCGTGGAGCGCGCTCCGTCGCACGCCCGTGTCGTCACGGGCGGTGAGCGTGCCGGCGGGGACGGCTACTTCTATTCACCCACGGTGGTCGCCGACCTTCGGCAGGACGACGAGATGATCCAGAGCGAGATCTTCGGTCCGGTGATCACGGTGCAGCGCTTCTCCGACGAGGACGAGGCCCTGCGATGGGCGAACGGTGTCGAGTACGGCCTTGCATCGTCCGTGTGGACCCGTGACTTCGGCAAGGCCATGCGCATGGCCAAGCACCTCGACTTCGGATGCGTGTGGATCAACACCCACATCCCGCTCGTGGCCGAGATGCCCCACGGCGGGTACAAGAAGTCGGGCTACGGCAAGGACCTCTCTGCCTACGCGCTCGATGACTACACCCGCATCAAGCACGTGATGGCGAACATCGACAGCTGACCGGCAGAATCCCGCCCGCGGCGGGTGCGGTGTTACGCTCGAACGGAGCGCCGAGGGAGGTGATATGGACGCCGACGATTCCGTGGTCCGCCTGGACAAGGTACGCAAGCAGTACGGATCATTCGTCGCCGTCCATGAGGCCGATTTCTCCATCGGCCGGGGAGAGTTCTTCGCCATGCTGGGCCCGTCGGGCTGCGGCAAGACCACGACCCTGAAGATGATCGCCGGCTTCGAGGAGCCGACATCGGGCCGCATCATCCTCGAGGGTGACGATGTCTCCGACGTGCCGCCCCACAAGCGCAACGTGAACACCGTGTTCCAGCAGTACGCGCTGTTCCCGCACATGACGGTGTTCGACAATGTCGCATTCGGCCCGCGCAGCAAGAAGCTGAACGACGATGAGGTCACGCGCCGCGTGCGCGAGATGCTCGAGGTCGTGCGTCTCTCCGAGTTTGCCGACCGGCGCCCCGCCCAGCTGTCGGGTGGCCAGCAGCAGCGCGTGGCACTCGCCCGTGCACTCGTGAACTACCCGTCGGCCCTCCTGCTCGACGAGCCCCTGGCCGCGCTCGATCTCAAGCTCCGCGAGGCGATGCAGATCGAGCTGAAGCGCATCCAGCGCGAGGTCGGCATCACGTTCGTGTTCGTCACCCATGACCAGGGCGAGGCACTCACGATGAGCGACCGCATCGCCGTCATGAGCGAGGGTCGTGTCGAGCAGATCGGGAGCCCGCTCGACATCTACGGCCGCCCACAGTCGTTGTTCGTGGCGGGCTTCATCGGTTCGGCGAACCTGCTGCCCGGGACCATCGCGTCGTCTGACTCCTCCGGCACCCGCATCGACCTGGTGGGCGGTGCCCAGGTGACGGTGGCGGCGGGCAACTCTGCTCCCGGCCTCGCTGTGTCGCCCGGCGAACGGGTGACGGTCATGGTCAGGCCCGAGCATGTGTCGTTCAACGACCAGTCCGGAATCGCGATCTCGGTCACCGACAGCGTGTTCCAGGGCGCATCTGTGCGCATCGTGGGTCGCATGGACAACGGCACCGAGGTGAGTGCGGTGCTGCCTCTTGATCCGTCGCGCAGTGCGCCGCTGCCCGGCGACTCGGTCCGCATGGGCTGGCACGCATCTTCGCCGTACCTGCTGTCGGGCTGGCCCGCCAATGCGGGGGCCACGTCCACGAACATCGACAACGTCGAGGCGGCTCTCTAGCCCCGGTCACGGGCACCCGCCAACTAGGTTTGCTCACGTACATCACCACAAGGGGAGGACACCATGGAGAACAGCAAGAAGATTCGGACAGGCCGCGGCACGTCGTACACACGTCGTGAGTTCCTGGTGCGCTCCGGGCTCGTCGGTGCCGGAGCGCTCTCGCTGCCGGCGATTCTTGCCGCCTGTGGTGGCGGCGACGGCGGGTCGAACGGCGGCGACGCCAAGACGCTCGCGTTCGACAACTGGCCGCTGTACATCGACGAGGAGACGGTGGCCCTGTTCGCTGCGGCGACCGGGATCAACCTGAAGTACACCGAGGCCTACAACGACAACAACGAGTACTTCGCCAAGGTGCAACCGTCGCTGTCGGCCGGCAACAAGATCGACCCTGACATCATCGCGCCGACCTTCTGGATGGCCGCCCGCTACATCCAGCTCGGGTGGGCACAGAAGATCAACGCCGCGAACATCCCGAACGCCAAGAACCTGCGCGACGACCTGGTGGGCCCGTCATGGGACCCGAAGAACGAGTACTCGATGCCCTGGCAGACGGGGATCGCCGGAATCGCCTACAACATGAAGACCACGGGTCGTGAACTGAAGAGCGTTGCCGACCTGTTCGACCCGGCCTTCAAGGGCAAGATCGGCATGCTCACCGAGATGCGCGACACCCTGGGTCTGGTGCTGATGGGCGAGGGCAAGAAGCTCGAGGACGTGAAGACATTCGACGACGCCGCGGTCGGCTTCGACAAGATCGCAAAAGCCAAGGCAGACGGCCAGATCCGTGCGTTCACCGGCAACGACTACACCGACGACCTGTCGTCGGGCAACTTCGCTGCGTGCGTGGCGTGGTCGGGAGACGTGCTGCAGTTGTCGAAGGACAACCCCGACGTCAAGTTCTTCGTCCCCGAAGAGGGTGGCACCAGTTGGTACGACACCATGATCTGGGTGAAGGGATCCGAGAACGGCGCCGCCGTCGAGAAGTGGATCGACTACGTGTACGACCCGGTGAACGCCGCGCGCATCACTGCATCGGTGCAGTACATCTCGCCCGTCAAGGGAGTGCGTGAGGAGCTCGCCAAGCTCGGCAGCGAGGGTGCGGCACTGGCAGAGGACGAGCTCCTGTTCCCGAGTGACGCGACCATTGCCCGCCTGCAGGGCTGGGGTGCACTGTCGGAGGAAGAGGAAGCCAAGTTCGACGAGCGCTTCGCAGAGATCACGGGCGCGTAGGCGCCCTGGTGATACCTCTCACGTGACAGCAGCGAACCGATTCGTGTCCCGGCCCGAGTGGGTCGGGCTGGGGGCAATGCTGCTTCTCGCGACCGGGGTCGTGTCGATGGGCGCCGGTTGGGTGTCGGGAACGGCGCGCGTGGCGATCCTTGCCACGATGCTCGCCTGCGTCGTCGGTGTCGTGTGGACCGCGTTCGTCGGTGGGCTGGAGACCCGGCGGGCACTTGCTCCGTACGGGCTCTTGAAGCCCGGCGTGCTGTGGCTCAGTCTGTTCTTCCTCGCCCCGCTGTGGTCGATGTTCCAGATGTCGTTGTCGAGCAAGGAGAGCAGGTTCGACTTCTCACCGAGTTTCTCCTGGGCATGGGGCAACTACGGCACCGCTCTCACCGACTTCGCCCCGCAGTTCGGGAGAAGCTTCACCTACGCGGCGGCGGCCACGCTGTTGACACTCTTGATCGGGTACCCGTTGGCCTATGTCATCGCGTTCCGCGGCGGCAGGTACCGCACGTTGCTGCTCGGTCTCGTGGCCGTTCCGTTCTTCACCTCGTACCTGATCCGCACCCTGGCGTGGCAGAACCTTCTCGCCGACAGCGGGCCGGTGGTGTCGTTCCTGCAGTTGGTCCGCCTCGATGCGCCGCTCGAGTGGCTGAACGTGATGCAGGACGGCCGGTTGATCAACACACCCGCGGCTGTCATCGGTGGTCTCACGTACAACTTCCTTCCGTTCATGATCCTGCCGTTGTACGTCAGTCTCGAGAAGATCGACGTCCGTCTGGTCGATGCGGCGATGGACCTGTACACCACAGCAAGCGGCGCGTTCCGCCGGGTTGTTCTTCCCCTTTCGCTGCCGGGTGTGTTCGCGGGGAGCCTGCTCGTGTTCATCCCGGCCGCCGGTGACTTCGTGAATGCCCAGTTCCTGGGCAGCCCGGGCACCACGATGGTCGGCAACTCGATCCAGAACCAGTTCCTGCGCGAGCTCAACTATCCGCTCGCATCCGCCATGTCGTTCGTGCTGATGGCGGTCATCACAGTGTCGGTGCTGGTCTATGCACGGTTCATGGGAACGGACGACCTGGTATGAGCGCGACACGCAGCACACGCCAGAAGATGGGCCGCCGGCTCATCAATGCGGCCGCGGGCTTCGGTCTGCTGTACCTGTTCGCCCCGATCGTGGTCATCGTGCTGTTCTCGTTCAACCAGCCGAAGGGCAAGTTCAACATCGTGTGGCAGGGTTTCACGCTCGACAACTGGCTGAACCCGTTCTCGAAGCCCGAGTTCACCGATGCACTCGTTGTCAGCCTGCAGGTGGCCGCGGTGTCGACAGTCTGTGCAACCGTGCTCGGCACGTTGATCGCGATCTCCCTCAGTCGCTACCGGTTCAAGGGCAGCGGTGCGGTCAATCTCTTCCTGGTCCTGCCGTTGACATCGCCCGAGATCGTCCTCGGTTCCTCGCTGGCCACGCTGTTCCTGTCGCGCGGCATCGAGCGCGGGTTCGTCACCGTGGTGATCGCCCACATCATGTTCCAGGTGTCGTTCGTGGCCGTCACTCTGCGTGCGCGCATCCGTGGATTCGACTGGACTCTCGAGCAGGCGGCCATGGACCTTGGTGCGTCGCCCCAGCGGGCCTTCTGGCGCATCACCTTCCCGCTGATCCTGCCTGGCATCCTTGCGGCATCGTTGCTGTCGTTTGCGCTCTCGATCGACGACTTCATCATCACGTTCTTCAACGCCGGTTCCCTCATGACCTTCCCGCTGCAGGTCTTCGGTGCGTCGAGGGTGGCCATCCCGCCGCAGCTGAACGTGCTCGCCACCATGCTGCTCATGGGGAGCGTTGCGGTGATGGTGGTGGGTCTCGTGCTCGGTGCGCGTCGCGAGCGACGCACCTCGGGCGTCGGTCACTAGCGTTGCAGACCATGTCCGACCGCTCCGCAATTGCCGTGGCCCCCGATGCGTCGCCCGGGTGGGTTGCCCAGGCCGTGCTCGCGGGCGGCGGTTCGGTGGTCGACCCGGCTGATGCACGCGCACTCGTGTGGACCGCTGCGCGTGATGCCGACGGGCTGGCTGCATTGCTGCGTGCGCATCCGCATCTCGACTGGGTCCAGGTTCCGTTTGCAGGAATCGAGAACTTCCTGCCCGTGATCGACGTTGCCAGGGTGTGGACCTGCGGCAAGGGTGTCTATGCCGAACCGGTCGCGGAGCACGCGGTGGGTCTCGCCCTGGCCGGCATGCGTCATGTGGCCGGGTACGCGCGGGAGACCTCATGGTCGGGCCCGGTCGGCAGGAATCTTCTCGGTGCGTCGGTCACGATCGTGGGTGGCGGCGGCATCACCGAGTCGTTGATCCGGATCCTGTCTGCGTTCCGCTGCCGCATCACCGTCGTGCGGCGGCGGGTGGAGCACGTGGAGGGGGCCGACACCGTGGTCGGAACGGAGAACCTGGTCGATGCGCTCGCCGGGGCAGACGTGGTGTTTCTCGCGTTGTCGCTGACACCCGAGACCAGGGGCATCATCGGCCGGGCAGAGCTCGAGGTCATGGAGCCGCATGCATGGATCGTGAACGTGGCGCGTGGTGGTCACATCGTCACCGATGACCTGGTGTGGGCGCTGCGCAGCGGCGTGATCGGGGGAGCAGCGCTCGACGTGACAGACCCCGAGCCGCTTCCCGACGGTCACCCGTTGTGGCAGATGCAGAACTGCATCATCACCCCGCACATCGGCAACACCCCCGAGATGGCCGTTCCTTTGCTCTCCGAACGCATCACGACGAACGTGCGCAGGTACATCGCGGGCGAGGAGCTCATCGGGCTCGTGGATGTGCGTCATGGCTACTGACCGCGACCTGTACTCGGTGCTCGGTGTGAGGCCGGGCGCCACGCCGGAACAGTTGCGCGAGGCATACCGTGCCCTCGCGCGCCGGTACCACCCCGATGCCGCCGGTGCGTCGCGTGATGATGCGATCCGCATGGCTGAGGTGAACCACGCATGGTCGGTGCTGTCAGACCCGGTGTCGCGCCGAGAGTACGACAACACGCAGCGCCGCGGTTCGGCCGCAACAGGGTCAGCCGTGCCGCCGAGCCGGGAGGGTGTGCGCGGCATGTCACGGCCGCCGCAGCTGGCGCCACCGCGGTTCCCGTGGAGGGGAATGTTGATCGTGGCGGCCGCTGCCGCAGTGCTCGTGCTGGTGGCACAGGCCTTCACCGAGCCCGCACAGCCCGGGGTGCCCGACCAGCTCATCCAGGTCGGTTCGTGCGTGCAGATCGACCGTGAGAACTATGCAGTCGAGGTCGCATGTGCTGGCCCCCACACGGCCGTGGTGAAGTCGTTCGTGGCCATCGACCAGACCTGCCCGGCGGAAACCCTTGCCCACCTTGACCGGCAGGGCATGGGCAAGGCGTGTGTGGTGCCTGTCGAGCCCGTCGAGTAGGCGACCAAGGCTCGACTGGGTAATCTGACAGTCCCTGTAAGGGCGCGTAGCTCAGTCGGTTAGAGCACCACGTTCACATCGTGGGGGTCATGGGTTCGAGTCCCGTCGCGCCCACCACATCCCTTGTCGTGCTCACCGGGCCGAGCGGGTACGCGCAGCGGGTTGCACAGGTCAGTTCGCTGGCTCCCGAACAGAACTAGTTTCTTGTCGTGCGGAAGTTGTGCGAGAGACCCGGGTGCGGAGCCCCCGCCGAGGTGTCCTACGGCATCGACAACGCCACCCTCACGGTGTGGGTCGACAACCGTGCGATTCTCGAGCGTGAACACGCCGGTCGCCTGTGCCGCCGCCATGCCGATGCCTTGGTCGTGCCACGGGGCTGGACCGTTGACGACCGCCGGCAGGCCATACCCCAGCTGTTCCGCGTGACCGACACCGCACAGACCGGCACCGACCGCGCCAGGTCCCGCCCCGAGCCGGCACGCAAGCCGGCCAAGCGTGACCGTGCAGATGACGGACCGTCACTGTTCGAGTCGATCGAGGCCGAACTGCGCGAGCGCGACCAGGTCGACGGGCCGGCCACGCCCGGGCACGCGACCGCGAGTGAACCTGCTCCCGTCACCGAGCCCATGTCCTCACATGACTCTTCGTCTGCGATCGATCCAGACGAGACGATCGATCCCGATGAGACCATCGATCCCGATGAGACGATCGATCCGGACGAAACAAAGGCCATTCCGTGGTCGCCGCGGCTGGTGTCGACCGATGAAGAACCCGACGACACCGAGGCCCCGGTCTACGGGCGCCTGCTGGGGCGGGCATTCGGCCGGAAGAACACGCCGTGAGACACTCGTCGACGGTCGAGATTGCGGTGGCGCCGTCGGTGGTCCACCCGTGGGTGAGCGACCTGTGCCGCTACACCGAGTGGATGCCGCTCGTGCACGCAGCCGAACGCAACGGTGACGATGCATGGAACGTGGAGCTGCGGGCCAAGGTCGGCGTGTTCGCAAGGTCGAAGCGTCTGCGCATGCGTCGCACGATGGATGACGGCACCGTCATCGTGTTCGAGCGCGACGAGGACGATGGGCGCAGGCACTCACCATGGGTGCTGCGGGTCACCTTGTCGCCGACCGGCGCCGGGTGTGCCGTCACGATGGATCTGTCGTACGGCGGGTCCCTGTGGTCGGCCGGTGTTCTCGACCGGGTGCTCGCGAACAGTGTCGATGCCGGCAAGGCCGGGCTCGCGCGCGTCGTTCAGGGCGCGTAGGCGCTGCGGCGGCCGTTGTCGCGACGCTGCACCACGAGATGCGTGTCGAAGCATCGCGACACGTTGTCCGAGGTGAGCACGGTGTCGATCGGGCCCGACTCCATCACGGTGCCGTTCTTCATGAGGGCGCAGTGCGTGGACGAAGGCGGTATCTCGTCGACATGATGCGTCACGGTCACGATGGGGACAGTGGGGCGTTGCAGTGCGAACTCGTGCAGCAGCGCAACGACCCTCTCGCGACCCCCGAGGTCGAGCCGGGCTGTCGGCTCGTCGAACAACACGGCCAGCGGGTCGCACATGAGTGCCCGCGCGAGCATCACCCGTTGCGTCTCCCCGGACGACATGGTGGCAAGGGGTGATGATGCCAGGTGGCCGACCCCCATCTCCTCGAGACATTCCAGTGCGCGGCGATGGTCGTCGTCGGTGTACTCGTGCCACCAGGTCTCGAGTGCACCGTGCCGGGCGGTCACCACGGCCTCGTGCGCAGTGAGCTGGGGTCTCAGTTCTGCGGCCAGCGAGGCAGACACGTGGGCCAGGCGCGGGCGCACCGGTCTGATGTCGAAGGTGCCGAGAGCGTGCCCGTTCACCAGCACATCACCGCTCGAGGGATGCAGGTACAGGGACATGACCCGCAGCAGGGTGGTCTTTCCGCATCCGTTCGGACCGAGGATGACCCACCGCTCGCCGGGGCGAACCGACAGGGTCACACCCGAGAGAGCTGTGCGTCCCTCGCGGGTCACCGACACGTTCCGAGTGCTGATGACCGGTGTGTCTGCGGAACTGTTCGGCACCGACGCCACGGTAGTGGGCGTGGCAAAGTGGGTCATGGTCCAAGGGGCACACGACATCCTCGAGCGCGGACTGTGCGATGTGCTCGGCGTGGCGCGCATCGACGGATTGCGGCGACTCACGGGCGGTGCCTCCCGCGAGACATGGCGGTTCAGTGCGGCCGGTGACGACCTGGTTCTGCAGCGGGTGAGACCGGGTCGCCCCGACGGGCTCGGTCTCGAGCCTCGTGTGCTGTCAGCAGCGTTCGCCGCCGGCGTTCCCGTGCCGGAGGTCGTTGTCGATGGATCCGGATCCGCGCAACTGGAGCTGCCGTTCATGGTCGTGAGGGCGGTGGAGGGCGAGACGATCGCGCGGAAGATCCTGCGTGACGATGAGTTCGCAACCGCACGGACGGTGTTGGTGCGGCAACTCGGCGAAGCTGCCGCGCGTCTGCATGCAACGGACACTGCAGGCTTGGGTGGGCTGCCCGATGTCGACCAGGTGCGCATGTACGAAAAGGTTCTGCATGACATGGGGGAGCCGCACCCGGTGTTCGAGGTCGCGTTCCGCTGGCTCGAGTCGAACAGGCCGTTGTCGACCGGGGTGCGTCTCGTGCACGGCGACTTCCGGCTAGGCAACATGCTCGTCTCGGCGCAGGGGCTGACGGCGGTGCTCGACTGGGAGCTTGCGCATCTCGGCGACCCGATGGAGGACCTCGGTTGGTTGTGCGTGCGCGCATGGCGCTTCGGTGGCCAGGGGCCGGTGGCCGGTCTGGGCGACTACGCGGAGCTGTTCGATGCCTACGAGAGCGTGAGCGGGGTGCGTCCGGACCCGGATGTGGTGCGGTGGTGGGAGATCCTCGGCACCGTGAAGTGGGGGATCATGTGCATCGTGCAGGCGAACACGCATCTCTCGGGTGTCTCGCGCAGTCACGAGCTTGCTGCGATCGGCCGCCGTGTGTGCGAGAACGAGCACGACGTCGTGCGGTTGCTGCAGCAGGAGATGACATGAGTGCACCGCACGACCGGCCGACGGCGGCAGAACTGCTGGAGTCCGTGCGCGAGTGGCTCGAACGCGACGTGGCCCCGTCGGTGGAAGGGCGCCTCGTGTTCCACACGCGTGTGGCGATCAACTCTCTCGACATCGTGCTGCGCGAGATGGAGGCAGGCGACAGCATGCGGCTGCGTCACGAGGATGCACTGCGGTCTCTCGGCTGCTCGAGCGACCGTGAGCTGGCCGATGCGGTGCGCCGCGGCGACCACGACACCGATCTGCGTGCGGTGCTCGATGCGCTCGCACCTGTGATCGAGGACAAGGTGCGGGTCGCGAACCCGCGCTACCTGGCCGTGCCCCGCGACGGCTTCGGCGACACGGTCACCGGCTGACCGGCCGCCAACTGTCCGCATGCCGCGGCGATCTCGGTTCCGCGGTTCTGGCGGGTGGTGGCGTTCACGCCCATGCTGCGCAGCTGCCGCTGGAACTCGCGCACCCGTGCCGGTGAACTGCCGACGGTCGGCCAGCCCGGCGTGGGGTTCAGCGGGATCAGGTTCACGTGCGCCGACGGCGACAGCTGCAGGCAGAGATCCGCCAGTTCCTCTGCATCGCGGTCGGTGTCGTTCACCGAGTCGATCAGCGCCCACTCGAAGGTGACGCGACGGTTCTTCTCGCGCAGATAGTCGCGGCATGCCTGCAGCAACATCTCGATGGGATAGCGCGTGTTGATGGGAACGAGCTCGTCGCGCAGGTCGTTGCGAGCGGCGTGCAGTGACACGGCGAGGTTCACGGGCAGCGGACGTGCGGCAAGAGTGCGGATGCCGGGCACGATGCCGACGGTCGAGATGGTGAGATGCCGCGCCGAGATGCCGATGTCGCCGTGGATCCGTTCGACTGCGCCCCACACTGCAGGCTCGTTCGCGAGCGGCTCGCCCATCCCCATGAACACGATGTTGTCGATGCGCCGGTCGTGCAGGGCGGCCTCGCGGGCAGCGCGCACCACCTGCTCCACGATCTCCCCGGTGGTCAGGTGCCTGTTGAAGCCGGCCTGGCCCGTTGCGCAGAAACCGCACGCCATGGCGCATCCGGCCTGTGTGCTGACGCACACCGTCGCCCGTGAGTCGTAGTACATGAGAACGGTCTCGATGGGGTGCTGGCCGTTCAGGAGGTGCCACAGGAACTTGACCGTGTCGCCGTCGTCGCTGACCGCGCGGCGCACCTCGATCAACGACTCGGGCAGCTCGCTCGACAGGCGGGCACGCAGCGCCGCGGGCAGAGTGGAGATGTCGGACGGGCGCTCGAACTGCGTGTAGAGGCCCTGCCACAGCTGGTCCAGGCGGTAACGAGGTTCGCCCTGCAGGAGCGAGGCGAGCTCCTCGCGTGACGGTTCGTAGAGAGTGGTCATCGCGCGGTGCTTCCCGGGGCAATGTCGCCGACGAACGCGTGCTCCTCGTGGTGGGGTGCGAAACCGAGCGATGTGTAGAGCGACAGGGCGGCGGTGTTGTCAGCGTCGACGTACAGCATGGCCACGGGGGTCGCCACGGGGTCCATGCTCGCGAGCCCTGCGATCGCCATCCGGCGGCCGAGGCCATGGCCGGCTTCTGACGGGTGCACGGCGATGACATAGATCTCGCACATCGGCGGGTCGACGTCATGGTGGGTCTTGGTCCAGCAGAACGCGGTCATCGCGCCGCCCTCGCGGTGCAAGCGGAACCCGCCCGCATCGAACCATGGCTCGCGCTCGCGCGCTTCGATGGTGTCCCGTGTCCAGCCGCCCTGTTCGGGGTGGTGCCGGAACGCGGCGTTGTTCAGTGCGAGCCATTCGTCCTCGTCACGACCGGGAACGAAGGACTCGGTGGCGAAGTCAGCAATGGCTGCGGTCAGGGAGTCCTCGATCGGCAGTGAACGCCGCAACTGGATCAGCCTGCGCCCCTGCGTGAGCCCTGCCCGGTCCGCAAGCTGGCGGTGCAGGTTGTTCGGTTCGAACACCCACCAGTGCACGTGCCCTCCGCCGTCCGACGCAACCACGTCGAGTGCCGCGGCGATCAGGCCCGGTGCGATCTCGTGCGTGTCGTAGCGATGATGCGGGTGGATCACCATGTCGAGCGACCATGAGTCGTTGCCCCGTGACACCTGGCAGTAGGCGAGTGCATGGCTGTGCGATTCGTCGCGCGCGATGATCCCGGCGAAGCCCTCCCGGCCCCCCTCGCGCAGGTCGAGCCACAGATGGTCGTTCAGCGGGCGGGCCCCGTCGGCGCGCCATGCATCGGAGAGCAGTGCGCTGACCTCTTCGTGGCTCGCGGCGTCCATGTGACGCTTGATTTCGAGGGACAGCACGCAGTCAGGGTACCTTCGGTGCCGTGGGAAAGCCGAGAACACCAGCGGGCCGTGCGAAGGAGGTCGCCTCGCGACTCGCGGTTCTGTACCCCGGTGCCGAATGCGAACTGACCCACTCGAATCCGTACGAGCTGCTGGCGGCCACGATCCTGTCCGCCCAGTGCACCGATGCACGCGTGAACATGGTGACGCCCGCATTGTTCGCGCGGTACCCGACTCCGCAGGCACTGGCTGAGGCGAATCCGTCCGAGCTCGAGACGATCATCAAGTCGACGGGCTTCTACCAGAGCAAGGCCAAGAACCTGATCGGCATGGCCACGCGCGTCGTCTCGGTGTACGGCGGCGAGATCCCCCGTGAACTCGAGGACCTGGTCACGTTGCCCGGCGTCGGGCGCAAGACCGGGAACGTGCTGCGAAGTGTCGTGTTCGATCTTCCCGGGCTCGCGGTCGACACCCACGTCGGTCGACTGTCGCGGCGCCTCGGACTCACCACAGAGGAGGACCCCGTGAAGGTCGAGAAGGTGCTGAACGCCTTCCTGCCGCCACAGGAGTGGGGGCGCTTCAGTCTGCGACTGATCCTGCACGGTCGGCGCGTGTGCGACGCGAAGAAGCCGAAGTGCGGCATCTGCGAACTCGAGGACATCTGCCCGTCGTCGCAGTTGCCGACCAGGGCGATCACGAAATAGTGCCCGTCAAGTAGCGTTGCCGGAATGATCGAAACCGTCCGTGCCGAACTGGGTGCCGCCGTCGATGCAGTGGGCCAGTACCGGGTGCGCATCTCGAACCTGGTCGATGCGGTCGGCCCGAACCACGAGGACCTCATCAGCGCGATGTACGAGGCAGAACGTGCCCTCGTGTCGGCCGAGCGGTTGCTCGCACGTGCGGAGAAACTCGCTCGTTCCTGAACGGGCACCATCGGTAGGTTGAAGCGGTGGAACCTTTCGCACCCCGCGACCAGATCCGGGCAATGTCCGGCTATCACTCGCCCCAGGTCGACGTGCCGGTGCGTCTGAACACGAATGAGTCGCCGTTCCCGCCCCCGGGTGACTGGGTGTCGCTCCTGTCGGGCATCGCGGCAGAGCTCGAGTGGAACCGCTATCCCGACCGCGCGGCGTGGGCGCTGCGGGTTGCGATCGCCGACCGGCACGGTGTCGCGCCGGAGAACGTGTTCGTGGCGAACGGATCGAACGAGGTGCTGCAGTCGATTCTTCTTGCGTACGGCGGGCACGGCCGCTCGGTCGCCACGTTCGAGCCCACGTACCAGATGTACTCCCAGATCGCCCGTGTCACCGGTGCAGAGGTGGTCTCGGGCGAGCGGCGGGCCGACCTCACTCTCGACCCGGCCGAGATCGAGCGTGTCGTTGCACGCCACCGGCCCGCGGTCACGTTCTTCTGCAACCCGAACAATCCGACAGGTCTCGTCGAGCCGCGCGAGAACCTCCGTGCGCTGCTCGACGCCGCAACCGGCCTCGTGGTTGTCGACGAGGCCTACGCGGAGTTCTCCGAGTGGTCGGCAGTCGACATGGTCAACGAGAACTCGCCGCTCGTGGTGTCACGCACGTTCTCGAAGACGTTGTCGCTCGCGGCCCTGCGGGTCGGGTACGCGATCGCGCCCACGTGGGTGGTGTCGCAGCTCGAGATTGCCGTGCTGCCGTACCACCTCGATGCGTTCAAGCAGGCGGCCACGCTCGCCGCGCTCGGGTTCACCGACCAGATGGAGCAGCGAGTCGCCACGATCAAGGCCGAACGTGACCGCATCGAACAGGTCATGGCGGGTCTCGACATCGAGGTGTGGCACAGCGGTGCGAATTTCGTCCTCTTCCGGCCCCGTTCGCGGAATGCACGGCAGGTCTGGCAGGGTCTGCTCGACGGCGGGGTGCTGGTGCGTGACTGCAGCACCTGGGCGCGCCTCGACGGCTGCCTGAGGGTCACGGTGGGCACGCCCGAGGAGAACTCACGGTTCCTTCAGGTGCTCACGGCTGTCATGAACGGTGACTGAAATCGGCAAATGAGCCTGTCGTTTCGTTCCCGAGGGGCGAGAATGTAGCCATGGCACGCACAGCCCTCGTGAACCGCACCACCAAAGAGACCACGATCGAGGTCGCGATCAACCTCGACGGGTCGGGCACGGCGGAGATCAGCACGGGAATCCCGTTCTATGACCACATGCTCGATCAGTTGGCCCGTCACGGTGGTTTCGATCTCACGGTCAAGGCAGTGGGTGACCTGCACATCGACACGCACCACACGGTGGAGGACGTGGCGCTCGCCGTCGGCGAGGCCCTGCGCCAGGCGCTCGGCGACAAGGCGGGCGTGCGCCGGTTCGCCAGCGGCAGCTACCCGCTCGACGAGGCACTCGTCGATGTGGCGCTCGACCTGAGCGGCCGGCCGTTCGTTGCATGGAACGTGGAGCTGCCCGAGTGCCTGCCGCTCGGTTCGCCGGCGTTCGACCCGTCGCTCGCAGAGCACGCCGTGTCGTCGCTCGCGACAGCAGCGGCGATCACCCTGCATGTGAACCTGCGCGCGGGCCGCAATGTGCACCACATCATCGAGGCGACCTTCAAGGGTCTCGCGCGTTGCCTGCGCGACGCGGTCCGGGTCGAGTCGTCGTCGGTGCCCTCGACCAAGGGCGTGCTTTCGTGACCCCACCCGCCCGCGTGGCGGTGCTCGACTACGGCATCGGCAACCTGCGTTCGGCACAGAAGGCACTCGAGAAGGTGGGCGCCGACGCCGTGCTCACCACCGACGCATCCGTGGTCGAGAACGCTGACGCTGTCGTTCTTCCCGGTGTGGGTGCGTTCGGCGCGTGCATGCAGGCACTGCGCGAGGTCGGGCTCGAGACGGTCGTGCACGATTCGGTCGCGAGCGGTGTGCCGTTCCTCGGCATCTGCGTGGGCATGCAGATGCTGTTTGACACCAGCGAGGAGGACCCCGGTGCGGCCGGCCTCGGTGTGATCCCCGGTGCGGTGTCGTGGATCCCGGCAACGGTCCCGCGGCCACAGATGCAGTGGAACCAGTTGATCCTGCACGGCAGCGACCCGATGTTCTCCGGCCTCGGTGAATCGCCGTGGATGTACTTCGTGCACTCGCTGCACGGGGTGCCGAGCGACCCGTCGCACGTGGTGGCGTCGGTCGAGTACGGCGCACGGCTCAACGTGGCGTTCCGCCGTGGGAACGTGTTCGCCACGCAGTTCCACCCCGAGAAATCCGCAACTGCGGGGCTGGGGATGCTCGCCAACTTCGTCGGCTCGGTGTCGCGATGAACCTGTACCCGGCGATCGACGTCTTCGGCGGCAGGGTGGTGCGCCTGCGCCAGGGCGAGTACGACGACAGCACGGTGTACGGCGACGACCCGGTCTCGGTCGCCGAGTCGTTCATCGACCAGGGTGCCACCTGGGTGCACATGGTCGACCTTGATGCCGCGCGCAGTGCAAAGCCGGTGAACCGCGAGATCATCGCGACAGTCGCGCGTGCCGTGAAGGGCCGGGCCAGGCTGCAGGTCGGCGGCGGTGTGCGCACGTATGCCGATGCCGAGGCGCTGGCGCGCGCCGGTGTGCACCGGGTGGTCATGGGTTCGGCTGCTGTCGAACACCCCGAGATCGTGGACGAAGTCGCCACGGTCGTCGAGGTGGCGGTCGGTCTCGATCATCGCGACGGTGTGGCATCGACTCACGGGTGGACGGAGTCATCCGGCCGTCGCGTCGACGACCTGCTCGGGCTGTACCCGGCGGCATCGGCATTCGTGATCACCGACATCTCCCGCGACGGCATGCTGACGGGACCCGACATCGACGGCCTGGCCCGCGCGGCCGCACTCACCACGGTGCCGATCATCGCGAGCGGGGGAGTCGGTCTTCTGTCGCATCTCGAGCATGTGGCATCGGTGCCGGCACTCGACGGCGTGATCGTGGGCAAGGCGCTGTACGAGGGGCGATTCACGGTTGCCGACGCACTGCGGGTGCTGTCGTGAGCAACGACGTCGTCGCACGTGTCATCCCGTGTCTCGACGTGACGAACGGGCGCGTGGTGAAGGGTGTGAACTTCGTCGGTCTGCGCGATGCCGGCGACCCGGTCGAGCTGGCCGCCCGCTACGACCAGCAGGGGGCAGATGAACTGGTGTTCCTCGACATCACCGCATCATCCGACGGTCGCGACACGATGGTCGATGTGGTGTCGCGCACGGCCGAACAGGTCTTCATCCCGTTCACCGTGGGCGGCGGCATCCGCGAGGTGCGTGATGCGCGCAGCATGCTGCGCGCCGGTGCCGACAAGGTCAGTGTCAACACTGCCGCGGTGCAGCGCCCCGAACTGATCGCCGAGATTGCCGACGAGTTCGGCGCGCAGTGTGTGGTGTGTGCGATCGATGCGAAGTGGGTCGAGTCGGAGTCCAGGTGGAGGGTCTTCCTGCATGGTGGTCGCACGCCGACCGAACTCGATGCCGTGGAATGGGCCGCACAGGCCGTGGCACGCGGTGCGGGCGAGATTCTCCTGACATCCATGGACCGCGACGGCACACGGGACGGCTTCGACATCGCGCTCACGGCAGCCGTGTCGTCGGCGGTACCGGTGCCGGTCATCGCGAGCGGCGGCGTGGGGACCCTGCGTCACCTGGTCGAGGGTGTCACGCAGGGCGGTGCGACCGGGGTCCTCGCCGCATCGATCTTCCACTTCGGTGAGTTCACGGTTGCCGATGCAAAGACCGAGATGCTCGCACACGGTGTGCGGGTGCGGCCGGCCTGAGGATCAGAACCGGCTCGACAACAACTGTGCCAGCGCGTCATGTGCGGCTGATTCGGCCCCCACGGCGATCATGTGGTCCACACCGGGCATCTCGACGACTGTCGTTGCCGGCCATGCTGCTGCGCGTGCCCGCAGGTCGGCCGGTGCGGTGAACTGGTCGTGTTCGGGTGCGATGAGGATCTTCGGTGCGGCGTGCCGTGTGGCAACGGGGTCAGAGTTGAGCATCGCAACCGGCGGTGCGACGGCGAGCCACCCGTGGATCATCGGGTGCGAGACATTGAGCGCGACCACCGACCCGAACGAGTAGCCGGCCATGAGGATGCTGCCGTCCGGGTTCATCATGTCGGCCAGTTCGCATGCGGCCATGAGGTCCAGTCGTTCGCTGTCACCGTCGTCGTGGGTGCCACCCGAGTTGCCGACGCCCCGGAAGTCGACCGCAACAGAATGACAGTCGAGTCGCCCGGCCGCCCTCTGGATGGCCCTGACGACGTGGTTGTGACGGTCGCCCCCGTAGAGCGGGTGCGGGTGGGCGATCACCACGGTGCCGCGCACGACCGGGGCATCGGTGCGCACGACGTCTGCCTCGATCTCGATGCCGTCGATGGTTTCCAGCCAAACGGTTTCCACACCCATGAGTTGAGACGGTACCGTGCTGAGGGTGAGTGACGACGCACAGAAGCTCCCCATTCAGATGCTGAACGACCGCCTCTTGGTGCGCATCCCCCAGGGCGAGGGTGAGCGCCGTTCTTCGGGCGGCATCCTGATCCCCGCCACCGCACAGATCAGCAAGAGGCTCGTGTGGGCCGAGGTCGTGGCGCTCGGTGCGAACGTGCGCGCCGCCGAGGTGGGCGATCAGGTGTTGTTCAGCCCCGAGGACCGCTACGAGGTCGAGGTGCAGGGCACCGACTACATCATGCTGCGCGAGCGGGACATCCACGCGGTGGCCGCCTCGCGCATCGAGGTCGGAACAGGTCTGTACATCTGATGGCGAACGAACCGACCGGCCGTGTCATCGTGGCAAGCGACGAGCAATTGAGGTCGGTGACCTTCAACGCCGACGGTCTCGTTCCCGCAATCGCCCAGTGCGTCGACACCGGCGACATCCTGATGATGGCGTGGATGAACGCGGAGTCCCTCGCGATGACGTTCGCCGAGGGCCGCATGGTCTACTGGAGCCGCAGCCGAAGCGAACTGTGGCGCAAGGGTGACACGAGCGGCGACAGGCAGTTCGTGCGCGAGGCCTACTACGACTGCGATGGCGACACGCTGTTGTTCAAGGTTGAGCAGGAGGGCAGGGGTGCATGCCACACCGGTGAGCGCTCGTGCTTCTACCGCGCCTTCGGTGACGACCGGTGACGACCGCCATCACCCCGACCCGCGACGAGTTCGTCGCCCTGGCCGCTGAGTACACGGTGGTTCCGGTGTGGACGCAGGTTCTCGCCGATCTTGAGACGCCGGTTGCGGCGTTCGTGAAGCTCGTGGGCGACGACGACGGCTTCCTGCTCGAGTCCGTCGAGCACGGTGAGAGGTGGAGCCGGTACTCGTTCGTGGGGCGACGGCCGCGCGGCACACTGACATTGCGCGACGGGCAGCTGACGGCAACCGGTGACATCCCGGCGTCGGTACCGCTCGACAGGGGGATCCTGGCGGCGATGGACGAGTTGCTGCGCATCTACCGCGCACCGATCTTCCCGGACCTTCCGCCGTTGCAGGGTGGTCTCATGGGTCACCTCGGCTACGACGTGGTGAGGGAGATCGAGAACCTGCCGAACGTTCCGAGAGACGACCGAGGTCTTCCCGATGCGTCGATCAGCATCATCGGGTCGCTCGCCGCCTTCGACCACTGGCGTCAACGCGTGTACCTGCTCGAGAGCGTGCCGGTCGCCGGTCTGTCGGCGCACGAAGCCGGCGAGGCCTACGACGCAGCGGTCGAGCGCGTGCGGGCGTCGGTGAACGACCTTGCGCGTCCGCTTGCCTATGTCGCGGTCGAGCCGCCCGTGGCCGGTGAGGACCTGCCGTCGACGCGTTCGTCCATGCCGCACGGTGACTACCGGCGCGCAGTTGAGGTTGCCAAGGAACACATCCGCGCGGGCGACATCTTCCAGGTGGTGCTGTCGCAGCGATTCGATGTCGATCTCGAGGCAGATCCGTTCGACGTGTACCGGGTCCTTCGTCAGGTGAACCCGAGCCCGTACATGTACTTCCTGCGTCAGCCCGGACTCACCATCGTCGGGGGGTCACCCGAGCCCATGGTGCAGGTGATCAACGGGCGCGTCATCTCCCGGCCGATTGCAGGCACCCGCAAGCGCGGCACCACCGACGAGCACGACCGCCGGCTCGCATCGGAACTGCGCGAGAACCCGAAAGAGGTAGCCGAGCACATCATGCTGGTCGACCTCGCCCGCAACGACGTGGGCAGGGTCGCCGAGTACGGGTCGGTGTCGATGGACGAGTTGATGACCCTCGAGCGGTACAGCCACGTGATGCACCTGACCTCGCAGGTGTCGGGCGACGTGCGCGCAGGACTCTCACCGATCGATGTGCTCCGCGCCACGCTTCCCGCGGGCACCGTGAGCGGTGCGCCGAAGGTGCGCGCCATGGAGATCATCGATGACCTCGAGCCCGTGAAGCGCGGGCCGTACGCGGGTGTGGTCGGCTACGTCGACTTCTCCGGCAATCTCGACACTGCAATCGCGATCCGCACCATGTTCATCGGCCCCGACATCGCGAGTCTGCAGGCCGGGGCCGGCATCGTGGCCGACAGCGACCCCGCCGACGAGGATCTCGAGTGCGAGAACAAGGCGCGTGCACTCCTGGCGACGCTCCCTGCGGCGGCCCGCATGACGCGACGCCGTCGCGAGGCAGGAACACCGGCATGAGCACCGGGATCGTGTGGGCAGATGTCGACCGCGACGTCGTGCTGGTGCAGGGCGACGACGCTGCAACGTTCCTGCACTCACAACTCGCACAGGACATCGCCGGCCTCGGAGTGGGAGAGACGGCCCACAGTCTTCTGCTCGAGCCGACCGGTCATGTGCACTCGATCGTCCGTGTGGTGCGTCACTCCGACACGGTCTTCACCCTCGACTGCGACTCGCCGTACGGTGAGTCGATCATCACGCGCCTGCGTCGGTTCGTGCTGCGTTCGCGCGTCACGCTGACCGTGGCCGGGTGGTCGGTGCGTGCGTACCGCGGTGACGGGGCAGTGCAGGCTGTCGGCCAGGTGTCTGGTGCGGCCCGTGTCGCATGGGGGTCACCCGACGCGGTCGACGTGATCGGGCCCGTCGGCTCGCACCCGGCAGTCGGTGATGCAACGGAAGCGGCACATGTCGACATGTTGCGTGTCGATGCTTGCTGGCCCCGCCTGGGTGTCGACGTGCTCGTGGGCGACGTGCCCGCAACCACCGGGATGCTTGCTGTTGCCGTGAGTTTCACGAAGGGTTGTTACCCGGGGCAGGAACTGGTCGAGCGCATGGACTCACGCGGCGCCGATGCGCCCGTGAACCTGCGGGTGGTCGACCGTGACGGCATCGGCGTGGGGTCGCGTGTCGAGGTGTCACCGCACGACTCGGGCACCGTCACATCGATCGGGTTCTCCCGTGCGCTCGTACGTGTGGGCCGCAACTCAGCGATTGGGCAGCGGCTCGGTCACGAGTCCTAGTCGCGCCGCGCCCGGCACCAGCTCGGGGTGATGGCGCAGGGCAACCGTCATCTGGTTCTCCTCGAACTGCGACGACCTCGCGGCCTGCAGCCATGCGTCCGACAGCGCAGTGTCGCCGAGCGCGTGTGCAGCCCGCGCGGCGCCGAATGCACAGGCGAAAGAGGGGCACTTCACATAGGCGGCCGTGGCGTAGTCGAGTGCGTGGCGGTTCTCGTCGATCTCGAGCAGCATCGCCAGCACCGATTCGTCCATCTCGGGCCTGCCCTCGGGTGTCAGTGACCGTTGACTGAGAGCGCGCTTGAGCCGCTGGGGCAGGAACAGCTGTTGGTACTGCATGAGCAGCATGAACGCGAACAGCGGCAGCAACCCGATGAGCCCGAAGAACACGCACAGTGCGCCCGCGATGACCGTGACCGCAAAACTCACCTGCATCACGAGTGTCCGCCCGCGGTTCGGCGACACGCGTTCGGCTATCTCGGCCACGACCGCACCGCCGTCGAGCGGCGTGAGAGGGATGAGGTTCACGAGCCCGAGGGCGATGCCCGCCCACCACACTGCAGCCGACATCTCGCTCGAGGCGATGTCGTCACGGCTGAACGGGTTCACGCCGACGGCAAGCAGAACCAGGCTGGCTGTCGCCACCTGAAGAGAGGGGCCGGCGAGCGAGATGGCGATCTTCTGGTTCCACGACAACGGACGCGGCGGCTTGTACGTGGCGTAGGCAACCATGAAGTCGAGCGAGATCGAGGCGTCACATTCATACCTTCGTGCGGCAAGAGCGTGACCGAGCTCGTGGATCACGGTGAAGACCGCGACGGCTCCCGCCACCCACAGGCCGAGGGGGAACGGATACAGAACCGCGAGAATCACGAGGAACACCGCGAAACCGGGCCGTATCGACGTGGGGAACCCGAAGAGAGGGAAGGTGCCGGGGGTTGTGCGTCGCGAATCGCGTGACATGAGCGAAGTGTAGGGACGCACGGAACGTCCCGGCAGTCGGTTCGGTCACACTCGGTACCGATTCACTCGAACGTGTGCCCACAACCACCGTTTCATAGACTGCCCCCGTGCCCTACGTATACGCATTCGACCACAAGCACCGACGCCAGCCGATGGAGATGAAGGATCTTCTCGGGGGCAAGGGGGCCAACCTGGCCGAGATGATGAGCGTTCTCCAGCTGCCCGTGCCGCACGGGTTCACGATCACCACTGACGCCTGCCGCGCCTACATGCACGGCGGCTGGCCGAAGGGTCTGGACGACGAGATCAAGAAGCACGTGGCGACGCTCGAGAAGAAGATGGGCCGCGTTCTCGGGGACGCCAGGGACCCGTTGCTCGTCTCCGTGCGTTCGGGGGCGAAGTTCTCGATGCCGGGGATGATGGACACGGTGCTGAACCTGGGGCTCAACGACAAGAGTGTGAAGGGTCTCGCTGTGTCGACCCAGAACGAACGTTTTGCCTACGACTCGTACCGCCGGTTCATCTCCATGTACGGCCGCATCGTTCTCGGGATCGACGGCGCCGTGTTCGAGCATCCCCTTGAGCAGGCCAAGGCCTCGGTCGGGGCGAAGTCCGACGCCGAGATTCCTGCACCTGTGCTGGCCGAACTCTGCGAGACGTACAAGGCGGCCGTGGCGAGCGCCACCGGCAAGCCGTTCCCCCAGGACCCTGCCAAACAACTGCGCGGTGCGGTCGAGGCCGTGTTCCGCTCATGGAACGGTCCACGTGCGATTGCATACCGGGTGCGGGAGAAGATCAGCCATGACCTGGGCACTGCGGTCAACGTGCAGGCCATGGTCTTCGGCAACCGCGACGACAACTCCGGCACGGGAGTGGGTTTCACGCGCAATGCCGCCACTGGTGAGGCGAAGCCGTACGGCGACTTCCTGGTCAACGCCCAGGGCGAGGACGTGGTGGCGGGCATCCGCAACACCGAGGACCTGAATGCGCTCAAGCGCAAGTTCCCCGCGATCCATGCCGAACTGCTCGTGATCTTCGCGAGGCTCGAGCGCCACTACAGGGACATGTGCGACACCGAGTTCACCATCGAGCAGGGAAAGCTGTGGATGCTGCAGACCCGGGTGGGCAAGCGCACCGGCGCGGCAGCACTCAAGATGGCGGTCGACATGACGAAGCCGTCGGGCTCGGGGAAGAACGCGTGGAGGATCTCGAAGAACGAGGCGATCATGCGCGTTGCCGCTGACCATCTCGACCAGGTGCTGCACCCGCAGTTCGCGAAGAAGTCGAAGGCACTCACGAAGGGTCTCGCTGCATCCCCCGGTGCGGCTGTCGGGCAGGTGTACTTCACCGCCGACGACGCCGAGGCCGCGGCGAAGGCCGGCACGCCGGTGATCCTGGTGCGCACCGAGACCAGCCCGGAGGACGTGCACGGCATGATGGTCGCCAAGGGCATTCTCACGTCACGCGGTGGTCTGGTCAGCCATGCCGCCGTGGTGGCGCGAGGCTGGGGAACCCCGGCGATCGTCGGTGCCGATGCCGTGAAGATCTCCGGCACCTCGTTCACGGTGGGTGATGTCACAGTGAACGAGGGCGACTGGCTGTCGCTCGATGGCACCACCGGAGAGGTGATCGTGGGTCGTCTCGAGCTCGCCGGTTCGAAGCCGCCGAAGGAGTTCGACACGATCCTGAAGTGGTGCGACGAGGTGCGCAAGGGCAAGTTGAACGTGCGTGCGAACGCCGACACCGACGACGATGCCCGCAAGGCACGCGAGCTGGGCGCCCAGGGCATCGGGCTGTGCCGTACCGAGCACATGTTCCTTGCGCCTGACCGGTTGCCCGTGGTTCGGCGCATGATCCTTGCGTCGACTCCGGAAGAAGAGGTCGCTGCTCTCGAGGACCTGCGTGCCGCACAGAAGTCCGACTTCGTGGGGATCCTGAAGGAGATGTCGGGCCTGCCGGTCACCGTGCGTCTGCTCGACCCACCGTTGCACGAGTTCCTCCCGCACGTGAACGAACTCGAGGCCAAGCGCGCGGTTTCGACCCTCACCGCAGAGGAGGAACAACTGCTGCAGGCGGCGCACGAGTGGAGCGAGGTGAACCCGATGCTCGGCACCCGTGGTGTGCGTCTCGGAGTGGTGAAGCCCGGTCTCTATGCGATGCAGGTGCGGGCGTTGATGGAAGCCGCAGATGAGGTGTCGGCCCTCGGGTACGAACCGATCGTCGAGATCATGATCCCGTTGACGGTCACCCGCGAGGAGCTCGCGGTCGCCCGCGGCTGGGTCGAGGAGGTGCTCGCCGACATCAACTCGCGTCCCGCGCCGAAGGCCAAGAAGGGCGGCAAGATCGTGAAGCGCCCCAAGGTCACCATCGGCACGATGGTCGAGACACCCCGTGCCGCGGTGCGTGCCGACGAACTGGCCGAGGTGGCCGATTTCTTCAGTTTCGGCACGAACGACCTGACCCAGATGACCTTCGGCTTCAGCCGTGACGATGTCGAGTCGCGCATGATGCCCGCATACCTCGAGGCCGGTCTGCTGAAGCGCAACCCGTTCGAGACGATCGACCAGACCGGTGTCGGTGAGCTCGTGCAGATGGCTGCGCAGCGCGGTCGCAAGGCCAAGAAGGGCCTGAAGCTCGGTGTGTGCGGTGAGCACGGCGGCGATCCCGACTCGATCGGATTCTTCTACCGAACGGGTCTCGACTACGTGAGTTGCTCGCCGTACCGCGTGCCGATCGCCAGGCTCTCGGCCGCCCAGGCCGTCATCGGCGGAACGAAGTCCGACACGAAGTAACGGAGAGTTCCGGCACCCGCGCGGTGTCACCGTGTCGGGAACGAATCATGTCGAAACCGGCACCGGTGAGCCATGTCCGCCATTGGCACTAATGTCGGGCCATGGCGATCGCAGAGGATGACATCCAGAGGGTGCGCTCTGCCGTCACGCTCTCTGATGTCGTGTCACCCTATGCACAGTTGCGCCGCGCAGGGCGCAGCCAGGTGGGGCTCTGTCCTTTTCATTCGGAGCGCACACCGTCGTTCAACGTGAACGACGAGACAGGTCGCTACATGTGCTTCGGGTGCGGCGCGAAGGGCGATGTGTTCACGTTCGTGCAGCAGATCGAGCATCTCGACTTCATCGCCTCGGTCGAACGTCTGGCGAGCCGTGCGGGGATCGAGCTGCACTACACCTCGGGTGCCGGGTCGGGGGAGCGCAAGCACCGCAAGGAACTGCAGGAGCTGATGACGAGCGCCGTCGACTGGTACCACACACGTCTGCTCGAGGGGCCCGATGCGCGTGCGGCGCGTGAGTACCTGCGGTCGCGCGGCCTGGCCGGTGATGTGGCGCGCACCTACAAGCTGGGCTGGGCCCCCGATGACTGGGACCAGTTGTGCCGGGCGCTCGGTGCCCCCGCAAAGATGCTGACGGAGATCGGACTCGGTTTCGTGAACAAGGCGGGCCGTCTGCAGGATTCGTTCCGCGCACGGGTGATGTTCCCGATCTTCGACGAGAACGGCCAGGCGGTGGCCTTCGGTGGCCGGGTGCTCCCGGGGTCGACCGACCCGGCGAAGTACAAGAACTCGACAGAGACGCCGATCTACACGAAGTCACGCACCCTCTACGGTCTGAACTGGGCGAAGGGGCAGGTGATCAAGGATGACGTGGTGGTCGTGTGCGAGGGCTACACCGACGTGATCGGTTTCCACCGCAGCGGCGTCTCCACTGCGGTTGCCACCTGCGGAACCGCGCTCACCGAGGAGCACGTGAAGCTCATGAAGCGCTATGCAAAGAACGTGGTGCTCGCGTTCGATGCGGACTCGGCCGGCCAGGGTGCCGCCGAGAAGTTCTACGCGTGGGAGAAGAAGTACGACGTGTCGGTGGCGGTGGCCCAGTTCCCCGAGGGTCTCGACCCGGGTGAGCTCGCCCAGACCCGACCCGAGGCCCTGGTCGTGGCGGTGCGCGACGCGATGCCCTTCCTCGGGTTCCGCTTGAAGCGTTTGTTCGATGCGCACCCGTTGCGGTCGCCCGAGTCGAGGGCGCGCCTTGCGACCAAGGCGATGGAACTGATCAACGAGCACCCCGACCCGAACGTGCGCCGCCTGTACGCCGGGCAGGTGGCGAGCCACACGGGCGTGTCCGCGGCCGACCTGGTGCGTGTGGCAGAAAAGGGCGGCTCCGCCCCGACGGAGATCGCGGCTCCGGTGCAGCAGGCGCCCGAGGGGGCCGGCTTCGTCGCGTTGTCCATGCTGATCCACGAGTGGGACTCGATCGCGCCGTGGTTGATCGAAGAGCTGTTCATGGACCATGCCACGCGTGATGCGTTCCGGGCGCTCGCAGAAGCCGACGGTGACGTGCACAGGGCCCTGTCAGCAGCACCGCCCGAGTCGGTCGCGATCATCGAGCGCGCGGCGGTCTACGACGCTGATGCCGACCCGTTCGTCGAGGCGCGTTCGCTCATCTCTGCGGCGGTGCGGCGCGAACTCCAGGGACGTCGCTCGGTCGTCGATGCAGAGGAGATCCATCGCCAGCGCGCGGTACGGATTGCTCTTGAAGACCTGGCCAAACCCGAGAAGGCTGTGGCGGCTGCAGTGCAACTGCTGCAATGGCTCGCAACATCCTCGGAGGCACCAGAGTGACACACAGCGCGCGACCCGCCCCGCCGCACCCCGCAGTCGACGAGGCCGAGTGGGTCACGCTGCTTGCCTCCCGCTCCGATGAGGGCACCGTCGACCCGAACACCGTCTCGTACGTGTTCCGCAACGTGGAACTAAACCAGGAGATGCTTCGTCACATTGAGTCTGTGCTGAAGCAAATCGACATCTCCATTGCATCGGTCGAGCCCGATGACTCCGGACCGCACGAGCGCAAGCCCGTGCCCACCAAGAAACCCGTTGCAACCGGGCGGGTCATCACTGCCGACGCCGGCGATGCAGTGCGCATGTACCTGCAGGAGATCGGCCAGGTCGAGCTGTTGACCGCCGAGGGGGAGAGAACGCTCGGTCGTGCCATCCGGGAGATGCAGCATGCCAAGGAGGAGATGGCCTCGGGTGACGTGTCGGCGGTGCGCAGGCGCGAGTTGCGCTCGGTGATCCGCGAGGGTGAGGCGGCCTTCGAGCACCTGATCACCGCGAACCTGCGTCTCGTTGTGTCGATCGCGCGCCGTTACGACGGTCGCGAACTGCAGCTGCTCGACCTGATCCAGGAGGGCAACATCGGCCTCATGCGCGCCGCCGAGAAGTACGACTGGGAGAAGGGCTTCAAGTTCTCCACCTATGCCACGTGGTGGATCCGTCAGGCGATGATGCGCGCGATGGCGGACCAGGGGCGCACCATCCGCGTGCCGAGCCATGTGGTCGAGCTGCTGAACCGTCTGACCAAGGCCGACAGGGAACTCACGGTGGAACTCGAGCGGGAGCCGACCGTGCACGAGCTGTCGGAGCGCACGTTGATCCCCGTCGACAGGATCGAGGAACTGAAGCAGATCTCGCTCGTCACGAGCAGTCTCGACGAGCCGCTCGGGTCGGACGACGAGTCACAGACCATCGGCGACACCGTGTCGGTCGATGACGACGGGCAGTCGCCCGTCGAGGTCGTGCAGAAGCGTCAGCTCATCGCGGCGATCTCGTCCGAGCTCGAGCACCTGCCGGAGCGTGACCGCAGGATCCTCGACAAGCGTTTCGGCATCTCGAGCGGCGAGCCGCAGACCCTGGACGAAGTGGCCAAGCAGGAAGGCGTCACGCGCGAGCGCATCCGCCAGATCGAGCAGAAGACCCTCGCGCGGCTGCGTCACCCCAACAACAGCCAGCGCCTGCGCGGTTTCCTCGACGGCGACTGACGGCCACCGTGGGGGGCGGGGCGGTCGCTGGTAATCTGTTCTTTCCCTTCCGGGGTAGCTCAGTTGGCAGAGCAACGGACTGTTAATCCG
This sequence comes from uncultured Bifidobacterium sp., assembly GCA_964513585.1. Taxonomy (GTDB): domain Bacteria; phylum Actinomycetota; class Acidimicrobiia; order Acidimicrobiales; family Ilumatobacteraceae; genus UBA2093. The sequence continues at coordinate 5 of CAZENK010000014.1, read as the reverse complement.
TGTGT
>CAZENK010000013.1:0-42320 GCA_964513585.1 uncultured Bifidobacterium sp. | reverse complement strand
ACGAATCTGCCTGCAACCGGGTCGGACACCTCGAATCGTGTTCTGGCGATGGTCGCTCTCTCGCTCATCGGTCTCGGATTCGCCGGCCGACTTGTGCGTCGCACTTCGTAACCACCTCGCTGAACCCACTGTCCAGCGGAATCAGCCCCAAAAAATATTTGACCCCGCCGGGCGAACCGGCGGAGTCAAATACGGGTTGGGCTGTCTGGCTTTCGCCTTTCAGTTCACGGATTTCTCCGTGGTGGGCCGGGGAGGATTCGAACCTCCGAAGGCAGTGCCGGCAGATTTACAGTCTGCTCCCTTTGGCCGCTCGGGCACCGACCCCTATGAAGTGGCTCAGGCTATCGGCTGGCTAGCCTTCCACCCCATGCCATCGTTCGACATTGTCTCAGAAGTTGACCGCCAGGAACTCCGCAACGGGGTCGATCAAGCCCAGCGCGAGATGGTCAACCGATTCGACTTCAAGGGGACCAATTCCTCCATCGAACAGAATGACCTGGTCATCACGATCAAGACCATCTCCGAGGAGAAGGCCCGCGCGATCCGCGTGCTGCTCGAGGAGCGCTTCGTCAAGCGGGGACTCTCGCTGAAGGGCATCGACTGGGGCAAGTTCGAGCAGGCTTCCGGCGACACGGTGCGCCAGGTGGTCACGGTCAAGGTCGGCATCACCGCCGACAAGGCCAAGGAGATCAACAAGCTGATCAAGGAAAAGGGCCCGAAAGGGGTCACGAGCCAGACCCAGGGCGACCAGGTGCGAGTGACCAGCAAGAAGCGCGATGACCTGCAGGCCGTGATGTCACTTCTGAAGGGCGAGGATCTCGGGATCCCGTTGCAGTTCGAGAACTTCCGCGACTAGCCGGCCCACACGTAGGCGCCGTCGACCACCTGTGGGTCGCCGTTGCCGAACCACACCGTCAGCGCACCGTTCTCGCTCACCATCGAGCTGCGCCGCCCGCGCATCACATACGACACACTGCCCTGCGGGGCGTCGTCTGTCTTGTGCACCTCGAACGAATCCGGGTACCGGTACTCGATCACGGCAGCAGACCCGCTGCCGAGCGTCTGGGTCACAAGGTTGGCCGATTCATCGACACCGATGAGACCGACTCTCCACATCTTGTCCGACTCCCACCTGACATCGGGGGTGATGCGGAAGCCCTCGCGCAGTGTGCCGTCGCTCATCCGGGCGATCCACACGAAGGCACCCTCGCTCGTGAAGCCCGACACCGCGATCTCGTCCCCGTTGATCCACTGTGACCGGTACATGGTCGCAGTGTCTGCAGAGGGAAGTTCGATCGTGACCATCGCTGTGCCGGGTTCGGCAACCGCCGATATCACGAGTTGTTCGTACGCAACCAACGAGAGCAACTCCCCGTCGGGGCTGATTGCGGGCAGGTGGCCGGTCAGTGTCTCCCACTCACCGTCGCCGTTGCCGTCGTGGTACGTGATCCCACTCACGGGTTCACAGCACGCGCCCACGAACACCGCACAGGTGAGCGGAGACACGGCAACGCTCTCCACGACAGTCATGTCACCGCCGTACGACTCCGAGTACGGGTCATCGCCCAGTTGCTCGAGCACGCGCGGTGTTCCCGACCCCGGGGTGTCCCACACCGCCACGCGGTAGTCACGGTTGATCGCGGCGAGACCGAGGGTCGGGTCCTCTTCTGTCGGTTGGCACTTCCCTTCGGGAACCGGGTCGGTCGACGGCACCGCAGACGAACCGCCGCCGCAACCGACCAGCAGCGCCGTCGTGGCGAGAACCGCGATGACCCCTCGAACCGTGCGCATCAGTCCTCTGACGGTGCCTCAGCGGCACGCTTCTGCAGTTCGTTCACCACGTTTGCATCGGCGAGCGTGGTGGTGTCACCGAGGTTCCGCCCTTCTGCCACGTCACGCAGCAGACGCCGCATGATCTTGCCGCTGCGGGTCTTCGGCAGGTCGGGCGTGAAGTAGATGGTCTTCGGCTTCGCGATCGCACCGATCTCGGCGGCCACATGGTTGCGCAGTGTCTGCTCGTCGACTTCACTGCCACCCACGAGCGTCACGTAGGCGATGATCGCCTGGCCCGTGGTCGCATCGTTCGCACCCACCACTGCTGCTTCTGCAACGGCCGGGTGGGCCACCAGCGCGCTCTCCACCTCGGTGGTCGAGATGCGGTGCCCCGACACGTTCATCACATCATCGACACGGCCGAGCAACCACAGGTAACCGTCGTCGTCGAGCTTGGCGCCGTCGCCGGCGAAGTAGCGACCCTCGAAGCGGCTCCAGTAGGCATCCTTGTAGCGGTCCGGGTCCTTCCAGATACCGCGCAGCATTCCGGGCCACGGGTGCGTGAGCGTGAGATAACCACCGCCGCGGGTGACCGGTCGGCCGTCATCGTCGAGCAACTCGGCACCGATGCCGGGAAGAGGGAAGGTGGCGCTGCCGGGCTTCGTGGTGGTCGCACCGGGCAACGGCGAGATCATGATGCCGCCGGTCTCGGTCTGCCACCACGTGTCGACGATCGGGCAGTTCCCTCGGCCGATGTTCTCGTGGTACCACATCCATGCCTCGGGGTTGATCGGCTCGCCCACGCTGCCGAGCAGGCGCAGTGACGACAGATCGTGTTTTGCGGGTTCCTCGACCCCCCACTTCATGTAGGTGCGGATCGCCGTGGGCGCGGTGTAGAAGATGGTCACCTTGTACTTGTCGATGATGCTCCACATGCGGTCGTTCGCAGGGAAGTTCGGGACACCCTCGTAGATGACCTGTGTGGCGCCGTTCGACAACGGCCCGTACACGATGTAGCTGTGCCCGGTGATCCAGCCGACGTCGGCCGTGCACCAGTAGATGTCCTTCTCGGGGTTGAGGTCGAACACGTACTTGTGCGTGAACGTCACGTGGGTCAGGTACCCGCCCGTTGTGTGCATGATCCCCTTGGGCTTGCCGGTGGTTCCCGAGGTGTACAGCAGGAAGAGCAACTGCTCCGAATCCATCGGCTCTGCCGGGCACACGGGCTCAGCCGATGCCATGAGGTCGTGGTACCAGTGGTCACGGCCCTGCAGCATCTGCACGTCGTTGCCACCGCGGCGCACGACAACGACGTGCTCGATGGTGGGCGTGTTCCCGAGTGCCTCGTCGGCCTGGGGCTTCAGTGCGAACACCTCACCGCGGCGCCATCCGCCGTCGGCAGTGATGAGCACCTTTGCCTCGGCATCGTTGATGCGGTCGGCGAGGGCCTGCGACGAGAAACCGCCGAACACCACCGAGTGTGCGGCACCGATCCGTGCGCACGCGAGCATCGCAACGACCGCCTCGACGATCATCGGCAGGTAGATGTTGACGCGGTCGCCCCTCTCCACGCCCAGCCCCTTCAGGGCATTGGCGAACCGTTGCACCTCGTCGAGAAGTTGCGAGTACGTGACGGTGCGCGAGTCACCCGGTTCACCCTCGAAGTGGAGCGCGACCTTGTCGCCCCGGCCCGCCAGAACGTGGCGGTCGAGACAGTTGTACGACACGTTGAGTTTCCCGCCCACGAACCACTTGCTGAAGGGGAGGTTCCACTCGCAGATCGTGTCCCACGGACTGGACCACGTGACGAGTTCCTCGGCCTGGCGCGCCCAGAACGCCTCGTAGTCCTCGTTCGCCTCGTCGTACAGGTGGGTGCCCACGACCAGCGAATCCTTCTTGAAGCGCTCCGACGGGGGGAACGTGCGCTTCTCCCACTGCAGAGCATCGATTGTCTCGTGATTCTCGGCCATGACCGTTGCCCCCTCTCGACAACACGAACACTAGTGAAATGAGCACCGCTGCCCGCACGGCGAGCGGCAAGACTGGACAGCCGTGAGTCAACCGCACCTGGGGCAGGACACCCAACATCAATTCGGGCCTGCAGAGTGGGGAATGACTACCGCGGTCGCCCTCACCTGGGGCGCCTCGTTCCTCTTCATCGCGATCGCAATCGACCATGTGGCAACGGGAGTCGTGCCGCTCGCGCGACTGGTCTTCGGGGCGCTCGCGCTTGCCTGCTTCCCTGCCGCCCGCAAGCGCATCCACCGCGAGGACATCGGCAGGGTGGCCCTCCTTGGTCTGGTCGCGATGACGATCCCGTTCTACCTGTACCCGTTGGCGGAGCACTCGGTGTCGTCATCGGTGACGGGAATGATCAACGGATCCATCCCCGTCACCACGGTGGTGGCCGCGGCGATCCTCACCCGGCGTGCACCATCGCGTCGCCGCATGCTCGCGGTGCTGATCGGTTTCGTTGGTATTGCGTTGATCTCGTTCGGCAGTGTCGGCGACGACAAGGGGGCATCGGTGCACGGTGTGGTCTTCCTGTTGATTGCCACGTGTTGCTATGCCTTCACGAGCATCCTCTCCCGAGAGATGCAGGTGAAGTACGGGACACTCACCGTGCTGCTGTGGCAGGAACTGTTCGCCATCGTGTTCTCGCTGCCTCTCGGGGTGCCCGCGTTGTTCGACAGTGACTTCACCGTGCCGGCCGTGCTGTCACTCATGGTGCTCGGTGCGCTCGGCACGGGCTTTGCCTATGTGATGTACGGGATGCTGATGGTGCGCGCCGGTGCGGTGCGCGGGGTGATCGGCGTGTTCTTCACCCCGATCGTCGCCACTGTTCTCGGCCTGCTGTTCCGTGACGAGTCGGTCACGGTGCTTGCGGTGATCGGGATGTGCGTCGTGATCGTGGGCGCCTATCTCACCAGCCGCCCCGACCCCGTGCCCACCTAGCGCGTAACGGGAATCGGCGCACGCGGACTGCGGAACACAACACCGAAGTCGAGTGTTGCATCACGCTGACCTCCCTGCAGCGTCAATGACGTTGCCCGCAGGGTCGATGAGTTCATGCCCCGATTCCTGCGGTTCGGCGTGGTCGGGAAATGTCGGGGCGGGTACACGATCCGCACCACGTACCTGCCGGGCAGGAGATTGTCGAACGAGTACCGTCCGTCTGCACCTGTTGTCCGGGGCCCCACTGCTTCGCCGAAGATGTTCCGCACGGGCAGACCGTCCACTGTACGCAAGTGCAGGGTTGCGCCCGATACTCCCCTGTCCGCCGGACCCTGCAGCCCGTCGCCGTTGCGGTCCTTCCATACGAGGTTGCCGACCGATACCACCTCACGCGCGGCTGGCTTGAAGAAGCCGAAATCGAGTGTGGGGTCACGCTGACCATCAGTTGTCATCATCACCGATGTTGCCGCGTTGGTCGATGAGTCAAGTGTCGAGTTGCTGCCCCTGTTGGCAAGGGTCGGCCCGAAACCGGCGGGGGGCGTGACAGTCACCCGGTACTGACCGGGGGGCAGGTTGTCGAAGCTGTAGAAGCCTGTTGCATTGGTCTTGGTCGGCCTCACCAATGCTCCGAGTATGTCGCGCACCACCGAGCCGTCAGTCTTTGCAATGGTGAGCACGACATCGGGGATGCCCCTCTCCGAGGGGTCCTGGATGCCGTCACGGTCCTCGTCCCACCACACGTAATCACCGCACGACACCTTGATGGTGGTCTGCACCGAGGCGGGAGAAGTCGTGGTTGTGGTTGGTGTCGAGGTTCCTGTCGGGACCACAGTTGTCTGGCTTGCGGGCACTGTCGTTGATGGCCCGGCAGTTGTCGGTGGACTCGATGGGGCTGTCGTGCTTGGCGGTGCAGTTGTCGTGGTCGGCGGTGCAGTTGTCGTGGTGGTGGCAGGGGCCACGACGTAGCCGAAGTCGAACGTGTGGTCACTGACTCCGGGCAGAACCGTTGCAACAGAGATCTGCGGATACGAACTCACCGTTAGCGCGTTGTTGTCGACCGATGTGTCAAGGTCAGTCGCTGCAGAGGTCGAGTTTGCGGTGGTCAATGCATACCCATCAAGTGGACCGCCGGTGGTGAAGTCAGCTGCCATGTCCATTCGTATTCGGTATGCCGCACCCACGATGAGACCACCACCGGAGTTGTCGCCGTTCCCGCTGGCAGCCTCGGACACATTCGTCGAGAAGTAGTACTCGCCGGATGAATCCGTGACCGCGGTTCCGAGAACAGTGGCCCCGCTGGCGTCATAGAGCCGCACGGTCGCCCCGACAACGGGTGCCTCACCCGGGTCCTGTATGCCGTTCGAGTTGCTGTCGATCCAGACCCGGTTGCCGATCTGAACAGGTGCACGGTCACAGATGACTTCGACATCGCCCATCGATGACGACTTCATGAACGACGAATCCGTGGTGATGGTCGCCGGGTTCGGTTCGGTGAAGGTGACGCCCCACTTTGCGTTGCCATCGGCCATCTCGTACCAACGCACTCCGCCTGTGTTCCACTTGTTCCGGGCATCCATTGCGACGTTCGCCAATTCCTGGTTTCCCGTCGGTGGCCACACCGCGAGCCCGCCCTGGCTGATCTCTGTGTGGTTCTGGAAGGTTTCGTTGAGGCACGCAGCCGACGCCGTTCGCGACCCGTCCAGAAGGTTCTCGCCGCACACCGTGTCGTTGAAGAACTCGAGATGCCCGTTGTTGTTGGGCTGACGGTCGAGTGGGACGAGAAGCACGGGACCGGCACCCAGGTCAACTGTGCCGTTGAATGTGAACGGCAGGGACTCGTACACCTTGCCGCCGACTGTGGTGACACCGACACAGCCACCTCTCTGTGGCGAGGCACCCGCCGTGGTGGAGAGCTCCTGCACCCAGGTGTTGGCCCCTGTCCTGCACATCAACTGCACGTCTCCGGCAACATGACCGCTCACCAGATCCCCTGTCCACGGGAGGGTGACTGCGGTCTCTGTAGGTTTCAGGTTGTCGGCACCGAGCTGCATCGAGAACCTGTCGAGCAGGCCCACCGCATACGACCCGTCGACCAGGATCTCGATGTCCGCGAGGATCGGCTGCGGGTACCTGGGGGTGGTGACGAAGTTCCCGCCGAGAGTCATGTTCAGCCCGTGTATCGCGCTGAAGTTGTTGCTCCAGCCCTTCCAGTTCATGATCCTGCATCTGTCGTTGCTCACCGCTGCCGTGTCGGCACAACCCTCGATGAACCGTTGACGATTCAGGAGCACAGAGGTCTTCCGCGTCCACGTGCCGGAACCTGCCGGGTCGAGTTCCATGATTGCTCCACCGCCGGTCGCCCCTGCTGCCCCACCGGTTCCGGTCTGCATGGGAGATGAATACGCAACCGTGTTGCTCTCGCGACCGCACACGATGCCCACCAGCATGCGTTGCGCATCGGCGTCATACTCGAGCGCCCAGGGGTGAGCCACGTTGTTGGTGATCGTCCCTGCAGTGCTGCATGTGTTCACGTTCAGCTGCGGCACGGTGTACTCGGTGACCGATCCGAGGGTCGGGACCGTCGGTGTGCCACCGAGCCGGATTCTCAGCACCGTGTTCTCGTAGAGGTTCGTGACCCAGAGAAAGCCGTCGGGCGTGATGTCAATGTCGCCGAGCCCGACCTGGCCGACTCCTTGGTAGCCCACCAGGTCGACCGACAACGGAGTCGCCGACGTGATGCCGCGTGCTGCATCCGTGTACTGCGAATCATCGGCACTGAGGCGTATGGGGTTGCCGTTCTGGTCGAGCAGCGAACCGATGTCGAACGAAGCAATCACCGAGCCACCCTGGGTCGAGGTTGCGTACAGGCCGCCGAGGCCGCGGGGCCCGAGCCCTGCGTGCCTGCGGAGCACCGCGGAAGTCCACACGAGACCCGTCGCCGGGTCCTGGGCGATACCCCACGTTGCACCGGTAGCGCTGTGTGTGAGGAGCGGGGTCGCCGTGGTCCGTTCGGACCAACGGGTGGATGTGAGTGTGTTCATCGAACCTGCCAACCCGTTGCTCGGTCCCGGTCGGATACACGTCGACACCGCTAGCGGGTCATTCGCGGCGTTGTTGGCACAGAAGCTTCCCGGGGCGTTGACCGCATAGTTCACGTTGCTCGCGGGAAGTGTGACGAACTGAATACTGGTTCCGTTCCCGCTCCCTCGGAAGGACGGCTGGAACCCTGCGGGTGTCGTGAACTCCACGCGGACTGAAGCAGTTGCTGCATTCGTGACGTTGATGGTGTACGCCCCCCCGGCACCGGAGGTGGTGACACCCACCCGTGCTCCGGTCGAGTCGTACGCCGCCACCGTCACTCCCGACAGACCTGAATCAGAACCGTCGTTCGCTCCGTTGACATTCCTGTCCTCGTACACAGTTCCCGTCACCGTTGCGGTTGAAGCGTTCGCTGCGTGCTGGACGGTCGGCACGCTGAGACCGAGCATCGAGAGCACCAACAGCCCGACCACTCTCTTCTTCAATACGGGCATGTCCACACCTCAGCAGCACGAATTCGGATCTCGGACCGCGCAGAAGGGTATTCATGGGAAGGTCAGATGCTTGATAGTAAGTTTTTTACTTTGATGCGGGATCGGGCACGTCCTTGCCCGGTTCGCGTCGACAGGAAAAACTTTTCCGATGAATACCATGTGTGGGGTGTCGATGGAAAAAACTTCCACCAGGGGAGACTCACGCCAGTTGATTCTCGACAGTGCCCGCGACGAACTGAACCGGAACGGCATTCTCGGACTTCGGGTGGCAAGTGTCGCGGAAGGAGCGCACTGCTCGATCACGCAGATATACCGTTTCTTCGGTGACCGCGACGGGCTGCTGGCCCAGGTGCTCGGCGACATGTACGACGAGTTCGTGGTCGGGGCGTTCAACCGCTACAGCGAACACCTGAGGTCACTCCCCGTCATCACGATCGATGACCTAGTGGACGCCCTGCCGATGCCGAGCAACGAAGAGCAGATGAGGCGTCAGGAGATCCGACTGCAGATCCTGGCAACTGCGGTCAAGAACCACCAGCTACAACAGCGCATCAACGCAATCTCGGTCGACATGCACCATTCTTGGAAAGCAGCCATCGTCGAGGCAGAGGCCAAGTTGGCACCGGGATTGCGTGTCGACTGGCGCGTCTTCGACATCATGCTTCTCGTTCAGATGATGTACTACCGCACCATGCTCGGTGATGTGGGGTTCACCGACGAGGAATACAGGCAGTTCCTGCGCGACAAGTTGACCCTGCCCGGTTCCTGATCAGCAGTGCCACTCGAGAACGGTGAAATTGCCGAGCCCGGCGGGGTCGAGCAGTGCTTCGGCCTCGGTGATGCGGCTGCGCATCCTGATCGCATCGAGACCGGGCGCTGATGCAGCCGCAGCCCACGCACGGCGACCCTCCTCCACCATGTCGTCGATTCCCCACAACTGCAGGAACTGTGACTGGCTGCGCACTGCATCGGGTTCGCGCACTGCAGCGAGCTGGTCGATGCAGACCTGCGTCGTGATGTCCTGCTCCCCCGGGTTCTTCAGGTAGTGACCGCCGCGCTGCTGCTGTGCGTAGGTGCGCAGCCACTCGCGCCATGGCATCGATGCGACCTCTGCTGTTGTCGGGGTGCAGTAGTCGAACACGATGAGCGAGCCAGACCTGAGTGACGCCAGTGCGGACCGGAGCCACTCGGTTGCCGCGGAATGCACCGGCGCCCGTGAACCGTGCGCCACCCTCGACGGCAGACACTGCGGAACAGTGTGGGTCGTGAGCACCTCGGCGAAACCGGTCGGTGTGGCGATCACGTTCGACATGCGCCAGCCGTCGTCGTAGACCCACAGGTCGAACGGGAGATTGTCGAGCAGTTCGTTGGCGATCACCACACCGCACTCGATCTCCCGGGGCATCACGGCCGATGACTCCACCGATGCAGGGTGCATCGCCCGCTGGTCAGCACTGGTCTCGACGGCCACGTAACGACCTGTCGCCAGACACGCAGGCGCGGCCGCCACGATGGACCGTGCGAGTGTCCCCGGGCCGGCGCCGACCTCGACAATCGTGAACCCTGCGGGGGATCCGCAGCGTTCCCACACCTTGTCGATTGCCCTTGCGAGAACCGCACCGAAGAGCGGGCCCACTTCAGCTGACGTGATGAAGTCCCCACGGCGCCCCGCCCTGCCGCCTGTCGTGTAGAAGCCGCCCTCTCCGTAGAGGGCCAGGTTCATGAAGGACGAGAACGGGATCGAACCGCCCGCATCAGCGATGGCGCTGCGGATGCTGTTACTTGCCGAAGGCACCGGCGAGTCCGGCGATGTCACCGAAGTGGATGACGAGCCCGGGGAACACACCGAGTACCAGGGTGGCTGCACCCGTGATGGCGAGCGCGACCGCGAGCGACGAGTGCACCTTCACGGGGGTCGAGTCACCGTCAGGGACAGGCTTCATCCACATCTCACGCATGACGTTGCCGTAGTAGCCGAACGCCACGACCGAGTTGACTCCGCCGATGACCGCGAGCGCATACGACCAGTTCGTGCCCGCCGACACCAGCGACTGGAACGCAGCGAACTTGCCGAACCAACCGCCCAACGGCGGGATGCCGGCAAGTGACGCAAGGAAGATCGTCATCAGCGCGGTCACACCGGGGGCGTAGGAGAACAAGCCCCCGAACGACGAGATCTCGCCGCTGCGGGTCTTGCGCGCCACGATCATGATCACGGCGAAGACACCGAGGTTGGTGGCCGAGTAGACCAGCAGATAGGTGACAATGGCACGGAGCGCGGAGTTCGACACCCCGTCGATACCGGCGACTGCGAGCGGCATCAGGATGAAGCCGCCCTGCGCGATCGAGGAGTACGCGAGCATTCGCACGATGTTGGACTGCTTGAGTGCCATCACGTTGCCGACGGTCATCGTCAACGCCGAGAGGATCCAGAACACCGGCTGCCACACGTCGTACGAACCGGGGAAACCCACGTAGACGACCGTGACGAGGGCGACGAAACCTGCCGCCTTCGAAGCAACCGACAGGAAGGCAGTGACCGGTGTCGGGGCACCCTGGTACGTGTCCGGTGCCCAGGTGTGGAACGGGACAGCAGAGATCTTGAAGGCAAAGCCGATCACCACGAACAGCACCGCGACAGCGCGGATCGACGTGATGTCCTCACCGAGGTACCGACCGATGTCAACGAGCAGAGTCGAGTTCGACATGCCGTACAGCAGCGACATGCCGTACAGCATGATCGCGGACGCAAAGACACCGAGCAGGTAGTACTTGATCCCTGCCTCGTTGCTCTTCAGGTCGCGCTTGCGCCACGCCGCCATCATGTAGGCGGGGATGGAAAGGAACTCGAGAGCAACGAAGATCGTGATGAGGTCGCGACTCGAGGCCATCATGACCATGCCGAGCAGGCTCGACATCATGAGGAACCAGTACTCGCCCTGGTAGAAGTCGCCCTCGCGCAGGTAGTCGGCGGTCAGCAGAACCACGACGTAGCCGGACAGCAGGAACAGACCCTTGACGACGAGGCTGAAGTCGTCGACGACATAGCGACCGTCGAACATGGAGCGTGTCCCGTCGTTGCTCAGCGCGAGCGTGAGCACCGGGATGAACGCCCCCAGAACGGTGAAGGACGCGATCGGAGTGAGAATCCACTTGCGGGACTCGGCGACGAAGAGGTCCACCAACAGGAGCAGCACGATGCCGCCCGCGAGGATCATCTCGGGCGCGAGCGCGTGATAATCGATGACGGGCGTCGACCAAGGGGCGGCGAGTGTGCTCAACACTGGATCAGCCCCCGAAAGCCTTCAGCGTGACGCCGACTGCAGGGTCGAGGACCTGGAACATCAACTGCGGGTACACACCGAACAGCACGATCGCGATGAGCAACGGCGTCCATGCGACCCACTCGAACTTGTTCACGTCGTGGATGTCCTCGTCGTGACCGTGGCCGGGCGAGAACTCGGCGGTCGGCTCACCGAAGGCAGTGCGCTGGTAGAGCCACAGAAGGTACGCGGCGGCGAACACGGTGCCGATCGCGGCAACCACCATGTACGTGCGGAACACGCCCACGGGCAGACCCTCTGCCGGCTGGTACGCCGAGAGGATCGCGGGGAACTCGCCCCAGAAGCCGGCGAGACCCGGCAGACCGAGTGATGCCATGGCGCTGAAACCGAGAATCCAACCGAGCTTCGGCATCTGGGTGAGCATGCCCGAGAGACGACTGATCTCGAGCGTGTGGTAGCGCTCCTTCACCGATCCGGCGAGGAAGAAGAGCATGCCGGTGATGAGGCCGTGTGCGACCATGCCGAACATTGCGGCGTTCAGACCGAAGTCTGTGAGGGTCGAGATGCCGAGCATCACGTACCCCATGTGCGCCACCGACGAGAAGGCGATCAACCGCTTCATGTCGGTCTGTGCGAGACAGCCGAGGGCTCCGTAGATGATGCCGATGACCGCGAGAAGACCGATCCACGGTGCCCACTCCTTCGCCGCGTCGGGAAGGATCGGGATGGCGATGCGGACGAATCCGTAGGTGCCGAGCTTGAGCAGGATCGCGGCCAGGATGACCGAGCCCTGCGTCGGCGCCTGGGTGTGGGCATCGGGCAGCCATGTGTGGAACGGGAACATGGGGACCTTCACGGCGAAGCCGATGAACATTCCGGCGAAGATCCAGATCTGGGTGTTCTTCGCGATGTCAGCACCGTTCTCGACCAGGTACGGGATGGAGAAGCTCTCGGCACCGGTCTTGAAGAAGAGTGCGAGGAACGCAACCAGCATCAGTGCCGATCCGAACATGGTGTACAGGAAGAACTTGAGCGATGCGTACTGGCGGTTCTCGCCGCCCCACACGCCGATCATGAAGTACATCGGCAGCAGCACGAGCTCGAAGAACACGAAGAACAGGATCAGGTCGCGCGCGATGAAGGTTCCCGCCATGCCCGTCTGGAGCACCAACATCAGGATGAAGAACGCCTTCGGGTTGCCGGGTGACGGCACGTGGTTCCAGCTGTAGATCATCACGAGCAGGGTTATGACCATCGAGAGGAAGTACAGCGGCAGGCTGATTCCGTCGATGCCGATCAGGTACGACGACTTGATGACGGAGATCCACTCGGCATCGACCGCGAACTGCATGGTCTCGGCCTTGTCGTAGTTGAACTTCACCAGTGTGAAGATGCCGACCGCGAGTGTCGCCGCCGCAGTGGCGATGGCCACCGACTTCGACAGCACCTCGTCCGTCTTCGGAATGAAGAGCATGATGAGGACGCCGACGAGCGGCAAGAATGTGCCGACTGTCAGCACCCAGTTGTGGTCGCTTAGGACTTCCATGCCGTGTTGCTCCCTCAGGTATTTATAATGACGAGCACGAGAGCACCGATGGCGGCTGCGCCGAACAACAATGCTCCGTACTGGTTGACTTTTCCGGACTGAACGGGTTGCAGGGCGCCGCCCGCACCTTGTGCGGCGGAGCCTGTTCCGTTCACCGCAGCGTCGACCACCTTCTGGTCGACGTTGCGGTACACCCAACCGGCAACCGTGCGGGAGCCGATGCCGGCTCCGTTCACGATGCCGTCGAGGACGTTCTGATTGATCCAGTACGCACCGCGCGAGATCGGATGCGCGATGGACCGCACGATGACCCGCTCATACAGGTGATCGAGGTAGTACTTGTTGGCGAGGAACGCATACCCGGCCGCGAGCGCCTTGTTGCGCTGTGTCAGACCGACGAGTGACTTGTTGCGGCGGCCGTACAACTGCACGCACAGCAGCCAGCTGATGATCATGCCGGAGAACACGATCGCCAACGACAGACCGGCCTTCCACCACTTGAACGGCGCATGGTTCAGCTGCGGGGCATAACAGACACCGTTCTCGGGGGTCTTCTTGCCGCAATCGGACTTGTGGTGGTCCTTCTCGCTGCCACCGGCTGCCGCCATGTATGCGACCTCCGGATTCTCCTCGCCCTCCGCGTCTGCCGCGCGGTTCTGCATCATCAAGGGCACGGTGTCGGACGTGGGTTCATCTTCGGGGGCGACGGTGTCGTCGGTGGACATCGGCGTTGCTTCAGGCTCTGCAGGAACTGTGGTGTCGGTTGACGCACCGGTCGACACCCTGATCTCGCCCTTGGCGCCGGTGGGCTCGGCGATGCCGGTGACACTCACGACCTCGGCGCGGGGCTCAACCCACTTCTTCAGGTTCTCCCAGTTCTCACCGAACGGAACAGCATTCAGGAGACCCGACCCCATCGCGAGCACCGCAAGGATGATGAGCGGGACGGTGATCAACGGACCGGACTCGCGCGGACCGTGCGAAGCGTGGTCGTCGTGGCCGTGGTCGTCATGACCGTGAGATGCATGTGCGTCGTGGCCGTGATCGTCATGGCCATGGTCTGCGTGGGCATCGTGAGCATGGTCATCATGACCGTGCTCGTCATGATGCTCTCCCGCGGCCGCACCGCGGGGCTCACCGAAGAACGTGAGATAGGTGGCGCGGGTCATGTATGCCGCGGTGAGGAATGCACCCACCAGGCCGACGATCATGAAGACCGTGTACCCGCTGTAGCCGACATTGTCGATTATCTCGTCCTTCGAGAAGAATCCCGAGAACGGGAAGACACCGCACAGTGCGAGCGTGGAGATCATCCACGTGGTGAAGGTGACCGGCATGAACTTGCGCAGGCCACCCATGTCCTTCTTCATGTCGAACGAGTGGTGCGATGCACTGTGGCTGATCGACCCCGCGGCGAGGAACAGACATGCCTTGAAGAACGCGTGCGTGAAGACGTGGAACACGGCAGGCAACCAGGCGCCGGCTCCGAGGCCCATCATCATGTAGCCCAGCTGCGACACGGTCGAGTACGCGAGCACCTTCTTGATGTCCGTCTGCACGAACGCAAGGCAGGCCGCGATCACGATCGTGATGCCGCCGATCACAACGATGAAGTTCACGTTCGTGCCCAGGATGTTCATGCCCTCGAAGAACACCGGGTACACGCGGGCGACCAGGAACACACCGGCGACGACCATCGTCGAGGAGTGCAGCAACGAACTCACCGGCGTGGGGCCGGCCATTGCGTCGGGCAGCCAGGTGTGCAGCGGGAACTGACCCGACTTGCCGATGCAGGCGATGAAGAGTGCGACCGCGCCGACGGTGATGGCTGTCGGTCCGGGATCACCTGAGAGCGCCCATGCGGACAGACCGCGGATGCTGAAGCCGGACACGCCGAGGGTCTTCTGTGTCCAGTCGTTCGCGGCGAAGAACAGGACCGAGGTGCCGACCAGCAGGCCGATGTCGCCGGTGCGGGTGGTGAAGAACGCCTTCAGGGCTGCGCGGCTGTTGGCGCCCTCTTCCCACCAGTGTCCGATCAGCATGAACGAGCACAGACCCATGAGCTCCCAGCCGAGGATCAGCTGGATCATGTTCTCCGCCACGACCATGTTCAGCATGCCGGCGGAGAAGAGCGTCAATGACGCAAAGAAATGCGTGTAGCGGCGGTCGCCGTGCAGGTACTCGGTCGAGTAGATCTGCACGAGAGTCGAGATGAACGCAACGACGACCAGGATCGTGATCGACAACCCGTCGATGTGCTGGCCGATGCCGAAGGAGAACCCGCCGTTCTGCCACCAGGTCCACGACTTGATGACGGGCTCGACGAACGCGTACTCGTCGACGCTGTTCGTGCGCTGGATCCACTGGTATGCGGCACCCAGGGAGAAGACGAGTGCCCCGACCATCGAGGCGATGCCGAACTCGGCACCCTTCATCGGCATCTTCTTGCCGAAGAAGATGATCAGGACGAATGCGATTGCCGGGATCAGCGGGATGATGTACGCGTGCTCGAGGAACCACCCCGACACGAGCACCTTCTCTGTTGCTTCGGCTGCTTGAACGAACATGAGATCAGCCCTTCATCTCTGAGAGTTCGTCGAGGCCGACGGAACGACGGTTGCGGTACATGAGCAGCACCATCGCCAGGCCGACGCCGACCTCGGCCGCGGCGACCGCGATGATGTAGAGAGCGAATGTGTGGCCGTCGGTGCTGCCGTTGCGCAGGGAGAACGCGAGCAGGTTGATGTTGACCGAGTTCAGGATGAGCTCGATCGACATCAGCACGAGGACCGCGTTCTTGCGTGCGATCACGCCGTACACGCCGATGCAGAAAAGCACTGCACCGAGGATGAGGAACTGGTTGAGCAACACGGCCTAGTCCCTCCTCGCGAGCACGATGGCCCCGATGACAGCAGCAAGGAGCACGAACGAGAGGGCCCAGAAGGGAAGCAGGTACGGCCCGAAGATCTGGTCGGAGACCTGCTGAGTGGTCGTGACCGGCGCGTCGTTCGGCAGCATCTCGTCGCCGAAGCCGTCGTTCAGGGCGATGACCAGCGTGGCGAGCAACAACACCGCCACGGGGATGCCCATGAACCAGTTCTTGTTGTTCAGGTCGGAGTCGGCCCCGATCTTGGCGCGCGTGAGCATGATGCCGAAGAGGAAGAGCACCATGACAGCCCCGATGTACACGAGCACCTGCGTCATGGCCACGAACTCGGCCGCCAGCAGGATGTACTGGGCCGCAGCACCGGCAAGAACGACCACCAGCCACAGGGCGGCATGAACGACGTTGCGCGTGGTCACGACACGGAACGCGCCGAAGACCATCGCCGCCGCGATGATGTAGAAACCCACGTTCTGGGCCACGAGAAGATCGGCAGCGACCATCACTTCTTGCCCTTCTTCTCTGCGCCGGCCTCGAGCTCGGGCGCCTCGGGCACGGTCTCCATCCACTCGCCCAGCTTCGACTTGTCGTGCAGAAGGTCTGCGATGCGGGGCTCGGAGTACTCGTACTCGGGGCTCCAGAACAGAGCGTCGAACGGGCACACCTCGACGCAGATTCCGCAGTACATGCACAACGCGTAGTCGATGTCGAAACGGTCGAGCTTGTTCACCTTGCGCGGCGCACCACCGGCACGGCGGGGCGGGGCGAGTTCCTTGTGGCCCTCGATGTAGATGCACCAGTCCGGGCACGAACGTGCGCACAGCATGCAGGAGGTGCAGTTGCCCTCGTGCAGGGCGATGACACCACGTGCACGAATCGGGGGTGTCTCCTTCTCGTGCGGGTACTGGATGGTGTTCGAACCCTCCTTGGCGGTGCGCACGAGGGTGCCGAACGTGACACCGAGACCCTTGAACAATCCGGGAACTTTGGGCTTAGCCATCAGAACGCCACCTTCAGCACGGCCGTCACCATGATGTTGACGAGCGAGACGGGGATGAGGACCTTCCACGCGAAGCGCTGCAGTTGGTCCTCGCGGAAACGCGGGAAGGAGAACCTGACCCACATGATGAAGAACACGATGACGATCATCTTCGTGAAGAGGATCAGCGGCCCGACAACGTTCATCCAGTTGTCGATGCTGTCGATGTCAGTCCAGCCGAACCATGCGAACGGCACGCCCCAGCCACCGAGGAACAGCACCGATGCGATCATTGCGAACACGCCGGCGGTCGCGAACTCACCGATGAAGAAGATGAGGAACCGGAAACCCGAGTACTCGGTCATGTAACCCGACACGAGTTCCGACTCGGCAATCGGCATGTCGAAAGGCGACTGGGTGAGCTCGGCCTGCACCGCGATCATGAAGACGAGGAAGCCGACGAACTGGGTGAGGATGTACGGGTTGCCCACACCGTCCCAACCGAAGATCGAACCTGCATTCTGGGCAACCACGATCTGCTGCAGGTTCATGGTGCCTGCCTGGATGACCACGCCGACGACGGCAAGCACCATGGGCAGTTCGTATGCGATGAGCTGTCCTGCGGCACGGAGACCGCCGAGCAACGAGTACTTGTTCGCGCTGGCCCAGCCTGCGATCAGGATGCCGAGCACAGAGATCGACGAGACCGCGAGGGCATAGAAGATGCCGACCTCGAAGTCGGTGAACCATGCATCTGGCCCGAACGGCACGACCGCCACCAGCAGGAACGTGCTCGCGAGCACGATGAGCGGCGCCAGCTTGAAGATGCGCGCCTCGGGCTGCGCATTCGCCGGAACGATGTCCTCCTTCTGCAGCCACTTGCCGACCTCGGCAAACAACTGCATCGAACCGTACGGGCCGGCCTCCATCGGGCCGAGACGTGACTGCATGAACGACATCATCTTGAACAGGAACAGGTACACGACCGTTCCCGCGGGCAACAGCACCGCTACGAGCCCGCCGAGGACCCGGAGAAGCGACTGCGCCCAGTAGGCCAGGTCGGCTGCGATCAGTGCGGCGTTCATCAGCGGTCGATGTCCCCGAGGATGAAGTACAGCGAGGCGAGGATCGTGATGATGTCGGGAACGTACACGCCCTTCAGCACCCACGGCACGATCGAGATGTTGTTGAAGGATGCACTGCGGATCTTCACGCGGAACGGACCCTGGTCGCCCTGGGACACCACGTAGTAGCCCATCTCACCGAGCGGGTTCTCGGTCGAGACCCACGCCTCGCCCTCGGGAACCTTGATGATCTTCGGCACCTTTGCCATCACCGGACCGGACGGGATGGTGTCGAGCAGCTGATCGACGATCTTGGTCGACTCGCGAACTTCCTGCAGTCGCACCCAGCAGCGTGCGAACGAGTCGGCATCGGGGTGCGTCCACACCTTCCAGTCGACCTTGTTCCACGCCATCGGAAGGTCCTGGTCGCGGCGCAGGTCCCAATCGACACCGCTCGCGCGCAGGTTCGCACCCGAGAGGCCGTACTGAAGTGCGACGTCCTTCGGAATGACGCCGATCCCGCGTGTGCGCGACTGGAAGATTTCATTGCCGAAGAGCAGGTCCTCGATCTGGTCACAGAACGTGCGCAGCTTCTTCATGACGGTGCGGGTCTCGTCGATGAACCCGGCCGGCAGGTCGTCCTTCAGCCCGCCGATACGGTCGAAGTTCGGGTGGAAGCGGCCACCGGTGGCGGCCTCGATCAGGTTGAGCACGTACTCGCGGTCACGGAAAGCGAAGAACACGGGCGTGACGGCGCCGAGCTGCACACCGAGGTCACCGAGGAACAGTGACACGTTCGCGATACGCGACAGTTCGAACAGGATGGTGCGGATGTGCTGTGCACGAGCCGGCGCCTCTACTCCCATCAACTTCTCGGCGGCGAGGATGAACGGCACCTCGTTCGCGAACGAACCGAGCCAATCGATGCGGTTCACGAGTGCGGTGACCTGCGGGTAGGTGCGCACCTCGGTGAGCTTCTCGTAACCACGGTGCATGTACCCGGCCGACGGTTCTGCCCACACGACCTGTTCGCCGTCGAGGCGCGCGATGATGCGCAGTGTCCCGTGCGTGGCAGGGTGCTGCGGGCCGATGTTGAGGGTCATGCCCTCGGTCTCGAGTTCCACGTTCACGCGGGCATCGGCTGCCTGCGATGCGATGTACGCGAGCTGTTGACGGTCGCCGAGCATGGTCATGATGCTTCGCCTTCCTCTTCGTTGTCACCGGGGAGCGGCTCGACATCGACGATTCCCGGCCACGGCTTCACGATGCGCGCGAGCAGGGGGAAGTCCTTGCGCAACGGGTATCCCTCGAAGTCAGTGGGCAGGTACATGTTGCGCAGGTCGGGATGACCGTTGAAACCGATGCCGAACATCTCGTGCGTCTCGCGCTCGTGCCAGTTGGCTCCGGCGTACACGTTGCACCATGAATCAACCGCCATCGAATCGTCGACATCGACCTTGATGGTCACACCCAGGCTGTTGAACGGCTGCATCACGCGCGCGAACACCTGGAAACGGGTGCTGCCGCCGGTGTAGCCCTGCTTGATCGTGGAGTCGCGCTCGGGCGCCGGCTCTGTGGGGTCCTCTTCGCCCTTGCCGAACGGTGACGGCAACCAGTCGATTGCCGACACGAAGCAGAAGTAGGTGTACCCGAGCGTCTTGAGTGTCTCACCGGTGTGGCGCCACTGGTCAGCGGACACGCGGATCCACATGTCGTCGTTCGGCTTCAGCAGGGAATCGACCACTGCGCCGTCGAGGGCAGCCACGATCCGTGCGAGCTCTGCCTCGCGACGCTCGTCGCGCGGTGCCTCGGTCGTTGCATCAGTTGACGACAACGGGAACACCTCCCCTTTCGGCCGACTCGCCGTCGACCGCGCTCATCGGGCGGGTTCCCTCACCGCGCCAGCGCGCTCCCATGTCCTCGTTCTTGATGCGTTGCTGCAGCAGCACGATGCCCTCGAGGAGTGCTTCGGGGCGGGGTGGGCATCCGGGCACGTACACATCGACCGGGATGATCTGGTCGACGCCCTTCGTGACCGAGTAGCTGTCCCAGTAGGGCCCGCCGCAGTTCGCGCAGCTTCCCATCGAGATCACGTACTTCGGCTCGGGCATCTGCTCGTACAGGCGCTTGATCGCGGGTGCCATCTTGTCGGTCACGGTGCCCGAGATGACCACCAGGTCTGCCTGGCGGGGCGATGCCGGCAACGGAATGACACCGAGGCGCATCACGTCATAACGGGGCGAACCGAAAGCGGCACCCATCTCGATGGCACAGCATGCAAGACCCCACTGGTACACCCACAGGCTGTACGAACGCCCGAGGTTGAACAGCGAGGTGAGTGGCTTGGGGAGACGACCACGATCTACGAGACCCATACGAACGAATTCCTTTTCCCTACACCCAGCGCAAGACGCCCTTGCGCCATGCGTAGACGAGACCGAGGAGCAGAACCGCAACGAACACACCCATCTCGACGAGGCCGAAGGTGCCATAGCGCTCGAGTTGCGTGGCCCACGGGAAGATGAAGACGGCTTCCACGTCGAAGATCACGAAGAGAAGAGCAAACACGTAGTAGCGGATCTGGCTCTGGGACCAGCCCTCGCCGACGGGATCCACACCGCTCTCATACGTGAGCAGCTTTTCCCGGGTGGGCTTGTTCGGGCGCAACAGAGACGACACACCCAGCAACAGCCCGGCGATCAAGAATGCGGCGAGGCCAAACCACACGACAGTGAGATAGGACCGTAGGAACGGGGACATCGGTCTTGACGCTACTACGGGCACCTTGTGTGACCCCAACTTCGTCGGGCCCGGTCACCCTGCTTTCATGTGCTCTTGTGCCACATTTCGCAGGAACCATTCGATGAGTTCGTCACACCTCCGACGCGCGTCGTCGACCCGTGAACTTGTTTCGGCGGCCAGCGCTGTGGCGTCGAGCGACTGGGCTCGCAGCTCCTCGAGACCCTCCCCCGACGACCAGAGTCTCACGATCGTCTCAGTTGCCTCGGGGTGGAACTGCACCCCGAGCGAGCGACCGCACACGATCGCCTGGGGCCCGACCGGGGAGGCGGCCAGAACCGTGGCCCCTGCCGGGACCGAGAAGCGGTCGTAGTGCCACTGCATCCATGGACCGGAAACGAGGCAATCTGGGGCCAAATCGGCCGTTTCGGGCACTTTTTCCACCGAAAACCACCCGATTTCGGGACTTTGTGCATTTGTGACAGTCCCCCCGAGCACCGTGGCGAGCTGCTGGGCCCCGAAACAGATGCCCAGGACGGGGATTTCCGCTGCCTGGGCGGCTGCCATCAGGGCCTGCTCGGCGCGAATCGGCTCTGCAACCTGGTCCCAGTAGGTGCTCCACCCCGATCCCATCGCGACCACCAGGTCGATTCCCTCGAGAGACGGCCATGTCTCCCACTGTTCGCGCAGGAACTCGACGAACGAATACCCGCGTGCGCGCAGGGACCCACCCACGAAACCGGGGTCGGCATCACTCACATTCGCGATCAGGGCAGCACGCACGACCACTACGGTAGGTGACGCATGACCGACTTCCCAGTAGAACTCGCCGCCATCCGCGATGCGCGGAAGGCCGGTGCGGGGGTCGTGAAGCACACCCCCATCACCGAGTCAGCGGCGCTGTCGGAGCGATGCGGGGGCACCGTGGTCTTCAAGGCCGAAAATCTGCAGCGAACCGGTTCGTTCAAGATCCGCGGGGCCATGAGCAAACTCACGTCGCTCGGTGCCGCAGCACGCAACGGTGTGGTGGCGGGCAGCGCGGGCAACCATGCGCAGTCACTGGCGTTTGCGGCCCGCCACTTCGGTGTGCCCTGCCAGATATTCGTGCCGGCCGGCGCATCGCTGTCGAAGATGGAGGCCGTTCGCTCCTACGGCGCCACTCTCACGGAGGGAGGAGAGACGCTGTCCGATGCGGTGACGATCGCCCGCGAGCATGCAGCCGCACACGGCCTGAACTTCTGCCATCCGTTCGATGACCCGATGGTCGTGGCCGGCCAGGCAACCCTCGGCCTCGAACTCGCAGAGGACATCCCCGATCTCGCGACCGTGGTGGTTCCGCTGGGCGGTGGCGGCCTCACCGGCGGCGTTGCTCTTGCTCTCAAGCAACTCAACCCGAACGTGCGCGTCATCGGCGTGCAGGTCCGCGCGTGTGCACCGTACGCAGGGTCCCCGCCTGCAGAGGGCCCGATCGTGACTCTTGCCGACGGCATCGCAGTGAAACAGCCCGGTGACTTCACGCGCCCGATCATCGAGAGATACGTCGATGAAGTGGTGGTCGTCGAGGAGGACCTCGTGGCCGATGCAATGGTGATGTTGATGGACCGCGCGAAGCTGTACGTCGAGGGCGGCGGTGCCGTCGGCGTGTCCGCGCTGCTGAGTGGTCAGGTGCGACCTGCTCCGCACGGCACCACGTGCGTGGTGCTGTCGGGCGGCAACGTCGATCTCGGTCTCGTGCCGAACCTCATTCGACGGCACGAGACACAGGCGGGGCGTCGCCTGATTCTCTTCGTGCGGATCTCCGACCGGCCGGGTGGTCTCGCACGGTTGCTCACGTTGTTCGCCGAGGCCGGCGCGAACCTGATCGAAGTCGAGCACGTGCGCGAGGGAGTCGACCTTCACGTCCGCGAGACGGGGGTGCAGGTCGTGCTCGAGGTGCGCTCGCGCGATCACGCCGCAACCGTCATGCGCTCCGCTGCGTCGGCCGGGTACGACGTCGACGAGGTCACCCCCGGATGAGCAGACCGCTCATCGCAATCCCCGGGCGCACGAGTGACGAGGCAAAGGGCCACCGCACACCGGTCGTGAGCGGCGGTCGCTACTACGCCGATGCTGTGCTGCGTGCCGGAGGCCTTCCGGTCGTGGTACCGCCCACCGACGACATCGACACGATCCGGGCAACGATCGCCCGGTGCGACGGCATGGTTCTGCTCGGCGGTGGCGACGTCAGTCCGGTGTCGTACGGGCGCACCGAGCAGGCAAGGTTGTACGGCGTCAACGAACACACCGACCGCTTCGAGATCGCGGCGGTCGGCCATGCGATAGCAATCGACATCCCTGTGCTCGCGATCTGCCGCGGGCACCAGATCCTCAACGTTGCACTCGGCGGCACATTGATCCAGCATCTCGACACCACCGAGGAACACCGCGACACCATGCACGACGTGCTGTTGGTTCCGGGTTCACGTGTTGCGCTCGCAATGGGTGCAACCGAGCCCCTCGTTCACTCCTTCCATCACCAGGCGATCGATGACCTGGCGAACGACCTGGTGGTCGTGGGCACCCACAGGGACGGCACCATCGAGGCGGTCGAGCACGCCGGTGCCGCATGGGTGGTCGGCGTGCAGTGGCATCCGGAGGACACCGCAGCTGATGATGCTGCCAACCAGGGACTCTTCAACGAACTCGTGCGACGCTGCGCATCGCAAGTGAGCTGACCCGTCAGCGACGGGTCAGAGCGGAACGAACCGCACCAGACGCGCGGCATTGACGATCAAGTCGGGGAAGAACCCGATGACCAGTGCGAAAGCCACCGAGACTCCGAGCACCGCGCTGACCATCCTCGGCACGATCACGGGCTCCTCGGTCGAGGGCTCCTCCATCCACATGCTCACCATGATGCGCAGGTAGAGGAACGCGCCGATGACCGCGCCCACCATCGCCACCACGGCGATCGCATACGACTCGACCTCGACGGCGGACTTGATGACACCGAACTTGGCAACGAACCCCGACGTGAACGGCACACCCGCCTGCGCGAACAACAACGCGCTGAATGCGAGTGCCAGGGAAGGACGACGCTTTGCGAGGCCCTTGAACGAATCGAGTGACATCGCCTCGTCGGCGTGACCGGCAACCGCGATCAACACGGCGAACGACCCGAGCACGAGCATGGTGTAGATCGCGAGGTACGCCATCGACGATGCCAGACCGTCACCGCCACGGTGCGACGCCGCCTCGACACCGACCAGGATGAAACCTGCATGGCTGATCGATGAGTACGCGAGCATCCGCTTCACGTTCGTCTGCACGACGGCCATGGTCGATCCGACGAAGATGGTGAGAGCAGCCAGCACCCAGATGACCGGACGCCAGTCGTCGACGCGGGTGGAGAGTCCCGACACGAGCAGGCGCAACAACGCCGCGAATGCCGCGACCTTGCCGGCCGATGCCATGTACGAGGTGATCGGCGTCGGTGCACCCTGGTACACATCCGGGGTCCAGACCTGGAACGGGGCCGCCGACACCTTGAAGCCGAAACCGACCAGCAACAGGCCGATTCCCACGAGGAGCATCGCATCGTTGTTGCCCATGGTGAACTCGCCAGCCAGACGGTCAGAGATGCCCGACACCGAGATCGCGCCGGTCGCGCCGTAGATCAGTGCGATGCCGTACAGCAGGAATGCCGATGCGAAGCCACCCAGCACGAAGTACTTGAGGCCTGCCTCCTGGCTCTGCTCACGTCGACGGTCGCTCGCCGCCATGAGATACAGCGAGAGGCTGAGGATCTCGAGGCCGAGGAACATCACGATCAGGTTGTTCGAGGCGACCATCACGAGGGCACCGATTGCCGACGTGAGCAGAAGTGCGAACTGCTCGAGTTGGTCGCCGTTCTCCTCCGCATGGTGGACGGTCATGAGCAGGGCAGCCCCTATCACCGCCACACAGATGACTATCGAGGCGAACACGGAGAACCTGTCCTCGACGATTGCATTCGCAACGAGGTACGTGCCCTTCTCGTAGTACAGCTCGTTCCATCGGATGCACAGTGCGATGCCGGCCACGAGAGCCGAGAGCACGGTGATTGACGGCACGACCCAACGGGGCAACGACGGGATGAGCGCGCTCAACAGGACGATGCACGCACCGGCCAACAGGGCGAGCAACGGGACGAGCAGTGCCCACTGGATCTCGGGGGCGATCAAACCGGCAGCCAACATCATTCGTCTCCCTCGTGTTCCGACCCGGCGGGAGATCCGTGCGTGGCGCCGGCAGGGGCCCTGTGGTCTGAGTGCTTCTCGACGTGCACGATCAACCTGTCGACGGCGGGCTCGATGCGCTCGAGCATGGGCTTCGGGTACAGACCGGTGAAGCCGATCAGACCGATGAAGACCATCAGGAGTGCACCCTCCCTGAGTGTGAGTTCTGCGAACGACTTGTTCGCCTCGTCGGGTTCGCCGTGGAACACGCGCTGGTACGCCCACAGCAGGTAGAGGGCGGCAAGAATCACGCCCGTTGCTGCGACCACTGTCCACCAACGTGCGGTGTCGAACGAACCGATGAGTATCAGGAACTCACCGACGAACCCGTTCAGGCCCGGCACTCCGATCGACGAGAGCATCACGACCATGAACGCGGCAGCAAAGATCGGTGCCACGGCCTGCAGACCCTTCAGTTCGGCAATCGCACGGGTGTGGCGACGCTCGTAGATCATGCCGACGAGAAGGAACAGCGCGCCGGTGGAGACACCGTGGTTCACCATCTGCACCACGCTGCCCGTCAGCGACTGCGACGTGATCGCGAACGTGCCGAGCACGATGAAGCCGAGGTGCGCCACCGACGAGTACGCGACGAGACGCTTCAGGTCGGTCTGCATCGTGGCTGCGATTGCGCCGTAGAGGATGCCGATCGTGGCAAGCGTGAGGAACACCGGCTTGGCCCACACGGCAGCCTCGGGGAATAGGTAGAGACCGAAGCGCAGGAACCCGTAGGTTCCCATCTTCAGCAGCACGCCGGCGAGGATCACGGACCCACCCGTGGGGGCCTGGGTGTGTGCATCGGGCAGCCAGGTGTGCAACGGGAACACCGGCACCTTCACCGCGAACGCAATCGCGAACGACACGAACAACCAGCGCCCGGTGTTGGTGGCGAAGCTCGCGTTCTCGGCGATCGTGACGAGGTCGAAGGTCAGGTACCCGATGTCGCGGCGCGCGAGCATCGCCGTGGCAATGATGCCGACAAGCATGAAGGCCGAGCCGAACATCGTGTACAGGAAGAACTTGGTGGCGGCGTAGACGCGCTTGTCGTATCCCCACCCGCCGATCAGGAAGTACATCGGCACGAGCACGATCTCGAAGAAGATGAAGAACAGGAAAAGGTCGAGGCTGAGGAAGCTGCCCATCACGCCTGCCTCGAGCAGCAGGATCCACGAGAGATAACGCTTCTCGTCATGGTGCGGGTCGATGCCCAGGATCACCAACGGGAAGAGGATGCCCGTGAGGACCACGAGGAACAACGAGATGCCGTCGACACCGAGATGCCACGAGATGCCCCAGCGCGAGATCCAGTCGTGTTGCGACACGAACTGGAACCCTCCGTCATGGGTCGAGAAGCGACCGAGCAGCCACAGGGACAGGCCACCGGTGGCGACCGAGAAGATCGCTGCGGTCAGCTTGTGGTACTCGGGACGACGGTTGCCGAGCACCGCAACAGTGACCGCACCCAGAAGCGGCAGAAGGATCAGCCACGTGAGGATGGGGAACGGCGCGGACTTCTCCCCCGCTGCGAGAACAACGTTCAGCATCAGAGCACTCCCCTCACGAGGAACCACGCGAGCATGATGACCACGCCGATTCCGATGATCAGCGCGTACGAACGCACGAGACCGGTCTGCACCCGGCTCAACAGACCGCTTGCGGAGCGCACCTGCTTGCCGACACCCGTGACGGTGCCGTCGACGACCGCAGCATCGAACGCAGCAACTGCATCGAACGCCTTGTGGCCGGGGCCGCCGACCAGGGCCGACACTGCCGAGTCGTAGCGCCACGCATCAGCGAGGATGCCCGGCTCGACCGGCCTGAACTTCTCTTTCGAATAGACCGCGATGGATGCCACGATTCCCGCCGTGGCGATCACCACTGCGACACCGAGGAGCAGCCACTTGTTCTGGTAGGCCCATGTCTTGTAGATGTCGGCCTCTGCGTGGTGGACCACGGGCTCCAGCCAGTGCCCCAGCCAGTGTGTCTCCTTCGAGAACGGCAGCTGCATGACACCACCCACGACCGAGAGACCGGCGAGCACCACGAGCGGGGCGAGCATGGTCCACGGGCTCTCGTGCGGGGCGTGGTCACCGTGGGCGCCGTGCTCCTCGGAATGATCGTGCCAGCGGGCCTTGCCGTAGAACACCATGATGACCTGGCGCGTCATGTAGTACGCGGTGAGCAGCGCGGTCACCACACCGACCACGTACAGCGCCCTGTTGTTCGCGTACGCATAGAGCAGGATCTCGTCCTTTGACCAGAACCCGGCGAACGGCGGTACGCCGGCGATCGCGAGCCAGCCGATGATGAACGTGAACCCGGTGATCGGCATCACCTTGCGCAGTGCCCCCATGCGGCGCATGTCCTGCTCGTGGTGCATGCCGTGGATGACCGAGCCCGAGCCGAGGAACAGCAGTGCCTTGAAGAAGGCATGCGTGATCATGTGGAAGATCGCGGCGACGTAGGCGCCCGAACCGATCGCGAGGAACATGAAGCCGAGCTGCGACACCGTGGAGTACGCCAGCACCTTCTTGATGTCGTTCTGTGCAACGGCAACGGTTGCCGCAAAGAGGGCGGTGACCGCGCCAACTGTTGCGATCACGTCACCCGCCCACGGGTACGAGGCGTGCAGGACAGGCGCCATGCGCGTCAACAGGAACACGCCCGACGTCACCATCGTTGCGGCGTGGATCAGGGCCGAGACCGGTGTCGGGCCCTCCATTGCGTCGGGCAGCCAGAGATAGAGCGGCAACTGGGCACTCTTCCCGCAGGCACCGACGAAGAGCATCATCGCGATTCCCGTGGCAGTGACCGCGGCAAGCCCGCCCTTCTCGGCTGCGTGGTTGATGCCCGCGTACGAGAGGGTTCCGACTGCGCTGAACGCGAGGAACATCGCGACCATCATTCCCCAGTCACCCACGCGGTTCGTGACGAACGCCTTCTTGCCGGCGGTCGCTGCGGAGTCGCGCGTGTGCCAGAACGAGATGAGGAAGTACGAGCACACGCCCACGCCCTCCCACCCGAGGAACGTGACGAGAAGGTTCTCGCCGAGCACGAGCACGAGCATCGAGAAGACGAAGAGGTTCAGGTACATGAAGAACTTCGGGAACTTCTCGTCACCGTGCATGTACCCGATGGCGTACAGATGGATCAGCGAGCCGATACCGGTGATGAACAGTGCCATCGTGATGCTCAGCGGGTCCACCAGGAACGCAAGGTCGATGCTGAGTGAGCCGACCGGTATCCACGAGAACAGCGTGACCACGTTGTTCCGTTCCTCGGCCGGGAGGGACAGCATCTCGAAGTACGTGAGGGCCACGACAACGAAAGAGGCCGCTGTCATCGCGGTGGCGACGACACCTGCCCAGGGTTCGCCGAGCCTGCGGCCGAACAGCAGGTTGATCAGGAAGCCGGCGAGCGGGAGTGCAGGGACGAGCCAGACGAGATCCATCATGATGCTTATCCCTTCAACGCCGTGAGGTCATCGGCGGTGAGGCCGCTGCGGCGGCGCATGATGGCCACCACGATTCCCAGGCCGACCACGACCTCGGCCGCGGCCACCACCATGACGAAGAACACCACGACCTGGCCGTTCACGTCACTGATCGCCGTGGCGAGCGTGACGAAGGTGAGGTTGACAGCGTTCAGCATGAGCTCGATGCACATGAACATGACCAGCGGGTTGCGGCGCACCATGACCCCGAAGGTCCCGATGCCGAACAACACGGCGGCGAGCACCAGGTACCAGGTGTCGGTGGGCTGCACGGCGGCGATCAGGGCGGTCACTTTCCTGCCCCAGACTTCACACGGCGCGCCATGAGCACGGTGCCGACCACGGCCACCAGCAGCAGAACCGAGGTCAGCTCGAACGCGAACACGTTGTCACCGAAGATGGACCGGGCGATCTGGCGCACGTTCTCATCCGGGTTCTCGACGGTCGGCGTCGACAGGCCCGTTCCCCTGGTCACGAGCACATCGTCAGCAGCAACGATCGCGGCGATGAGGATTCCCATCAGACCCAGCCCGACAACCGCCGCAAGCGGACGCTGCACGGAGATGGGCTCGAAGTTGATGTCCTCGGCGCGGTCGACGCCGAGCAACATGATGACGAAGAGGAACAGAACCACGATCGCCCCGGCGTACACGATGACCTGAACCGCGGCGAGGAACTCCGCGTTGCGGGACACGAACATCACCGCGATGCCGAACAGCGTGAGCACGAGACTCAATGCCGCATGCACGGGGTTCGACCGCGTGATGACCCCGATCGCACCGGCGAGCACCATCGCTGCAGAGAGGACAAAGACGATGAGTTCCATCAGTGACCCTCCCCGCCCGATGCATCGCGCGCATCCTGGGTCGGTTCGGGACGACGCACGCCGTACCCGAGTTCGCCGCTCCATGACACCACACCCTCGAAGGTTGCGTCACCGGCAGGGGCCGTGGCGCGCATCCACCCGGAGGTGTTGGTGTCCTCGCCCTCACGCCAGTCCTCCCACGGCAGCTGCTGCGGCTTGCCGTCCTCACCGACCAGCAGTTCGGTCTTGGTGTAGATCGCATCGCGTCTGTTGGTGAAGGAGAACTCGAAGAGCTTCGTCTCGGTGATGGCCTCGGTGGGACACGCCTCGACACACATGTCGCAATGGATGCACCGGAGGTAGTTGATCTCGTAGACGAACCCGAATCGCTCGCCGGGTGAGGTGGGGTTGTCCGGGTCGTTGTCCGCCCCGCGCACGTAGATGCACTTGGCAGGGCACACACCGGCACACAGTTCGCACCCGATGCACTTCTCCATGCCGTCCTCGTAACGGTTCAGCACATGCCGGCCGTGAAGGCGCTCCGGCTTCTCGACCTTCTCGTCTCGGTCATCGCGCTTCTTCTTGCGGAACACGCGACCGCCCGAGTACTCGGTCGTCACCTTGTTCTTCGCACCGTGCTGCCGAATCGTGACCAGGAACCCACCCAAGTAACCCATCAGAAGCTCGCTCCGTTCTTCTCACGATTGCGGCGGCTCACCGAGTGGGCAACCTGAAGCAGTGCGTACGCCACGATGAGCACGATCGCCGATGTGATGGTGACGACTGCCTGGTCCCAGCCGGCGTTGCGACCCACGCGCTGTGCCGCCAGCAGCATGAACCACCCGAACGCAGCGGGGATCAGGATGCGCCATCCGAGGTCCATCAGCTGGTCGTAGCGGAAACGCGGCAGTGTGGCGCGGAACCACACGTACACGTAGAGGAACACGAGCACCTTCAGGAGCAACCACACTGTGCCCTCGAGTGCATTCGGGATCAGCGGGATGTCCAGGACGGTGTCACCGATGGCAATCGGCTGTGGTCCGCCGAAGAACAACGTCACGATCAGCGCGGACATGGTAATCGTGTTCATGAACTCGGCCAGGAAGAACAGGGCAAACCGAATCGACGAGTACTCGGTGTTGAATCCGCCCACCAGTTCCTGCTCGGCCTCGACCAGGTCGAAGGGGGGCCGGTTCAGTTCCGCCGTGGCGGCAATGAGGAAGATGAAGAACGGCACGAACCCGGTTGCCACGAAGTTCCAGTTGCCGAGCGTCGACTGCATGTCGACGATGCCCGCGGTCGACAGGGTTCCCGACACGAGCAGCACCGCACCGAGCGAGAGACCGAGGGCCGCCTCGTACGACACCATCTGCGCCGATGCGCGGACCGACCCGAGCAACGGGTACTTCGAGCCGCTCGACCATCCGGCGAGCATGATGCCGTAGACGGCGATCGACGAGATCGCCAGGGCGAACAACACGCCGGCAGGCGGATCCGCCAGCTGGAGCCGGGTCTCGTGGCCGAACAGCGTGACCATTCCCCCGTTGCCGTTGCGGAAGTCGCCGCCCAGCGGGATGACCGCGAACGCAAGGAAGGCGGGGACAAGTGCCAGGTATGGGGCCAGACGGAAGACGAGACGGTCAGAACGCTCGGGGATCAGGTCCTCCTTGAAGAACAACTTGGTCCCGTCCGCCAGCGTCTGGAGAAGACCCCACGGGCCGGCCTTGTTCGGCCCCACGCGGTTCTGCATGCCGGCGATGACCTTGCGCTCGAACCACACCATCAACATGGTGGCCACGAGCCCGACCACGAAGACGATGAGCACCTTGAGGATCACGATGAGCAGGGGCGTCCACAACAGGTCACCCTCGAGCAACGGGTCGATGGCGAACAACGAGATCACGATGTTGCCTCGATCCTCACGTCGACCACGGAGTCACCGTGACGCACCAGCTCGCGAACGTCGGCGCCGGGCTGGTTGAACGGCACCACGGCGGTTCCGCGCGGGACCGACTCGGATGCGAACACCGGGAGCACGATCGAGCTGTGCGAGTTCGACACACGGACATTGCTGCCCTCGGGTGCACCCACCCGGTCGAGATCGAGCGGGTTCACCGTGACCCGTGCGCCGGGTGCGAGGTTCACGAGCGACGGGCTCGTCGCCGTGCCGACGGCGTTGTCGTACAGCTTGCGGCCGACGGAAAGACGGAAGTCGTACGAGTTGCGCGGCACGGAGGACGGCGCGACTGCGGCCGGACGCGCGGACGGAACCGAGACAACGACGCCGTCACGCTTGATCGAAACCGATGTCGTGACCGCGCCGAAACCCGGCACGGATGCAGCCATCTTCTTCTGCACGTCGGCGAGGGTCACCACGCCGAGGTCATGACCGAGCACATCGGCGAGTTCGGCTGCGATCATCCAGTCGGGGCGTGACGTTCCGCGGGCAGTGATCTTCTGCACCACGTTCGTGACACGACCCTCGAGGTTCATCGTGGTGCCGTCCTTCTCGCCGTAGGCCGCGACCGGCAGCACCACGTCGGCATGCGATGCCGATGCAGTGAGGAATGTGTCGAGCGCGACCACGAAACGTGCACCTGCGATTCCGCGGCGTGCGAGATCTGCGTCGGGAACGTCGGAGAGCGGGTCGGCACCGAGCAGCACCAGGCACTCGACGCGACCGGCAGCCGATGCCTCGAGGATCGCCGTGGCATCCGCCCCGTCATGCGGTGCAAGACCGACCGACAGTGCGCCCCGGACATTTCCGCGACGGAGAGCGGGCAACACGGTGCCTGTCGGCACCGCAGTCATGACTGCGTCGACCGCGGCCATCGTGTGGTCGGCTGATTCGGCGAGATTCCCCCGGCCGGCAACCACGACAACGGGGCCCGATGCGAGCTGCGCGGCGACGGTCGCATCGGCGAACATCGACCGGATCTCTGCAGCAGCGTTCGAACCCTCCACACGCACGGACTTCCATGCCAGGGATGTCAGACCGCTCTCCTGCGACGACACCTCGATGATGCGGATGCGCTTCTTCATCGCCGCGTCACGCAGGCGGATGTGGAGCACCGGCAGTTCTTCCTTCAGGTCAGGAGCGAGAAGCACCACGGTCGCTGCCGAGCACGCAGAGTCGATGGTTGCCTGCGGGTAACCGAGGATCGAAACGGGCAGACCGTCTGCGAGTTGCGCATCGCGCATGGTGACCCCGAGTGCGTCCGCCAGTTGCGCCCATGCGAAGGCATCCTCGTTCGTGCCGCGCGCACCGCCCAGTACGGCAACCGAACCTGCCGGTGCATGGCGGAGTGTGCGGGCGACGGATTCCATTGCATCCGACCATGACGCCGGCACCAGGCCCGAACCCGACTTCACCAGCGGCTGGGTCAGACGGTCGTCAGAGTTCACCGACTGGAAGTTGAAACGC
Organism: uncultured Bifidobacterium sp.; assembly: GCA_964513585.1. Lineage (GTDB taxonomy): Bacteria > Actinomycetota > Acidimicrobiia > Acidimicrobiales > Ilumatobacteraceae > UBA2093. The sequence goes on along the minus strand of CAZENK010000013.1, from coordinate 9,585 downwards.
CCGCGGTCGCACAGCCATCCCCAGTTCACCGGGTCGCTGTCGACGCCCTGGTAACGCAGCAGCTCGTCGCGGCTGGACTGCACGACGGTGCGGCAGCCGACGGAACACGTTGTGCATGTGCTCTCGCGCTGCTCGAGGTCCCACGGGCGCGCCTTGAAGCGGTAGGGCTGTGCAGTCAGTGCACCCACTGGGCAGATCTGCACCGTGTTGCCCGAGAAGTACGACGCAAACGGTTCGTCGGGGAAGGTCATGACCTGCGTGTTGTTGCCGCGCTGGGTGAAGCTGATGAGCGGGTCACCGGCGACTTCGTCAGCGAAACGGGTGCAACGGTCGCAGAGAATGCAACGCTCACGGTCGAGGTACACCAGGTCGCTGATCGGGATCGGCTTCTCGTAGTGGCGCTTCTCCTCGACGAAACGGCTCTCGCCGGCGCCGTGGCTGAATGCCTGGTCCTGCAACGGGCACTCGCCGCCCTTGTCGCACACCGGACAGTCGAGCGGGTGGTTTGCCAGCAGCAACTCGATGATCCCCTCGTGGGCACGCTTGACCTGCGGTGTGTCCGTGCGCACGACCTGGCCATCGGCAACCGGTGTCATGCACGACACCACCATCATCGGTCCGCGCGGGCCCTCGACCTCGACGAGGCACTGACGGCACATGCCGACCGAGCTCATGCGCGGGTGGTAGCAGAAACGCGGGATGTACTCATCGACGCGGTCGGCAGCGGCGATGATCAACTCGCCCTTGCGTGCAGCGACGGTGCGGCCGTTGATCGTGATGCTGACGGCATTCGGATCCGGCTCGGGCATGTCGGACACCTCGGGGGTGTTGTCGATCGTGGTCATTGGCCCACCGCCGTGACAGGTATGTGGACACGCTTCGACACGCGTGCCTCGAACTCGCTGCGGAACAACGTGAGCGCCGAGTGAACCGGTGCGTATGCCGACGGGCCGACGAAACAGATCGTGTTCATGCGGTACGGGAACGGAACCGCGGACAACCCGAGCTTCTCGTTCGACGCATGCGGGAACGCACCGGGACAGATCGACTCCCCGACCTCGAGCAACTGGTCGAGGTCGGCATCAGTGCCCTTGCCGTCGACCACGCGCGACAGGATCCGCTCGAGCCATGTTCCGCCCTCACGGCACGGTGTGCACTTGCCGCACGACTCGTGTGCGTAGAAGCGCGTGAGGGTCAGTGCCGCGCGCGGGATGTCGGTGGTGGAGTCCATCACCATGATCGCCCCGGAACCGAGCATCGAACCGGCAGGGCCGACCTGGCTCGCCTCGAACGGCAGGTCGAGCTGGTCAGGCGTGAACCACGGTGCCGAACCACCGCCCGGCACGAATGCCTTCAGTTCGTTGCCGTTGCGTATGCCGCGGCAGAAGTCATCGCCGTAGAGCAGGTCACGGAACGTGGTGGTTCCGTTGATGATCTCGTAGACACCGGGACGGTTCACGTGACCCGACACCGCGACCATGCGCGTGCCCGGCGAGGTGGCGGTGCCGATGGCGGTGTAGGCGGCAGCGCCGTTGCGCAGCAACCACGGAAGGTTCGCGAGCGTCTCCACGTTGTTCACGATGGTTGGCTGACCGTAGAGGCCGATTGCAGCCGGGAAATAGGGCGGCTTCAGGCGCGGCATGCCGCGGTTGCCCTCGAGACTCTCGATGAGCGCTGTCTCCTCACCGACGACGTAGGCACCGGCACCCCAGTGCAGCACGATGTCGACCGAGAAGCGCGACCCCAGAATGTTCTTGCCCACGTAACCGGCCGCGTATGCCTCGTTGAGTGCAGCAGCGACCCGCTCCTGTGCGAGTGCCATCTCACCGCGGATGTACAGGAAGCACTGCGAGAGACCGGCGGCGTAACAGGCGATGAGACATCCTTCGATGAGCTGGTGCGGGTCACGCTCCATCAACAGGCGGTCCTTGTAGGTGCCCGGCTCGCTCTCGTCGCCGTTGACGACGAGATAGCGCGGCCACACACCCTGCGGCGTGAGACCCCACTTGTTGCCGGCGGGGAAACCTGCGCCGCCTCGACCGAGCACGGTTGCGTTCTTCACCTCGTCGTGGACCTCGATTGCGGGCTTCGAGAGCGCCGCGCGCAGCCCCGCATACCCGTCAGTCGCGAGATAGCGCTGCAGGGTGTAGGAGTCCTCGTGCTCGAACCGCGACGTGACGATTCTCGGGCGGTCACCCGCATAGAAACCGGGTGCGTGCGGCCATGTGCCGCCGGGGTTGCTGGTCATAGCGCCGCCTTCCCGTCGAGCCATGCAGGCCCCTCGGTCACGAGTTCGGGATCAACCGCACCGACACCGCGGTCTGCCGGGATGCTCTGGCGGGTCACCGCGAGAGTGCCGTGCCGGGGGATCTCGTCAGTCAGTTCGCCCGAACGAAGTTGGTCGACAAGGTCATCGAAGTTCTGCGGTGTCACACGGAACCTGTAGCGGTAGTTGACCTGCAGACACGGTGCCTCGGTGCATGCTGCCTGGCACTCGGCACGCTCGAGTGTGAACATGCCGTCGGCCGTCGTTCCGCCGATGTGCACGCCGAGCTTCTCCTCTGCATGGTGCATGAGTTCCTCGGCACCCATCAGAGCACACGACATGGTGCCGCAGATGTTGATCAGGTACCGGCCCACGGGCTCGAACTTGAACATCTCGTAGAACGATGCGGTTCCGTACACCTCGGCAGGCGTTGCACCGACGAGCTCACCGATGTGTGCCATTGCCTCGTTGGTCACGTGGCCGTCCTGCTCCTGCGCCAGGTGGAGCAGCGGGATGGTCGCAGAGCGCGGCTTCGGGTACCGGGCGATGATCTCGCGTGCGAGACGCACGTTGTCCTCGTTCAGACGGGCCATCAGCGATCAACCTCCCCGAGCACAGGGTCAACGGACGAGATCACCGCAACGGCGTCGGCAACGAGACCGCCGCGCATCATGTGCGGCAGGGCCTGGATGTTGACGAACGACGGGCCGCGCATGTGCATGCGGTACGGGGTCGAGGAACCGTCGGACACGATGTAGCAACCGATCTCACCGCGCGGGCTCTCGATGGCGACGTACACCTCGCCCTCGGGAACCTTGAATCCCTCCGTGAAGATCTTGAAGTGGTGGATCAACGCCTCCATCGATTCGTCGATGCGTGCGCGCGGTGGCGGCGTGACCTTCTTGTTCTGGATGCGGTAGTCCCCCGCCGGCATGCGGTCGAGGATCTGGTACACGATGCGCATCGACTCACGGATCTCGTTGAAACGGATCGCGTAACGGTCGTAGGCATCACCGTGCTGACCGACCACCACGTCGAACTCGACATCGTCATAGCGCAGGTACGGCATCTCGCGGCGAAGGTCCCACGGCACGCCCGTGGACCGGAGGATCGGACCGGTGGCTCCGAGTGCCATCGCCTCGCGCGCGGTGATCGCGCCGACTCCCTGCAGGCGCTCGCGCCAGATCGGCTGGCCCGTCATCAGGATGTCGAACTCCTCGAGACGTGAGGGAAGGTTCTCGAGGATCTCGAGAACGTCATCGCGCCATCCGGCCGGGAGGTCGGCTGCGAGCCCGCCGGGGCGGATGAAGTTGTGGTTCATGCGCAGGCCGGTGACCTTCTGGAAGAAACGCAGCACCTCTTCCCGCTCACGCCAGCCGTACAGCATCATCGACACCGCGCCGAGGTCCATGCCGTTCGTGGCGAGGAACAACAGGTGGCTGCTCATTCGGTTCAGCTCGGACAGCAGCATGCGCATCCACACGGCGCGCTCGGGGATGTCCCCGTCGATCCCGAGAAGCTTCTCGACCGCCATGGAGAACACGAGCTCATTGTTGAGCGGCGACAGGTAGTCCATGCGGGTCACGTTGGTGCCGCCCTGCATGTACGTCAGGTTCTCACCGGTCTTCTCCATGCCCGTGTGCAGGTATCCGATGATGGGCTTGCAGCGCAGGACTGTCTCGCCCTGGAGCTCGAGCATCAGGCGCAGCACACCGTGTGTGCTCGGGTGCTGCGGCCCCATGTTGATGATCATCGTCTGGTCTTCGGGCGCCTCGGTCTGCACCTCGGCAAGACGCGCGGCCTCGGCCTCGCTCATGCGCAGCACCGACCCGACCTCGCGGAAGAGTTCCTTCGCGCTCAGTTCACTGCGGGAGCGCAGTTCCTGGCCGCCCTCGCTCGTGCCGGCAGAGAAGATGGTGCTCATGAGTTCGACCCCTTGAACTGAACCGGGATTGACCCCTGGTCGTAGTCCTTGCGCAACGGATGACCGTTCCAGTCCTCGGGCATGAGGATGCGGGTCATGTCGGGATGACCGTCGAAGACGATGCCGAACATGTCGTAGGTCTCACGCTCGTGCGCCTCGGTACCGGGATGCAGGTCGAACAACGTGGGGACCGTCGGGTCCGCCTCGGGCACCTGCACGCGCAGACGCACGCGCTCCCGGCGGGTCAACGACAACAGGTTCACCACGACCTCAAAACGTTCCGGCACAACGCCGGCACCGACAGTTCGCGATGGCATGTTCAGGTAGTCGACCCCCGTGAGGTCGACGCACATGTCGAAACCATCGACGAGCAACGACTTGACCACCGCGACATAGCTCTCGCGCGGCACCAACACGACCTTCTGCCCGCGTGACTCGACCACGGGGCAACCATGGAGCATCTCGACGGTCTCCACCGATGTTTCCTCGCCGCTCGACATGACTACTTCGACCCGAGCGAAACGGGAGACGTCGACGACGAATCAGCGGTCAGCTGGACACCGGCCCCGGCGCCCGACGCAGTACGACGGCGCATGATCTCGCCGTCCTCGATCAACTGGTGCAGCGTCTCGATGGCGTGGATGAGTGTCTCGGGCGTCGGCGGGCAGCCCGGCGCGTACACGTCGACGGGCACGATCTGGTCGACACCCTGGACGATTGCGTAGTTGTTGAACATGCCGCCGCTCGATGCGCACACGCCCATCGAGATGACCCACTTCGGTTCCATCATCTGGTCGTAGACCTGACGGAGCACCGGCGCCATCTTCTGGCTCACACGACCGGCGACGATCATGATGTCGGCCTGGCGCGGTGATGCACGGAAGACCTCCATGCCGAAGCGCGAGATGTCATAGTGCGATGCACCTGTGCCCATCATCTCGATTGCACAGCACGCGAGCCCGAACGATGCCGCCCAGCTCGAGCGCGAACGCGACCACTTGACGAGATCCTCGATACGGGCGGTGACGAAATTATGTTCAATGCCGCCGAGACCGTCGTCGACCACATTCTGAACGAGACCCATCAGGCGGCCTTTCCGTCGCGGGATTCCCGGCCCTCAACGCCGACGACTCGCACTGTGCGTCGCGGTGCAATGACAGGACCGTCAGAGATGGTGGTGCTTCCGTTCGCCCGCTTCAACGGACCCCAGTCGAGCGCGCCACGGGCGACCATGTACACGAACGCAACAAAGAACACCGAACTGAATGCCACCATCTCGAAGAAGCCGAAGGCCCCGAGATACTCGCTGTCGACTGCATACGGATACGCAAAGATCAACTCGATGTCGAACATCACGAAGAGCATCGCGATGACATAGAAGCTGACGGGGAAGCGCTCCGGCGGTTCGCGACCGGGCACGATTCCGCATTCGTACGGTGCTTCCTTCGCAGAGTTCGGCCGCTTGGGCGCCAGCAACCTTGACGCAATCAAGCTCAACACGCCGAAGAGCACGGCCAGCACCGTCAACACCACGATGGGAAGGTACTGGCCCATGGCTCAGGCCGCCGGGGACTTCAGCGCGAGGTTGTCGCGCAGCAACGCCTCTCGACGGTGCAGCACCCACGCGAGGAGGAAGAAGATGATTCCGGAGCCGATTGCAATCAGGATCGCGGGGAGCCGGCGCGAGCCGAGGTCGCGGATCATGACCACGTAGCGGTGCGGCTGCGAAGTGTCGACCTGCGGACGCGCAGGAGCACGACCCGGCTCGACGCGCTGCTCGATCAGCGGAACAACCTCGACGATCGAGTAACGGGGCTCGTGCCTGAATGCGAAGAAGTCGAGCGACTCACCGATCTTCGGCCAGCGCTCACCACCCTTGTCGTACACGGCCACGGGTGCGTACTCGCCGGCGGAGAATTCCTCTGCCTCGATCTGGATGATCTCATCGGCTGATGCCACGGCCTGTCCACGACGCGGGTCGGATTCGTCGAGAATCGTCCAGCCGTTCTCGACCAGTGTGTCGGAGACCTTCTTTGCGGCCTGCGTGGCGTTCAGACCCTCGAGGTCTATCGGCACGTCGATCACCTCGGCCCGGTTGAGCAGTGCTCCGTCCCGGACGATCGTGATCGGCTCTGCCGGCTCCCATGACGGGAAGGGGCCCTGGAGCCCGATGCCGTAGATCGCCCAGATGATCGCCATGGACATCATCCACCCGGCAAGAGCAGTGGCTGTCACGAGGAAGCCCAGGCGTGCACCGATGTTGGTGCCGAGCAGAAGATATGTGCCGCCGATCAGCGTCACGAACATGACGAGAACGACGATGATGCCGCGGAGACCCGGCGACCAGTCGATTGACAAGAGAGTTGACAACATCACAGACCCCGCACGTATTCGACGATCAGCTTGATCTGCTCATCGGTGTACAACTGACCGAAACCGGGCATACGTCCGCTTCCCTGACCCTGCTCGCCATAGCGCTTCCCGTACTCCGAGCCCGCCTTGATGAAATCGATCATGTCGGACTGCTTGGGGAACTGGCGGATGGTCGAGCCGCCAGTGAGGTTCGGACCGAAGGCACCGCCACCGGTGGCCTGCGGGTCACCGTACGACCAACCCTTCGTGTGGCAACGTGCGCACGAGTACGCACCGCCGCCGAGATCAAGGTTGAACAACGCCTCGCCGACAGATCCGTAGACCTTGGTGTCGACCAGACGCTGCGCTTCCTTGATCAGTTCGTCGTTCTTTTCCTTGGGCAGCTTGCCCGTGTCGCAGGTCGGGTTGTAGTGCGACCTTGTCTCGGTGCAACCCTCCTGCGGGACCTGGATCGACTTCATGTAGTCGATCAACGTCGTGACTGCCTGGTCGGTGAGAGGGCCACCACCCACGGTGCCCCATGCCGACATCGGCGAGAACGGACGGCCGTAGTTGAGGATGAAGCGCACCTCTTCCTCGCTGTATCGGTACATCAACGTGTTCAGCGACGGGGCCTTCCACGACACGGACTTGACCTCACCGGTCTTCGGGTCGGTCACTGCATACGAGGCGACACCGCCGGTGGCCTGCATGCCACCGTGGCAACCTGCGCAGTTGAAGCCTCCGTCGGCGGTGGCGCGGAACAACTTGGTTCCCCACTTCACGAAACGCTTCTCGAAGCCGAACTGTGCCTCTGCCTGACGTGTGGGCTCCATCACCCAGTACAACGGCAGCGCAATCGTGATGATGACGAGGAAGACAAGTCCGAGAACCTGCACGCGCTCGAGACGAGGGCCTTCGAGTTCCTCATCGTCGTAGTAGGGGCGACGGTTGGCGGCGAGCTTCTGCTCGGATCCGATCTCGGCGCGACCCTTGCGGATGTTGAACAGTGCATAGACGATCCAGCCTCCGACGGAGAGGAGCAGGATGATCCATGCGATCGAGGTGCTGGTTGCAGCAATCATTGTCAGTGACCTCCGGAGGCGCCGACGCAGTGCGGGCCTTCAGCTTCTTGTCCGGTGGTGTTCACACCGAGCGCGGGACCAGCGAACACCGAACCGGTGTCGATGGTCAGTTGACCGTTGTTGACGGAGACTGCGAAGCGGTCCATTCCACGGGGAGCCGGACCACCCTTCACCTCGCCGACGCGGTTGTACTGCGATCCGTGGCACTGGCACTCGAACCACTGCGAGCTCTTGCACTCGGGCACGCGGCAACCGAGGTGAGGGCACTTCTGGTACAGCGCCACGATGCCCGCCTGCATGCCGGTGAACACAGGTGCCTGCGCGCCGTACACAGCCTGGGCCTTGGCGAGCGCGGTCTTCGGGTACTCGGTGACCCATGCACGGGCCTCTGCCACGTAGAGGAATCCCTTGTTCGTGCGGATGTTGGCGATGATGTCATCGATGTTTCCGGCGTTGATCTTCGAGCCGAAGCCGCCCTCGGCACCCTTCCACAGGAACGCGAGAACTGATGCGCCGAACGCGCCGATGCTCGCACCCATCAGGCTGACCGCTGTGCGGTTGAAGAACATGCGGCGCGACACACCGAGTGTCTCTTCATCCGGTGCGACGAAGGGTGCGACCTCGACGGGCGCGGCCTTCACGATGTCGGTGGTGCGGGCCGAGGCCTCGACCTCACGGCCGGTGCTTGCGGTTGCACCCACGGTTGCCTTGCGGTCACGCTGACGCGTCTCGCGCGAGAGCGCACCCGCACCGCGCACCTCGGTGCTGCGTGCAGTGGTGAGGACAACAATTGCGCCAAAGACAACTGCTGCAACCACCACGATGGCGATTACGAATCCGGTACTCATGCCTGTGTCGTTCCTTGTCTGTCGTTACGTCGATTTGAGAATGTCTGGTTCTTGCGTGTCTGCATCACAGCTCGAAGAAGATGCCGTCACGCCACGGGAAGATGAAGGCGAATCCCGGGCCACGGAAGAACGAACCGATGATCGTGAGAACGGCCCAGAAGATCAGGAACATCGTCATCATCGATGTCATGAACTTGCGGTCCTCCGGCTTGTTCGATGCGTTGCGGTCGAGATACGGCGCCAGGATCAATGCCACCAGGCCCATGCCGGGCAGAGTCACACCCGCAATCATCGGGTGGAACATGGTGAGCAGCTCCTGCAGACCGAGGAAGTACCAAGGTGCCTTCGACGGGTTCGGCGTGTTGTTGAAGTCAGCGGCCTGGAGCAGCGGCGCATTGACGACCCACGAGAACACGAAGAGGAACGCGGTCAACGCGAGCGCCGCCACGAACTCAACTGCCAGCAGGTGCGGCCACGTGTGCACCTTGTCGACGGGTGCTGCCTTTGCCTCCTGGATCGAGCCCGACTTGACCACGGTCAAGAGGCGCTGCGTGTGTCCGCCGGGGCCTGCGCCAACGGGAACCCCACCGGCCGGCGCGGCTGCCACGACAGCGGCACCCGACGAGGCGCCTGCCGACTTGGTCCGGTCGAGAAGTGCATCGGGAATGCGGTCGCCACCTTCTGCGGCGTCGCCGCCGGCGGAACCAGCTGCCTTGTCGCGGGCTGCCTGTGCCCGCTTGAGGAGGTGTTCTGGGATTTCGGTCATTGTTCTATTCCCTCAATTGCTCAGAGTGGACCGGAGATGCCGCCGTCCTTGCGGACGCGCCAGAAGTGGATCGCCATGAAGATGACGATGACGAACGGGAGCATGAGCACGTGCAGCACGTACCAGCGCAGGAGTGTCTCGGAACCGATCTCGACACCGCCGAGAAGCACGAACCGCACCTGTGATCCGAACACCGGCGTGTAGCCCATCATGTTCGTTCCCACGGTGACCGCCCACAGCGCCAGCTGGTCCCACGGAAACAGGTAGCAGGTGAACGAGAGCAACAGCGTGAGCGTGAGCAGCACGACACCGATCACCCATTTGAACTAACGCGGCGGCTTGTA
>CAZENK010000012.1:9490-50648 GCA_964513585.1 uncultured Bifidobacterium sp. | reverse complement strand
CGCTGGGCAAGGTCGTTGATCTCACGGGCGATGGCACGCATGCGCTTGCCCTCGGCCTCGCGCACCACCGGCACGATCAGCCCCTGGTAGTCGAGGTCGACGGCGATGCCGAGATCGACGTAACGGTGCACGATCAGTTCGTTGTCGCCCATCGACGCATTCAGGTGCGGGAACTCGACGAGCGCATCGATCACGGCGCGCGCGATGAAGGGCAGGTACGTGAGGCTGAAACCCTCGGCGGCCTTGAAGTCGGCCTTCGACCGTGTGCGTGCGGCCTCGACGTTGGCGAAGTCAACCTCGACCACGCTGAACGCGTGCGCGCTGGCGCCCTTGCTCATCAGCATGTGCGCGCCCGTGGCCTGGCGGATCTTTGACAGTGGCACCACCTCGTCGCGTGCACCGGCAACCACGCGCGGTGCCGCAGCGGCGACCGGTGCGGGAGCTGGTGCGGCTGCGGGTGCGGCAACAGGAGCGACGGGAGCAGGGGCCGGTGCAGGCGCTGCTGCTCTGCCGGCACCGCTCTCGATCACAGCGATCACGTCGTCACGTGTGATGCGACCGCCGGGGCCGGTACCGGTGATGCGCGTGGCGTCAAGGCCGTTCTCTGCGATCAGCTTGCGCACGACAGGTGACAGCACGATTCCTTCAGTCGCAGAAGTGACAGGGGCAGGTGCAGGCGCGGGTGCCGGGGCAGGCGCAGCGACAACCGGGGCCGGGGCAGGTGGTGCCGCAACAGGTGCCGGGGCAGGCGCTGGCGCGGGGGCTGGAGCTGGTGCAGGTGCGGGAGCCGGGGCAGGCGCGGGAGACGGAGTTGCTGCCGGGGCGGCCGGGGCAGGCGCAGGTGCGCCCGCGGCATCACCGACCACGGCGATGACTGTTCCCACAGGCACGGTGTCGCCCTCGGGCACACGGATCTCGGTCAACACGCCCGCGATCGGTGACGGCACTTCGGTGTCGACCTTGTCTGTCGACACCTCGAACAGCGGCTCGTCTGCCGCCACGGTGTCACCGATCTTCTTGAACCACCGCGTGATGGTTCCTTCGGTGACGGTCTCGCCGAGTTGAGGGAGTGTGATCTCTGCCATGTGAATGTGTTCCTTCGAAACCAGGTTTACGAGTTGATCGTGCGGCCCGTGAGCGCCATGACCGTCTCACCGAAAAGCTCGGAGAGGCTCGGGTGCGGCTGGATGAAGTGCGCGATCTCGTCGACGCTCGCCTCCCAGTTCACGGCGAGATACCCGCCCGAGAGTTGTTCTGTGACCCATGGGCCGACCATGTGGACCCCGAGCACCTGACCGGCAGAGCCATCAGGATTCTTCTTCGCGATGATCTTCACGAGTCCGTCGATCTCGCCCAGGATCTGGGCACGGCTGTTCGCGCGGAACTGGTGCTTCGACACCACGACATCGTGCCCCGCGGCGCGCGCGGCCTCTTCGCCGGGTCCGGCCCACGCAACCTCGGGGCTGCAGTAGATCGCCCACGGCACGCGGTCGTAGTCGACCGGCACCACGGACTCACCGAGAACCTGCTTCACGGCAAGGATCGCCTCGGCATACGCCACGTGTGCGAGTTGCGGCGTGTTGATGAGGTCGCCGATCGCCCACACACCGGCCACCGACGTGCGGCAGTACGCATCGACCTCGACGAACCCGCGATCGGAGACAGCGACACCGGTGTTCGCCAGGCCGAGCTGGTCAGGGAACGGACGGCGTCCGACCGACACGATCACAGCATCGACCTCGAGCGTCTCGCCGTCGCCGAACGTGAGCACGGTCGATCCGGATCCGGTCGGTGTGTGCTTCGTGACCGACACACCGGTCTTGATGTCGATCTTCTTCTTCTGGAACGCGCGCACCACCACGTTGGCGAGGTCGGCGTCGAGCCCGGGCAGGATCTTCGGCAGGCCCTCGAGAATCGTGACCTGCGACCCGAGGTCGGCGAAAGTGGATGCGAACTCACAACCGATCGCCCCGCCGCCGATGACAGCGATGCGCCCGGGGATGCGGTCGAGCATCAACACCTCGTCGGAGGTCATGATCGGGCCACCCGGTTCGAAACCGGGGATGATGCGCGGTATCGAACCTGCGGCGAGGATCACGCTCTTGCCCTGCAGCTGCGTCACTGTTCCGTCGGCGGCGGTCACCGTCACCGAGTTGTCGGCGTTGAGTGCTCCCTTGCCGAGCAGGTAGGTGACCTTCTTTGCCTTCGTCAGGCCCGTGAGCCCCTTGACCAGTCCGTCGACGATCTTCTGCTTGCGCGCCTGGGCGACGGCAAAGTCGGTTGCACCCACGGTGACCGCGATGCCGAAGTCCGATGCATGCTCGGCGTGCCGGCGCGCCGCGGCGGTCTCGAGAAACGCCTTGGCCGGGATGCAGCCGCGGTTCAGGCACGTGCCACCGATGGTGTCCTTCTCGACCAACGCAACGTTCAACCCCGCCGAGGCACCGTAGAAGGCCGCCGCGTAACCGCCAGGTCCTCCACCAATGATGATGAGGTCAAACTGGTCAGCCATGGGGTTCTCCAATCAGTGTGGACACGCCGTTGTGTCCAGCCCCCTCTACGGTAGCCGTTTGGCCTATGGAGCCCACTGGGATTGGGCCCCGGCTCGCTGGTACGCCACGGTGACAGACGCACCTTCGGCCTCGACGAACGGGATCACACAGGTCACGTACTGGGCAACCTTCGTGACGCATTCATCGTCGTCGACTTCGCTCCGCACCGGGTCGGACAACTCGCCGTTCGCGAGCAGTTTCCATCCCTCGAGACCGTCTGCGCCCTCGACCCCGCGCATGGTCACGGTGACGAACGTACCGTCGGACCTCTGTTCGACCGATTCCACTGCGACTTTCATGTCACCGAGGGTCTGCTCCGAGCCCAGCGGGAACACCACGGCCTCGACATCCTCGGTGGCCACCTGCAGCAACTTGAAACCGCCGGCCAGCATGATGGCGAGTCCGCACACCAGGGCAGTCAGGATGAGTTTGCGCGTGCTCATGAGACCCCAACACTAGGGCGACAACCCTTCGGCTCGGCAGGAGGGGTCGTAGGTCACCGCCCAGCGGTGGAACAACACGGGCCTCGCCGCTGTTGACCTTGCATATGAAGATTCTCGTCACCGGTGCTTCCGGACTCATCGGCCGCGCACTGTCGGCAGAACTGCTCGCCCAGGGCCACACAGTCGTGGCGGCAGTCCGCCGTGCCCCGCGGTCTGCCAACGAGATCCAGTGGGATCCCGCGAAGGGAACACTCTCCCCCTCGGCCTTCGACGGGGTCGATGCGGTCGTGCACCTGGCCGGTGCCGGCATCGGTGACAAACGCTGGTCGGACGACTACAAGCGCGAGATCCTCGAGAGCCGCACCAAGTCGACGGCGCTGTTGGCCGAGACCATGGCGGCACTACCCGTGAAGCCGCGGGTGTTCCTGAGCGGCTCGGCCATCGGCGTGTACGGCGTGCGCGGCGACGAGATCGTCGACGAATCGGCGAGCACCGCGGACAACTTCCTCGCCGACGTGTGCGAGCAGTGGGAAGCCGCAGCGGCACCGGCAGTTGCAGCGGGAATCCGCACGGTGTACCTGCGCACCGGCATCGTGCTGTCGCGCGACGGCGGCGCACTGAAGAAGCAGTTGCCGCTGTTCAAGCTCGGGCTCGGGGGCAAGTTCGGCAACGGCAGCCACTGGCAGAGCTGGATCAGCATCACCGACGAGGTGCGCGCGATCATCCACCTGCTCACGTCGCAACTGTCCGGACCGGTGAACCTCACCGCGCCGGAGCCCGTGACCAATGCACAGTTCACGAAGGAACTGGCGCGTGCGGTGTCGCGGCCCGCAGTGCTGCCCATACCCTCGTTCGGCCCGAAACTCCTGCTCGGCGGTGAACTCGCCGATGCCCTGTTGTTCACCGGTCAGCGCGTGATTCCCGGCGCACTCACCCGCGACGGGTTCGTGTTCCAGCACCAGACACTCGACGTCGCGCTCCGTGCCCTGCTGAACAAGTGACCGCGCCTGCCCTTCCCGAGTCTGCCGACGTCGTGATCGTCGGCGCGGGCCTCGCGGGCCTCGTCGCCGCCAGGGTTCTCGAGCAACACGGCATCGCACCGGTCCTTCTCGAGGCCTCCGACGGTGTCGGCGGCCGCGTGCGCAGCGACGCGGTCGACGGATTCATCCTCGACCGCGGGTTCCAGGTGCTGCTCACCGCCTACCCCGAGATCCACCGCCATCTCGACATTCCTGCACTCGACCTGCGCACGTTCGAACCGGGCGCGGTCGTGTGGCGCAAGGGAAAGGGGCACGTGGTCGGTGACCCGTTCCGCAGGCCGGCCACACTGCTGTCGACAGCCACCGCACCCATCGGCACCGTTCCCGACAAGATGCGCATCGCGCGGTTCCGCGCCCGTCTCACGGGCACCGACCCGCGCCAACTCATGCGCGGCGACGACATGCCCACGTCACAGGCACTGCGCGAGATGGGTTTCTCACCCGACATCATCGAGCGCTTCTTCCGGCCCCTCGTCGGGGGCATCCAGCTCGACCCGCACCTCACCACGTCGCGCCGCATGTTCGACGTGATCTTCCGCACGCTCGCCACCGGTGACTCGGCTGTGCCCGCACGGGGCATGGGCGAGATCAGCAACCAACTGCACCGCTCGCTCACCTCGACGAGCGTGCACCTGAACACACCCGTTGCGTCGGTGTCACCGGGCCGGGTCACACTCGACTCGGGGCAGTCGATCTCGGCCGCGAACATCATCGTTGCCACCGAGGGCCCCGTTGCCTCGAAACTGCTCGGCATCGCCCCGGTGGCGTCGCGTGCCGCCGGGTGCGTGTACTTCTCGGCACCCATCGCGCCGGTGAAGGGTGCGTACGTGATCCTCGACGGTCACGGCGAGGGCCCGGTGCTGAACGTGTCGGTCATGTCGAACGTGTCGCCGCACTACGCACCGGCAGGTCGCCACCTGGTCGCGGCGGCACTGCCCGGCGTGTGCGACGGCGATCTCGAGGCCGCAGCGCGCAGGCAACTGCGCTCGTGGTGGGGTGCCCAGGTCGACGACTGGCAGCACCTGCGCACGTACAGAATTCCGCACGGACAACCCGCACAGGACGCCCCGTTCTCGCCGAAGAAGAACGTGTCGCTCGGGGACGGCTTGTTCGTGTGCGGAGACCACCGGGACACCGGCTCCATCCAGGGTGCCATGTTCTCGGGAAGACGAACCGCGGAGATCGTCGCGGAGAAAGCAAAGGCAACAGCATGAGCAAGTCAGACCCAACAAAGATCGTGTCACACTCGATCGTGGTGCCCGCACCCGCACAGCAGATCTTCGACCTGCTGGCCGACCCGCGTCGCCACTGCGAGATCGACGGGTCCGGATCGGTGAAGGAAGCGAAGATCGACGCACCGGAGAGACTGTCGCTGAACGCAAAGTTCACCATGAACATGCGCATCGTCCTGCCGTACAGGATGACGAACACGGTGGTCGAGTTCGAGGAGGGCCGACTGATCGGCTGGCGCCACTTCGGCGGCCACGTGTGGCGCTACATCCTCGAACCCGTCGAGGGCGGCACGAAGGTCACGGAGCAGTTCGACTGGAACACGAACCGCAGCCCGCTGTTCCTGAAGCTCATGAAGGCCGTCGACAACAACAGCGTGTCGATCCAGCGCACGCTCGAGAACCTGGCGAAGCGCTTCTCCTGATTCAGCGGATGTGCCGCGACACACCGCGGCGCAGATAGCGCCCGCGGCCCTTTGCGCCGAGGAACTCGCCCTTGTCGACGATCACCTCGCCGCGCGAGATCACCGTCTTCACCGCACCGGTGACTTCCATTCCCTCGTAGGCCGAATGGTCGAGGTTCATGTGGTGGGTGCTCGCGCTGAGCACGTGAACCTCCGTCGGGTCGTAGACCACGATGTCGGCATCGAACCCCTCGCGGATCTCACCCTTGTTCTCCACACCGAACAGGCGTGCAGGAGCCGTGGAGCACACCTCGACCCAACGCTCGAGCGGGATGTGGCCGGCGACCACTCCCTGGTACACGAGATCCATGCGGTGCTCGACCCCGCCGATGCCGTTCGGCACCAGGTTGAACGACTCGCCGTACGACAGTTTCTGCTCGCGCAGACAGAACGGGCAGTGATCGGTGCTGACCACTGCGAGCTGGTCCACCCGCAGACCCTCCCACAGGTCCGCGTGGTGCGGCTCGTGCTTGGTGCGCAGGGGCGTGGAGCAGATGTATGCGGCACCGTCGGGCCATCCCTGCCCGAGATGATCCTCGAGGGTGAGGTGCAGGTACTGCGGGCAGGTCTCGGCGAAGATGTTCGTGCCCCGCGCGCGTGCCTCGACGACCTCTCGAAGTGCGTGCGAACTCGACAGGTGCACCACGTAGAGCGGGGCGTTGCCCGCCACGCGCGACAGAACCGAGGCACGGTGCACCGCTTCTGCCTCGAGCTCGGGCGGGCGGGTGCGCGAGTGGAAATCGGGGGTCACGTTGCCCGCAGCGATTGCCTGCTCGACCAGCACGTCGATCGCCAGACCGTTCTCGGCGTGCACCATCGCCATGAGACCCGTGTCGGCGCACATCTGCATCGCGCGCAGAAGCTGTCCATCGTCGGAGAACAACCTGCCCGGGTACGCCATGAACAGCTTGATCGAGGCGACGCCCTCGCGCTCGATCAGTGACCTGGCGTCGATCAGGGCCTGCTCGTTCACCCCGCCGAGCACCTGGTGAAGACCCCAGTCGATCACGCTCTCGCCCTCGGCCTCGGCAGCGCGTCGCTCGAAGGCCTCGAGCACGTTGCCGCCTGCTCGCTGCTCGGCGAAATCGATCATGGTGGTCGTGCCGCCGTGCGCGGCCGCGATCGAGCCCGACTCGAAGGTGTCCGACGAGACGGTCGTTCCGGTGTCGAGCTGCATGTGCACGTGCGCATCGACGCCTCCGGGCACCACCAGACGCCCGGTTGCGTCGATCACCGTGTCATCGGGCCCGGGCACGATGCCGCCGGCCGAGCGCGGCACCACCGCCACGATGCGGCTGCCGTCGCAGGCGACATCGGCCTGCATGCTGCCGTGGGCATTGACGACAGTTCCGTTCACGATGAGGGTGCGCACGGGGCAAATCTAAACGCTCACGGAAGGCCCGGTGGTGCTAAACCCGTATGTCGTGACAATCTCGCTTCCCACCGGTTTCTCCAGTTACGTCACCAATGTCGGCATCAAGGACGACTCGAAGGACTTCACCGTGGTGCTCGCGGCCCCGGGCACCACCTCTGCCGGGGTCTTCACGAAGAGTCTCTTCGCCGGGCCGTCGGTGCTCGTGTCGCGGGAGCACAACAACGGCAACGCCCGTGCGGTGGTCGTGGTGTCGAAGAACGCGAACGTGGCGAACGGTCCGGTGGGCCTCGAGCACGCACGCGAGATCACGGAACGAGTGGCCGAACGACTCGCCATCGACCCCGGGCAGGTGTTCATCGCGTCGACCGGCGTGATCGGGCGCCTCTACCCCATCGACAGGATCCGCGCGGGCATCACAGAATTGCCGCAGACACTGCCATCGACCGATGCAGAGGAGGTCGCGCGCGGGATCATGACGACCGACACCGTGCACAAGGTCTCCGAGTGCACGGTCAACGGGTCGCCGGCGCGCGTGGTGGGAGTCGCGAAGGGCGTCGGCATGATCGAGCCCGACATGGCGACGTTGATCGCGATGGTGTTCACCGATGCCGCGATGGATGCAGCGGTGCTCGACCGCATCTTCCGCGCTGTGATCAACCGCACGCTGAACTGCGTGTCGGTCGACACCGACACATCGACCAGCGACACCGCGGTCATCCTTGCGAGCGGCACCGCCGGCCCCGTCGACGAGGGAGCACTCGAGACGGCTCTCGAGACGGTGCTTCTCGACCTCACCAAGAAGATCGCGCGTGACGGCGAGGGCGCCGAGACGCTGATCGAGGTACGCGTCGATTCGGCCCGCGACCCCGGCCAGGCCCGCACGGTCGCGAAGGCAATCGTGAACTCGCCGCTCGTGAAGACCGCGGTGCACGGGGCAGACCCGAACTGGGGCCGCGTTGCAATGGCCATCGGCAAGTGCAGCGACCACACCGACATCAACCAGGACTCCGTGGTGATCCGGTTCGGCACACAGGAGGTCTACCCGCAGCGTGTCGACGAAGACGGCCTGCGGCGGCTCAGCGAGTACATGCGCGGACCCGACGTTCTCATCCACGTGTCCCTGAACACCGGCGGGTCCTCCGCCACCGTGTGGGGGTGCGACCTCACCGACGGGTACGTGCGCATCAACGCCGACTACACCACCTGACCGGCAACGCGACAGGCGTCAGCGGGTCTCGAAGTAGGCGAACAAGGCATCACGGTACGGCGCGATGCTCTTGTACGCCGCCACGTCCTCGGGGATCTTGTTGACCAGGTCGGCGATCTCGTGCACCACCGCGTAGTCGCGCTGCATGAAGTCCGACAGTTGCTCGACGTAGGTGCGGATCGTGAACAGGATCGCACCGGTCACGGGGAGCCGCCGCAGTGTCTGCCACTCCACGCGGAACCACATGTCGGCCGGGTCCATGTCGGGTGTGACCGGGGGGATGTCGGGCTGGAACAACGACGGATGGTTGGCGATGCCCCAGTTGATGCGCCACACCGGTCGCTCGGTCGACAGCCGCATCAACATCGAGTTCACGGGCGACTCGAGGTCTTCTGCGTACCGGGCAACCGGCCCATGGATGTGGGTCATGGTGCCGCCGATCTTCGCGGCGAGCCTCCAGCGGTTCGGCGAGCACAGCACCGCAGCAGACAGGCGCGCGACCCCGCGTTCGTCGGGCACGAGCACACACAGGTCATCTGCGACCCGGGTCGCTGCGTCAACGAGTGCATCGAGGCCGGTTTCGGTGCCGGGCGACAACCCGAGCGAGCCCAGCACCCCGGCGGCCACCTCGTCGCAGGCCTCCTCTGCACCCGCCATGCACGCAACCACCTCACCGGGGCGCTCGCGCAGCAACGAGAGCTTCATGGCCTGTGTGCGCGGCCAGTCGTCATCGACCTCCGACACCCACTGCGCCGGGTCGAGCGGTCGCGCGCCCACACGCAGCCGCATCGAATCGAGTGCGACCGGCAGGTACGCACCCGGGATGGCGACGGAACGACGAGACCCCGGGCCGTGGCCCGGGGTCTCGCCTTCGATTGGTTGCCGGTCGAACGGCGTGAACGGATCGTCGTGGAAGACGGTGCTCACTTGGGTGGCATGCGAATGCCACCGTCGACTCTGATCGTTTCGGCATTCATGTAGCTGTTGGTGACGCACTCGAGCACCATCGATGCGAGCTGCTCGGGCTTGCCCAGCTTCTGCGGGAAGAGCACGCCCTTCTGCAGCTGTGCCTTGAACGCCTCGCTCTGGTCGCCCGATCCGTAGATCGGCGTGTCGATGAGGCCGGGTGCCACGGTGTTCACGCGCACGCCGACCGCTGCGAGGTCACGCGCGACCGGCAGGGTCATGCCGACGACGCCACCCTTCGACGCGGAGTATGCGTTCTGGCCGATCTGGCCGTCGAATGCCGCGACCGATGCGATGTTGACGATTGCGCCGCGCTCGCCGTCCTCGAGAGGCTCGGTCTGGCTCATTGCGGTGGCGGCGATGCGGATCGCATCGAAGGTGCCGATGAGGTTGATCGCGATGACGCGCTTGAACGCCTCGATGTTGGCGGCCGACTCGTAGGTGCCGTCCTTGCCGATGGTGCGCTGTGCCCAACCGATGCCGGCCGAGTTCACGAGAACGCGAAGGGGCCCCATCGACTTGGCCATCTCAACTGCATTGATGATGTCGTCGGTGTTCGTGACGTCGACCGCACAGAAGACGGCGTTGCCGACCTCCTTTGCGAGGGCCTCGCCCTGCTCCTTCTGACGATCAAGGTCGGCGATGACAACCTTGGCCCCGCCCTTGGCGAGAAGACGGACGGAGGCGGCACCGATACCCGATGCTCCGCCAGTGACAATTGCGCTTACGCCTGAAATATCCATTCCGTCAGGCTACGCACCGGGAAGGCTCTCCACCCAAGCCGACGGGGCTACCGCTGACCCTGGGTGGCCTCGACCGCGAGAGAGTCCACGAAGTCGTTCATCGGGTCGCCGCTGTGTCCCTTCACCCACGCAAAGTCCACGTTCCCCCGGCGCTGCACCAGTTCGAGAAAGGGTTCCCACAGGTCCCGGTTCGCCACCGGCTGTCGCTGTGAGTTCTTCCACCCGCGCTGCAGCCACCCCCGCCACCAGCCGTCCGTGAAGCACTTCACCACGTATGTGGAATCCGACACAATCAGGATCCGGCGCGGATCGTCAGAAAACTGGGTGACCGCCTCGAACGCGGCGCGGATCTCCATGCGCTGGTTCGTCGTGTGGGATTCACCGCCGCTTGCATGCGGGGTTCCGCCGGGCGACACCGCCCATGCCCAGCCCCCGGGACCGGGATTGCCCGAGCACGCCCCGTCGGTGTAGATGACGATCGTGTCGGCGTCGTGTTCCATGACTCACGATTGTTCACCATGCAGGGTGCCGCGGCGGGCATTTGCCCCGAATGGTGGGAGAATGGAGCCGTGATCTTCGACGGTTCCGTGCACCAGCTTCCCGACACCGACCCCGGCGAGACGCAGGAGTGGCTCGACTCGCTCGATGCAGTGGTCGAGGTGCACGGAAAGAACCGCGCGCGCTACCTGTTGTCACGCCTGCTCGAGCGTGCGCAGCGTTCGCAGGTGAGTTTCCCGGCCACCGTGTCGACCCCGTACGTCAACACGATCCCCCGCGAGAGCGAGCCGTGGTTCCCCGGCGACGAGCACATCGAGCGGCGCATCCGCGCCTACGTGCGGTGGAACGCCGCCGTCATGGTCACGCGTGCGAACCAGGAGTCAGAGGGAATCGGCGGGCACCTCTCCACCTTCGCGAGTTCGGCGAGTCTCTACGAGATCGGGTTCAACCATTTCTTCCGCGGCAAGGACGACGGTCTGCCCGGTGACCACGTGTACATCCAGGGCCACGCCGCACCCGGCATCTACGCACGCGCATTCCTCGAGGGCCGGTTGACCGAGGACGACCTCGACCACTTCCGGCGCGAGATCGGCCGCGGCGGACGCGGGTTGTCGAGCTACCCGCACCCGCGGTTGATGCCCGACTTCTGGGAGTACCCCACCGTGTCGATGGGTCTCGGCCCGATCACCGCGCTGTACCACGCCCGGTTCAACCGCTACCTGCACAACAGACAGATCGACGACACCACCGGCAGCCGAGTGTGGGCTTTTCTCGGCGACGGCGAGACCGACGAGCCCGAGTCTCTCGGGTCGATCTCGCTCGCGGCACGCGAGCACCTCGACAACCTCATCTTCGTGGTCAACTGCAACCTGCAGCGCCTCGACGGACCCGTGCGAGGCAACGGCAAGATCATCCAGGAACTCGAGGCCGTGTTCCGCGGTGCCGGCTGGAACGTCATCAAGGTGATCCTCGGGTCGAAGTGGGACGAACTGCTCGCGCGCGACGTCGACGGCGTGCTGCTGAACAAACTGAACTCCACGGTGGACGGCGAGTTCCAACGGCTCTCGGTCGAGAACGGTGCGTACATCCGCGAGAACTTCTTCGGTCCCGACCCGCGCCTGCGCCAGATGGTCGCACACCTGAGCGACGAGGACCTCGTGAACCTGCCGCGCGGCGGGCACGACTACCGCAAGCTGTACGCGGCGTACAAGGCCGCGAGCGACAACCTCGGCTCCGGTCGACCCACCGCCATCCTCTGCAAGACCATCAAGGGCTGGACCCTCGGGCCGCAGATCGAGGCACGCAACGCAACGCACCAGATCAAGAAGATGAACGTGGACCAGTTGCGTCTGCTGCGCGACCGACTGCACCTGCACGACGAGATCCCCGACGCACTTCTCGAAGGTGACGAACCCCCGTACTTCCGTCCCTCTCCCGACTCGGTCGAGTACCAGTACATGATGGAACGCCGTCGCGCCCTCGACGGCTCGTTGCCGAAGCGCGTGCAGTGGACACGCAGACCTCTGGCACTGCCGTCGGGTGACGCATTCACGGAGTTCGCCAACGGTTCCGGCGAGCAGCAGGTGAGCACCACCATGGCGTTCACCCGCCTTCTGCGCAACCTGGTGCGCGAGGACCAGTTCGGCCCGCGTGTGGTGCCGATCATCCCTGACGAGGCGCGCACCTTCGGCATGGACTCGCTCTTCCGCGAGTTCCGCATCTATGCATCGCACGGACAGAAGTACGAGCCCGTCGACCATGACCTGCTGCTGTCGTACGCCGAATCGACACAGGGACAGATCCTCGAGGAGGGAATCACCGAGGCGGGCGCGATGAGCAGCTTCATCGCCGCCGGCACCAGTTACTCGACGCGCGGCGTCCCGATGGTGCCGTTCTACACCTTCTACTCGATGTTCGGATTCCAGCGCATCGGTGACCTCATCTGGCAGGCCGCTGACTCCCGCACCCGCGGCTTCCTCATGGGAGCCACCGCAGGGCGCACCACGCTCATGGGCGAGGGTCTGCAGCACCAGGACGGCCACAGCCTCGTGCTCGCGAGCACCGTGCCGGCATGCCAGGCCTATGACCCGGCGTTCGCATACGAGATGGCGACAATCATCCGCCACGGCATCGACATGATGTACGGCCCCAGGCAGGCCGACATCTTCTACTACGTGACCCTGTACAACGAGAACATCTCGATGCCCGCACGCCCGGCTCACGTGACCGACGACGGCATCATCAGGGGCCTCTACGAGTTCGCACCCGCTGCGCAACCATCGCACGCGACCCTGCTGTTCTCGGGCACTGCCTACGCGGCCGCGGCCAGGGCGACAGAGATACTCCGCGAGAAGTACGGCATCCACGTGGACCTGTGGTCGGCCACGTCGTACAAATCACTTCGTGAGGATGCCATCGAGGTCGAGCGCTGGAACCGCCTGCACCCGACCGAGCCGCCGCGCGAGTCGATCGTGCAGGCGTGCCTCGGTGCCGCGGACACGCCCGTCGTGGCCGTCAGCGATTTCATGCGCATCGTGCCGGAGCAGATCGCATCGTTCGTGCCGCACCGCCGGTTCCTTGCGCTCGGCACCGACGGCATGGGGCGCAGCGACACACGCGAGGCCCTGCGTCGCTACTTCGAGACCGATGCCGAGCACGTGGTCGTGGCGGTGCTCACCACACTGGTGGGGAATCACGGCATCACCCGCGAGACTGTCGCACAGGCGATCGTCGACCTTGGCATCAACCCCGAAGCAGAGAACGGACTGACGCGAGACTGACCATGGGAACCCTCTACATCACCGGAAACCCGAAATCGGACAGGTTGCTGAACTCGAACGGCACTGCCCTGCTGATCGGCATGCTGCTCGACCAGCAGGTGCCCATGGAGTGGGCCTTCAACGGTGCGTACACGCTGAAGGAACGCCTCGGTCACCTCGACCCGAAGCGCATCGCCGAGATGGACCCCGACGAGTTCCTCGCCGTGTGCCTCGAGAAGCCGGCCATCCACCGGTTCCCCAAGGCGATGGCCCAGCGCATCCAGGGCATGTGCGCGATCATCGCATCGTCGTACCGCAACAAGGGCGAGAACATCTGGAAGGGCGTCGACGATGCCGACGTGCTGTTCGCGCGGCTGCGCGAGCTGCCCGGGTACGGCGAGGAGAAGGCCCAGATCTTCGTCGCTCTCCTTGCCAAGAGATTCGACATCGCCCCGAAGGGCTGGAAGAAGGCCGCAGGCGTGTTCAGCGACAGCAACCCGCGCACCATTGCCGACATCACGTCACCCGAGACACTGCTGAAGGTGCGCGCATGGAAGAAGGCCGAGAAGGCCGCCGACCGCGACAAGCAGTCCCGCCCATTGCCGGCAAAGAAGTCCGCGGCGAAGAAACCGTCGTGACGACACTGATCACGGGCGGCGCCGGGTACATCGGCTCGATCACCACACGGCTCGTTCGTGCAACGGGGCGCGCAGTCGTGGTGCTCGACACGCTCGAGAACGGCCACCGCAGGGCGGTGGGCGATGCACCGTTCGTGCAGGGCGACATCGCCGATTCCGACCTGGTCGAGCGCGTGTGCCGCGAGCACGGCGTCGACGAGGTGGTTCACTTCGCCGCGTACAAGGCAGTCGGCGAGTCGATGGCGAACCCCGCGAAGTACTTCACGAACAACGTGACCGGCTCGCAACGGCTCTGCGAGACCCTGGACCGCGTGGGCGTCGAGCGCATCGTGTTCTCGTCCACTGCAGGCATCTACGGCACACCCGACGTGGTGCCGGTGACAGAAGACGCCGAGCCGCGCTGCGAGAGCGTGTACGCCGAGACAAAACTCATGATCGAGCGCACTCTCGGGTGGTACTCGCGCACGGGGTCGATGCGCCATGTGTCGCTGCGCTACTTCAACGCCGCAGGGGCCGCCTCCGACGCCACCCTCGGCGAGGACTGGCGCTTCTCGCAGAACCTGATACCCCACGTGATGAAGGCTGTCCTGGGCGAGTCGAACGGGCTCACGGTGTTCGGCAACGACTTCCCCACACCCGACGGAACCGGCGTGCGCGACTACATCCACGTGGAGGACCTCGCCGTGGCCCACGTGTCGGCGCTCGAGCACCTGCGCAACGGCGGGGAGAGCGTCACATGCAACGTGGGCACCGGTTTCGGCACCAGCGTGCTGCAGATCATCGAGGCAACCGAGCGCATCACCGGCAGGAAGGTGCCGCACACGGTCTCGGGCCGCCGCGCCGGCGACCCCGCCGTGTGTTACGCGGACACCACGCGCATCCAGCAGTTGTTCGGTTGGTCACCCACCAAGACACTCGATGACATCATCTCGAGTGCATTTGCGTGGCACTCGGGCCACCCGCGCGGCCACGACGACTGATCAACGGCCGGTCACATCAACAGCGCGCGCTGACGGTCGAGCCAACCGAGCAGCACTGCGACCGCGCGCGGGTCATGACGGAGACGGTGGCCAGCACCGGGGATGATGCGCAGTTCTGCCGAGCCGTGCGCGCGTGCAAGCTCGCGCGAGTCGGCCACCGGCACGCTCTCGTCGTCCTCGCCGTGCATCACGAGCAACGGCCGCGGCGCGAACCGTCGCGCGGCTTCCATAGGGCGGAAACGCCGCAGCTCACGGCTCCACTCGTCGAACGCCTTCGGGAAACCTGCAGTGCGGATCGCACCGATCTCGCGCGCGTGCTCCATGAACCTGCGCGGCTGGCCGGCCCAGTCATCGAAGTCGGCGCGTGCACCCAACAATGCGCACCCGCGCACCCGCGGGTCGTCGGCGGCCACGCACAACGCGAGTGCACCGCCGGTGTTCGTGCCCACCAGCCAGATTCCCTGCGGTGAGACCTCCTGCTCCAGGTGATCGACTGCGGCGCGCAGGTCGTCGACCCAGCCCTGCATCGAGAAGTCACCCTGGCTCGTGCCGCACCCGCGGAACGTGAAGGTGAGCGCCGCCCACCCGAGATCGTTCGCCACGCGGTCCATCAACTGGGGGAACGTGACCGCGGACTGTCGTGCATCAAGGGGCCCGATCGGGAAACCGTGGCACATGATCACGCCCGGGAGCTGACCGTTGTGACCGCTCGGGACTGCCAGGTAGCGGTTGAGCGTGAGAGAACCGGAACGGAATGTGCCGTTCATCGCCCCGGTCATGTCGCAGGCCTAGGCGCGCGGCTTGAGGTGACGACGGGTCTTGCCCGGCGTCGCAAGCGTGTATCCGCGGTTGCGGGCCTCGGCGAGGGTGTCGGGGCCGAAGCACAACCCGACCCCCTGCTCGACGATGTCGTTTATCGTCTCCTCGTCGGTCCATTCGTCCAGGTCGTAGACGAGCTGAGTGCGCTTGTCGCCGAGGAATCGAGTGTGTTCAAACCGGGTCGGGCGTTCCATACCCCCCAAAGGTAGTCGCCCACTGCCCCGCCACCACGCACGGCGCACTAACTTCACGGCATGAGCACGACCGACCAGCCCACGAGCATCGAGTTCTTCTTCGACATCATGTGCCCGTACGCGTACCAGACCTCGGTGTGGATCCGCGAGGCACAGCGCCAGGTCGGCTTCGACATCCGATGGCGTTTCTTCAGTCTGGAGGAGGTCAACCGCGAGGAAGGCAAGCCCCACCCCTGGGAACGCGAGTTCGCCTACGGATGGACCCCGATGCGGGTCGCGGCGTGGCTGCGCCGGCATGACAACGACTGGTGCGGCACCTTCTACGAGGTGTGCGGGCGCGCTCTGCATGTCGAGGGCCGTCGTCACTACGACAGGGAGACCGCGATCGGGCTGCTGCGCGACGCCGGCCTGCCGGAGAACGCGTGGGACGACGCACTCGCCGACCCGACGACGAGCGACGAGGTGCGTGCCGACCACGAGCATGCCGTCGGTGAACTCGCAGGCTTCGGCGTGCCGATCATCACGGTGCCCGGCGGTCGCGCGGTGTTCGGCCCGGTGGTGCTGCCGGCACCTACGGGTGAGCGCGCACGCGAACTCTGGGACCTGACAGTCGGCTACTCACGGTTCCCCGGGTTGTTCGAGATGAAGACACCGAAGACCGACGACGACATGAGGATGATCGGAGAGATCTTCTCGCCGTATCTCGAGGCACGTCAATGGCGCACCATCCAGAACCCGGCCCGTTAGGAGGCACACGATGATCCCCACACGCACGATCGACACGCTCGAGCAGACATGGCGCTCGATGACCGCATTCTGCGAGACGCTCACGGAACAGGACTGGAAGACACCGACACAGCTGCCCAGATGGACGGTGCAGGACAATCTGTCCCACATCGTCGGCACGGAATCATCGATGCACGGACTTCCCCGGCCCGACCACACCGCGCCCGACAAGTCGCACGTGAAGAACCCCATCGGCGACATGAACGAAGATGACGTGGACGTGCGGCGCACACTCACGGGTGCACAGGTCCTCGCCGAGTGGAAGAACGTGATGGAGATGCGCCTGTCGCTGTTCCGCACGGCCGACGAGGCCTACTTCGCACAGGAGGCGATGACGCCGACCGGCCCCGGCACGCTCGCCGACTTCCTGCACATCCGCGTGCTCGACTGCTGGGCCCACGAGCAGGACATGCGACGCGCACTCGGCAGGCCCGGCAACCAGGGCGGGCCCGCCGCCGAGCACACCATCGACCGGTTGATCCGCACGATCCCGATCGTGGTGGGCAAGCGTGCCGGCACACCCGAGGGCGGCTGTGTGGTGATCCGCATCACGGGCGCCGTGCAGCGAACGATCGCGACCAGGGTCGTCGACGGGCGCGCGCAGATCGCACCCAACATGCCCGATGACGCACTGTGCGACATCAGCATGGACAGTGACACGTTCGCCCAGCTCGCGATGGGCCGTGCCGGCATCGATGAACTCGCAACGAGCGTGTCGATCAGCGGAGACGCCGAACTCGCCCACCGCGTGGTGAGCCAGTTCAACATGATGATCTAGATCGAGTCCGCCTTCGGGCCCACGGCACCGATCGCAGCGAAGTACGCGTTGTGTGCATCGAGCACGTGCACCACGTCGACGTCATCCAGCAACTCCACGCCACGCTTGACCGCCTCGTCGAGGAGGAACGCGGCAAGATGCGTCTCGTCGACCACGAGAGGGGTGTCGATGTGCTGGCGGCGGTCGATCACGTCGATCGGCACGAGATTGCGTTCCGAGAGCCAGTTGAGGTGGCCGAGCAACAGCTCACGCAGTTCGTCGAGCGTCAGTCGTGCCTGGGTCTCGGGCGGGATCACACCGGCCACGTAGTCCACTGCCAGGTCGATTCGGTACACCACACGCGGCGCGACCGCGTCGAGGCGCCGCGCCTCGCGCCCGATGACCACCGCGGCGATCACGAACACCGCAATGACCGACAGGACCAGGAACACGATTGTGATGGCGGGCATACCGAGAGCCTACGACCGGTGTTCAGAACGATTCCATCACGAGCCACGAAGGATCGTCGGCAACTGTCACAACCCTGGCGAGGAATCCCGACCCGCCGGGACCCCACGAGTACTCCATGTACTGCGGCAGGCCCGGGCGGTAGATGAGGTCGCGGCCGCGGAACGCGAACTCATAGGCCACGGATGGACAGATGTAGGCAGTCGTGCCGGCAAAGGGCGCCGAGACCGTCATGTGCGCGTGACCGCTCACCACGGCAAGCACACGGTGGCGAGCGACCACCTGTTCGAGCCCGGCGATCGATGCGTCGTCGAGGCGCACCGAACTGAGCGCCGGTCCCCCGAGAGCAAAACACGGGTGATGCATCGCGACAACCGCAGGCTCGCCGTCGGCCAGCACGTCATCGAGCCACTGCAGCTGGTCCCCGTCGAGTGCGCCGTCCTCACGGCCGGCGCGCGACGAATCGAGCACCACCAGACGACCGTGCGGCAGCTCCGTCACGTGGTCGAGCCGGCCGTTGCGTGCCGGCAACGAGAAGATCGACTGCATGCGAACCGACTCGTCGTGGTTGCCCGCGCACAGCAGAACAGGGGCGCCCGCTGTCTCGAGCGCGGCCGCGAACCCGCGGTACTCGTTCTCGGTACCCGCCCGCGCGACACAGTCACCGGTGATCACGATCGAATGACTCTTCTGCGATGCGTGCCGGATCGCCTTCGTCAGGTTCCCGACCGGGTCCGACCCTGCGAACAGTTCGTCACCGGGCCCCGGTATGTGCGGGTCGGAGATCTGCGCAAGAACGGTGCGTGGCATGCGAGAAGCGTAGAACACGGTCCGCTTTCGTCGGCAGGACGAAAAAGAGCCCGGGCGCAGGGCCCGGGCTCTTCAGTTCGAGACGCGTGAGCGGATCAGATACCGATGCGCTGTGCGAGCAGCTCGCGGTGGTAGGTCGGGTCACCGAAGATCAGCTCGCTCGACTTCGCACGCTTGAAGTAGAGGTGTGCCGGGTGCTCCCAGGTGAAGCCGATGCCACCGTGGATCTGGATGTTCTCGGCTGCGGCGTGGAAATACGCCTCCGAGCAGTAGGCCTTCGCGAGCGAAGCGACCGAGGGAAGCTCCTCGTTCATCTCTGCGGCGCACCACATGCCGTAGTACGCAGCCGACTTCGCCGACTCGACCTCGAGCAGCATGTCTGCACACTTGTGCTTGATGGCCTGGAACGAACCGATGGGGCGTCCGAACTGGATGCGGTCCTTTGCGTACTGGACGGCCATCTCGAGAACCTTCTGGGCGCCGCCGACCTGCTCGGCTGCGAGTGCGACTGCAGCGAGGTCCATGACCTTGCCGAGCACCTCTCCACCCTTGCCCTCGGTGCCGATGAGCTTTGCGGGGGTGTTGCTGAACTCGAGCTTTGCCTGCTTGCGTGTCTGGTCCATCGTCGACAGGGCGGTGCGGGTGAGACCCGATGCGTTGCCGTCGACTGCGAACAGGCTGACACCCTTGCCGGTGCGGGCGGCCACGATGATCAGGTTGGCGGTGTGTCCGTCGAGCACGAAGCTCTTGGTGCCGCTGATCGTGAAGTCAGAGCCCGAGCCCTTTGCCTCGATCGTGATGCCTGCCTCGTCCCAGCGACCCGAGGGCTCGGTGGTTGCGAGGGTTGCGATGGTCTCGCCGCTTGCGATGCCGGGCAGGTACGCCTTCTTCGCTGCGTCGTCACCCGAGAGCAACAGCGCGTTGGCTGCGAGCACGACGCTCGAGAAGAACGGTGCACACAGCAGCGCACGGCCCATCTCCTCCAGCACGACACCCAGCTCGATGAAGCTGTAGCCCTGGCCACCGAACTCCTCGGGGATCGCGAGACCCTGCAGCGCCATTTCGCCTGCCATCTGCGACCACACACCGGAGTCAAAACCGTTCACGGTCTCCATCTGCTCACGAACTGCCTCTTCTGATGACTTGTTCTCGAGGAACGAGCGCACCATCTTGCGGAGTTCTTCCTGCTCTTCACTAAATGCAAAATTCATGGGACTGAGTCTGCCTGCCGCGACCCTCCCCTCGCTACTCAAGATGTGTACGCAGGTGTACACAATTCCCGCTACGGTGTGCCCCATGGCCCAGATCGGAATCCGAGAACTGAGAGCTGCGCTCTCCACATATGTCAGGCGGGCCCAGCAGGGCGAACGAGTGGTGGTCACGGTGGACGGCGCCCCGGTGGCCCAGCTGGGCGCACTTGCGGGCGACATGGAGGGCGTCGCCCTCGCCGACCTGGTTGCCCGTGGTGCCGTCATCGCCCCCCGTCGGCGCGGCGACTGGGTGCCGGGCGAGCCGCTCATCCTGAACTCCGGGGCCAGGGTCGACCGCGCACTCCGGGAAGTGCGGTCGTGAGCGTGTTCCTCGACGCCAGTGCGTTGCTCTCGCTGCACGTGGAGGGCGCATCACGACGGGTCGTGCTCGAGGCACTCGACTCGGACACCTCATGGATCGCGTGCGCACACGCTCTCGGCGAGTCCGTGGCGGCGGCCTCCCGGCTCTCCGACGAGCCGGTCCTGGTGCGCCACCTCGAGGACATGGTCAGGCACACCTGGGACTTCCTTCATGTTGTGCCCATCGACCAGGCGCTCCTCGACGACGCGACGGCACTGTGCCAGCGCCAGCCCGTCGGGTTCTCCGCCGCGCTCCACCTCTCGGCGGCGGCGCGGGCGCCGGGCCGCACGCAGTTCGTCACGTTCGATGCGGCCCAGATTCCCGTTGCCCTGTCGCTGGGCTTCGATGTTGTGTCAGGCTGAAGACATGTCCCGGGCCCTCGGCACGCTCCACTACTTCGACCACAACCTCGAGGTGCACCGCGTGGTCGTGGGCCCGTACGCAAACAACGTGTTCGTGCTGCGCTGCAAGCACACCGGCGATGCCGTGCTGATCGATGCGGCGAACGAACACGAGCGACTTCTCGATCTGTGCAGAGCACTCGGCGTGCGGCGCGTGCTCGAGACGCACGGTCATCATGACCACATCCAGGCCGTGCCCGCGATGCGCGAGGCCGGGTACGAGGTCGCCGTCACGCCGGACGACGCAGGGATGCTGAAGGACGTCGGCTACGACGTGTTCGTGAACGACAGCGACATCATCGAGGTCGGCCGCGTGCGCCTCGAGGCAATCCACAACCCGGGCCACACGCCGGGCTCGGTGTCGTTCAAGGTGCTCGATGCGCCGCTCCTGTTCACCGGCGACACGCTCTTCCCGGGCGGGCCCGGTGCCACGCACTTCCCCGGCGGGGATTTCGACACCATCATCCGCTCGATCGACTCGCGCCTGTTCACGTTCCCCGGCAACACCGTCGTGATGCCGGGCCACGGTGTCGACACGACGATTGCCGTCGAACGACCGCACCTCACCGAGTGGGTGAAGCGTGGCTGGTGACGCACCCACCCTCGGTGGCATGGCACCTTCCGAGTTGCCGGTTGCGCACGACACCCCGAACGTGACCGCGGAGGGCCGCCTCTCCTCGCGCGACCGCGCACGCCTGCGCAGCATCCCCTCGTACAGGAACGCATGGTCGGTGATCTTCATGTACGCCCAGAACATCGCACTGCTGGTGGCCGCCGCCCGTGTCGACAGCATCGTGCTGTGGGTGGCCACGTTCGTGTTGATGGGGCGTGCGCACGCACAGGTCGCATCGCTCATGCACGAGGCCGCGCACAGGCTCCTCTTCACCCACAAGGCGACCAACGACTTCGTGGGCAACTGGCTGCTCGGCTACGTGCAGCTCACCAGCACGCAGGCGTACCGCAGGGTGCACATGGCGCACCACAAGCGCGAGTTCGGCCCGAACGAACCCGATGTTCCCCTCTATGCGAACTACCCGGTGTCGCGCGCGAGCCTGCGGCGCAAGCTGTGGCGCGACGCCACCGGCCGCACCGGACTCAAGCTGCTGCGCAACCAGATGCGCGGCCTGCGTTCGCCCGATGCGCGCGTGCGCAACACACTGCGCAAGATGCTCGCGGTGCAGTTGGTGGTGCTTGCGCTCTTCACTGCGGCCGGCCACTGGTGGATGTACCCGGTGTTCTGGGTGGCGCCGTATCTCACGGTGTGGCGCGTGATCAACCGCCTGCGTTCGATCGCCGAGCACGGCGGCATGCGCGAGGACGACGACCGCCGGTACACCACGCACTCGGTGCGCCAGGGGCCGGTCGCGCGGTTCCTGATGGTTCCCTACAACATCGGGTTCCACATGGCCCACCACGTCGACGCCGGTGTCCCCTTCCGTCACCTGCCCGAGTACCACCGCATGCTTCACGGCGCGAACTACCTCGACTCGCATCTCGAGTACCCGTCGTACTGGGCCCTGTGGCGGGCACTCGCGCCCGCCTGATTCGCCCTCCCGGCGCTCGTCGTGTGACCTCGACGACACGGTCCGAGTTTCCACTATGCCCATAGTGATAATTCGGTTTCCGCTTCTAGACTGGGGCGCGTGAGCGAACTGTTCCGCATTTCTGACCTGCATGCATCCCCGGTTTCCGACGACATCGAGAACCCCGACGAGATCCTGAAGGGCGTGTCCCTGTCGATCCAGGCCGGCGAGGTGCACGCGATCATGGGCCCGAACGGATGCGGCAAGTCGACCCTCGCCAGCACCCTCCTTGCCTCCCCTGAGTACGAGGTCACCGGCGGCGACCTCTTCTTCAAGGGCGAGAACATCACGGACTGGTCGACAGATGTCCGCGCCAAGGCCGGCATGTTCCTCGCCTTCCAGTACCCGCAGGAGATCGCGGGAGTGTCGGTCATCCAGTTCCTGCGCCAGGCACTCTCGGCACGCAAGGGCATCGACCTGTCGGTGCTCGAGCTGCGACTCTCGGCCATGGACTGGATGAAGCGACTCGGCATGGACTCATCGTTCGTCGACCGCTACCTGAACGAGGGATTCTCGGGCGGCGAGAAGAAGCGCAACGAGATCATGCAGATGGCACTGCTCGAGCCCGAGTTCGCCGTGCTCGACGAGACCGACTCGGGTCTCGACATCGACGCACTGCGCATCGTGGCCAAGGGCATCCGGGAGGTTCGCGCAGACCGCCCGAGCCTCGGCATCCTGCTGATCACCCACTACCAGCGCCTGCTCGACGAGCTGCAGCCCGACCACGTGCACATCATGATCGACGGCCGCATCGTGAAGTCCGGTGGCATGGAGCTCGCCGCCGAACTCGAGAAGAACGGCTACGAGGCCTACAGGGCACAGTGACCATGTCGCTCGACGTGACACGCATCAGGCGTGACTTCCCCGTGCTCTCCGAGCTCATCAACGGCGAGCCACTCGTGTACCTCGACTCGGCCAACTCCTCGCAGAAGCCGAACAGCGTCATCGATGCGATGGCCGGCTTCATGCGCCATGCATACGGCCCCACGAACCGCAGCGCGTACCACCTGGCGGCACAGGCCACCGACATGTACGAGGGTGCGCGCGCCAAGGTCGCAACATTCATCAACGCGCGCCGTCCGTCGGAGGTCGTGTTCACGAAGAACGCAACGGAGTCGCTCAACCTGGTCGCAAGGTCATGGGGTTCGGCGAACCTGTCGAAGGGCGATGCCGTGGTGCTCACGCACATGGAACACCACGCCAACATCGTGCCCTGGCAGATGCTCGCCGCAGAGCGCGGGTTCGAGATCCGCTGGGTGCCGCTGACCGCAGACGGTCTCCTCGACCTCACCGACATCGACACCCTGCTGACGGGCGCCAAGATGTTCTCGTTCACTGCGATGTCGAACGTGCTCGGCACCATCAACCCGGTCAGGGAACTCGTGTCTGCTGCCCACCGGCACGGTGCTCTCGCACTCGTCGACGGCTGCCAGTCGGTGCCGCACATGGCCACCGATGTGCAGGCGTGGGACGCCGACTTCCTCGCGTTCAGCAGCCACAAGATGGTCGGCCCCACCGGCATCGGCATGCTCTGGGGTCGCGAGGAACTTCTCGACTCCATGCCCCCCTTCCTCGGTGGCGGCAACATGATCTCTGACGTGAAGCTCGACGGGTTCACCTGCGCCGAGCTGCCCGCCAAGTTCGAGGCGGGCACGCAACCGATCGTCGAGGCCGTCGGTCTCGCGGCCGCCGTCGACTACCTGACGGAGCTCGGCATGAACAACGTGCGCCAGCACGAGATCGAGATCACCCGCTACGCACTCGACACCCTCACCGAGCGGTTCGGTGACGACATCGTGATCCACGGCAGCCGCAACGTCGAGGTGCGCGGGGCCACGATCAGCTTCGCCTACCGAGACGTGCACCCGCACGACATCAGCCAGGTGCTCGACCAGCACAACGTGTGCGTGCGCGCCGGCCATCACTGCGCGAAGCCCCTGATGCGGCTGCTCGGTGCGAACGCCACGGCCCGCGCCAGCTTCTACCTCTACAACACCACGAGCGAAGTCGATGCCCTCTGCGACGCACTGTCCGAGGCGGGCGACTTCTTCACCCTCTAGCCTGAGAGCGACCCGTTCGGAGACCACCATGCCAGGACTTGAAGACCTCTACCGCGAGATCATCCTCGACCACTACAAGAGCCCCCGCAACCGCGGCACGCTCGAGCCGCCGGCAGTGCGCACCGAGGGCCACAATCCGTTGTGCGGTGACGAGATCGAGGTGTACCTGCTCGTCGAGAACGGCACCGTGACCGACATCAAGATCGGCGGACAGGGATGCTCCATCAGCCAGAGCTCAGCGTCGATGATGAGCGCCGCCGTCAAGGGCAAGCCGATCGACGACGTGCGGTCCCTCATCTCGCGCTTCAAGCACATGATGTCGATCGACGAGGGCACAGCCGCACCCGACACATCGGCGCCGCTCGGTGACCTCGAGGCCCTGCAGGGGGTCGTGAAGTTCCCGGTGCGCATCAAGTGTGCGGTGTTGTCGTGGAACACTCTCGCCGAGGCACTCGACACCGCGACTGCCTGACGATTGACCCCGTGCGGCACCGCCGCCCAATTAGCCTTGCCGTCACGATGAAGAACCCCGTACGCATCGCATGCCTCGCGGCCGCACTCTGCGTGGCGACGCCCGCCGTGATCGCCCACGCGACCGACGGCTCGACCCCCGACACCGTCGCACCCTCGACCACCACGCTCGCACCGGCAACGACGACCACGCTGGCCCCACCGGCCCGGCGCGCACCGTTGCCCCGCGTGACCATCGCGTTCTCGCGCATCGTGCTCGACGAGCAGATGGCCTACTTCTTCAACGCGAACCGCAGGCTGATCGCCACCCTGCCGGTCTCCACCGGGGCAGACGACCAGACACCCGTCGGCTTCTTCCGGGTGTTCTCGAAGTCGGCGCAGACCTTCTACACACCGCGGCCCTGGGAACGCATGAGGTACATGACCCGGTTCACCGTGGGCCGCCAGGGCGGCAACATCGGGTTCCACGGGATCCCCTACGTGGTCACGAAGTCGGGCGAGATGCCCTTCTACACACCGCTCGGGCGCGCACCCGTGTCCCACGGCTGCATCCGAATGAGGGTCTCCGACGCCAGATGGGTGTTCCAGAACATGCCGATCGGCGCCGTGGTGTCGGTCGTGCGTTCCCGCCGCTGACAACGGCGGCGGCCGGTAGTAACTTCTCCCACAACGACCGGAGGGGGAACCATGGAGCGGGCAACATTCAAGTCATTCGAGGAGTCGACGCGCGAGGAGTGGCAGAACATCATGGTGTGCCTGCAGGACACCCAGGCGATGGTCGCCGACCGCGTGCTCGAGCAGCTCCGCTACCTCGAGGCTGACCACGGTGGTTTCCCGGTCAACCGGCTCGAGCACTGCCTGCAGACCGCAACCCGTGCCGAGAAGGACGGACGCGATGCCGAGTACATCGTGTGCTCGCTCATCCACGACATCGGCGACAACCTCGCACCCTTCAACCATCCCGACATCGCGGCCGGCATCCTGAAGCCGTTCGTGTCGGAGAAGAACTGGTGGATGGTCAAGCACCACGGCATCTTCCAGGGCTACTACTTCTGGCACCACATCGGCCTCGACCGCAACGCACGTGAGCAGTTCCGCGACAGCGAGTACTTCGAGTACACCGAGGAGTTCTGCGCCAAGTACGACTCACCCGCGTTCGACGCCGACTACAAGAGCGCACCGCTCTCGCACTTCGAGCCGCTGATCCGCGACATCTTCAAGCCCCGGGCACGCTGACCCGATCCCCGGCGCACCCGTCAACCGCAGAATGGGTCGTGTTCGGCGCGAACGCACCCGCATCCGATTAGGTTGCGCTCCATGAAGATCACCCTGCTCGGAACCGGCAGTCCCCTCCCCAGTGCCACGTGCGCCGGGCCGTCCACCCTGGTGCAGGCCGCCGGGCAGAACATCGTCGTCGATGCCGGGCGCGGGGTCATCATGCGTCTCGTGGGCGCCATGTGCCCACCGCCTCTCGTGTCTGCGGTGCTGCTCACACACCTGCACAGCGACCACATCTGCGACCTGAACGACATCGTGACCACGCGGTGGATCGCATCACCCGTGTCGACACCGCTGCCGATCTACGGGCCTGTCGGCACGAGGAAGATGGTCGACGGACTGCTCGCGATGCTGGCTCTCGACGAGGGATACCGCATGGACCACCACGACGACCTGCGCGCGGGCGGCGGCATGACGGTCGAAGTGCACGAACTCGAGCCGGGTGACACGGTCACTTTCGGTGAAGTGAACGTTTCCGTTCATGCCACTGACCACCGACCGGTCTCACCGACCATCGGGTACCGCTTCGAGCATGCAGGTGTCGTTGCGGCGCTCGCGGGCGACACGATCCCGTGCGACGGCCTGTACGACATGTGCCGCGATGCCGATTTCTACGTGCAGACGGTGCTGCGCGAGGACCTGGTGCGCACGTTCGCCCCTCTCGTGCCGACCGGCGAGCGCTTCCTCGACATCCTCGACTACCACTCCACTGTGCAACAGGCCGCCCAGACTGCAACACGGTGCAACGTGAAGACCCTCGTGCTCACGCACTTCGTGCCGGCGATCCAGCCCGGCCAGGAGGACGAATGGCGCGCAATGGCGGCCGAGCATTTCGCCGGCGAGATCGTGGTCGGCCCCGACCTCACGAGCGTGGAGAAGTAGCGCCACCACCCGATGTCGTGAGCCACACACCGACGATCGCGACCACGAGACCGACACCCGACAGCACGCCGAGGCGCTCCCCGAACAGGATCGCCCCCTCGACCGTCGACAGTGCCGGAGTCAGGAAGAAGAGACTGCTCACCTTCGACGCAGCCTGACGCTTCAGCAACCACAGCATGATCAGGATTGCCGCGATCGAGAGCACCCCGACCGCCCACACCATCGACCACGCGCTGCGCGCGGTCAGCGTGAACTGCCAGCCCTCCGCAACGACAGCCGCAACCCCGAGAACCACGGTGGTCGACACGTACTGCCACGCCGTGCCGCCGAACAACGGTACCCCCGTGGCCACACCCCGCTGCACGAGAGTGCCGACCGACATGCCGACGACAGCGATCGCCATGGCCAACAGTGCCGACACACGGACATCATCGGTCGCGCCACCCCTCTCGACCACCACGGCAAGCACGCCGACGCACCCGAGCAGCACGCCGACCGCGTGACGACCGGTGAGCTCCTCGCGCAGCACCATGCGCCCGAGCACTGCCGTCACGACGGGATGCAGTGCCGCGATCAGGGCACTGACGCCCGACGGGAGCCCGAGGTCGATGGCGACGAAGACCCCGCCCAGGTACATGGCGTGGATGCACACACCCACGAGCCACTGCCACCGGACCTGAACCCGGTGCAGCCGGGGCTCGCGCACGGCCAGGGCAAAAAAGAAGAGGATGAGCGCGGCGATCGCGGTGCGGAGAGTGAGGAACGTGAGCGGTCCCGCGTCCTTCGTGCCGTACCTCGCCACGACGAAACCGGTGCTCCACAGCACCACGAACACTGCCGGGGCCATGCGGGCGGCGCGGTCCGCCACACCCGACCCCTGCGCACCCATTCCAATGACTGTAGGTCCCCCGTTCTTCGGTACTGTGCCCATGTATGAACAACAAAGAACTCCTTGATGCAGTGTGCCCGACCATCGCGGTGGTCGGTGCTGCCTACTACTTCACCCCGGAGACCCTTGCAGCCGGCAAGGAACTCGGCCTCGGCGGCATGGAGTTCTACGTGCAGGGTCGTGGTGGACAGCTCGGCAACACCGACGGCCTTGCGGTTGCTGCCGCTTTCGGCTACTTCAGCCCCGCACTCATAAAGAGCGTGTGGGATGCCGCATGCGCGAAGTGCGAGCCGCGCAAGGCGGGCACGGCGCACTTCGAGGCGGCCGCACAGCACGGTCGCGCAAAGCTCTCGGGCCTGGCGAACCTCGACGCGTTCGTTGCCGCGATGGACAAGGTGAACAATGCCGCCGACCCCGAGGGACTCGGGCTGTATGCAGCGATCCGCACCGAGGAACTGGCCTCAGACGCCCCGGCACGCGCCATGCAGCTTCTCGCGGTTCTCCGTGAGTTCCGCGGGAGCGCACACCTCGTCGCCCTCCGTGCCTCGGGAGTGCCGGGCAAGGTCGCACACGCCTCGAAGCGCCCTGACATGTGGAAGCAGTTCGGTTACCCCGAGGACGCGATGCCGGTGATCGACGATGCCGTGAAAGCGAAACTGCGCCAGGCAGAGGACCTCACTGATGCGCTCGTGGAGCCCGCATACGCAGTGCTCAACGATGCCGAGCGTGCTGCCCTTGTCGCGGGTGTCCAGGCCGCCAAGGACGCGCTGTCGAGCTAGTTGCGCTCCGTGGCGAGGTTCGCCGAGATCTTCGCGAAGGCTGACGCAACCGACTTGATCTCGGCGGGTGACAGCAGGTCGATCATCAAACGCCGCACGCTCTCGAGATGCACCGGCGCAGCAGTCTTCAGCAGGTCGAAGCCCTTGGTGGTGAGACTTGCATAGGCCACACGACCGTCATCTTCTGACTGCACGCGTGCAACGAGTTTCTTGCGGACCACGCCCTCCATCCGCCTCGTGAGCCCGCTGCGCGTGAGCCGCAGACTGTCGGCCAGGTCGCACATGCGCAGGCGTTGGTCGGGGGCCTCGGACAGCATCGCGAGCAGTTGGTAGTCGCCGCGGTCGAGGCCGAACGGGGCGAGATCCTTCTCGATGGCCCGCAACAGGTCGCCGGTGGTCTCGATGTACGTGCGCCATGCCGCCATCTCGGCAGTGCTCAACCAGCGGGTAGCCATGGTCAACCTCTCGGGGGTCTCGTGCGTTGTTGTGCAATGACAATGATTGCCCTCGCAACTATATCGCGATATGGTTGAGCCCTCAACTACCCCAAGTGAAAGTGAGACCCACATGGACATCGTCCTTCTCATCGCGAGGATCCTCTTCGCATTCATGTTCCTCGGCTCGGGTGTCAACCACCTGAGGCAGGCTGACGCCATGACCGGATACGCCCAGTTCAAGAAGGTGCCGATGCCGAAGCTGTCGGTGCAGCTGTCCGGCGTCGTCATGCTGCTCGGGGGCCTGTCGGTCATCCTGGGCGTGTGGACCGACATCGGTGCACTGGCACTCGCCGTGCTGCTTGTCGCGATGGCAGTCAAGATGCACGACTACTGGAACGCCGACGAGGCTTCGAAGCAGACGGAGATGATCGGCTTCATGAAGAACATCTCGATGGCGGGTGGCGCCCTGTTCATCTTTGCGGTCAGTGCCGCAGAGGGCGCGACCTTCCCCCTCCAGCTCGTGGGTGGCCTCATCCAGGGCTGATTCCCGCAAGGAAACGCGTCAGAGGCCGGGGCGGTGACGCCCCGGCCTCTGCTGTTCCCGGCCCGGCAACCGGCTATGTCAGCCGTGTCAGCAACTCGGGAATGCTCGCGACGGCGAACCCGATGCTGTGGTCCGAGATGCCGTAGGGAATCACCAGGTTCTGGCCGTGCACCATCGACCCGCACGAGTACACGACATTGGGCACGTAGCCGTCACGTTCGTCGTCCTGCGGGCTCATCAACGGCTGGTCCAGGACCCCGATCACGCGCGAGGGGTCGTCGAGGTCGAGCAGCGCGACACTCAGGCAGTACGTGCGCATCGGCCCCACGGCGTGCGTGAGCAACAGCCACCCCGCCTCTGTCTCGTGCGGTGAACCGGCATTCCCCATCTGGATCACCTCCCACGGCCGCGACGGCACCTGCACCGACATCGATGCACTCCAGTAGTCGAGATGGTCGGAGAAGGTGATCGAGTTCGACTCGTGGTCCGCCCGCGACATGGCCGCGTACATGCCGCCGATCTTGCGGGGGAACAGCGCCATTCCCTTGCCCTTCGCCGCCGAACCGGCAAGCGGGTGCGTCTCGAACCCGAGGAAGTCGTCCGTCTTCAGCAGCTGCTGCGAGATGCCCACGCCGTCGAATGCGGTGTAGGTGGCGTAGTGGGTGACCGAGCCGTCGTCCTGCACGAACCGCACGAACCGGGCGTCCTCCATCCCCCGCCACTCTGCATACGACACGGGCCACAGGATCCGCTCGGAGACATCCTGCTCAGCGGAGAACGTGACGCAGTAGTTGCGCTCGGCAATCATGCGGAAATGGTGGACGGTCACATCCGAGTTCCGGAACGAGTCCTGGTCGCTCATGAACCGGAAGAGGACATCGTTCAGTTCTGCGAGCGTGAAGGTCTCACCCAACTGGCTGAGGATGAAACGGGCGTTCTCCCCCATGTCGTCCATCTCCTCCAGCAATCCGCGGAAGTTGCTCTGTTGCAGCAACGGTTCCCAGTGCGTGCCGATGGTCGGGTGCTCACCGGGGGTGTCCACCTCGATGTCTCCCACCCCGCTCACGATTCCGGATCTGAATCCGATCGACGAGCGGTGCCCCTCGCCTATCGACCGCACGCTCATCACGAAACGGGCAGACCCGGATTCGACACCCGTCTGGTCGGGGTGCAGCACCATCGACGGGTTCGTGAGGGCCGATGATTCGATCGCGAACTCGTGGGTGAAGACCGCCCCGATCAGGCGCCATCTCTCCTCCGACAGGATCAGACCGGGCTGCACCCTGCTCGCCATCCGGTGGGCATGCTTCTCGAGTTCCTGTGTCAGGTCCTCGTGTCGCTCGATGAAGCGGTTGTACACGTCGTCGAGCGAGGCGATCACCTCGTCCTCGGGCAATGCGATGATGCGCTCGAGAACCTGCAGGGCACGTGACTGCGTCGACCCGAAGTCCTCCTGACCCGGCACGAACATGCGCGACACCACACGCGTGGAGTCGGGCACCAGACGGTGCATCAGCCGACGCACCATCGGGTCATGGTGTGGCCGCAGGATCACACGAGCCACATTGCGGATCGATGCTGCATGGTCGAGATCATCGCGAGGGTGGACTCTGCCCCCTGGTTCACGTTGACCCGATCAGGGTGCAGACCGTCGTAACCCCCGCCTGTCTCGAGGTTGATCATCGAAAGACCGGCGTCGTTGTTCCCCAGGAACCAGTTGCCGGCCATGTCGACCACGTCGTCCCACGCATCGAGCCCGGTCACATCCCCTGCGCGCATCGCGGCATCGGCAATCGCTGCGACCTCGATGGGTTGCTGGTCGAACAACGGCGACACGTCACCCGGCCCGCGCCCCCCGACGGGTGTCACGGACAGATGATCGTTGAGCGTCTCGGTCGACACCAGCCAGTCGAGCAGGTGGGTTCCCCGGTACACGAGAGCGTCATCACCGAGTGCCACACCGCAGGCGATCATGGCCTCCGGGATCACTGCGTTCGCATAGGCCAGTCGCGGCTCCGGCCACCGCCAGTTCCCCCTGCCGTCGGGATGGAAGGCGAACATCGCCCGCACATCGTGTAGCAGGTACCGCGCCTCGGTGTTCCGTTCGTCCTCGGTCAGCACACCGGCAGCACCGAGTGCGGCGAAGCACATCGACCTCAACGCCTCGGACCGCGCGCCGGCCCCGATCAGGAACGACTCGAAACAACGGTTCTGTAGTTCGGTGTCCGTGGACTTCTGCACCGCCTCGCCGAGAGCCCACAGGGTGCGGCCCCAGCAATCATCGGTGTTCGGGGCGTCCTGCCAGATGCGCTCGAAACTCATGCGGTTGTGCACGAGACCATCGGAGCGCTGTGCGTCGAAGAGGAAGCGAGCGGCGATGCGCGCGAGCTCCCCGGCTTCTGCCGTGTTCTCGGTCTCGCGCACGCACACCACGAGCAGCCGTGCGTTGTCATCGGTGCAGTACCCCATGTGGAACCTCGGGTGCGCCCCGAGTGCATGCTCAAGAATCCCGCGGTCATCCGTCATGCGCTTCACATGGCGGAAACCGGTGGTGTGCAGTTCCTCGCGCAGGGCCATCATCACCACACCCGACCCTTCGCTGCCACCTGCACACCGAGATCCACGTAGCGCGCGGCAACAGCTGGCCACCTGTGGTCCCTCGCGATCGGCAGTGTCTGCTCGACCATGGCCTCGAGACGTTCCTTGTCGGTCGCCACCACCCGGATGGCATGTGCCAGCGACACAGGATCGCGGTGGGGCACCACGATCCCCGCACCGTCCGACAGCAGCTCACGTGCGTGCGGGAACTCGGTCGCGATCACCGGGCGCCCCACCGAGAGTGCGTCGACCAGCACACCAGAGGTGATCTGGTCGTTCGAGTCGTAGGGCAGCACCACACAGGTCGACTGTGCGACCAGTTCGATCAACGACTCCAGCGACCTGTACGAGTCGTCGAACGTCACCATCGACGAGATGCCGAGGGCATCCACGCGTGCCTTCAGGGAATCGCGGTACCTCTCGCCCTCGTGCGCACGCACCTTCGGGTGCGTCTGGCCGGCAATGGTGTAGTGAAGCGAATCCCTCAGCTCGGGCACCATGGCAATCGCGTCGATGACCCACTCGATCCCCTTCCCGGGACCCAGGAGACCCCAGGTCAGGAGAGAGGTCCGGAAGAGCGGCGGCATACTCACGTACCTGGGCACCGTCGCCCCGTGGGG
This sequence comes from uncultured Bifidobacterium sp., assembly GCA_964513585.1. GTDB lineage: Bacteria > Actinomycetota > Acidimicrobiia > Acidimicrobiales > Ilumatobacteraceae > UBA2093. The sequence continues at coordinate 17,767 of CAZENK010000012.1, read as the reverse complement.
AACCGTGACCAACTTCGCCGGGTCGACAGGGAATCTCATCAGGCAGCGGTCATGTGCGACCTGCGTCATCGCAACCAGCATGTCGGCCCTGTCGAGCAGGGCCTCGAAGACCTCGCGTTGCTTCGACGACGGCTCGAGAGGCACCGTGTGCATCGTGACGATGACGGGAACATGGACGTCACCGAGCAGCTCGAGGATTTCCGACCCTTCGTCACCACCGAAGATCCCGAACTCATGCTGCAGCAGCAGCACATCGAACGAGTTGATCACCCTCACTGCTTCGAGGCGGGACTGCAGACTGCCGCTGTGCAGTGTCGCCACGACACCGACCGGCACCGCACCCGAATCATCGGGTTCCACCTGGATCACCCCGACGCGGGCCACGCCCACGTCGCGCAGTCCCTTCGACAGGGCCGCGGCGAAGGTGGCAAGTCCGCACTGCGTGGGCGGATACGTGCTCAGCACCGCGAATGACGGTGGCCGACCCATTGAAGGGTGCAGAGGGTTGATGCGGAGCGTGTTCGCATCAACCTGCTGCTGGGTTACGAGTGATTCCATTGCTACTTTCCTCCCGTCCGGCGCTGTGTGCGACGGTTCGATGTGATGGTCATGGATGCGAGACCGCCCAGGAGGACGATTCCCGCAATGATGCTGATGAGGCCGACCCGAAGGCCTGTCTCCGGCAGAGTCGTGGGCCCGACAACATCAGGGGTTCCCTCCGGGATCACCACCTGGATGCCTGCGGGCACCGTGGTGGTTGCCGCGGGGACCGTGGTGGTGGCTGCCGGAACCGTGGTGGTAGCTGCGGGGATCGTCGTTGTGGTGGGAGCCAACGTCGTGGTCGTGGGGGCGATCGTGGTGGTTGTCGGCGCGAGCGTCGTGGTGGTGGCCACGTACGGCACCGTCACCTGGCGCGACTCCGACACCACCTCACCGACCAGCGCGAACGCCGTGTTGGTCACCACACCACCGATGTCTCCGGTCTGTGTCGTGTACACCGCGGTGCACTGCACCGTCGCATCGACAGCCAGCGTGGTGCCCGCAGGTCCGCACGCAAACGGGGCGCCTTCGTTGATCTTGTCGTCATCGACACGGAACTGGGCAGGTCCGATCGGCACATTGCCCGTGTTGCGGATCACATAGGTGTAGGTGATCAACTGGCCCGCACCCGAGTAGTTCTCGATGTCGGCGGTCTTCGTCAACGACAACGCCGGCGCAGCCGGAATGGTCGTCGTCGTGGTGGTGGCCACGTACGGCACCGTCACCTGGCGCGACTCCGACACCACCTCACCGACCAGCGCGAACGCCGTGTTGGTCACCACACCACCGATGTCTCCGGTCTGTGTCGTGTACACCGCGGTGCACTGCACCGTCGCATCGACAGCCAGCGTGGTGCCCGCAGGTCCGCACGCAAACGGGGCGCCTTCGTTGATCTTGTCGTCATCGACACGGAACTGGGCAGGTCCGATCGGCACATTGCCCGTGTTGCGGATCACATAGGTGTAGGTGATCAACTGGCCCGCACCCGAGTAGTTCTCGATGTCGGCGGTCTTCGTCAACGACAACGCCGGCGCTGGTGTCGGGGAGTTCAGGAACGTGCACGTCACGTCCTCCCCCTCCCCCAGCGTGATGCCCACGGCATTCGCGTTGACGGTGGTTGATCCTGTGGAACGGTTGGCGATCTCACAGTCGATGCGGTCAAGACTCCAGCCCGACGGCAGCGTCTCACTGACGGTGTAGTCGCCGAATGCGGTGATGCCGCTGAAGACCCTGGTGTTCGCCGCCGTGCCGTCATCCGTGAGCACGAAGCTGGTCAGAGGTGCCGGCGACCCGGTGAACGAGAACCCGGTTGCACCCTCCGGGGTGGCCTGCTTCACGATCGTGATCGAGGAGGGCAGGGTCACTGCTGCGCTGCTCAGTGAGCGGTCCATGTTCCCCGAACTGCAGTTGTTCACGTTCGAACACGCAAAGTCGATGATCCGCATGTGGTACGGCGAGCCCGAGATCGCCGCAGCTGACTTGCCGTTGCCCCAGTCTGTGCGCGATGCGATGTGCCCGCCCCAGGCCAGCACGACCCTCGTGGACGACGCTGTGAAGTACACGCTGGTTCCCGTCTGGCTGCTCGACTCGTAGGTCCCATCGAAGCCGTACGCACTCGGGTTTGCCGGGATGCTGCAGGTTGCAGTTCCGCACAGGTTGCCCGAGTTGGGGACAGATGCACCAGCAGCAGGGAACGTTGCGCCGTAGGCGGTGATCACCTGCGACGGCAGCTGGGTGACGCCTGCACTGGAGACGCGCGGGTCGAGGGGAATCGCAAGCGTCGCCACGGATGCCGAGCATGTGATGCCGGCGCACGGGTCAGCAGTCGTCTCGGTGCGGCCGAACGACGTGATGTAGTCGATTGCATGGTGACCCGATGCAGTCGAGTCCCACTCGATCTGCACCTTGTAGGTCTGCCCCACGGTCAGGTTGTCGACGACAGAACGGTACGGGATCGAATCGCCCTCGAGATAGTCGGAATTGCTGGAACCCAGGTTCCCTGTCTGCCACTGCGCCGCATGCGTCGTGTCACAGGTGATACCGAGGTTCGCGCACTGCTCGAGCGAGAGCGACGGCTTCACCTGGGCCTCGAGGGGCGAGTCCCACCGTGCGACCGTCATGACCGAAGCAACGAGGAGCATGAACAGTGCCGCCTGCAGGAACACGAACGACCGACCCCTTTTTCTCTGCTGTGATGATGTGTCGAGTCTTCTGATTGACATTGATTTCCCATTTCTCAACGGAAGCTCAACCAATGGTCCTGGGTCTCACTCGTGACGGAACGCAACCGGGATTCCGGGGTCGCGACTGCAGCAACATTGCCGAGTGCGCTGAACGTAACAACGGCCTCACCGCGCAACAAGAGATGCATGTCCCCGTGCGGATGATTCGGGACTTCTTGCCCGAATAGCAAAAGCAGGGACAATTGTGTGTCGCGCAGACGGTTGCGAACGTGCTCTCATGTGTGCCCGCATCAGGAGGCAACACGATGACAACAAGCACGGACCCGGCAGAAGTGGCGGAGATCTTCGCCGACATTGCAGACATGTTCAGCGAGGCCATCGACGTAGACGGTCTGTCTACTCTCCTCACCTACTGCCTGGAGGTGTCACAGATGCAGGACGGTGTCGTGATCCTCCTGGGGGAAGGACACCAGCCCGACACGGTGGTCGACACGAACGGCAGGATCGATTCAGTCGACTATCCGGCACCGGCGACTGCTGGTCGCGCCGTGCGCACACTCACCACAGAGGTGTCGATCACAGCGGACTCACACGACCCGCGGCACGAGTACGCATTCCCGTTGCGCGTGAGAGGCAGCGCACTCGGCGTCATCCATCTCGTGAACAGCAGTTCCTCGCCGCTCGATGAGCGCGAGCTCTCGCTCTTGCAGAGCATCGCGGACATCGTGGCGACAACCATCGACCAGACCCACCGGCTCATGCAAGCACGCACGCTGGTCACCCAGCTGCAGGGTGCGCTCGACAGCCGCGTCGTCATCGAACAAGCCAAGGGGATCATCGCCGCCCGTCAGGGAACCGATGTGTCGCGTGCCTTCAGCGAGATCAGGTCGATTGCACGCAGGGAACAACGCCCCGTGCGCAGCGTGGCGAGTGAGATCGTGTCATCGGTGACCGCCCACAGCGACGCGCCTTCACGGGTTCACGAGGAATGAGATGACCGCCTCGGCAACCGCACCCGGTTGCTCGGGTAGCAACGCGTGACCAGCGCCGTCGATCTCGACCAGTTGCGCATGCGGTGCAGACTCGCGCTGGTACCGGCGGCCATTCTCCACCGGGGCGATTGCATCCTGCAGACCCTGCACGACCAGCACCCGGTCAACCTGCGCAGACCACCAGTCATCACGGTTCGTGCGCTGCACCGCTGCGCGCTGGTACTCCATCACACCGCGCATCCAACCCCCGCTCCACACCGTCGGGTCGTTTCCATCAGCAAAGAACGCAGTCTTCACGTGGACCAGATGATCATGCGGGGAGAGGGACTCATCGAAGCACATTGCCAACGAACGCCAGATGTGCGGCTCCGGCTCGACCAGGCCGCCGGCGGCGAGGAGAGTCAGAGAAGCGACGCGACCCGGGTTGTCGGCGGTCAGGCAACGTGACAGCCGGTTCCCGAACGCGTGACCGACCAGATGGAACCGCTCGATTCCCGACACTTCATCTCTTGCCATGATCTCTGCTGCCAGATCATGCAGCGTCGGCTCGCCGTCGAACCCCGACAGGGGCTCGATCAGGTGCGGCACGAAACCGGAGGCGACCAGCGCATCCGCAAGACGATCGAAGTCCGACGCAGGGCGCCCCAGCGAGGGAACCAGCAGCACATCACGCACGTTGCTCATCGCGGGACCCGCAGCAGCGCGACTAGGGCCGGACGAACTTCGCGAAGTCGTCGAACGGCATGCGCTCGGACACCAATTCGTTCACCGGTGCCGATTCGTCGGTGTGGCCGATGGCCATGCCGCAGAACAACAACTCATTGTCCGGCGCCCCGCAGAACTCACGCACCGCCTTGTGCTGGATCGACCAGTACTCCTGGGCACACGTGCCGAGACCGCGTTCGGTGGCAAGCAGCATGAAAGTCTGCAGGAACATCCCGAGGTCGGACCACTGCGGCGGACCCATCTGCCGGTCGATGAAGCAGAACATCGATGCAGGAGCATCGAAGAACTGCATGTTCTTTGCCATCTGGCGCAGACGGCCCGGCTTGTCCTCGCGCGGGATGCCCAGCTTTGCGTACATCTGCTCGCCGAGTGCGAAACGGTTCGTGCGGTAGGGCTCGGTGAGGCCCGCCGGGTAGATGTCGTACTCGGGCTCTGCCACCTCCGGGTTCGCCGCGATGACCGCCCGCAGCTTGTCAGTCGCCTCCTTCTCGAGCAGGTAGATGCGCCACGGCTGCACGTTGCCCCCGCTCGGGGCACGCGAGGCATCGATCACCAACTGGCGCAGCACATCACTGTCGACGGGCTCGGCGGTGAACTGACGGACGGAGATTCTCTTGTAGACGGCATCGACAACGTTCATGGCCTCACGCTAGTTCTGGCCGGGCGCGCGTCTACCATTGCGGAATGCCCACCGACGACGGCGACCGCTCGAGGTTCTTCCCGGCAATCGAGAAGAAGCACGGTGGGCCCATCTCCGTGTGGATCGACCGCGTGAAGGACCTCGGCGACAGGAAGTACCCCGAGCAGATCGCTTTTCTCCGCGAGGAGCACGGGTTCAGCCAGGCCCATGCAAACGCACTCGTGATGTACGTGCGCGGCTCGACCACATCGAAGCGTCATGCCTCACCATCTGCATACTTCGCCACTCTCGACCCCACCAGCCGCAGGACCGTGAAGAAGATCTTCGCTGTCATCAGCGAGAAGTTCCCCGGGCTCGAACTCGTGATGGCATGGAACCAGCCGATCCTGCGCAATGGCAAGGACTACGTGTTCGGTCTGTCGGTCTCTGCGAACCACATCGCCGTGAACCCGTTCAGCCACGACGTGCTGCAGAAGAACCTGCCGAAACTGAAGGGGCTCGTCGTCAACAAGACCACCTTCCGCGTGCCGTCGGACTGGGACGTTCAGCCGGCGATTCTCCACGCACTCGTGCGGGCACGGATAGCAGAGACCAAGTAGGAGGCACCCCACCCGAACTCATTCATTATGCATGAGTTCGGTACCACTCCACCGTGGCGGCGAGCGAGTCCGCAAGAGGGGTCGCGTGGTCGCCGAACACCGCTGCATACGCCGAATGGTCGACCACAAAGTCCTCCTCGAATTCGTAGAGGACCTCGGGCAGTTCACGGGCCGGCGGGATGAAGAGACCCGCCATCGTCAGGGCCAACCTGCCACGGCTCACGAATCTCGGTTCGGTTCCGGCTGCATCCGCGGCCATCTGCAGGAACTGACCGTTCGTGACAGCAGGTGCATTCGGTGCGTGCCACGCGCGACCGAGCGAGCGCTCGTCGAGCGCCAGCCGCACGAGGGCCTCACCGAAGTCGACCACGTAGGTGTAGCTGTGGAGCGCCGACTGGTTCCCGAACACCTCTGCCTTCTTCCCCGCGATCAGTGGCGGGAAGAACCGTTCGCCGACCTGCGAACCGAGTGCGTGCGGCCCGAAGAAGTCGGAGGCACGGCCGGCGGTGACGCGCAACCGACCCGCAGCATGTTCGGCCTCCAGCTCGCGCCACATGTCTGCGCGGGTGCGACCCTTCCGCCCGCGCGCAACCAACGGCAGACCCTCCGTCAGTGGTCCGTGCACCGGGCCGTAGCCGTAGAGGTTCTCCACCGCCACAAACACCGCACCGCTCGGTCTGACCGCTTTGACAATCGCACGCTGCAACGACGGGAACTCCTGCGCCCAGCGGTGGTACTCCGGCTGGCTCCCCTGGTACACAACGCCGGCACCCTGCACGATCTTCGCAAGTGCGTTCGAGTCACGCACGTCGCACGTCACCGACGCAGCGCCGGGTATCTGCGTGCCCGACCTGCTCACGACCACCGCGTCGATGCCCCGTGACCCGAGTGCCGACACAATCGCGCGGGCAACAGGCCCGGCCCCGAGAATTACATGAAGATCCACTGCTGTTGCCCCCGTTCGGTAGAACCCACATTGTGTGAGCACTGCTCACACTAAGGACTCGCAGGGCAAAAAACAAGAGCACTGCTCACATTTCTGACAACCAGTCACTAGGCTGGTCCCATGACCGGCAAGCGCGCCCAGTTGCGCGCCGAGATGTTGACTGAGATCAAGCGACGGGCACGTGAGCAGGTGGCTTCCGAGGGTGCCTCACAGCTGTCACTACGGGCAGTCGCCCGCGACATGGGCATGGCCAGTTCAGCCATGTACCGGTACTTCGACAGCCGCGACCAGTTGCTCACTGCCCTCATCATCGACACGTACGACGAGATCGGCGCGGTTGTCGAGGCCGCGGATGCCCGGGCGAAGCGGAGCGACCACCGCGGCAGGTGGCGTGCCATCGCCCGCGCACTGCGCACATGGGCCCTCGATCACCCTGCTGATTTCGGGCTGGTCTTCGGAACCCCTGTGCCCGGGTATGCGGCCCCGCAGGACACGATCGGCCCCGCCACGCGCTACACCACCGTGATGCTGCAACTGCTCGCCGACATCAATGCAGCGGGGGCCGCACCGACACACCCAGCCCCGGTGGGCAAGGGCCTCGCACGCCAGTATGCGACGCTGCGCAGACGCTTCGACCTGGACATTCCCGATCACCTGATGCGCGCCGGCCTCGCAGCGTGGATGAGCCTGTTCGGTGCGATCAGTTTCGAGGTGTTCGGACAGCTCGACAACGTGCTCACAGCACCGGTCGACAACTTCTCGGCCCACGTCGACCTGTTGGCCGACAACATCATCGGCATCTAGACAACCGGGGTCGCCCGCCGATCAGACCCCTGTCACTTGCGACTGTGCACGTCACGCCCGGGGAGGGCGGCGATGACGTCCGGCATTCCGGCGCCCGAATCATCGTTCGTCACCGGCGCGCCGAAGGTGGTCACGATGGGAATGTGACCGCTCCAGTACGGGGCATCCGCATCTTCGGGTTCGTTGATGGCGCCGCCCACGCGCACCTTTGCCGACATTTCATCGAGAGGAAGCGCCAACACCCTCGTCGCACGAATCTCTGCATCTATCGGTGCACGGCAGACATCCCAAGTGGGCACGATGTGGTCAGTCATCACCTTCAGTGCCTGCATGTGCTCGGTCGGGTCCGTGACCACGCGCGCCTTGCCCCTCACGACCACACTGCGGTAGTTCATCGAACTGTTGAAGGGGGTCTTTGCGATGACGAGCCCGTCGACAATGGTGACGGTTGCGCACACCTCGGTGTCAGCGCCTGCCTTCAGCAACGAGTTCGCCAGTGCACCGTGCAGGTACATGGTGTCGCCTGCGCAGCCGTAGATCATCGGCAGCACCAACGGGCCCTCTGCAGTCACTGCCGCAACGTGTGCCACCGACCCGAGACCGAGTATCGCGCGTACCGCCTCGCGGTCGTACTCGGCGCGCTTTGCGCCCCGGCGCACCGTGGTGCGGGCGCTCATCGGACTTGGCTCCCCGGTACCCCCGGCCATTCTCAGATGGTCCTGCGCGGACGGTGCACCAGTTCCCCGCCGCAGTTGGGGCACGTGTGCTGCATTGATTCAGCGCACGGAACGCAGAACGTGCATTCGAAACTGCAGATTGTCGCGTCGCCCTTCGGGTCGAGCGCAGC
>CAZENK010000012.1:3192-9390 GCA_964513585.1 uncultured Bifidobacterium sp. | reverse complement strand
GCTCACGTGGCCGGGTGCCACATGCCCCACATGTGCGGCCCGTTCTCTATGTCCCACTCGGTGCGGACCTCGAACCCGAGATGACGGTAGTACGCCACGTTCTCGATGGTCTCGGTCTCCAGGTACACACCGAGACCGTCCCGGCGTGCCCGGTCGATCCCGTCACGGATCAGACGCGAGCCGATCCCCTGGCGCTGCCAGTCGGGGTGCGTGCCGACCATCTGCAGGTACCAGTGGTCCTCGGCCGGCGTGTTCTCTGCAAGTGCCGTCCTCAACGCCACGAACTTCGTGATCATGTGGTCCGGTGGTGGTTCGGTGGATGTCGGCTCCACCTCGACCTCGGGGCGCCCGGGTGGTATCCAAGCCGCAAACGCGACAATGTCGGGCGACACATGGGTGTGACCGTGGGCGATCATCCGACGGAAGAAATCCGTCATCACTGCCCCACCGGCGAACATGTCGTCGTCGGGGAACAGCCAACGCATCACCGGGTCGTCCCAGAACGACCGTGCAAACGTGGTGCAGATGCGCGGCACGTCTGCCACCCCGGCAAGTCTCAGATCGTCAGCCATGCACTCACGATAGTGATGTGGCGCGACGCGTCACGGAACGCGGCAGTCGGTCCTCACCACACCACGGGGCGCGTCGCGTTCTTGGCCCGTCCTTCCGCCCTGACACCGCGCGGCACGAGATCATCGGCGAGTTCGTTCCAGAGCTTCTTCAGTCTGTAGTGCGGCACGCGCGGGTACAGATGGTGCATCGCGTGGTAGTCATGACCGCGGATGAGCAATCCGGAACCGGGGAACACGGCGACGCGTGTGTGACGGTAACGACTCGTCTCGTTCGCAGGGTGGTGCGGGTACCACGCGAAGATGAACATGAGCCAACCGAGCTGGATGCGGGACGGCACCCACCACAACAACAGTGCCTCGAGTCCATGACCCGTTGCGAAACACGCAACGAGCACCACGGTTGTCAGCAGCCAGAACCTGATCTGGGCCTTGCCTTCCCGTGGGTCTCCCTCCCGGTTCGCCAGCACCTCGCGCAGTGAGCGGGGCAGCAACACTCTCAGCGGCGCGATCAGCGCGAAGAAAGGAAGAAAGGTGTAGAGCATCGTCATGCCGTAGAACTTCACGGGAAGCTCGCTGAGTCGCCCGTCGGTGAAATGATCAGGGTCACGCAGCGGGTCGTTCGTGAATGCATGGTGCCGCATGTGGCTTGCACGATGAGCCGTGAACTGCAGCCCGGTCGGAATCGAGGACAGCGACCCGATGGCGTCTTCCACCCAGCGTCCTCTCGAGACCTTCCCCCAGATGTTCTTGTGGGCTGCCTCGTGCATGGGCATGTAGAAGGTCGAGGCGAACACGCTGTTGAGGATGAGGCACTGCCACAACGGGAGCACCCCGTTCACCCCCAGCACGATCACGCCGATCCAGCAGACAGAGAACACGATGAATGTGGCGATGATGCGGTACTGCACCCCTCCCCAGAACCTTGCGGCCACGAGATTCTCAGCGCGCACGTTCTCGACACGAACGTCCGATGCGGACCGGGCAGCATTCGTCGCCTCACTGATGAGAATGTCCTCTAGCGACTCCGGTTCAGGCGTTGACTGGCTCATGCGGAAACCATAACCACGCAGACCAGGACACAACGGCTCGGACACAAGCTGCGTTCACACCCGCATCAACGACACTCTGCCCCGATAGCCTCTGCGGCGACATCAAGAGAGGTTCCCGACAGGGAGCCCGGCAACCGAGCCACCCGGCCACGGTGCCTCCCGACAGGGGATGCGGCGCGACAGCGCAAACATCCGGGCTCCTGGTGTCGCGACCACCACACACCACAGGAGCAGACATGTTTCAGAGTTCGCGCAGCAGCGCCGTCAACGAATGGATCAACGAGCTGAGGGCCGGCGCACCGATACCCACCGACATGCACCGGGGAGCGAGGGTCTACTTCTCCGCTCTCGCGGATGCGGCAGCTCCCGGAGTGTGCGTGGTGTGCGGGACCCCGCTGGTCGGCCGCCAGGAGAACCTGTGCGCGGGACACTGGGACTGGCTGCTGTTCGAACCGCTGGAGGAGATCCAGATGCTGTTCAACCCCACGAATGCCCTCATCGAGTTCCTCCGCATCTTCGTGCACAACGGATTCGTCATCTCGACCGACGAAGGCCACGACCCCGACGAGGGCGCGACGTGCGAAGTGTGCGGGACGGGGACCACCACCCGCGAGACCCTGTACACCTGCAACGGGGGCTCGATCAAGGAGCATGCAATCTGTCCGGATCACCGTACGTTCCGTTGGGAAGAAGTCGGAACGTGATTGTTGTCAATCACACCAATCGGTGAGACATTCTCATTCTCTCGAGGAATGCTTCCGTTCGCTAGGGTCACGCAATGCGTGAAAACCGGCGTGCCAATGCCTCACTTCTAGTTGTGGTTGTGGCCCTGGCCTCACTGATTGTTCCCCATTCGGTCAACGCGCTGTTCTCGTCGACGGTGAACCTCACATGGACTTCTGTCAACTCACCGTCAGGACCGGCGGCGCGACCGTGGGTCGACATCACGCACGGGAACGGACTGTTCGTCGCGGTCTCGAACTCGTCGTCACTGGATGCAATCATGACGAGCCCGAACGGAACCACATGGACCTCGCGGGTCACGACAAACAATGAGTTGCGTTCTGTCGCATTCGGCAACGGGACCTACGTTGCGCTCACCAGCACCAACCGGGTCCTCATCAGCTTCGACGGCCTCACCTGGTCGACGAGGGCAACGCCGATGAGCCTCGACTGGCAGGACATCACCTTCGGGAACGGCCAGTTCGTGGCCGTTGCAGCAAGCGGTTCGACAAGTCGGGTGATGACAAGCCCCGACGGAACCAACTGGACCATGCAGACAACCCCCGTGAACACGTCGTCGTGGGTGTCGGTGACCCACGGCAATGGCCTCTTCGTTGCTGTCGCATCGACCGGGTCATCGAACAGGGTCATGACAAGCCCGGACGGAACCACCTGGACGGCCCAGAATGCCTCCACTGCAAACGTCTGGAGTTCGGTCACATTCGGTGGCGGACTGTTCGTTGCCGTGGCGAGCAGCGGGTCGGGTTCCGGCGACAGGGTCATGACAAGCCCGGATGGAATCAACTGGACGACACGAACATCCGTATCGGACGCCGCATGGAGCGGGGTCGCGCATGGTGACGGCATCTTCCTGGCGGTCGCGAGCAGCGGATCCGGGAGCCGACTGATGACCAGCTCGAACGGCCTCACCTGGAACAGCAGCACCCCGCCCGCCGGAGCCGAGAACGAGACATGGAGGTCAGTCGTGCACGGCAACGGTCTGTTCGTGGTGGTGAACGGCGTCAGCACGAACTCGAACCGCATCCTGGTGAGTTCGTCGACAACACCCACCACGACCACTGCCGCAACGACAACCACGGCCGCACCCACCACAACGGCCGCACCGACAACCACGGCTCCTGCGACCACCACTGTCGCGCCCGCTGCAAACGCATCGGCGAACCCAACGACGACACAGCCAAGGACAACGTCTGCTCAAAGCGGTGCCGAGTCGACGCGTGCGACCGGGGGCAGCCTGCCGACGGCCGGAACCAACTCATCGGATCTTGCGTTGTGGGCAACCACCATGCTCGCACTTGGGCTTGTCATCGCTGCGCGCCGACGCATCACTGCCTGAGCGCCCGTCCCCTGCTTCCACTAATGATGGCTGCTAGAGCTCGATGTCAAGCTGCTTTGCGATCTTCCTGCAGCGGCTCGACACCGACTTGATCCCGCGGGCGTTCATGGCCCTGAGTCGCGGCACGAAATCAGCGAACAGAGCATCGTCGTTCTCGGCGAGATCTGCGGCCGCCTGAAGGCCGTAGTACGCAACAATCTTGCTCTTGTCGGTCTCGGACCACTCCATCAAAGCGGCGTACGCTTTCCGGCGCTCTGCTGCGGTCAACTTCATGTGCACCAGCAACTGTGGGACATGCCAGCGAACTTCCTGCTGGGTGTACCGCGACAGGCTCCCGAGAACAACCTTCTTGAAGTTGTTGACCGATGCGGGATCAACCTCTGCCACCTTCATCGCAAGGTAGCTGGCGCGCATCGCCACCACCGGGTCCTCGTCGAGGAACAGACCGTAGGTCTCGCGCTGGAGATCCGCTGATGCGACAACATCGTCAACCAACAACGGGGCATTGCCCACCGATGTTCTCGTTCCCCCGGAGAGCAACGAACGGATTGATGATCGGGTCATCCAAGAGAAGATACAGTCCCAAGAATCGTCAATCACGACGACCCCAATGCTCCGATCAGGATCGATGGATGCTCATGACGAGACAATCATCGTTCCCGAATCTTCTCGGCCCGACCTCTTCGAAACCGAGGCGTCTGTAGAACTCGATGGCACGGAGATTGGTCTCCAACGGATCAATCACGACCGATCCGGCGCCTCTGGCTCCGAAACAGCGGTCAAGAGCCAGCCTCATCATCTGTGTGCCGTACCCCAAGGAACGGTTCACTGACTCCCCGATCCAGATGTCGATGGCCCATGCATCCGCGGGGGCATCAGAACCCCAATAGTGGCTCTCTTCTTCGAGCGCATTTATGAGCACGACCATCCCTATCGGGACCGAATTGACTTCAGCAATCAAGAACTCGCGCCAGGCCACCTGTCGACAGAGCTCGAGACCCCAGTCGTAGGAATCGTCGTCCCCACCCGAAGAATCGACATCGGGATCAGTGTCCCACCGCTCGATGATCTCCAGGTCTTCGATTGTTGCTGCACGCAGCACAACGTTCACTGCAGGCTCCAAACTCCGGCAGCGCCGAGATTCTTGACCACGTCAGAACGTTGGCGCGTCGGCGCCGACGTCCCACAGGTGGTGCACCGGGTCGTGCATCAGGTACTCGAGCGGTGACAGCGAGCGCACACATGCGCCGTCGCCAGTCACCAGTAGCCCTTCATGAGTTCTGTTGACCACGACGGCTGCACGACTTCGCCACGGGGGCCGAACTCGACCATCCACGGCTTGATGTCGACAACGGGCGTACCCTCGATCGCATCAAGCCCGGCCACACGGACAATCGAGTCATTCACCCCGAGAATCCGGCACACAGTGACCCCCAGCCGATTGGGCCTGTCCTTTGCGCGCTGCGCAAAAATGCCGACCTCTGGCCAGTCCTTGTTGCCCCGAGGGTGTCGGGACATCCGCGATTCGTCCCATGTTGCGCGGTCGAACACGTACACGACGATGCAATGAGAGAAGCTCCCGAGACCCATCAACGCCCGGGCACCGAAGGGCTCGAGCATCTCGATGCTGGATGTCTCAAGGTCCCATGAGTCATCTTCTGGTTCGGTGCGGGAGCTTCGGACGATTCCCACTGCGTTGATCTCGAATTGTGCGCCCATGACAATGAGAATAGTTCTCTCAAGACCTGATCAACAACGAAATCCATTGCCAGGGCGTTGGTGCGGGATCGCACATGTTGCCTTTCTCTGCTGGTTGATTTCGTCACGCCAGCTGGCTTGTGTTCGGCCCCGGATGCGACCGTCTTAACATTCATCCGGGAAACAGAATCAACTGAATGGTCGCGTTCACAGCAAGCCAATTGAGGCTGCCGCTATTCTCACGGGATGGTTTTTCTTGATTTTCGGTCGTTCACCCCTCGCGCGAGTCGATTCACTGCGGTTTCTTTCGTAGCTGTGATCGCTGGCGTGATTGCGTTCACCGCCGCGCTCGTTCGCGCTGACGGCGTCACGTGGACAACCCGCACCTCCGCCGCCGACAACAGCTGGCGTTCCGTGACATGGGGCGGGCCGGCCGGACAACAGAGATTCGTCGCAGTTTCATCATCAGCGAACTCCACAAGCGTGATGACAAGCCCCGACGGCAGCACATGGACTACCCAAACTCCTTCAGCGAACAACGACTGGTACTCAGTGACGTGGGGCGGGCCAGCCGGACAAGAAAGATTCGTCGCTGTATCTAACTCAGGGACCGGCAACCGCGTCATGACAAGCCCCGACGGCGTCACATGGACAACCCGCACCTCCGCCGCCGACAACGCCTGGCGCTCCGTGATTTGGGGCGGACCAGCCGGACAAGAAAGATTCGTCGCTGTAGCCAGCACCGGGACCGGCAACCGCGTCATGACAAGCCCCGACGGCGTCACATGGACAACCCGCA
>CAZENK010000012.1:0-3092 GCA_964513585.1 uncultured Bifidobacterium sp. | reverse complement strand
CCTCCGCCGCCGACAACGCCTGGCGCTCCGTGACACGGGGCGGACCAGCCGGACAACAAAGTTTCGTCGCTGTAGCCAGCTCCGGGACCGGCGACCGTGTCATGACATCTGGACCCGTGGCACTACCGACCACTACCACTACCACCACCACGCTCTTGCCGACGACGACCACCGCTGCACCAACCACAACAGTTCCGTCAACCAGTGGCACGACCGTCTCGAACAACGCACTTCCCGAAACTGGTGGGGCATCGACACTTGTGCTTCTGATCGGTGGAATCTTCACCGTCGTCGGTGGATTGGTGATGCGCCGGCGCACCACGTCACAGCGAATCTCGGCCTGAGCTCAACGCCACAGCTGGTCAACTGTGGCGCCAATCGTGCAACGACATCCGTGCGGCGACAGATGGGGTCCCGCGAACACACGTGTCTGAGTCACGTGGCCGACATGAAGAACTCCACGTTTGGCTCCGGAAAACTTCGGACACGCAGCGAACTGTGTTCTACAGGCCGGCCTCAGAGCGGAAGTGGGCGACAATCGCGTTCGCATGCCCGTGTCCCATTCCATGTTCAGTCTTCAACATGGCAACCATCTCCGAGTGACGAGCGTTCTTCATCTTCTTGAGCAACGCTTTCCAGTGAGAGATTGGCTTGCCGTACTTCTTCTCGATTGACGGGAAGTACGAAGCGGGCCCGGAGACCTTTTTCTCAACCATGGTCCGATGCTAACTGTGACTCCGGGACACAGGATCTGTTGGCGCTTGGGGTCGGTGACCACCCCACCAGCTACGCGCACGATGCCAGCCGGTGCCACGCCGAAGTTGTCGTTCCACGTTCCCACCGCAACCCACAGTCGGCGTCGGCGTGATGAAATCTCAATGTTCGGGCGCCTCTTTGAAAATGAGATACATCAGCGCTTCTAGTGCAGCCTTGTTCCAAGCCTCTCCATCGAGGTGGCCGTCGGAAATCTCAATCATGTAGCGCCCAAGAATGAATCCGTGCCAGACAGTAACGAGCGTCTTGGCCGAGTGCCGGTCACTGATCCAACCGTGAGAGACCGCAGCCGCAAAGACCTTCTCCAGGTCATTGATTGACTGTTGCTCGATGGCCGTGACAGCGGACAACAGCGCGGGACGACTCACTGCGGATCCGATAACTTCGAGTCTGGTCAGCCGAGCTTCCTTTTGGTCGACTTTGGTCAACGACCCGAACAACCACATAAGAGTCTCGATCAGATCCTCTCGTGTGAGGCAGTGGGCAACTCGTCGGTACAACTCAGTTCTGATCTGTTGCGGGAAAGAGATGAGGGTTCGCGCATAGCGCTCGGCCTGCGCGGCAATTATCAGTCCCTCACGATTGCCGAACAGTCGGTAGAGCACCGGGGCGGTCACGCCGCATTCCTTGGCAATTACGTGCGTACGAATTCCTGCTTCACCGGCTTCTTCGATCACCGCAATTGCTCGGTCGAGAATTGCCAGTTCGATGGGCTCCCGGCCGATCACCACGAGGATCCATTGGTGATGTAATTCCTACCCATGAAAGCGATCCTAAGGTTTCCGTCGATGGGTTACAGATTGTATCTTTCTGATACATCTTTTATTGTCTGAGGTCTCCATGAATATCCGCACCACAATTACCTCGATCGCGATTGCAGCAGGCATCGCCGTCGTTTCCAGCAACGCCATCCCAACCTCAGCCGCTGCCAATGTCTCGAACTGGACGTCGCGAGTATCCGCCGCGAACAACAACTGGACGAACGTCGCCTACGGCAATGGCCTCTTTGTCGCCGTCGCAAGCACCGGCTCGGGCAACCGCGTGATGACCAGTCCCGACGGCATCAACTGGAGTACCCAAACAACTCCGTCCGGCAACGGAGCCTGGTACGGAATCACATACGGGAACGGTCTCTTTGTCGCGACAGCTGTGGCCGGCTTCGGTGGACTCGTGATGACGAGCCCTGACGGCATCAACTGGACCGCCCGTAATGCAGCCAACAGCAATCAGTGGTACTCCGTGACATACGGCGCTGGAAGATTTGTCGCAGTCAGTGTGACTGGATCAGGCAACCGCGTGATGACAAGCCCCGACGGCATCAACTGGACCGCCCGAACCTCCACGGAGAACAACTCCTGGTACTCGGTGACCTATGGAAACGGGTTGTTCGTTGCCGTCTCCGCCGACGGCACCAACCAGGTAATGACCAGCCCAGACGGAATCACATGGACCCCTCGCAGTGCCGCCAATACCAACCGCTGGAATTCGGTCGCTTATGGCGGCGGACAATTTGTCGCCGTCGCAAGCACCGGCACCGGCAATCGCGTCATGACCAGTCCCGACGGCATCAACTGGACCGCCCGAACTTCAGCAACTGACAACTATTGGACTGCTGTGACCTATGGCGACGGAGTCTTCGTTGCTGTTGCTACCGACGGTACCGGCAATCGCGTCATGACCAGTCCCGACGGCATCAACTGGTCCGCCCGAACCTCAGCAGCAGACAACCAATGGTATGGAGTGACATATGGCGATGGCATTTTCGTCGCCGTCTCCTACGACGGCACCGGCAATCGTGTCATGACTTCGGGGACGTTTGTTGCTCCTACCACCACTACAACGACCACTACCACGACAACAGTACCCGTGACCTCCACAACCGTTGCGGCTACCACCACGACTGTGTCAACCAAGCCCACCATAACCTCGAATACTCCAACAACGCTTGCTTCAGCATTGGAAACGTCCACAACGAGATCCGAGAGGACGAACTTGCCCAGAACGGGAAGTGATTCATCGACGTTGATGTTGATGAGCGGAATGTTCGTTTTGGCCGGAATTGCTCTTGTGACGCGCCGACGAATCGCGAGGTAGCTTTCACCCCCGCTTCAGGTCGGTGTCCACACCACCGGCGACGCGCACGATGTCCGCAGGTGCCGCACCGAAGTTGTCGTTCCACGTTCCCGCTGCGGCCCACACTTCCACGTACTGCAACAAGACCGGGTCGACGAACACACAAAGTTGGGTTGTGTGACCAAAGGGCGGCACGCCGCGTTTGGGTTTGGAAACCTGTTTGCTCGCAGTTGCACTGAAAACCT
>CAZENK010000011.1:0-54365 GCA_964513585.1 uncultured Bifidobacterium sp. | reverse complement strand
GCGTTGCGGCGCAGTTCCTCCTTCACGGGGAGCGACTGCCAGCCGGATGCGCGCAGGGCTCCGAGTGTCGTGGGAAGGGACGCGGGCACTTCGGGCGTTGTCATGACGACGACAGTACCCCCGCGGTTGCCGACTCCCACAGCGCGGGAACGCAACGGGGGAAGGCACGAAAAAGGGGGCCACAGCCGAAGCCGTGACCCCCTTTCTGCGAAGGTGCTAGCTGCGCGCGAGGTCCTTGCGGTTCGCGAATTTTGCCTTGCGGTAGTCCTTGTGCATGAGTGCGATCACGTCGATGCTGATCTCCTTCGGGCATGCCGCCTCGCACTCGCCGTGGTTCGTGCAGGAACCGAAGTAGTCGTCCATGGTCTCGACCATCGACTCGACACGGCTGTAGCGCTCGGCCTGGCCCTGGGGCAGGCGGTTCAGGTGCGCGACCTTGGCCGCGGTGAACAGGTTCGCCGCGCCGTTCGGGCACGCCGCCACGCACGCACCGCAACCGATGCACTCGGCGGAGTCCATGGCTGCATCTGCGATCGGCTTGGCGATCGGGATCAGGTTCGCATCGGGTGCACCACCGGTCTCGGCGGTGATGTAGCCGCCTGCCTCGATGATGCGGTCGAACGCCGAACGGTCGACCATCAGGTCCCTGATCAACGGGAACGCCGAGGCGCGCCAGGGCTCGATGGTGATCGAGTCGCCGTCCTTGAACTTGCGCATGTGCAGCTGGCAGGTTGCGGTGCCGCGCTGCGGACCGTGGGCCTGGCCGTCGATCATGAGCGAGCAGGTTCCGCAGATTCCCTCGCGGCAGTCGTGGTCGAACGCGATGGCTTCCTTGCCCTCGGTGACCAGACGGTCGTTCAGGATGTCGAGCATCTCGAGGAACGACGCCTCGTCGGTGATCTCCGGGATGCTGTGCGTCTCGAAGTACCCCTTGGCGTTCGGTCCGGCCTGGCGCCAGATCTTGAGAGTGATGTTCTTGATTGTGTTGCTCACTTGTAGCTCCTCGTTGCAAGGTGGACTTCTTCGAACTCGAGCCGCTCGACGTTGAGGACCGGCTTCATCGGGTCACCACCCCACTGCCATGCCGAGACATGGCAGTAGTTGTCGTCGTCACGAAGTGCCTCGCCGTCATCGGTCTGGTACTCGGCGCGGAAGTGGCCTCCGCAGCTCTCCTTGCGGTCGAGCGCGTCCTTGCACATCAGCATGCCGAGCTGGAAGAAGTCGTCGACACGACCGGCCTTCTCGAGGGTCTGGTTGAGGCTCGCACCGTCACCGGTGACGCGCAGGTCCTTCTTGAACTCCTCGTAGAGAGCGGGGATCTCCGACAGGGCCTTCTCGAGGCCCTGTTCGGTGCGCTCCATGCCGCAGTAGTCCCAGATGATCTTGCCGAGTTCGCGGTGGAAGAAGTCGGGCGACTTGGTCCCACCGATCGCGAGGTAGCCGGCAAAGCGTTCCTGCGCGGCGGCCTCTGCGGCCTTGAACTCGGGGTGGTCGGTTCCGGGCACCGGCTTGTTCAGCAACGGGGCGAGGTAGTTGCCGATGGTGTACGGCAGCACGAAGTAACCGTCGGAGAGACCCTGCATGAGGGCCGATGCGCCGAGGCGGTTCGCTCCGTGGTCGGAGAAGTTCGCCTCGCCGGCGGCGTACAGACCGGGGATGTTGGTCATGAGTTCGTAGTCGACCCACAGACCACCCATCGTGTAGTGCGATGCCGGGTAGATGCGCATGGGCTGTTCGTACGGATTCTCACCGGCGATGCGCTCGTACATCTCGAACAGGTTCCCGTAGCGCTCCTCGACCACGTCACGACCGAGACGCTTGATTGCATCGGAGAAGTCGAGGTACACCCCGTTCTTCTTCGGCCCGACGCCGAGGCCCTTGTCGACGGCTCGCTTCGCTGCACGCGACGAGATGTCACGCGGCGCCAGGTTGCCGAACGACGGGTACAGACGCTCGAGGTAGTAGTCGCGCTCGCTCTCGGGGATCTCGTGGGCCGGACGGGTCTCGTCGGGGTTCGTGGGAACCCACACGCGACCGTCGTTGCGCAGCGACTCGGACATCAGCGTGAGCTTCGACTGGCTGTCATCGCTCTGCGGGATGCACGTGGGGTGGATCTGCGTGTAGCAGGGGTTCGCGAAGAGTGCGCCCTTGCGGTGTGCCCTCCATGCCGCAGTGACGTTGCATGCCATCGCGTTGGTGGAGAGGAAGAACACGTTGCCGTAACCGCCCGTGGCGAGCACGACTGCGTGGGCCGAGTGCGAGGTGACCTCACCGGTCACGAGGTCGCGCACCACGATGCCGGCGGCGCGGCCGTCGATGACCACGATGTCGACGAGCTCGGTGCGGTTGAAGAGGCGGATGCCCCCGAGACCGACCTGGCGCGAGAACTGCTGGTACGCACCGAGCAGCAACTGCTGGCCGGTCTGCCCGCGTGCGTAGAAGGTGCGGCTGACCTGTGCTCCGCCGAACGAACGGTTGTCAAGCAGACCGCCGTACTCGCGTGCGAACGGCACGCCCTGGGCGACCATCTGATCGATGATGTCGACGCTGTTCTCTGCGAGGCGGTGCACGTTGGCCTCGCGTGCGCGGAAGTCGCCACCCTTCACCGTGTCGTAGAACAGGCGGTGGATGCTGTCGCCGTCACCCTTGTAGTTCTTCGCACCGTTGATGCCGCCCTGGGCAGCGATCGAGTGCGCGCGACGCGCCGAGTCGTGGAACGTGAACGCATCGACCTGGTAGCCGAGCTCGGCAAGCGTGGCCGCGGCGGACGCACCGGCGAGACCGGTCCCGACCACGATGACCTTGAACTTGCGCTTGTTGTTGGGGTTCACCAACTTCATGTCGGACTTGTACGTGTTCCACTTGTCGGCCATGGGGCCGGCAGGGATCTTGCTGTCGAGTTGCACCGTGTTCTGTGCGAGGAGTTGGTCTGTGAGGCTCATGTCTGTCTCTTTCTGCGGTTAGCTGATGATTCCGGCCATCACTGCGACGGGGAACGACACGTTGCCGACGACAACGATCGCTGCGAATCCTGTGGCGAACGCCCTGCGCCACTTGTTGAAGCGCGGGTTGTTCCAGCCGAACGACTGGAAGATGCTCCACGCACCGTGGAAGAGGTGGATGCCGAGGAGGATGTTGGCGACCACGTAGAACAGCGCCACCGGTGTGCGCTCGAAGCTGGCGATGATGCTGGCGTACACGGCCTTCACGGGCTCGGTGTCACCCGGGTAGGTGACCATCTTGCCCGTCTCGGAGTTCACGACGCCGAAGGTCAGGTCGAGAAGGTGCCACACGATGAACACCAGGATGACGATGCCCGACCAGCGCATGGTTCGGCTCGCAAAGTTTGCGATCTGGTAGTCGCGTGAGCTCTGGTACTTCACCGGGCGTGCCTTGCGGTTCAGAACGGTGAGCGACCATGCAGCGTGCAGGTGCAGGAACAACATGGCGATGAGCCCGCCGCGCAGGATCCACAGCACCCAGCCCTTCGGGGCCAGCGGGTACAGCAGGGTCTGCAGGAAGTGTGCGTAGTGGTCGAGGTCAGCCGCACCTGCGTACATCTTCAGGTTCCCCACCATGTGGAAGAACACGAATCCCATCATCGCGATACCCGAGATCGCCATCGCGTACTTCTTGCCGACCGCAGTCGAGTACAGATCGATGAGGAAAGGACGGCGCTTCTTCGCGCGGTTGGCCGTTCCCGAGACCGGGCCCCGGTGGCTCGTTACTACTTGTGCCATGTGAACTCCTTGCGGGCCGCCCATCCGGCCCCTGCAACTGAAGGAAACGGTACCCCTGCGACCGCCCCGGGGAACAACTTGAAAAGTTCTCCCCTTAGTGCCTTTGTTCACTACTGTTGACCTGTCCACTCAGAGGGACCCGTTCCGCGGGTCCCCCCAAACCTGCCAGGAGTTCATTCGGTGTCAGGAATAATTGCAGCTGAGGGCGGTTACCAGGAGTTCGTGCTCAAGGGCGGAGAATGGGCGGTGTTGTGGCTTTCGGCCGCGGCGGCGCTCGTTGCCATCGCCGTTGGGTTCTTCCTGGTCCGCTCAGTCATGGCGGCCGACGAAGGCACGCCCAAGATGAAAGAGATCGCACTTGCGATTCAGGAAGGCGCCTGGGCATACCTCAAGCGCCAGTTCAAGACCGTCGGTCTCATCCTGATCCCGCTCGTGGTGATCGTCTACGTCACATCGACCGAGATTCTGAAGAGCAACGGCGACGTTGCCCTGTCACAGACACAGGCCGGAATCTGGCGAACCGTCGCGTTCATCCTCGGATGCGTGGCGTCGGGCCTCACCGGCTACATCGGCATGACCCTCGCCACACGAGGAAACGTGCGCACCGCAGCCGCGGCGTTGACCAACTCGATGCCGAAGGCCCTCACTGTTGCCTTCCGCACCGGTGGTGTCGCGGGCATGTTCACAGTGGGTCTCGGCCTCATCGGCGCGACCCTCATCATCATGGTGTTCCAGAACACCTCCAGCGTGATCCTCGTCGGCTTCGGCTTCGGCGGATCGCTGCTGGCCCTCTTCCTGCGCGTCGGTGGCGGAATCTTCACCAAGGCCGCAGACGTGGGAGCCGACCTTGTCGGCAAGGTCGAGGCGGGCATCCCCGAGGACGACCCGCGCAACCCCGCCACCATCGCCGACAACGTGGGCGACAACGTGGGCGACTGCGCCGGAATGGCCTCCGACCTGTTCGAGAGCTACGAGGTCACCCTCGTTGCATCGATCATCCTCGGTGTGGCGGCGTTCAAGTCGATCGGCCTGAACCCGGCGATGGGACTCGTGTTCCCGCTCGCCGCACGCGCCATCGGCGTCGTTGCATCCATCGCGGGCGTGTTCGCGGTCAAGGCAAAGGAGGGCGAGACCGACGCGTTGAAGCCCATCAACAAGGGCTTCCTCGTTGCGGGCTCGCTGACGCTCGTCGGCACGCTGGCCCTCGCGCTCGGGTACATCGGCAACGCCAAGGCGACGCCGGCCGAGATGGCACGGTTCTTCAAGCCCGAGGACATTGCGAAGATCGACCCGTTGGCAGGCGCCGGCTGGCGCGTGTTCGGTGCGGTCGCAATCGGCCTCATCCTCGCCCAGTTGGTCAGCCGTCTGACCGAGTACTACACCGCCACGCACCACGCACCGGTGAAGGAAATCGCCGAGTCGGCAGAGACCGGCCCGGCAACCGCGATCCTCTCGGGTTCGGCATTCGGTCTCGAGTCGAGCGTGTATGCAGTCATCGCGATTGCAGTTGCCATCGGCGCGGCCCTCGGCCTCGGTGGCGGCAACCTCACGTTCTCGCTGTACCTGGTCGCACTGTGCGGCATGGGAATGCTCGCCACCACCGGCGTGATCGTGTCCGAGGACACCTTCGGCCCGGTCTCCGACAACGCCGCGGGAATCGCGGAGATGTCGGGCGAGTTCCACGGTGAGCCCGAGCGCATCATGGTCAGCCTCGACGCGGTGGGCAACACCACGAAGGCCGTGACCAAGGGGTTCGCAATTGGCTCGGCAGTCATCGCGGCTGTCGCCCTGTTCGCCTCGTTCATCGAGCTCGCGGGTGCGAACCTGAAGGACTCGGCAGGGAACCTGCTGTCCGACAAGATCGAGCACTACAGCGACGGCGTGTTCAAGCTGCC
This sequence comes from uncultured Bifidobacterium sp., assembly GCA_964513585.1. GTDB lineage: Bacteria > Actinomycetota > Acidimicrobiia > Acidimicrobiales > Ilumatobacteraceae > UBA2093. The sequence goes on along the minus strand of CAZENK010000011.1, from coordinate 48,730 downwards.
CGAGCTCGCGATCAACGTCGCCGACCCGAAGATCTTCATCGGTCTTCTCATCGGTGGTGCTGTTCCGTTCCTGTTCTCGGCACTGTCCATCCGTGCCGTCGGCCGCACCGCAGGTGTGGTCGTGCAGGAAGTGCGCAACCAGTTCCGTGACGGCGGCATCATGGCCGGCACGAAGAAGCCCGAGTACGGCCCGGTCATCGACATCTGCACCGAGGCATCGCTGCGCGAGCTGGCAACGCCCGCTCTCCTCGCGGTGCTCACCCCGGTCATCGTCGGCTTCGGCATCGGCTGGCAGGCACTCGGCGGCTTCCTCGCAGCGGTCATCCTCACCGGCCAGCTGATGGCCAACTACCTCAGCAATGCCGGTGGCGCATGGGACAACGCGAAGAAGTACATCGAGGACGGCAACCACGGCGGAAAGGGATCGGAGCCCTACAAGGCTGCGGTCATCGCCGACACCGTCGGTGACCCGTTCAAGGACACCGCCGGCCCGGCCCTCAACCCGCTGATCAAGGTGATGAACCTGGTGTCGCTGTTGATCCTTCCTGCGATCATCACACAGCAGGACAACGACGGTGTCCGTCTGGCCATCGCCGCGGTCGCAACGGTGGTTCTCGCGGCATCGATCATCCGCTCGGGCCGCCAGAGCGCGACGCTCTCGGCGAACCTGTAGCACGCACGTTCAGGAAAGGGCCCGGGCAGCAATGCCCGGGCCCTTTTTCGTTGTCACCGCACGACCGCTTCCTGCACACCGCACGGCACACTGTGTTCATGCGATACCTCAGTCTCGAATGGATCGAAGCAATGCAGGCGCACGTGGCCGCGTCGGAGACCCTCGCCACGCTCGCAGAGACACTCTCCATCGGCGTCACACAGGTCATCACCGACGGCCCCGAGGGCACCGTGTCGTACCACCTTCAGGTCGGTGACGGCGTTGCATCGTTCGGCCCCGGTGCCGCACCCACCGAGCACATCCGCATGGAGCAATCGTGGGAATCGGCAGTCGCTGTCGCCACGGAGAAGATCCCGGCGCAGGAGCTGTTCATGAAGGGTCATGTCCGCATCACCGGTGATGCCCAGAGGCTCATCGAATGCGCTCCTGTTTTCGGTGCGCTCGACACCGCGTTCACCGAGGTGCGGTCACAGACCGTCTACGAGTAGTCGACTGCCCTACCGAGTCGTTGTTGCGACTGCAGCAGAGGACCCGCTCGACGAGTCGTCATTGCTGCCGTAGGCGGCACTCACGACTGCCAGCGCAATCGCGGCCAGGAAGATGCCGATGCCCATGATCGCGGGCGGAGTGCGCCGGAGAGCCACACGCCCGCCTGAGAGGCTCCCAGTGCCCTCAGATGCGGACACAGCGCGCGACCCGCGGCCGTTGGCCCCGTGGTGTTCGATGTGGTGAGCCTGGGTCATGTCCGTCATTCCTGATAATTCCGACTGAATTAGTCGTGAATCATACGGGGCGGGACAAGGTCCCGCAACTTGACCCGCTCTATGGCCGGCAGGCCCGGGGATCCGTCAGATCAACCCGAGCTTCTTGACCTCGTCGCGCTCCTCGATGAGCTCGGCGACCGACGCATCGATGCGCGCCCGGCTGAAGTCGTCGATGTCGAGGCCCTGCACGATGCTGTACTCACCGTTCTTGCACACGCACGGGAACGACGAGATGATGCCCTCGGGCACGCCGTAGCTGCCGTCGGACGGGATCGCCATGGACACCCAGTCACCCTCGGGCGTGCCCGCCACCCACGAGTGCATGTGGTCGATGGCTGCGTTCGCTGCCGACGCTGCCGACGACAGACCGCGCGCCTTGATGATCGCGGCGCCGCGCTTTGCCACCGTGGGGATGAAGTCGTTCTCCAGCCACGCCTGGTCGTTCACGAGCTGCGCGGCGTTCTTGCCGCCGACCTCGCAGTGGAACAGGTCGGGGTACTGCGTGCTCGAGTGGTTGCCCCAGATGGTCATCTTCTTGATGGCGGTCACCGGCTGGCCGACCTTGGTCGACAGCTGCGTGAGCGCGCGGTTGTGGTCGAGGCGCGTCATGGCGGTGAAGCGACGCGGGTCGAGACCCTTTGCGTTGTTCATCGCGATCAGGGCGTTCGTGTTCGCCGGGTTGCCCACCACGAGGACCTTCACGTCCTTCTTGGCGGCGGCGGCCAGGGCCTGGCCCTGCGGCTTGAAGATGCCACCGTTCGCGCTCAGCAGGTCACCGCGCTCCATGCCGTCCTTGCGCGGCATCGCACCGACCAGGAACGCCGCGTCGGCGTCACCGAACGCTGTCTCTGCTTTGTCGGTGCACTCGACACCCGCGAGCAACGGGAACGCACAGTCGTCGAGTTCCATGCGCACACCCTCGAGCGCGCCGAGCGCGGGGGTGATCTCGAGCAGCTGCAGGATCACCGGGGTGTTCGGGCCGAACACGGCACCGGATGCGATACGGAAAAGGAGGCTGTAGCCGATCTGGCCGGCGGCGCCGGTCACGGCAATGCGTACGGGAGTTGTCATGCCCCAAGCGTAGGCACTGCCACGGGGCGGCACCCAATACTGCGGGTCTCCCGGCGGCGGCTAGCCCCGACCGAGGCCCTTCATGATGAACCCCACGTACTCCTCCAGACCCACTTTGTTCAGGTGGATCCCGTCGGAGGCGAACCAGTCGTCCTTCTCCTTGGCATGGGCCAGCCAGTCGAGGATCGTCACGTTGGGGTACTTCAACGGCAGGGCGTTGATGATCTCGTTGTTGATGTTCTGGTACTCGCGGCCGGGCACCCGCACCGTGAGCACGAGCACCCTGTCGACGTCACGCAGCGCACCGAGCACACGGTCGAACGTGGTCTCCTTCGTGGTGCCGTTCGTGCCCAGGTGGATCACCACGTTCTCACCGAGTTCGTTCACGCTCTTGTAGTAGTTGAACACCTGCAGTGCCTCGAGCACCTGGCGGTTCTTTACCGCATCGACGGTGAGACCGGCAGACGTCAGCCTGCGTGCGGCGCCGAGCATCACCGAGTCGCCCACGGCCAGCACGTCGATCTTCTTCGCCGGCAGTGTGGTCGTGACAGCCGGGACGGTGCTCGAGCCGACGGGCACCGATGACGACGGGATGGTCACCACGGCGCCGTTGCCGTCGTCGAGACTGGCGTTGGTCTCGTCGGGGATGACCCGCGCGCCGGCCATGCTCACGATGGAGAACAGAGGCACCACTGCCAGCGTGGCCGCGATGATCGGCACGGGGCCGCGCATGCCTGTGCCGCGTGCGCGCCATGCGTTCCACGCCTCGCGTGCGCTCCCCGTGCGGATCGGCATCTCGATGAACCTGTACGACGCCTCGGTGATCACGACGGTGATCGCCATGAGGGCGATGAACTCCTCGACCGTGAGCGCAACGCCGGCGCTCTTGCGGTATGCCTGGAAGACGACCCAGTGGTACAGGTACAGCCCGTACGAGCGCTTGCCGATCCAGACCAACGCGGGGGTGCCGATGACGTACTTGCCGAGACGCGAACGGGGGTGCGTGACCGTGGCGATCGCCATCACGCTCGCGATCCCGACGAGGGCAAGTCCGCCGCGGTACAGCAACGCATACCCCTCAGTGCCCGAATCGGTGACCACCACCACCTCACGGAACTTCCAGCACATGAAGCCGAGCGCGACGATTCCGATCACACCGACCACGTCGAGCCCGTTGGCATTCGACCCTGCGCGGCCGCGGCGGATGGCCCACGGCCGCCACAGCGTCGCGAGTGCGGCGCCGAGCAACAGGCCCGATGCGCGCGTGACGGTGCCGAGATACAGGAAGTCGGTGCGCAGCACGGTGCGACCGAAGAGCTCCATGTACTGCTCGGGGGTCTTGGCGAACGTGTCGATCGGCCCCTCGCGGAACAGCATCGCCGAGTAGACCGTGACCGCCGCCGCCAGTGCGGTGAACAACAGACCGATCACGGGCAGGGTGCGGCTGCCGAGCTTGCGCAGCAGCACGAACATGACCACGGGCCAGATGATGTAGAACTGCTCCTCGACCGCGAGCGACCACAGGTGACGCAGCGGAGCGAACTCGGATGCGGTGGTGTACGACGAACCCGTCCACACCTGGAACCAGTTGGCCCCGTAGAGCACACCTGCCACCACGTCCCCGCGGAGCTTGCCGAGGCGGTCAGGTTCGAAGATCGCGCAGTACGTGATCGTTCCGATCAGCAACGTGAAGAGCGCCGGCAGCAGCCTGCGCGCGCGACGAATCCAGAAGTCCTTCAGCGACACCGTGCCGACACGTTCGCGCTCGGCAATCAACAGCAGGGTGATCAGGTAACCCGAGATGACGAAGAAGACCTCGACACCGAGGAACCCGCCGCCGAGCCACTCGCGGTTGGCGTGGTAGACGATGACCGCGATGACAGCGAGCGCGCGGAGACCGTCGAGGCCCGGGACATAGGGGACGATGGGGCCGCGACGTGTGCCCCACGCGGGCGTGCCCGACTGTGCCTGTTGCTGTTCGGAGTAACTCATGCGGATGTCGTTGTCAGGCGACGGGGAGACCCAACTGTGCGTAGATCTCGCGCGTGGCCGTGGACTTGTTCAGGGTGTAGAAGTGCAGCCCGGGTGCCCCTGCCTCGAGCAACGAGGCGCACAGTTCCGTGGCGGCCTCGACACCGATGCGTCGCACGTCCTCGGGGGTGCGGCCGGCCTCGAGGCGCTCGCGAAGCCAGCCGGGGAACGCCGCGCCGGACAGCTCGGCCATGCGCTCGACCTGCGCGATGTTCGTGACCGGCATGATTCCCGGAACCACCGGCTTGGTCACGCCGAGATCGGCGAGGTCGTTCACGAGCGACAGGTAGTGGTCGATGTCGAAGAAGAACTGGGTCGTGGCGAAATCGGTGACGCGCAGCTTCTCGGCCAGGTGACGCCTGTCCGTCGCCAGGTCAGGAGACCGCGGGTGCCCCTCGGGGTGCGCCGCAACCCCGATGCCCATGTCGGTGATGGAACGCACGTGCTCCACGAGCTCGATCGCGTAGGTGAAGTCGCTCGGTGCGGCATCCTCGGGGTTCTTCGGCGGGTCCCCCGCCAGGGCGAGCACGTTCTCGATGCCGGCCTCGACGTACGTGCTGATGATGTCGGTGATCTCCTGGCGCGTGTGCCCGACACAGGTCAGGTGCGGCATCGGGGGAACGTTGGTCTCTTTCTTCACCCACAGCACGGTGTCGCGGGTGTGCTCGCGCGTGGACCCGCCGGCACCGTAGGTCACGGACACGAACGAGGGCGCCAGCGACTCGAGCTCGGCGATCGTGCGCCCGAGGGACATGGAGGCAGACGCCGACTTCGGGGGTGAGAACTCGAACGAGAACGTGCGTCCCGCTGCGAGAAGGTCTCCGATACGCGCCATTCGTGCAGTCTACGGCCTCGCCTAGTGGCGGAAGTGGCGCGTTCCGGTGAGGACCATGGCGATGCCGTGGGCGTTCGCGGCCGCAATCGACTCGGCGTCGCGCACGCTGCCCCCCGGCTGGATCACGGCCGAGACACCGGCCGCGGCGAGTTCCTCGACCGTGTCGCCGAACGGGAAGAACGCGTCGCTGGCGGCAACGGCACCACGGGCCGACTCACCGGCCCGGCCGATGGCGATGCGCGCGGCATCGACCCTGTTCGGCTGCCCACCGCCGACGCCGACCACCACACCCGAGTTCGCGAGCACGATCGCATTGCTCCACGTGGCCGACACCGTCTGCCATGCGAGCAACAGGTCCTGCCACTCGTCATCGGTGGGTGCACGGTCGGTCACCACCGAGAAATCATCGAGCGAGTCGTCCATCTCGTCGACCGACTGGACGAGCAGCCCGCCGTCGATCGAGCGGACGGAGATCGCCATCGAGTTGAACGGCGCCACGGCCTCGATGAGGCGAAGGTTCTCCTTCGCACAGAGAATCTCGAGTGCGTCAGAGGTGAACGACGGCGCGATGACGACCTCGGTGAACACACGCGAGATCTCGGCGGCGGTCTCGCCGTTCACCTCGCCGTTCACCGCCACGATCCCGCCGAATGCACTCACCGGGTCGGCCGCGTGGGCCCTGGTGTACGCCTCGAGCACCGTCGGTGCAAGAGCGACACCGCAGGGGTTTGCATGCTTCACGACCACTGCCGCCGGTCGGTCGAACGAACTCACCAACTGCCATGCAGCCTCGGTGTCGAGCACGTTGAGATACGACATCTCCTTGCCGTTCAGCTGCACCGCCGAGTCCCACCAGCTCTCGACACCCGGCAGCCGGTAGCGCGCACCGGTCTGGTGCGGGTTCTCGCCGTAGCGAAGGACCTCGGCACGTTCGGCCACCATCGTGAGGATCGGCGGCACGGTGGCGCTCGCCCGGTCGGGACTCTCGTCGGCCAGCCACGACGCGATCGCTGCGTCGTAGGCGCTCGTGATGCGGAACGCCTTCTGGGCGAGGATGCGTCGTGCGGCGATGCCGAAGAACCCGCCCTCGATCATCTCGAGAACATCGGCATAGTCGGCGGTGTCAACCACGACGCCCACGTGGGCGAAATTCTTCGCTGCCGCGCGCACCATGGCAGGCCCGCCGATGTCGATGAGATCGACCCCGGGCTGTGCACCGAACGGGTACAGGTTCACCACGACGAGATCGACTTCATCGATGCCGTGTTGCTCGAGTTCCTCGAGGTGCCGGGGCTTGTCGCGGTCGGCAAGAATGCCGCCGTGCACCTTCGGGTGCAGGGTGACGACACGGTGATCCAGTATCGGCTGCATGCCCGTGATGTCGGCCACGTCGGTGACGGGCACACCGGCTGCGCTCAGCGTCGCCGCTGTGCCCCCACTGGAGACGAGCGACCACCCCAGCGCATGCAGCGCCGATGCGAACTCAACGATTCCGGTCTTGTCGTAGACGGAGAGAAGTGCGCGCGGCACTCAGCGCAACCCGGCGACGATCTCGGCCATCAGTTCGCCCGCCTCGGTGGGGTTCTGACCGACCTTCACGCCCGCGTCACGGAGCGCGTCCATCTTGCCCTGTGCAGTGCCCTTGCCGCCCGACACGATCGCGCCGGCATGGCCCATCTTCTTGCCTGCAGGCGCTGTGACACCGGCGATGTAGGCCGACATGGGCTTGGTCACGTTCGCCTTGATGAACTCCGCGGCTTCTTCCTCGGCAGAACCGCCGATCTCACCGATCATGATGATCGCGTGCGTCTCGGGGTCGTTCTGGAACTCGCGCAGGCAGTCGATGAACGAGGTGCCCGGGACCGGGTCGCCGCCGATGCCGACACACGTCGACACGCCGATGCCGCGCTGCTTCAGTTCGTAGAGCGCCTGGTACGTGAGCGTGCCCGAGCGCGACACGATGCCCACGTTCGGCCCGCCCGCGGACGGCAGTTCGGCGATCTCACCGGCAGTGATCCCGATGTTGCACTTGCCGGGGCTGATGATTCCCGGGCAGTTAGGGCCGAGCAACCGCACGTTCGGGAAATCGCGAACGAGGATGTTGTAGGTGCGCGCCTCGTCCTGGGCGGGGATGCCCTCGGTGATGCAGACGATGAAGGTGATGCCAGCGGCTGCGGCCTCGAGGATCGCGGCCGATGCAGCCTTCGGGGGCACGGTGACGAATGATGCGGTGGCACCGGTTGCAGCGACGGCCTCGGCCACGCTGTTGTAGACCGGGATGCCCTCGACATCGGTTCCGCCCTTGCCGGGCGTCACGCCCGCGACGACCTGCGTGCCGTAGGCCTTGTTGCGGAGACCGTGGTACTTGCCCTGGCCGCCGGTGAGACCCTGCACGATGACCTTGGTGTTTTCGTTGACGAAGATTGCCATGACTGTTCGATCCTTACTTCGCGAGGGCAACCGCTGCGCGCGCTGCCTCGAGCATGGTGGGCTTGCTGATGAGTTTCGATTCGGGGATGCCGGCGTTCGCCAGGATCGTGCGGCCCTCCTCGGCGTTCGTGCCGTCGAGGCGGATCACGATCGGTGCGCGCAGGTCGACGCGGCCGAGGGCCTCGACGATTCCCTTGGCGACCTCCTCGCCGCGGGTGATGCCACCGAAGATGTTGATGAAGATGCTCTTCACGTTCTGGTCGGAGTTGATGACCTCGAGTGCTCCCGCCATCAGGTCGGCGTTCGCGCCGCCGCCGATGTCGAGGAAGTTGGCGGCGGTCCCGCCGACCTGGTTCACCACGTCGAGCGTGCTCATTGCGAGCCCCGCACCGTTTGCGATGATGCCGACGGTGCCGTCGAGGCCGATGTACTGCAGGCCCTTCTCGCGTGCGAGCTTCTCGCGTGCATCGAGTTCCTCGGTCGCCTTGAACTCCTCCCACTCGGGGTGGCGGAAGTCGGCGTTCGCGTCGAGGCTCACCTTTGCGTCGAGCGCGTGCACCTCGCCGGTGGGCTTCAGGATCAACGGGTTGATCTCGGCAAGGTCGCAGTCACCCTCGGTGAAGCAGCGGTACAGCTTCACGAGGATGTCGGCCACGCCCTGCTGGGCCTTCTCGGGGATGCGTGCGTCGACGGCAGCCTTCATGGCTGCCTCGGCGGAGAGGCCGTCGACAGGGTTCACGTGCAGCATGAGGATCGCAGACGGGTTCTTCGCCGCGACCTCCTCGATCTCGACACCGCCCTCCTTGCTCAGCATGAGCAGGTGCTTCTTGGCCCCGCGGTCGAGCGTGAACGACGCGTAGTACTCCTCTGCGATGTCGCTCGCGTTCTCCACCCACACGCGCTTCACCAGGTGACCCTTGATGTCCATGCCGAGGATGTTCCCGGCGTGCGTGCGCACCTCGTCGGCGTCGTTCGCCAGCTTGATGCCGCCGGCCTTGCCGCGACCGCCGACCTGCACCTGCGCCTTCACGACCACGGGGTAGCCGGCGGCGTCTGCTGCCTTCACGGCCTCGTCCACGGTGTGCGCCACGTCTCCCTTGGAGACGGGGATGTCGTAGCGGGCGAAGTACTGCTTGCCCTGGTACTCGAAGAGATCCATCAGTTGCTCCGTTGTCTTTCTATTCGCGGTTGTCGAGTTCTTCTTCGAGCCACTGACAAATGGCCTTCAATGACGAGCCGGGCCCGAAGATGTTGCCCACCCCCTGTTCGCGAAGCACGCGGGCATCGGCATCGGGGATGACCCCGCCGCCGAACACGAGAACGTCTGCCATGTCACGGCTCGTGAGCTCCTCCATGACGCGCGGGAACAGCGTGTTGTGCGCACCGGAGAGCAGTGACAGTCCGACGGCGTCGGCGTCCTCCTGCATCGCGGTCTCGGCGATCTGCTCCGGGGTCTGGTGCAGACCGGTGTAGATGACCTCGAACCCATGGTCACGCAGGGCACGGGTGATGGTCTTGGCTCCGCGGTCATGACCATCAAGGCCTGGCTTGGCAACGACGACTCGGTAGGGGCGCTTCACAGAAAAGAAACCCTACGCCGAACAGGCTCCCGACCACCAACCCGCCACAATGGGGGTCATGAAAACCCCCCGTTTGCGCTCCCCCCTGGCGCGGGCCGTCGTGCCCGTCGTGGGCGGCATCGTGTTCTTTGCCCTGTTCTTTGCGGGCCTGTGGGTGGTCGCGGCCACCATCACCGAGCGAGCCGACCCCAACGACAAGATCGCGAACAAGGTGTTCGAGGTGGGCAAGGTCGAGACCATGGCGCGGTCGATCGCCAAGGACGGCCCCCTGCTGTTCCCCGACCTGAAGAGCCCTGACGGCGTGCGCTCGATCGTGCTCGACCACACGGGTGACGACCCGGCGCGCGGCTGGAGGGTCTACTACGGATACCCGGCCGACCGGGACAGCCGGTGCCTCGTCACGCACACGCCGGGAACCCGCGAGTTCGTTGACTGCGACAAGAGGAAACTGTCGGTCGACGACCTGCAGCTTCCCGACTCGGTGCGCCCGATCGTCGAGAACCGTCGGACCCTCTACATCGACCTGCGTGGGGTGACCTCACCCACCACGCCGTGAGGCTGCTCAGCGCGCGCTGAGCGAGTCGACCAGGCGGATCGCGAACTCCTCGGAGTGCGCGGCCAGCTTCCCCCGGTGCAACGCAAGACCGCCGACGACCTCGGCACCGCGTGACAGCAACGTGTCGGTCATGACGTCGAGCGACTTGCCCGGGTTCAGTGCGAAGGTGCAGAACGCGACTGCCTTCTTGCCCGACATCGCCGGCAGGGCACGCAGCCGGTCAACAGCCCACGGCGCCTGGCCCACCACGAACAGACCGTGCACCCATGTGCCGACGATGACGGTGTCGGCCTCCTGGATCGATGCATGGTCGGGTGTCTTCACCGCAGACAGACCGGTGATGGTCCAGTTCTCCTGCTGGAGATTGGCGGCGATCATCTCGCCCGCCTTCCAGGTGTTGCCCGTGAGACTCTCGATGAGGATGGCCGCTTTCATGACACCATTTTTACCCACGGAAACCCGTGCGGGGCATGTTCACGACAGTTTCTTCAGCGGGGCCCACGCCAGAGCGAGGTGTTTGGTGCCCCGCTCGCGGAACCGAACCGTGACCTCGGCCTTGTCGCCGGTGCCCTTGATCTCGATGACCACACCCTCGCCGAACACTGCGTGCTCGACGTCGTCGCCGACCTTCAGGTCGCTCAGGTGCTCGGTGTTGCGCGGCTGGGCCGGTTGACGCATCGCGCGCTCTGCCCTCTTTGCGCCGAACGTGCGACCCTCGGGCTCATCGTCGTGCCGGCGCCTGTAGGCGGGAACGTCGGCGTCGTGCCAGTCGCCCGGCGTGCGCCCGTAGCTGCGGCCGTGGTCGGCACCGGAATCAACGTTGCCCTGGCGGTCGAACAACTCGAGCGGGATCTCGGCGAGGAAGCGTGAGGGCGGGTTGTACTGCGACTGGCCGAACAGCATGCGGTGCCACGCGTGCGACACGAACAACCGCTCGCGTGCACGTGTGAGACCCACGTAGGCGAGACGACGCTCCTCCTCGAGCTCGTCGGGCTCGGTGAGCGCGCGGTTGTGGGGGAAGATTCCCTCTTCGCAGCCGACAAGGAACACAGCGGGGAACTCGAGCCCCTTGGCCGAGTGCAGCGTCATCAGCACCACGTGGTTCTCGCCGTCGAGGTCGTCGGTGTCGGCCACGAGCGCAACCTGCTCGAGGAACTCGTCGACCTGTGTGAACTCGGCAGCCGATCCGATCAGTTCTGCGATGTTCTCGAGCCGCCCGGCGGCCTCGACTGTGTCCTCGTTCTCGAGTTCGGTGAGATAGCCACTGTCGTTCATTGCGACCTCGAGCAACGCTGCCGGTCCGTCGGCCAGCGCAGCGTTCATGGTGTCGACCAGCGTGACGAAAGCGGCGATGCCCTTGGCTGCAGCGCCGCCGACACCCGCCTCGGGTGCGCGGCGCATTGCATCGATGAACGACAGCCCGTGCGTGGCGGCAAACAGGTCGACCTTGCCGATGCTGGTGTCACCGATGCCGCGCTTCGGCACGTTGAGCACGCGCTTGATGCTGACCTCGTCGAGCGGGTTGGCGCCCGCACGCAGGTACGCAATCGCGTCCTTCACCTCGCGACGGTCGTAGAACCTGGTGCCGCCGACGACCTTGTACGGGATGCCCGAGCGCATGAGCGACTCCTCGACCGCACGGCTCTGCGCGTTGGTGCGGTACATGACAGCGATGTCACCCCAGGGTCGGCCCTCGTTGTTGTTGAGCTCGCGTGCGGTGGACGCCACCCACGAGGCCTCGTCGTACTCGTCCTCCGCGTAGTAGCGCACGATGCGCTCGCCGTTGCCGGCGGCAGTCCACAGGTCCTTCGGGCGGCGGCCCACGTTCTGCGAGATGACGGCGTTGGCGGCCGAGAGGATCGTCTGGGTGCTGCGGTAGTTCTGCGACAGCACGACCACCGTGGCCTCGCCGAACGCACTCTCGAAGGCCTCGATGTTGCGCATGTCGGCACCGCGGAACTTGTAGATGCTCTGGTCGCTGTCACCCACCACACAGACGTTCTTGTGCAGTTCACCCAGCATGAGCACGATGCGGTTCTGCGCCTGGTTGGTGTCCTGGAACTCGTCGATGAGCACGTGCTGGAAACGCTGCTGGTAGTGGCGCAGCACGTCGGGGTGCTGCTCGAACAGGCGCACCACGTTGACGAGGAGGTCGTCGAAGTCCATGGCGCCGGCCTTCACGAGGCGCGCCTGGTACTCGCGGTAGATCTCGGCGTGGCGACGCGCGGCGATGTGCTCTGCGGTGTCGAATGCACGTGACGGCGTGACGATCTCGTTCTTCCACAGACTGATGCGCGACTGGGCGGCCCCTGCAGGGAACTTCTTCGGGTCGAGCCCCATGTCGCGGATCACGTAGCCCACGAGACGCTTCGAGTCCTGCGAGTCGTAGATGGTGAACTGCTTCGGGTAGTCGAGCAACTCGGCATGCTGGCGCAGGATGCGCACGCACGACTTGTGGAAGGTGGTCACCCACATTGCCCGCGACGCATCACCGACCAGATCGGCCACACGGTGGCGCATCTCGTCGGCTGCCTTGTTGGTGAAGGTGATGGCGAGGATCGCACTCGGGTGCACGCCCTGGCTCAGCAACCATGCGATGCGCTGCGTGAGAACACGGGTCTTGCCCGAGCCGGCGCCGGCCACGACCAGCAGGGGTCCGCCCGGGTGGTACACCGCATCTTGTTGTTCCGGGTTCAACGGGATGCTGGACCCGGAAGATTCGAGATTCGGCACTGTCATGACCCGGTCATTGTACGACCAGGTTGTGTCGTGTCAGTGAACGGTTGCGTTTGTTACGCGCGTGCGTTGATGCGCAGCGGCAGCTTGCGCGGTCCGCGCACCTGACCCGTGCTCCACACCATCTCTTCGGTGGTGTTGAGCTCGAAGTCGGGGAAGCGCTCGAGGAAGACCTCGACCGCAACGTTCATCTCGAGACGCGCGAGGTTCGAACCGATGCAGCGGTGGATGCCGAGGCCGAATGCCGCGTGGCGGTTCGCCTCGCGGTCGATGATGACCTTGTCGGCATCCTCGAACTGGTTCGGGTCGCGGTTTGCGGCCGGGAAGGGCAGCAACACCCAGTCCTCTTCCTTCATCTGCACACCGTGGAACTCGTAGTCCTCCTTGACGAGGCGGGCCATGGTCACGGGTGCGTATGCACGGAGGAACTCCTCGATCGCCATCGGGATCATGCCCGGGTTCTCGACCAGACGGCGGCGGTCGACTGCGTTGGTCGCCAGGTGCCAGATCGAGTTGCCGATGCCGCTCCAGGTGGTGTCGATGCCTGCGACCATCAGGAGGATGATGGTGCCGCGCACGTGCTCGGGCGAGAGCTTGTTGCCCATGATCTCGGCCTCGAGCAGGAAGCTGATGAGGTCGTCACCGGGGTTCGCCATCTTCTCCTTGACGGCCTTGTCCAGGTACTCGTTCAGAGCCAGGAACACCGGCTCGCGCTCCTCGCGCGACTCACCGATTCCCTCGAGGATGACATGGACCCACGAGCGGAAGATGTCGCCGTCTTCCTTCGGAAGGCCGGCCATCGATGCGATGACCATCACGGGAATGTGCTGTGCGTACTCGAACGCGGCGTCGACCAGGTCCTTGTCACCCATCTTGTCGATGAGGTCATGGCACATCTGGCGGACCTCGTCACGCAGCGGGTCGATCTTCTTCGGCGCGAAGGCCGGCAGGAGGATGCGACGTGCGTGCTGGTGGAACGGCGGGTCGGAGGTGATCGGCGGCGCGCCACCGATCGGGGCCGGCATCGAGTCCTCGACCTGCGAGGGCTTCAGCTGGCCGACAACCACGCTGCGGCTCGTGAAATGGTCGGTGTCGTATGCGATCTCGTGCACCATTTCGTGCGTGAGCGGCAGCCACACACCGCCGTAGCGCTCGGTGTGGGCGATCGGGCAACCGGATGCCTTCAGGTTGTCCCAGATCTCGTGGACATTTGCGTTGTACTCGGGCGCGCCGTGGTCGAAGTCGGTTGCCCAGTCGGTAACGGGTCCGTAAACGGTGTCGGTCATCGGGGGTTCCTTTTCTCAGTCTTCGATCGAGATTGCGAATTCAGGACAGTTGGCGACAGCGAGACGTGCCTTGTCCTCGAGTGCTGCGGGAACGACTCCGTCGTTCAGTTCGAACGCATTGCCCAGATCGTCGACATCGAACAACTCGGGGGCCAGCGCATAGCAACGGTTGTGCCCTTGGCACTTGGATGGGTCAACGTGTACTCGCATGCGCATAGCGTAGGAGGAAACAAGGGGGTTACACACTATGGGAGCGACACCATTTGTCGTCCTGCTGCCGCCGTCCGAGGGCAAGGCCACCGGCGGCGACGCCCGCCGGCCGTGGTCACCGGAATCAGGTGTGTTCGCACGCGACCTCGGGCCCTACAGAGCCGACGTCGTGCTGGCCCTGGCGAAGGTCCGCGGTGGGGACCAGAAGCTTCTCGGAGTGAAGGGTGCTCATCTCGAGCACGCACGCCGTCAGAACTCGGCGCTCGTCGGCTCCCCCGGCCTTCCCGCATGGAAGCGCTACACCGGGGTCGTCTGGGACCATCTCGATCTCGCATCGGTCCCGTCGGCAGTGCGCTCCCCCCTGCTACGGCGCATCTTCGTTCCCTCCGGGCTTGCAGGGGTCGTGCGGGCCGATGACCCCGTGCCCGACTACCGCCTGAAGATGGGGGCCCGGCTCGCCCCCTTCGGCACCATGAGTTCCTGGTGGCGCGATGACATGACCGAGGCGCTCGCGGGTGCAGTGAAGTCGGCAGTGATCGTCGACCTGCTGCCGCAGGAGCACAAGGCCGCTCTCGACTGGTCCGGCCTGGCGAATGTTGTGCACGTGGACCTCGTCGCGAAGAAGGGCGGGGTGGTCGGCGGGCACAACGCGAAGGCAGCCAAGGGGCTGCTCGCCCGTCATCTTCTGCTCGATGCAGCGTCGACTCTCGAGGCGCGCATCGCATCTTTCTCGCATCCCGACTACTCGACGAAGGCAACAACATGACGACACGTGACCTGTTCTCCCTGGAAGGGCGCACCGCGATCATCACGGGTGGCAGCCGTGGGCTCGGCCGCGAGATGGCGCTCGCATTCGCAGACCACGGCGCGAACGTGGTGGTGGCGAGCCGCAAGCTCGAGAACTGCGAGGAGGTCGCACAGCTGGTGCGCGACCGGGGCCGTGAGGCACTCGCCGTCGCGTACCACGCGGCATCGTGGGACGACGCGGGCCGTCTGGCGGGCGCGGCAATCGAGCGATTCGGGCGGATCGATGTCCTCGTGAACAACGCCGGCATGTCGCCGCTGTACTCCTCTCTCGTCGAGGTCACCGAGGACCTGTACGACAAGGTGATGGGTGTGAACCTGAAGGGGCCGTTCCGTCTGTCGGCCCTGATCGGCACACACATGACGACGCCCGACGGCAACGGAACCGTGCGCGGTGGTTCCATCATCAACGTGTCGTCGATCGCGAGCACACGACCGTCACCGAACGAGGTCGTCTACGGCGCGGCGAAAGCAGCGGTGAACAACCTGACGATGGGGCTCGCGCGCACCTACGCCCCTCACGTGCGCGTGAACTGCATCGTGCCGGGACCCTTCCTCACCGACATATCGAAGGCGTGGGACATGGAACAGTTCGAGGCCCGTGCGCGCAGCGCCTACATGCTGCAGCGCGGCGGCCGGCCTGACGAGATCGTGGGTGCGGCGCTGTACCTCGCGAGCGATGCCGGCAGCTACACCACGGGCACGTTGCTGCCCGTGGACGGCGGGCCCCGCTAGCTACTTCAGTTTCTCCGCGAAGAAACCGATCACCTTCTGCACGCTCGGTTCGTGGCGCTGCTCGGTGAGCACGCTGTGGTCCTTCTTGCTGGTCGACGGTATCTCGACTGCGATGAACGCATCACCGAGCAGTCGGGTGAGGGTCGCGAAGCGATCGCCCACGAGTTTGTCGGCGTCGTAGCGCAGCCCGAGCACCTGGCAACCGGCGGCGGCGCGCTCGGCGATCACCGCAGCGTCATCGGGCGACAGGTTGAGATCGGCCGCACGGGCACCGCCCACTGCGAACGGCATCGACGGCTGGGCCAGAACCGGTGCGACCATGATGTCGTCGACCATCATGCCGAGGGCGAAACCACCGGAGAAACACATGCCGACCGCGCCGACACCCTTGCCGCCGACCTCGGTATGCAGCGCCCGCGCGAGCGCACGGAGCCACGCGATGATCGGCGAGGTGCGGTTCAGCGCCATGTTGGTGAACTCCTTCGAGATGCACACCTTGAGCATCGACGACGCCATGTACGCCCCCGACACCTCACGGCCGGGCGTTCCCACGAGGTCGGGCATGACAACTGTGAACCCCGCATCGACCACGTCGTTCGCGAACCTCTCCACCGCCGGCGTGATGCCCGGTATCTCGTGCACCACGATCACCACCGGCCCTGATCCCCGGCGGTACGTGTCACGCGTGTATGTCGCCGCCGTGAACGAACCCTTCTCCCATCCGACAAGTGTCATTGCCTTCTCCCCTTCAACGCCGCAAGTGCGGTCTCGGCCAGGTTGTCCACGGTGAGCTTCATCGGCTCGAGATCGATCTGCTGGTCACCCATCGCCCCGTGCAGGTACCGCGCGTACACACCCTCGGCAATCACCGCAAGACGGAAACTGGCGAACGCCCTGTAGTACGAGATGTCCGACACGTCGCGCCCGGTGCGCCGTGCGTAGCGCTCGACCAGGTGATCGAAGGAGCAGAACCCGGCGATTCCGGACGGGTCGTTGGTGCGCGTGAGCGGCATGCCCGGGTCTGTCCAGTAGATGCCCACGTATCCGAGGTCCGCGAGCGGGTCGCCCAGCGTGCACAGCTCCCAGTCGAGCACCGCGGCGATGCGGCCGGTCTCGGTGTTCGTGAGACAGTTCCCGAAGCGGTAGTCGCCGTGCGCAATAGCGACGCCCTGCTGCCGCGGGATGCTCGCGGCAAGAAGTCCCGCGACTTCCTCGATTGCGGGAAGCTCGCGTGTCCTCGAGTTCGCCCACTGGGTCGACCAACGCTTCACCTGTCGTTCCACGTAGCCCTCTCGCTTGGCGAGGTCACCGAGACCCACCGCATCGACGTCCACTGCGTGCAGATCGGCGAGCACATCGATCAGGTGCTCCGACGCCGGCGTGCGCAGGGCCTCCGGGAGCAACCCGCCCTTCTCGGGACTGTCGAGCACGACACCCGGCACGAACGACATCACATAGAACGGGGCATCGTTGACGGCCGTGTCGAGGCACACTCCGAGGGTCTCCGGAACCGGGACATCAGTCATGCCGACGGCGGACATGATGCGGTGCTCCCTGGCCATGTCGTGGGCGGTGGCAAGCACATGGCCCATGGGCGGCCGGCGCAGGACCATCTGCCTGCCGTTCGAATCAGTGACGTGAAAAGTGAGGTTGCTGCGACCGCCAGCGATCAACGAGTAGGCGTAGGGGCCGCGAGCACCGTCGATGTTGTCGTCGAGCCACTTCTCGAGGTTCTGCTCGTTGATCCCCTGCATGGGCACCGACGGTAGCGGTTGTCATCGTGGGCGGGCGACGCCGACGACCTTCCACCATCTGATCGGACCGATCTTCACCACGTCGCCGGTCTGCGGTGCATGCACCATGGTTCCGTTGCCGAGATAGATGCCGACGTGATGGATCGGGGAACCCGTGAAGATCAGGTCGCCGGGCTGGGCCAACTGCTTGGGGATCTTCGGCAGGGCGTTGTACTGACGGCGGGAGTTGCGCGGCAGACCCACGCCTGCCCTGCCCCACGCGTATGTGGTGAGACCCGAGCAGTCGAACGCCCGGCCCGGCAGGCTCGTGCCGTAGCGATACGGCACACCGAGCTGCGACAGTGCCGCACGGACGGCAGTCTGGGCTCGCGCAGACACCGACGGGATGTTCCCGTAACGCCTCTGCAGGGCTGCATAACGACTCTTGAACCCCGCGGCCTCACGCTGGGCATCCTCGAGCGCGCGACGTTCGCGACGCTCGCGCTCCTCCCTCAACAGCACCGCGAGATCGCCCTGCACCGACGCCTGCAGCTCCTCGTAACGCGCCGAGAGTGCCTCGGCGGACTCCTTGCGCTTCAGAACGTAGGCCGCAACGTTCTCGGCCTGCTTGCGCTTGCGCTCGAGCACTGCCTTCTTCTTCACCAGTTCGGTGGCCGTTGCATCGAGTGAGTCAGTCGTCAACGAACCCTGGTTCATGGCGATCGAGGTCAACTGCGAGCGCTGGAGGGCATCCTGCACGCCGCCGGCCGATGCGAACAGGTTCGTCAGGGTCGAGTTCCGGCCGCCGTGCATGAACTGGGTGACCGCCGACATGTAGAGGGTGCCGCGCATCTGCGACAGCTGCGCCTCTGCCGCCGCCACATCGGACTGGGCCTGTTCGATCTCGACGGCGAGATCGGCCTGCTCGACGAGCGACTCGGAGTAGTCCTCTCCCAGCGAGTTCATCTGGTCGGCCAGGTTCTCGAGCTGGTCGGCTATGGCCTCGGCCTGACGGCGCTTCTCGTCGATCGAGTCGGCCGACACGCCCGTGGGGGCGACTGCGACACCTGCCAGCAGGGCCGCACAGACCATGCTGGCGACGGCAGACCGGCGGGAGCGGCGGTGTTGAGGGGTCTCACGCATGACCCTCTCACGGTAGTTGGGTCTCTCCGGAAATCGCCTTCGACCCGGCGCAAACCCTTGCCCCGCTTGGAAAACTATGCCGGCGTCACTCCCATTCAATGGTGCCGGGGGGCTTGGAAGTCACGTCGTAGACCACCCTGTTGATGCCCGGGACCTCGTTGATGATCCGGTTCGACATCTTCTCCAGCAGGTCATGGGGCAACCGTGCCCAGTCCGCTGTCATGGCGTCATCGCTGGTGACCGCCCGGATGATGATCGGGTGCCCGTAGGTGCGTTCGTCCCCCATCACCCCCACACTGCGGATGTCGGCGAGCACGGCGAACGCCTGCCAGATCTCGCGCTCGAGACCGGCCGCCCTGACCTCGTGGCGAACGATCTCGTCGGCATGCTGCAGGGTGGCCACCTTCTCCGGGGTGACCTCGCCGATGATCCGCACGCCGAGCCCCGGCCCGGGGAACGGCTGGCGCCACACGATCTCGTCGGCGAGACCGAGCTCGATTCCCACCCTGCGCACCTCGTCCTTGAAGAGTGCGCGCAACGGCTCGCACAGCTCGAGAACCATGTCGTCCGGAAGGCCCCCCACGTTGTGGTGGCTCTTGATGACCGCGGCGGTCCCGTCGGCGCCGCCGCTCTCGACGATGTCCGGGTACAGGGTTCCCTGCACGAGGAACCTTGCGTCGGTGATGCCGCCCGTGTGCTCCTCGAAGATGCGAACGAACAACTCGCCGATCGCCTTGCGCTTCGCCTCCGGGTCGGTGACACCGCGGAGTTTCTCGAAGAACCGATCACCGGCGTCGACATGGATCAGCTCGATGCCCATGCTGCGGCGGAAGGTCTCGACGACCTGTTCGCTCTCGCCGCGACGCATGAGACCGGTGTCGACGTACACGCACGTGAGCTGGGAGCCGATGGCGCGGTGCACCAACGCGGCGGCGACGGAGGAATCCACACCGCCCGACAGACCGCAGATCGCGCGCTCGCCGCCGACCTGTTCACGGATCGCGGCAACCTGGTCATCGACGATGTTCGCCATGGTCCAGTCGCGGGCACATCCGGCGATCTCGACGAGGAAACGTTCGAGGGTCTCCTGACCGTGCGCCGAGTGGACGACCTCGGGGTGATGCTGCACGCCGTAGATACCGAGCGCTGCGTTCTCGATGACCGCATGCGGGGCATCGGGGGTTGATGCGGTGGTGACGAACCCGGCAGGGGCTTCGCTCACGAAATCAAAGTGGCTCATCCACACGTCGTGTGCGTCGGGGGCGGACCGCGCCAGCAGTGACGATTCACCGCACCGTGTGAGAGTCGCCCGGCCGTACTCCCCGCGGCCGCCGCGCGCGACGGTGCCGCCGAGCTGCTGTGCAACCAGTTGACAGCCGTAGCAGATTCCGAGAATCGGGATTCCGAGACCGTAGATGGCGGGGTCGAGGGTCGGTGCCCCGTCGACGTGCACGCTCTTCGGCCCGCCCGACAGGATGATGGCCTTCGGCGCACGGGCGCGCACCTCGTCGGCAGAGATCCGATGGGGCACGATCTCGGAGTACACGCGGGCCTCGCGCACACGGCGGGCGATGAGCTGCGCGTACTGGGCACCGAAATCGACCACGAGCACCACGTCGTGGTGTGACCGTTCTGATGCCTCCATGATTTGTCCCACCCTACTTCGCGTGTGACGATGGTGTTATGTCCCGCACCCGAGCGATCATCTGTGCATCCGTGATCACCCTCGCTCCGTTCGGCATCGCCACCGCCAACGCCGCCGGCACAACCGACACCACCCTTCCGCCCGCGCCCGACTCGACCTACGTGTACGACCTCGACCGTGAACCCGATGACTGCATCGGCTTCCTGCCGCGGCCCGGATGCGGAAAGAAGCCGGAGCAGGCCGGTGACCGCGGCGGATCGCTGCAGTACCTCACGTTCGGATTCATGATCGTGGGCCTGGCCACGATCGGCACGGTTCTCGTGCGCAACGTGATGAAGCGCGACCGTGCGATGTCCGAGGCGATCAAAGAGCCGGAGAACTGAGCACCCCGCCACTACCGTTGACACGTGGGCGTTCTCTACATCCTGGTCAGCGGCGCGGCATTCGGTCTCCTGCCGTGGTTCGCACGGGTTGCCTACGACCACGGGGCCGAACCGTTCGGCATGCTGGCCGCGCGTTTCGTCATTGCCTCCATCGTGATGCTGGCCATCCGGTTCACCCTCAAGCGTGACGAACCGCGACCGCCACGGTCCATCGAGGCCCGACTTTTCCTGCTGGGGGCCGCCGGCTACGCACCACAGGCGAGCTTCTTCTTCTTCGGCGTCGACCGCATCGACATCAGTCTCGCCACGGTGATCTTCTACTCGTACCCGGTGTTCGTCGTGCTCGCGGGGTGGGTCGTGTTCCGGCACGCACCGTCGTCACGCGTGATGGCGTGCCTTGCTGTTGCCCTGGCAGGCACCGCACTGACGGCCGGCCAGGTGCAGGCCGGTTCATGGACCGGTGTGGTCCTGATGCTGGGGGCTGCCGGGTGGTACTCGGGATACATCCTGGTGAGCAGCAAGGTCGTGCACCACGCGGGTGCATTCATCTCACTCATGTACGTGATGCTCGGGGCCGCTGCGGCGCATCTGCTGATCTTTGCGTTGACACGGCCGTCAATGCCGACCGACTCGACCGGTTGGAGCGCCATCGTCGCCGCTGCGATGTTCTCGACGATCATCGCGATGGGGTTCTTCTTTGCAGGTGTCGCCCGCATCGGTGCGGGCGAGGCTGCCGTGTTGAGCACCATCGAGCCCGTGGTCTCGATCGCGATCGGCGTGACCGCCCTGAACGAGGAACTGACGCTTCTGCGCGGTGCGGGAGCGTTCCTTGTCCTGCTGAGCGTTGCCGCTCTCGCTCAGTTGTCGCGGGCCGACACGAAGTAGAACTCGAGGGCTGCGAGCATCTCGGCGTACACCTGCTCCGTGCGCTCGGCGCGGGAGGTCTCCCACCATGCAATGCGCATCGTGAGAACGGTGAGGAAGGCGAGAACTGCCGCTGCAGTCAGTGCCACGTGACCCAGACTCCAGACCTCGGCGAATGCGCCGCCCGGGTTCGTCTGCCAGAACCACAGGAAGTTGGCACTGCTCTGCTGGTTCTGCAGGTACAGCGCAAACGGCCCGATCACCTGCGACAGGGCGAGCCACGTCATGAGGATCGGCAGGAACAACGCGCCGGCACGGATGACGAGCAGCAACCTGGGGGTCTCCGACCGGAAGGGAAGGATCTGCTCGACATTGACCCGTGACCATTCGCGCTGGTTGAGATTGCCGCGCAGGTCGTCGACGAAACCCCGGGCGCTCGCGCCGAGGGAGTCAGCCTGCTTCGAGACCGTCAACCATTTGTCGACAGCCGCGACGGCATCCTGGTGGGCGTGGGCGGACAAGCTCATAAGGACTCCTAACGAGTGCAATCTTCCGTCAACGGCGGGCCACTGAACAACAGGTACACCACCATCAGGAACGAACCGGCTCCGCCGACGTTCGTGGTGTTCCCGTTCACGCGCACGGACTGGGCCCCTGCCGTGCGCATCTCGACCTGCTGCAGGATGGGTGTTGCCGCACGCAACCGGGGCAGCAACGCCTTGGCACGCCCGTCGCCGTCACCCGGCGACTCGCCTCCGGAGAAACCGCCCATCACGATGACAAGGCCGGGCTTGGATGCTTCCGGCGCCCACCCGCGGCGCGTGATCTCCTCTGACACGGCCTGCTCGATCTGCGGTCCGCCCCCTGCGACGTTTGCCGGGACCCTCACGGCGAACTCTGTGCAACTCAACTGGAACGTTTTCGGAGCGGTGGTTGCCGACGGCCCGGACGGCGACGACGACGTGATGACGGCAGACCCGAGACCCACGACCATGAGCGCAAGGAAGAGGTCGGCATAGATCCAGCCGGCACCCTCTTCGCTCGAGTTGCTCCTGCGACTCAAGCCGAACCTTCTAGCCATGGCGTGCGTTGTCCACTCGGCGCTGTGACAGGATTTCAGGCACGTCGGAACACTAGTTGTTCAACCCTGGCGAACGCAGATTCTCAGGCCAGACGCCCGTACCCCGCCCGACGGCGGCGCAGTGCAGTCGGGATCAACAGACCGAGGATGACAGCGAACGCAATCGGCAGCGCGATCAGGAACTTGCCGGTGGTGGTGAGACCCTCCGACTCGTAGCCCACGATCAGGCCCAGCCCGACCAGTGCGTCGTCGCCCGATGCCGTTCGACCGTCGAGCACGAATCGATGGTCGCCTTCTTCGATGCCCTCCGGGAGCTTGACGTTCTCCTTGATGCGGCCGGAAGAATCCGTGCTCACCGTGGTCAGCAGGGTCGGGGTCGAGAACATCCAGACCTCGACTCGTGAGTCCGGGAGGAACCCGGCACCGTCGACCGTGACGACATCGCCGCCCTCGACACGCATGTTCCCGTCACTGTCGAGCGGGATCAACTTGCCGTCACGCGACACGCCCGAGAACGTGACCTGGATGCCGGCGGCCACGACGTTGACCATGTTGTTCGTTCGCGTGACCGTGGCGGTGGTCTCGACACCACCGATCACGACGACACCGCTACCGGGGCGTGCCACAGGGGCATCGGGCGCCTCCGCGGGTGCGGGCACAGTTGTTGTTGTTGTGGTGGTCGTGGTCGTTGTTGTCGTCGGCGCGGGTGCAGTGCGCTCACGTTGGGCTGTGCTGCCCGTTGCGGATGCGTCGACAGGGACAGTGGACTGAACCGTCGGCGCGAGCGTGGTCACCGACGGAGTGACCGAAGCAGGCGCAACTGTCGAGGTGGTGGTTGTCGGGCCGACAGGAACCGTGGTGGTCGACGGGATTGTTGTCGTCGGCGCAACGGTTGTCGAGGTGGTTGCCACCGGAACCGTGGTGGTTGTCGTCGGCGCAACAGTTGTGGTGGTGGGCGGCGCTGTCGTCGTCGTGGTCGGCGGAACAGTTGTGGTGGTGGTCGTAGTGGTGGTGGTTGTGGTGGTGGTCGTCGGCGCACTTGCAGGCACCGCAACCGCCACCACTGCCATCGACTGGTCGGACGTGAGAGGAACGGTGCTCACTGCCCAGTTCGACGTGTTGATGACAGACACCACGTTCTGTTGGTATCCACCCACGAAGAGTTTGTCCCCGGACGTGCTGAGATCAAGACCCCATGGGCGACCACCCAGTGAGATTGTCCGGGCGACGGTGCAGTTGGCCACGTTGATGACCTCGACACGGTTGCTGCGTTCAGCGGCCACGTATGCAAGGGTCCCCGAACTGTTCATCGTCACACCGATCGGGTTGGTGCCCGTGGTGGCCTGGCACACCTCGGTGAATGTCGACTCGTTGATGACCGACACCCTGTTGGTCGCATAGTTCGTGGCGACGATGTAGCCGCCTGCGTTCGTGACCCATCGGGTTCCTGCACCCGCCCCGGTCGACACGGTTGCAACGGTTGACCCCGTTGTTGTCGACACCTTCGCCACGGTGTTGGTGCCGCTGTTCGGGACGTAGAGGAAGTCGCCGTCCGCCGAGATGCCCATTCCGTAGGTTCCGCCTCCGGCGGTGATCGTCAACACCCTCGTGTTGTCCGATGCGCGCATCTTGTGGATCGTGCCGCCGAGATTCGACACGTAGTAGAAGGCGTCATCCGGGCTCACGATGACCGCCCTGGGGTCACCCATGACCGAGACGTTCGCAGTGACGGTGTCGGTGATGGTGTCGATGACGGTCACCGATGCCGTACCGATGCTCGTGTGGTACAGCACGCTCCCCGCAGAGTTCGCTGCGATGCCGTTGAACTGAGCACCGGCACCCGAGTTGATCACGATGCGCGACAGCACGGAGTTTGTCGACGCATTGATCGCGTGCACCTGGTTCAGGCGACCCGACACATAGATCATGTCGGTGTTTGCGAGCGCGCGGGCCGGTTCGTCGGTCGGAACCATGACCTGGACACCGAACAGCAGCGCACAGGACACAACCACGCTGCGGGCGACAAGAAGTTTTTTGCGGCGAGCCATCGGCACAGCCTAATAGTCTGCGACTGTTCCCCATAGCATCGAGCAACTGTCCCGTTCGTGAACAGTCTGCAAATAGGAATAGGGTCCAATCCAGATGGAAGACACACACCCCGAACCGGCACCGAGGCGCGAAAAGCCGAAGCGACGTTCACCAATCACCCGCGCCGAAGGCGAGCGTCGGCTGATCGACGCCGCCGCCGAGCTGGTCCGCACCAGGCCGTACTCCGAGGTTGGCGTGCGCGAGATCGCCGAGCTGGCCGATGTGAACCACGGGTTCGTGCACAACTGGTTCGGTTCGAAGAACGAACTGCTTCTCGCCGTCGTGCGGAAACAGATCAACGAACTCGCCGAGGTCGTGAGGACTGCCGAACCGGGCCAGCCTGTGTTCTCCTTCACCGACCGACATGTCTCTGCCGTCGTGCGGCTCGTGCTGTGGCTCGACCTCGAGGGTGTGGACACGAGCCGGCTGTTCGACGACATGCCCATCCTCGATGCACTGGCCGCCCGCTACGTGGTGGTCGAGAATCTCGACCCTTCGATCGCCAGGTTGGCCGCCATACAGGCGATCTCGATCGGACTCGCCAGCGGAACCTTCGCACCCATGCTGGGCATGGACAAACCCGAGCAGTTCGAGCCGGTGATGGACCTGTGGCGCCACATCATCGGGTTGTTGGCCAAGTACCCACCCGCATAGCCTGACGGTCGTGTCGGCCTGCCCGGCCGTCACGCACATACAAGTACACCCCTTGCAGGGTTTGGGTGCAAGTCCCGACCGGCGGTTACAGCCCGCGAACCCCGTCACCTCGGTGGCGGGGCCGACTCAGTGGAATTCTGAGGCCGACGGTAAGAGTCCGGATGGGAGCAAGGACACAACATGACTCATCACGTGGCGGACAATCGCCTCGCGATGCGACGCGTGGCGCTGATGCGCCATGCCGTTCGCATTGCCGACACTGTGCGTAGGCACGCGCACCCGAACCCGTGGGTCGGCGCCGTGATCGAGTGTGCGGACGGGCAGATCTTCGACGGGGTCACCCAACCACCCGGTGGGCCCCACGCCGAGATCATGGCACTGCGCGCCGCCGAGGCAGCCGGCGCGTCGACGGTTGGCGCAACTCTCTACTCCACGCTCGAGCCGTGCAGCCACACCGGGCGCACGGGACCATGCACCGAGGCGATCATCAGCGCCGGCATCTCCACCGTGGTCATCGGAATCACCGACCCCGACCGCAATGTGGCGGGCACAGGGATCACCCGCCTGACCGACGCCGGTGTCCAGGTGGTCTGCGGGTTGCTGGAGGACGACATCTCGCACCAACTGCGCGCCTATGTGCACCACCGCACCACCGGCCGGCCCTACGTGGTGCTGAAGATGGCCACGACTCTCGATGCGCGCACCGTTGCGCCGCTCGGCGAACGTTGGATCACAGGGGAAGCTGCGCGCGAACGGGTGCACGAGATCAGGGCGGAGAGCGATGCAATCGTGGTCGGTGCGAACACCGTGATCGTCGATGACCCCCAACTCACCGTGCGCGGCATCGACGGCCCGTCGCCGCGCCGGGTTGTGCTCGCCCGCCGCACACAGATTGCCGCTTCCGCACGCGTGCACCCGTGCACCGTGTGGACGGGTGACCTGCCCGGGTTGCTCGACACGCTGGGCCGGGAGAATGTCGTGCAGCTGATGGTCGAGGGCGGACCCTCGGTGGCCTCCGCATTCCACTCACGGGGACTGATCGATGAGTACGTGTTCCACGTGGCACCCGTTGTGAACGGTTCCGTTGATGCGCCCGGCGTCTTCACAGGCGATCGACCGAACACGCTCACCCACCACCAGATCGTCTCCACAAGGAGTCTCGGCGACGACCTCGAGGTCGTCATGCACCCAACCGTCATGCACCCAACCAAGGAAGAGGTACCCGCATGAGCCAGTCACAATTGGACCCGATCGAGGACGTCATCGCCGCGATCGGCCGTGGCGAGATCGTCGTCATCGTCGATGACGAGGACCGCGAGAACGAGGGCGACTTCATCATGGCCGCCGAGCACGCCACACCCGAGAAGCTCGCCTTCATCGTGCGTTACTCGACCGGCGTGATCTGTGCACCGCTCACTGACGAGCGGTGCGAGGAACTGCGGCTGCCCCTGATGGTCGAACAGAACACCGAGAGCCAGCGCACCGCGTACACGGTGACGGTCGACGTGATCGAGGGGACATCGACGGGCATCAGCGCAGCCGACCGCGCGGCAACCGTGCGTGCACTCGCTGATCCGGCGGTGTCGTTCAAGGCCTTCGCACGCCCGGGTCACGTGTTCCCGCTGCGCGCGCGACAGGGCGGGGTGCTCAAGCGTGCAGGTCACACCGAGGCCGCAGTCGACCTTGCCCGCCTCGCGGGGTGCGAGCCCGTGGGTGTCATCTGCGAGATCCAGCACGACAACGGAACCATGATGCGCCTTCCGGACCTGCGCAAGTTCTGCAACGAGCACGGTCTGCTGTTGTCCTCGATCGCCCAGCTCATCGAGTACCGCCGCCACCACGAGCGCCTCGTCGAGCGCATGGGCGAGGCAATGGTGCCCACCGAGTTCGGTTCGTTCAACTGCGTCGCGTACCGCAGCACGATCGACGGCGTCGAGCACCTCGCCTTCGTGAAGGGGACAGTCGATGCCGAGTCACCGGTGCTCGTGCGCGTGCACAGCGAGTGCCTCACCGGCGACGTGTTCGGGTCGCGGCGTTGCGACTGCGGCCCGCAGCTCGCGGCCGCGATGAGCATGGTCGACAAGGCCGGGTCGGGGATCATCGTGTACCTGCGCGGCCATGAGGGCCGCGGCATCGGCATCGGCCACAAGATCCGGGCCTACTCGCTGCAGGACCAGGGGCTCGACACCGTCGATGCGAACGTGGAGCTCGGTCTGCCGGTCGACAGCCGCGAGTACGGCATCGGCGCGCAGATCCTCGCCGACCTGGGGGTCAGCAAGCTGCGCCTGATGACGAACAACCCGGCGAAGTACGGCGGTCTCGGTGGGTATGGTCTCTCGGTGGTGGAGAGAGTGCCGATCAACACGATCCCCACGCCGGAGAACGAGGCCTACCTGCGCACCAAGCGGGAACGGATGGGTCACCTGCTCGACATCGACAACGGAGGTTCACAATGACGCGCGCCGGATCAAGCAGCGCCCTGCCCGATCTCGACGGATCGGGCCTGAGGATCGCCATCATCGGGGCACGCTTCAACGACCACATCGTGACCAAGCTGCGCGACGGTGCGTTGCGTGGTCTTGCACGCCTCGGCGTGGCTGATGCAGACATCACCGAGGCATGGGTGCCGGGCGCATTCGAGCTACCGCTCGCGGCCAAGGCGCTCGCCGAGACCGGCAAGGTCGATGCGGTCGTGTGTCTCGGCACAGTCATCCGGGGCGACACGCCGCACTTCGACTACGTGTGCAACGAGGCCGCTCGCGGTCTGCAGGACGCACAGCTGTCGACCGGTGTCCCGGTGATGTTCGGCGTGCTCACGGTGAACACCGAGCAACAGGCACTCGACCGCAGCGGGCCGGGCATCGACAACAAGGGCGACGAGGCCGCAGTGGGCGCAGTGGAGATGGCTCTGCTGCTCAAGTGTCTGCGGGCCTGATCCGACCACACTTCCCGTGATGCAGATGCATCGCACACACGGCCGTGCAAAGGAGACTTTCATGGCCGTGGTTGCCTCGCTACTGCTCGCCGCCTGCCTGTCGGCCCCGCCTCCCCCCGCACCGCACGTTGTCGCACGTTCGCTCGTCTTCGATGCGTCGCTCACGAGATTCATCGGTACAGCCGACTCGCCGTCGCGCGACAGGAGACTCGACTGGACCACGGACGGGTGCTCCGTGCCTGTGATCCGCAGCACGGGCCGTTCGTTCGATTTCTACAACGCATGCAGGCGCCACGACTTTGCGTACCGCAACCTGGGCAGACTCGACGGCGGAAAGTGGTGGACACCGCAGATGCGCGCAAGGGTCGATGCGGTGTTCAGGAGGGACATGCTCGCGAACTGTTCCGCGCGGCCCCAGTCGACGCGATCCACATGCAACGCGTGGGCCGAGACCTACTACAGGGCCGTGCGCATCTATGCCGGGCCCTGAGCACCGAGGGTCACATCGAACAACTGGCGAAGTATCCGCGCAGTCGCACCCCAGATGGTCTCGTCATCGAGCATGAAGAAGTGGATGTTCAACGGCCCCCGCGGGGTCTCCCACCACTCGTTGTGGTAGCTCGATTCATGCGCCAGTTCGGCCAGGGGAACCACGAGTACCCGTGAGACCTCGCGCGATTCGGGAACGAACCGGGGCGAACCGGAGACCACACCCACCACCGGCACGATGAGGCTGTTGCTGACGAATGTTGCATGAGGGTCAAGACGACCGACGAGACGCACATCGCCGGGCGACAGCGCGATCTCCTCGCGGGCCTCGCGCAGGGCCGCCTCGACGATGGACTCAGACTCCTCCACCCGACCGCCGGGGAACGAGATCTCGCCCCGGTGATGACGCAGGTCATCCGACCTCCGTGTGAGCACGACGCTCAATCCACGGTCGGTCTCCATGAGCGGCACCAGCACCGCCGACGAACGCGCAGTCGACAACCATTCGTCGTTGCCGTCGGGTATCGGTGGCCGGTCGGCAGGAACATGACCCGACACCCGCTTCTCGATCTCGCCGAGAGACAGGAGCCCCTGGTCGACGCTCGTCGCCCACTGCGGGTTCTCCCCGCGATGCCATTTCTCCGGACGCGGAATGACCTGCGATCCCCCGCGTCTCCGGTTCACGATGCGGTCGGAGTCCAACCCGTCGACTTGAGTTCGTTCAGCACCTCTGCGAGCCCGGCGGTCTTCAGGTTCGCGAGCACGCGACCCGGCTGCTCCTCGCCTTTTTCCCATGCTTCCCAAGCAGCGATCAACTTGTTCAAATCTGGTGCGGGACGTTCAAATGCCATGACCGAAGCGTACCGACATCGACCCTTCGATGAGCGCGGCAGCAAGGAGCAATGCGCGAGTGGAATTGTCGACATCGAGGAACACCGCGCTGGCGAGAGTGCCGACTGAGAGAGCAACACCGATCATCCGGTGCACACGGGGCGACGTGAGGTGGAACGCCGAGAGCGGTGCCTTCATCGTGGCCGCGTTCGCCACGACCCCGACTGCGACGAGAGCCGGAACGAGCGGCGCCTCCATGCGGGTGGCAGACCATGCAATGGCAAATCCGATTCCGTACTCGACGAGCTGCACCACCCACAGAAAACGCCGGCGGCGCAGTGCGCGTGGATCGGACATGCGACCGGCAGGTTCGCCGACGGTCTTGTCGTCTGCGTTCGTGATGCCCTCGGCATTCATCTCTTCACCCGAGTTCATGAATCTGCTCTTCCCTGTGTGCCACCCTGAACCGCCCCGTCTCAAACTAGGGGCGACCGAGCCGGGAAATAATTGATGGCCCAGCCCTTGCGGGACTGGGCCATCAACGGGAGGCTCTAGGTGTAACCACCCCGGGGCGGGTTCTATTCCCGGTGATCCCCTACATCATTCCCATGCCACCGGGCATGCCCCCACCCATCGGGGCAGGGTTCTTCTCGGGCTTGTCAGCCACGAGACACTCGGTGGTGAGGACCAGGGCGGCAATGGAAGCCGCATTCTGGAGGGCCGCACGGGTCACCTTCGCGGGGTCGATGATTCCCGCGGCAACCAGGTCGACGTACTCGCCGGTGGCGGCATTCAGACCGGTCGCGCCCTTCTCGGACTCGACGCGCTGGACCACCACGGAGCCCTCGAGGCCCGCGTTGTCGGCAATGTGCTTGGCCGGGGCCACAAGGGCGTCATAGACGGTGCGGGCTCCGGTTGCCTCGTCGCCGGTCAGCGACTCGACGACCTTCAGCACGGCCGGACGGCTGCGCAGAAGTGCGGTTCCGCCACCTGCGACGACTCCCTCTTCGATTGCAGCACGGGTTGCCGAGATGGCGTCCTCGATGCGGTGCTTCTTCTCCTTGAGCTCGACCTCGGTCGCGGCACCCACCTTTATAAGCGCCACACCGCCGGCGAGCTTTGCAAGGCGCTCCTGCAGCTTCTCGCGGTCCCAGTCGGAATCGGTGTTGTCGATCTCGGTCTTGATCTGGCTGATGCGGCCGTTGACCTCGGTCTTGTCGCCTGCGCCGTCCACGATGGTCGTGTCGTCCTTCGTGATGATGACGCGCTTGGCACGACCGAGCAGGTCGAGGGTCACGTTCTCGAGCTTGAGACCGACTTCCTCGCTGATGACCTGGCCACCGGTGAGAACAGCCATGTCCTGCAGCATCGCCTTGCGACGGTCGCCGAAGCCGGGGGCCTTGACAGCGGTCGAGTTGAACGTGCCGCGGATCTTGTTCACCACGAGGGTCGCGAGGGCCTCACCCTCGACGTCCTCGGCGATGATCAACAGCGGGCGACCGGTCTTCATGACAGCCTCGAGTGCGGGCAGCAACGACTGCACCGACGAGATCTTCGACGAGTAGAACAGGATGTACGGCTCGTCGATGATCGCCTCCTGGCGGTCCTGGTCGGTGACGAAGTACGGCGAGAGGTAGCCCTTGTCGAACTGCATTCCCTCGGTGAAGTCGAGTTCGATGCCGAACGTGTTGCTCTCCTCGACCGTGACCACGCCGTCCTTGCCGACCTTGTCGATCGCATCTGCGATGACCTGACCGATGTTCGCATCGGCGGCAGAGATGGTTGCAACGCTGGAGATGTCGCCCTTGTCGTCGACTTCCTTGGCCTGGCTCTTGATCGACTCGACGGCAGCGGCGACGGCCTTCTCGATGCCGCGCTTCAGACCCATCGGGTTCGCGCCGGCAGCGACATTGCGCATGCCCTGCTGCACGATCGCCTGTGCGAGCACGGTCGCCGTGGTGGTGCCGTCACCGGCCACGTCGTTCGTCTTGGTGGCGACTTCCTTCACCAACTGTGCACCCATGTTCTCGAAGGGATCGTCGATCTCGACTTCCTTCGCGATGGACACACCGTCGTTCGTGATGGTGGGGGCGCCGAACTTCTTGTCGAGGACGACGTTGCGACCCTTGGGTCCGAGCGTGACCTTGACGGCATCGGCGAGCTTGTTCACGCCTGCCTCGAGTGCGCGGCGCGCCTCGTCGTGGAACTTCAGTTGCTTGGGCATGGTCGGGACCTACTTCGTCACGACCGCGAGAACGTCGCGGCTGGTGAGAATGAGGAGGTCATCTCCGCCGTGCGAGATCTCGGTGCCGCCGTACTTGCTGTAGAGAACGACGTCGCCGACCTTGATGTCGAGTGCGAAGTGCTTGCCTTCGTCGTCGCTCCAGCGGCCGGGGCCGACAGCGAGAACGGTTCCCTGCTGCGGCTTTTCCTTGGCGGTGTCCGGGATGACGAGTCCGGAAGCAGTGGTCTGCTCGGCTTCGCTCGGCTTGACAACGATGCGGTCATCGAGTGGCTTCAGGTTCATGTTTCCTCCGAAAAAGTAAGCGTTTCGCAGTTGAGTTCCGGGCCGGAGACCCGGCCCGGGGGGTTAGCACTCTCTGAGTGCGATTGCTAAGGATACGGAGAAAACGGGGGCGTTAGCAACCGGGAAGCCCGAGTGCTAATCGGTCTCTGCGGGAACCTGGGAGGGGTCGAGCCCCAGCAACCGGGCGGTCTCGCGCAGCGGCAGACCGATCACATTGGTGAGCGAACCCCTG
Organism: uncultured Bifidobacterium sp.; assembly: GCA_964513585.1. GTDB lineage: Bacteria > Actinomycetota > Acidimicrobiia > Acidimicrobiales > Ilumatobacteraceae > UBA2093. Next base: position 16,414 of record CAZENK010000011.1, on the reverse strand, counting down.
ACCCCCTCCACCATGGTGCCCCCGAGCCCCTGCACGGCGTAGGCACCCGCCTTGCCCTGCCACTCGCCGGTACCGATGTACCAGTCGAGGGTCTCACGGGTCACGGGGTGGAACATCACGATCGAGGTCACGACCACGGATCGAACACCCGACGGCGACACGACGGCCACGCCCGTGTGCACCCGGTGGGCGCGACCACTGAGGGTTCGGAGGAACTCGCGGGCCTCGCCCTCGTCGGCAGCCTGGCCGAGGATCCGTCCGTCGACATCGACAGTCGTGTCTGCAGCAAGAACTGTGTCGCCGTCGTACCGCGCCCTCACCGCCTGCGCCTTCCCGATCGCGAGACGTTCCACGTACCTGTGCGGTTGCTCGCCGGGCAGCGGGGACTCGTCGATGTCGGCCGGCGCGACCTCGGGAACCACGCCGATGCGTGCAAGCAGTTCGAGTCGTCGCGGCGACCGCGACGCAAGGACGACACGCACGGCGTCAGCCCCCACTGGGAACTGTGTCGTGGGCGTCGTCGGGGACCGTCATGTCATCGCGGTGATCGAGATAGCCCTCGGGCAGCACGACCTTGATGGGGCCGTTCGTGTGCCCGCGTGCGAGTCGCTCGCCTCCGGGAACAAGCCTCATCGAACGGTCGAGCTCATGGGTGAGCCGTTCGAGATCCGCGTACGACCCGATCATCGAGAACCTGCGACGCATCTCCGACCCGACCGGGTAGCCGGTGAGGTACCAACCACAGTGCTTGCGGAAGTTGCGGATGCCGAAGTCCGGACCCATGATCGCCATGAGACCGCGTGCATGGTCGAGCATCACGTCGAGCACGAACCCGAGATCGGGTGACGGCTGCACCTCGCGGCCCGAGAACGCATCGGTCAGGTCGCGGAACAACCACGGCTTGCCGAGACAACCGCGTCCCACCACCACGCCGTCGCAGCCGGTCTGCTCCATCATGCGCAGTGCATCGGCGGCCTCCCAGATGTCGCCGTTGCCGAGCACGGGTATCCCCGTCACGGCACGCTTCAGTTCTGCGATCCGTTCCCAGTGCGCCTCGCCGGCATAGTGCTGCTCCGCAGTGCGGGCATGCAGGGCGATCATTGCGATCCCCTCCTCCTCTGCTGCCTTGCCGGTGTCGAGGAACGTGACGATGTCGTCATTGATGCCGATGCGGAACTTGCACGTGACGGGCACCCCGAACGGCTCGGCCGCCCTGACCGCCGAGCGCATGATCGCGCGCATCAGGTTGCGCTTCACCGGAACAGCCGCACCGCCGCCCTTGCGGGTCACCTTGTTCGCGGGGCACCCGAAGTTCATGTCGATGTGATCTGCGATGTCCTGTTCACACAGAGCCCTCACGGCACGTCCGACGAAGTCGGGATCGCTGCCGTAGATCTGCAGACTGCGGAAGTCCTCGTCGTCACCGAACGCGACCATCTTCTTCGTGCGCTCGTTGCCGTGCACCAGCGCGGCGGCCATGACCATCTCGCTCACGTACACGAGCCCGGGCCCGAACCGTCGGCACTGCGCACGGAACGGGATGTTGGTGACGCCGGCCATCGGGGCGAGCACCACCGGAAGAGGGAACTCGCGACCGCGGAGAACGAGGGGCAGGCGGCTCAACGGGGGACGTCCGACAGCTTCAGGTTCGGGTACGCGCCGCACGACAGGTCCATCGGGCCGTCGGAGCGAAGACGGTGCCATGCCGCGGCTGCAATCATCGCGGCGTTGTCGGTGCACATTGCGCGGCTCGGCAGCGCCACCGTGAAACCCTCGTCGTTGCCGCGACGGGTCATCGTGGCGCGCAACGACGAGTTCGCCGAGACACCGCCGCCCAGCACGATTCCGCGTGCGTTGATGCTGCGGGCGGCCTTGATGGTCTTTGCGCACAGCACATCGACAACCGCCTCCTGGAACGACGCCGCGATGTCGGCATCGGGCACGCCCGGGTTCCTGCGCACGAAGTTGATGACGGAGGTCTTCAGCCCGCTGAACGACACGTCGAATCCGTCATGCAGCATGGCACGCGGGAACTCGACCGCGTGGGGGTTGCCGTCGGCAGCGATCCGGTCGATCACGGGGCCACCCGGGTAACCGAGCGACAGGTAACGCGCCACCTTGTCGTAGGCCTCGCCGGCGGCATCATCGATGGTGCGCCCCACGATGCGGTAGTCGGCGTGGTTGCGCATCTCGATGATCATCGTGTGCCCGCCCGACACGAGGAGCACCACGAGCGGGAACTCGAGGGTCGGGTCGTCGAGAAGGCCCGCGTACAGGTGCGCCTCGAGATGGTTGACACCGATGAACGGCTTGTCCCACACCAGTGACAAGGCCTTTGCGGACGAGACCCCGACCAACAATGCGCCGATCAACCCGGGTCCTGCGGTGGCGGCCACGGCATCGATCCGCTCGGGCGCGATGCCCGCCTCGCTGATCGCGGCATCGACCACCGGGATCAACGCCTCGAGATGTGCACGGCTCGCGACCTCGGGCACGACACCACCGAAGCGCGCGTGAATGTCGATCTGGCTGCTGACCACCGACGACAGCACGTCGTTGCCGCCCATGACCACGGCTGCCGCGGTCTCGTCACAGCTCGTCTCGAGCGCGAGCACCACCGTTGACTCGTCGACGATCACGTCGGCCTCCTCGACTCGATCAGGCGCAGGCGCTGCATGAACTCGTCGGTGTCGACACCGTGCGCCCACATGATGATCGCGTCGTCGGTGTTCTCGTAGTAGCGCTTGCGCACACCTGCGGGCACGAACCCGAAACGCCTGTACAGGTTCTGGGCAGCGGTGTTCGTGTGGCGCACCTCGAGTGTCATCGCGTCGCAACCGCGGTCATGGGCGATGAACGCAAGGTCGAGCATCATCTCCGTGGCCACACCCCGTCCCTGCCAGTCGGGGTCCACCGCGATGTTGGTGACGTGCGCATCGTTGCCCGAGAACATGAGCCCGGCGTACCCCACCATCGTGTCGTCGACATAGGAGACGAGATAGTGACGGGTTCCGTTGCGCATGCCGGCCAGTTCGCTGACGAAGGTGCGGTGGGTCCAAGGGCGCGGGTACACGCGGTCCTCGATCTGGAGCACCCGCCGCAGGTGCCGCCGGCGCATCGGTTCGGTGGTGAGAGCGTTCACGGTCCGCTCGCGCATGAAACTCATCGCGCACCGTCCCGTGTCGACCAGTTGATCTCTGCGTCCGGTGCACGCAGGTACATGGGTTCCACTGCAGCGGCTGCAACGGTGCGGTCCGCCGCCACGTGTGCCGAGGCGATCGCCACCACCGCCGCCGCACGCGGGAACCCGTGCTGCGGCAACAACACAGTGACCAGGGGATTCGCATCGAGCACCTCGGCGTAACGCGAGGCCCCCGTGCCGAGACACAGAACCGGCTCCGCACGGTCGACCAGGTGAATGGCGAGATCGTCGGGTGACGTGACGACAGGTTCGGACACCCGTTCGGGCTCCCGGCCCGCCCCGCGCGGCCGGGACAACGACCAGTACACCTCGCCGCGGCGGGCATCGAGAACCGAAGCCACCAACACATCGGACCAGTCGGCGTTCATCGCAAGGGCGTCGAGACTGCACACCGGGACCACGGGGAGATCGAGCGCCCATGCGAGTGACTGAGCGGTGGCGATGCCGACGCGCATGCCGGTGAACAGGCCGGGCCCGACGTCAACGGCGACCGCCGACAGGTCCCGCATGTCGAGCGAGGCCTGCTGCGTGACGAAGCGGATCATCGGGGCGAGCGACTCTGCATGACGCCTGTCGCTCGACACCGTCGCCTCGGACCTGATCCCCCGCGAGTCGCCCACTGCCACACCCACGTGCTCCACCGATGTCTCGATCCCGAGGATCATGCCGCACGCCCCCACTGACGCAGCGATTCCCGCAGGCGGTCCCAGCGCGAGTCCCATCCGTGGCCCGTCACCGACACCGTGATGTCGCGAACGTCGTCACCGTCGTCAGAGTGGTTGAGGTGCACGGTCAGTGCGTCACCGAGCATGTCGGCCACCACGTCACCCCATTCGATCAGTGCCACTGCACCCGCGTCGACCTGCTCCCTGATGCCGAGATCGGCGACCTCGCCAACGGTGTTCAGCCGGTACAGGTCGGCGTGCACGATCGGGATCCTGCCCGACTCGTACGAATGCACGAGCGTGAACGTCGGCGACGACACCTGGTCGTCATCGCTGACAGACAGGGCACGCGCAAAGCCGACAGTGAATGCGGTCTTTCCCGCGCCCATGTCACCGGCGAGGATGATCACGTCACGCGGCCGAACCAACGCCGCCACCGCGGACGCAATGGCGTGCGTGTCGGTTGCGGACCGTGACACGCACTCAATCACTGGTACCTCCGCGGCACGCGCGGGCCGATACCGCACACGATCTCGTAACCGATCGTGCCGAGCGCGTCGGCCCAGTCGTCAGCCGAGACCCGATGCTCACCCTGGCGACCGATGAGAACAACCTCATCGCCCACCGTGACGGCGGAATCCTGCCCGCAGTCGAGCATCAACTGGTCCATGGTCACGGTTCCCGCGAAGCTGCGCGGCACGCCGTTGACCAGCACCCGTATGTCGGTGGCGCCGAGCGTGCGCGGCACGCCGTCGGCATACCCGAGGGGCACGGTTGCGATGAGGGACGACTCGGACAACGGCCGCCGCAGACCGTATGACACTGCCTCACCGGCCTCGACCCAGCGCACCGCAGTCACACGCGCCTTCAACGACATCGCAGGGATCAATCCCTGGCAGAGGTCCGCGACGCCCGGCCCCGGACGCAGTCCGTACATGGCGATACCGACACGCACCATGGAGAACCGGGAGTCGGGGTTCGCGAGTGCGGCCGCGCTGTTCGCAGCATGAACGAGCGGCGGGGTGATGCCGGCATCCCGGAGCGCCCCCAGTGCGTCGGTGAACCGCTGCATCTGCACCGCATTGGCCGGGTGCGCGGGTTCGTCGGCGACGGCAAAGTGCGTGTACACACCCTCGATGTTCAGCGAACCGTACGAGCCGATGAACTTGGCCAGCTGCACCACCTCGTTCGGCGCCACACCCATGCGGTGCATTCCCGTGTCGATCTTGATGTGCACATCGACGACACGGTCGGCCATCGCGGCAGCTGTGGCGATGGCTGCGGCACCGCGCGTGGTGCTCACGGTGGGAACCAGGTTGTAGCCGACGATGAGCTCGGCCATCTCGGGTGGCTGTTCGCTCAGCAGAAGGATCGGGCACGTGGCACCTGCACGGCGCAGAGCGACGCCTTCGTCGACGATCGCCACGCACAGTCCCTCGGCACCGGCCTGAAGTGCCGCCTGCGCTACCGGAACGGCGCCGTGTCCGTACGCGTTGGCCTTGACCACCGCCCACACCCTGGCGGGCGCGACCCGCTCGGCGATGATGGCGACATTGTGCTGGATGAGACCCGTGTGGACCTCCGCCCAGCCCCATCGACCGGAGAAATCAACCGACACGGTCGCTCACCTCCGACAACACATCCGACAGTGCAGCGACGATGTCACGTGCGATGGTCCCCTCGACCGCGCACGACGCACCGGCCGAGCCGTGCACGTGCGCGCCTGCCGCAGCCGCCTCGTGCGGAGCGAGCCCGCGTGCAAGGAACGCACCGATGATTCCAGCCAACACGTCTCCACTTCCCGCGGTTGCGAGGCGCTCATCGCCCGACACCACAAGGTAGACGGATCCGTCAGCGTCACTGATGATCGTGGTCGGCCCCTTGCGCAGGACCACGCTGCCGGTCGCGCGCGCCAGAGCACGTGTCGCGGCGATCCGGTCGGGAGACCCGGCGTCGCCGCCCAGGGCAGCGAACTCGCCGTCATGAGGTGTGAGCACCGTGGGTGCACTGCGACCCGACAGACACGAGTACCCACCGACACGGTCGATCGATGCGATCAAGCCGTCACCGTCCACGACCGTTGGCAACGTGACGGACTCGAGCACCATCCGCACCTCGGCCTCGACGTCGTCTCCCCTGCCGAGCCCCGGACCGATCACCAGCGCTGCGAACCGCGATTGGTCAGTCGCAAGAAAACCGGCCCAGTCCGTTGCCGGCAGGGGCCGACCCACCACTTCGGTCGGGGGCGACAGCGACTCCCCCTGTCGCCACGAAAGATGAACGATTCCTGCGCCGGCGCGCATCGCCGCGGCCGACACCAGTGATGCGGCACCGCCCATTCCGGCACTGCCGGCCACCACACGCACCGCGTGGTCCCACTTGTGCGCATCACGCACACGCGGGGGCAGCCACGTCGCCACGTCGCGTGACTCGACGATGTGCACATCGATGCTGTCGACGGCGTCGATTCCCACATCGACGACATCGATCTCGCCGCACACCGCCGGTCCGTCACCGAGCACCATTCCTGTCTTGACTGCAGCGAAGGTCACGGTGCGGTCGGCGGGCATGACCCGCGAACGCACCTCACCCGTGAGTGCATCGAGGCCGCTCGGTATGTCGACGGCGAGAACGGGCACGTCGACAACGATCGGCGCACTCCACTCACCGCGGAACCCGATGCCGAAGGCGGCATCGATCACGAGGTCGTGACTGCCTGGCGTGACGATCACATCACCTGCCTCGCCCGCCGCGAGCTCGTCGACCCGGGCACCCCATTCACGCAGCCACGAGGCTGCAACACGACCGTCATTGCCGTTGTTGCCCGGCCCTGCGACCAGCAGCACCCTGCGGCCGTAGGCGCCGTTCATCATCCGGCGGGCGACACGGGCGACAGCGTGACCGGCGCGGCGGATGAATGTGTGCTCGTCGGCAACCCCGGCAAGTGCGGCCGCGTCAGCGGCACGCATCTGCTCGGGAGTCAGCACTGGAATCACCCCGCCAGCGTATTGGCGGGTCGGCAGGCACGCTCTCTACAGGGCGGCGACCACTGCCATTGCGACACTGTCGGTGTGCGTGATCGACACGTGCCAGGCGCCCACACCGTTGCGGTCCGCGAGCTCGCTGGCCCGACCGGACACAAGAAGCGTCGGGGCGCCCGAGGGATCCCTGCGCACCGACACGTCGTGAAAGTCGAATGCGCCGAGACCGACGCCGAGGGCCTTCATGGTCGCCTCGCGCACGGCGAACCGCGCGGCCAGCGACGCGGCGTTGTCAGCCCGGTCCGACAGGGACGAAAGTTCCTCTTCGGTGAACAGACGTGCCTTCATGTTCGGTCGACGCTCGAGCATGCGACGGAAGCGCTCGATGTCGACTGCATCGATGCCGATGCCCTTCATCACCTACCGTGCCTCGCCGCGCCACAGGTCGGCGCTCTCGGACACCGGGAGGATCAACAGGTCGGCAATCGAGACCTCGCCGAGTCTGTCGTCGCGGAAGGACCCCTCGGTCTCGGTGACCCAGTCGACGAGCCGGTCGTAGCGGCGGTCGTAACCCTGCAGAACCTGTCGTGCGACAGCGGCGGCGACACGTTCGCGGAACACCACGTGCAGCAGGGTGATGCCGACCGTGACGGACCCCTTCACCTCCGGAACAAAGATGACGGTGCGGCCGTCCTTGCGGCCGCGGGCGACCAGCACATCCTGCTCGGCTGCCACACGCCGTTTGGTCCCGACCAGCGCGGCGTTGCCGTCGACCCGTGACGACAGTTGCAGTGCGATGCCGCCGCGCTCCACGATTGCGATCGTGGCCGAACCCGACTCGGGTTCGCCCTCGATGGCGTACCGCGTGAACCCGGTGACCGACTCGACTGCGGCATCGAGCGCAGCGAGCACCTTCAGGCTCTCGTACGGCACGTGATCACGCGCCGCACCGGCATCGAGCACTGCACGCACGAGTGCACGGTCGAGAAGACCCTCCTCACTGCGGGAGATGCCGACGGTGACGGTCTTGGCCTGGTGCTTGATCGCATCGATCGGCCTCGTGAGCTCGTCGATTCCCCGTGTCAGTGCGGCAAGCAGATCGTCGAGCACCGCTGCCGGTGACGACACCCTGCCCGTCTCGCGTTGGTACGCCTGCAATGGCTGGGGACCGGTGACGATGCGCAGCAACGACACGATGCGCACCGCGGTCGACGCCTCGAGATTGCCGTCGTACTGACCCGTGTGCAGTGCAGCGAAGAAATGCTGTGCCACGACGACGATGTCCCGCTCGATGCGCTGTAGTGCCGCGTCCCCGGTGCCGCCACGGTCGACGGTCCGCTCGACGACCTCGCGCAGCTGCCGAAGAGGGCGTGCCAGTTCGTCGATCGCCAGTGCCGCCTCGTAGCCGAACAGGTGGCCGGCCATCGACGACAGCACGAATGCGATCGCAGGGTCGGATGCCGGCACGGGTATGACGGCGGCTGCAGCATCGAAACGGCTCTCACCCTCGGTGGCGATGACGATCGGAACCGCCTTGTGCGCCTTGAAGATCGCGACCTCCTTGGCGACGTCGGTTGCGGTCCCCTCGGCGAGACCGGCCGCACACACGAGGATCATCGGTTCGCACGAGAGGTCGATGTGCTTCTTGTCCTCGGTGACGTCGCACGAGATCGACTTGTAACACAGCTCGGAGAGCTTGATGCGCACCTCGTGGGCGGCAACCGTGTTCGGTCCGTTGCCGACCACTGCCCAGTACCTGCGCGCCGGCGCATACCGTCGGGCAACGGCACCGATCTCCGCACGGCGTGCGATCACGTGCTGCATCGCGGTCGGCATCTCGATCAGCGACGCGAGGATCCGGTGCATGCGGTCGGGGTCGACGTTGCCGGTGGCGCGCGCGACTGCACACGACAGCACCGCACCCGCTGCCACCTGGGCATAGAAGGCCTTGGTGCTCGCAACGCTCATCTCGATGTCACGACCGTCGGACGTGTAGTAGACACCGTGGGCCTTGCTGGCGAGTTCGCTCCCCCGGCGGTTCACGATCGCGAGAACCGCGGCACCGCGCGTGGCGACCAGGTCGACGGTGCGGTTGGTGTCTGTGGTGGTGCCGCTCTGGCTCACCGCGATCACCAACATGTCCGACATGTCGGCCTCCATCGCGAACCCGGACAGTTCCGTGGCGGTGATCGCCTCGACGTGAACGGACGAGCCGAGCAGCGACGTGAGCACCGGCACGAGTGAGGTGCCAGCAACCGCCGCTGTGCCCTGGCCGATGATGCGGATGCGGGAGATCGAACCGTTCGCGAGTCGCTCCCTGACAGCGCCCGGCAGTGTGGACTCATCGAGGTCGGGCACCAGCATGCCGTCGACCACCTTGGTGCGCCCGCGCAGAGTCTTCTGGAAGCTGCGCGGCGCCTCACCGATCTCCTTGAGCAGGAAGTGCGGCGCATCGCCACGGTCGATGTCACGCGTGGTGACCTCTGCGGTCATGACATCACGGGCGGTCAACGGAAGTGGCGTCCCGTCGTAGGCGAACATGCGGATTCCCTCGAGGGTGCCGGCAAGTGAGCCCACGAGCTGCACCACCTGACCGCGCGAGGAGGGTTGGTCGGCCACATGCGGTGTCTCGCCGTCGAGACGCACGTACTCGAGAGTCTCCTCCACCGTGCCGTACGGCTCGCTCGCCACGATGAACCTGTCCTCGGCGATGCCGACATAAAGACCCTGGCCGCTGCCGTGCAGGGCCAGGTACATGTTCTCGGGCTCGTCCGCCGCGCAGTACCCGATCGCGACCGAACCCTCGAACTGGGTGACCGCGTTGAGGAACGCATCGAGAGTGCCGACACCCTCGGCGCGCACCCGGTCGACGAGTGCAGGAATCACCTTCGCATCGGTGGTGATGGGGTCCGCGAAGCGCAGGTTGTGCCGCGCCTTCAGGTCGGCGTGGTTGTCGACATCGCCGTTCAGCACCGCAACCGACACCATTCCGGCGCCCGCGGGGATCTCCTCACCGTTCACTGGGTGTGCGTTCGGCTCCGAGATGATTCCGACACTCGCCCACCGTGTGTGCCCGAGCACCGAGGTGCGTGCACCGTCCGTGTTCAGGACACGGCGCAGAAGATCGTCACCGGCGAGCGACGCTCGCATGTGCCGGGTGTTGTCGCCGAGCTCACCGATCTCTGCAGCCGCCTTGTACACGAAGACGACCGTGTTGCCCGTCGCGCGCACGCTCCTGTCGGTGAACAACGGATCGGATGCTCGCTCGTCGATTGCAGAGCGAAGATCACCGGGCAGCGTGGCGAACTGCGGCGAGGTCACGAGGACGCTGATGCCGGCTGAGTCACGGCCGCGGACCTCCATGCGGTCGATTGCCGACAGCGCCTGCTGGATGCTCAGGTACCCGGCAAGCGACGACTCGGGTGCGTTGCGGCCAGCGAGTGCATGCACCTCGGCGGCAGTGCGCAGCCTGTCGCGACGCAGTGCCCACGATGCATCCTTCACGCGCGACAGAGCATGCGACCGGGCATCGAGGGAGGCCGAATCGAGATGCTCACCGTCGAGGCGACGCTCGGCCTCGTCGACGCGGGAATCAATCAGGTCAAGGCGCGATGAGATGTCGTTCGCCAGCGTGAGATTCCCGGCCAGGGTGCGGATTCCTGCATCGCCACGCAACAGGGCGTCGGCGGCGAACAGTGCGTCGGCAACGGCAACCAGATCGTCGCCGGCTGCCGCCGCGGCATCGAGCAGGGCCACGACCTCATCGGGCCGTGGCGCGGGGCGGTTGCCCGGTCTCGGGAGGATTCCGACGATTCCGCACATGTCGCAAGGTTAGGGCAGCAGGCGCTACCCGACGCGCGCACCCTCGATTGCGCCACCGTGCACGGCAATCAGGGCACGTGCGATGTTGTGTGCCGTGGTCTCGGCTGTCCCGACATCGGCGGCCTCGATCATCACACGCACCAACGGTTCGGTTCCCGACGACCTGACGAGCACACGACCGGAATCGCCGAGCGATGACTCAGCCGCTGCAATCGTGTCTGCGATGCTGCCCACCGGGTCGTTCACCTTCTCTTGCGTGCGGATGTTCAGCAGCACCTGCGGGTAGGACTGCATCACCGTCGCCGCCTCGTCGAGAGTCGTCGCGGTGCGCACGAGGTACTCGCACAGGATCAGTGCGGCGACGAGGCCGTCACCCGTCGTGGCGTGCGCACGGTGCACGATGTGCCCGCTCTGCTCGCCGCCGAGCACGAAGTCGAACTCGTCGAGCGCGGCCAGCACGTTGCGGTCGCCCACCGGCGTCACCACCACGTCGATCCCCGCGGCGCGCATCGCCCGGTGGAACCCCAGGTTCGTCATCACCGTCACCGCGACTCCCTTGTTGCGCAGCAACCGTCGGTTCATCTGGTCGAGGGCTGCGATCGCCATGATCACGTCACCGTCGAGCACCATGCCCGTCGCAGTGACCGCCATGACACGGTCGCCGTCGCCGTCGAAGGCGATGCCCACGTCGGCATGCTCGTTCACCACTGTGCGCTGCAGACCCCCGAGATGCGTCGCACCGCACTGCTCGTTGATGTTGCGTCCGTCCGGCGTGTCGTTCGTCGACACCACGGTTGCACCCGCCCTCGCGAACACTGCCGGCGCCACGGTCGACATCGCGCCGTTGGCACAGTCGAGCACCACTTTCAGTCCGCCCAACGAGCCACCCACGATGCCGACCCTGTGGTCGGCATACTGCTCGACGATCGCGGTCGCATCATGCTCGGTGCCGAGTGCGACAGGTGCGGGCTCGGCGACCAGGGCATGCCACACGCGTTCGATCTCGATCTGTTCGGCGTCCTGCAGCTTGTCGCCGCCGGCGGCGAAGACCTTGATGCCGTTGTCGGTCCAGGGGTTGTGCGAGGCGGTCACGGCGATGCCGACCCAGCCGTGTCTCTCGCTGGCGAATGCGACCGTCGGTGTCGGCACGACGCCGAGCAGCTGCACCGGCACTCCCTCTGCGGCGCACCCGTCGACGATGGCCTGCTGCAGCACGGGCCCGCTCTCGCGGGTGTCGCGACCGACAACCACTGCAACGGGCTGCAGCACGCGCACGACGGCACGCGCAAGATCGCGAACGAGTGGCGGGGTCAGTTCGTCGAGTGCGACTCCGCGGACACCATCGGTACCGAAGTGCAACATGAATGCTCTCTCAGGCGGCCACGCAGAACGTGGCGCAGACCGAATCAGCGCTTGGTGAACTGGGGCGCCTTGCGCGCCTTCTTGAGGCCGTACTTCTTGCTCTCCTTGCGACGTGCGTCGCGGGTGAGAAGACCGGCCTTCTTGAGTGCGGGACGCGACTCGGGATCGAGCTCGACGAGCGAACGAGCGATGGCCATGCGGAGTGCGCCGGCCTGTCCGTTCACGCCGCCACCGAAGATGTTGGCGGAGATGTCGAACGATGTCTCGCGATCGGTGACGCGAAGTGCCTCGGTGACGACCATGCGCTGCGTCGCCGTGGGGAAGTAGACCTCGATGGGCTTTCCGTTGACGGTGATGACGCCGGTGCCTGCACGCAGGATCGCGCGTGCGACTGCTTCCTTGCGACGACCGGTGGTCTGGGTGAGAGGTGCGTTGGCCACGATGACTCCTGGTGTAATCAGCGCGCCTTGGCAGCGCTGAGATCGAGAACGACTGGGGACTGTGCGGCGTGCGGGTGCTCGGGACCTGCGTACACCTTCAGCTTCTTCACCATCTGGCGACCGAGAGGTCCCTTCGGCAGCATGCCTGCAACCGAGCGTGTGATCGCATCGGCCGGCTTGCGGTTGAGCAGGTTCTGGTACGACTCGCTCTTCAGACCACCGGGGTAACCCGAGTAGGTGTACACCATGTTCTTGTCGGCCTTGCCCGATGTCATGACGACCTTCGAGGCGTTGATGATGATGACATGGTCGCCCATGTCCATGTGGGGGGCGAACACCGGCTTGTGCTTGCCGCGCAGGATGCGCGCAACTTCGGTGCAGAGACGGCCGAGAACGAGACCTTCGGCATCGACGACGTGCCACGCACGCTGGATCTCGCTCGCTTTTGGTGAATAGGTACGCATGGGACTTCTGAGACTTCCTTGGTGGGGGTCGATGTGACCGCCGGACCCCATCTAGGGGGCTTGGTAAGGATAGGGGCGAATTCGGCCCCACGGCAACCGCCGACGGGGGCTCACGCGTCGTTCACCCCCGGGTCAGGGATGCACCCTGACACCGTCGTATCCCACGTCCCACAGCACCAGGCCATGAGGCGGGGCCACCTGGGAGCCGTGGTTCCGGTTGCCCGCCAGCATCACCGCCCTTGTGTCGCTCGGGGGGCGCTTGCCCTGGCCCACGTCGACCAGGAACCCCACGATGCTGCGCACCATCTGGTGACAGAACGCGTTGGCCCGGATCTCGAACACCAGGGTGTGCTCCCCCTCCTCGCGCCAGAGCGCGTCGAACACATAGCGGTTCATGGACGGCTCCGGTTCCCCCTCGACCGGGTCGGGGCGGCGGCAGAACGCCGAGAAGTCGTGCTCCCCGATGATCGCATCGCATGCCAGGTTCATGAGGGGAACCGACATCGGCCTCCACACGTGCCATGCGCGGTCGAGCAACAGCGGGTCGGCCACCGGCGCGTTCCACACCGTGTAGCGGTAGCGGCGCCACGTGGCACTGCGCCTCGCATCGAACCCATCGTCGACCCACTGTGCGTCGTCCACCGCGATGTACGGCCCGCACATGCCGTTCAGGCTGCGCACCAGCGTGGCGATGTCCGTGCCGGCGGGCAGGTCGCACGACACCACCTGACCGCGCGCATGCACACCCGCATCGGTGCGACCCGCAGTGCTGATGTCGACCGGTGACCGGGTGACCGTCGCGAGCGCGGCTGCAAGACGCCCCTCGACCGTCTCGACGTCGTTGTTCTGCGCGAAACCGTGGAAGTGCGCGCCGTGATACGACACACGCAAACGGGCCCGCCGTGTGGCGGGCCCGTTCATTGCGTTGTCTTCCGGTTCCATGACCGGCGGTTCTACCTGACCAGTTCGATGCGCGCCATCGGCGCAGCGTCACCCTGGCGGGTGCCGAGCTTGAGGATGCGCGTGTAACCGCCGTTGCGCGACATGTACGCGGGGGCGATCTCGTTCACGAGCTTGTTCGTCATCTCCTTGTCGCCGAGGTAGCCCTCGATCTGACGGATGCGATGAACGCGCATCGGGTTTTCCTTGCCCTGTGCCTTCTTCGCCTTGGTGATGAGCTTCTCTGCGATCGGACGCAGTGCCTTGGCCTTGGCCTCGGTGGTGGTGATGCCCTCGGCAGCGAACAGCGATGCGGCCATGTTGGCCATCAGCAGACGCTGGTGCGATGCACTTCCGCCGAAGCGTGGGGCGCGACGTGGTGTTGCCATGAGTGTTGCTCCTTAGGACTCGTTATGCGCGCAGCGAGAGACCGCGCTCATCCAGCTTCTGGATGATTTCGTCGAGGCTCTTCTGGCCGAAGTTGGTGATGTTCAAGAGATCGTCGGTGCTCTTCAGCAACAACTCACCGATGGTGTTGATCTGACCGCGCTTGAGGCAGTTGCGCGGGCGCTCGCTGAGGTCGAGGTCCTCGATCGGCAGGTCAAGGTCGGGAACACCGACGTTTGCGCCGACCGGCTCGCTGAGCTCGAGTGCCTGGGGCTCCTCGGAAAGTGTTGCGATGAGATCGACCAGCGAACGCAGCGTTGCGGCTGCAGATGCCAGCGACTCGCGCGGCGAGATCGAGCCGTCGGTCTCGATGTCGAGGATCAGGCGGTCGTAGTTGGTGCTCTGGGCAACACGGGTCGGCTCCACGTCGAACATGACGCGGCGCACCGGCGAGAAGATCGCATCGATCGGGATCACACCGATCACGCGGTTGTCGGCATCGCGGTCGGCGGACAGGTAGCCACGGCCGCGCTCGACGGTGATATCGAAACCGAGCTGCGCACCCGAGTTCAGGGTGGCGATGTGCAGTGACGGGTTGAGGATCTCGACGTCCGCGCTGGTCTGGATGTCAGCGGCGGTGAAGTCCTTCGGGCCCTTGACATCGACGCGCAGGACGACGGGCTCGTCGCTGTGCGACACGACGACGAGGTCCTTCAGGTTCATGATCAACTCGGTGATGTCCTCGGTCACTCCCTTGATGGTGGTGAACTCGTGCTCGACACCGTCGAACTTGACCGTGGTGATCGCGGCACCGGGGATCGACGAGAGCAACGTGCGGCGCAGCGAGTTGCCGATGGTGTGGCCGAAGCCGGGCTCGAGTGGGCCGACGGCGAAACGCTGACGAGTCGGGTGGTCTTCGCCGATTGCTTCGACGGAAGGGCGCTGGATAACAAGCATGGTGCTCTCCTCTGGTACGGCTGTGAGAATTACTTCGAGTACAACTCGACGATGAGTTGCTCGCGGACGGGTACATCGATGTGCTCGCGCTGCGGCAGGTCACGGACGGTGACCTGCTTGTCGCCGGCCTCGAGCCAGCCGACGAGCGAACGATCGAGCGTGTCGATGTTGTGCTGGATCTGGATCATCTCCTTGGCCTTCGGCGAGAGCGCGATCACCTGACCGCGCTTCACGCGGTACGAGGCGATGTCAACGCGCTTGCCGTCGACCTGGATGAGACCGTGGTTGACGAACTGACGTGCCTGCGGACGGGTGGATGCCCAGCCCGCGCGGTACACGACGTTGTCGAGGCGCTGCTCGAGGAGACGCAACAGGTTCTCGCCGGTCGGGCCTGCAAGACGGTTTGCCTCTTCGTAGGTGCGACGGAACTGGCGCTCGAGCACTCCGTAGATGTACTTGGCCTTCTGCTTCTCCTGCATCTGGGCGAGGTACTCGGAGCCGGCGTTGCGGCGACGCGTGCGACCGTGCGCACCCGGGGGGAACGGACGGCGGTCGAGGGCCTTCGAGCCCTTGGCGTTCTCGAAGATGTTGGTGTTGAGACGGCGCGAGATGCGCACCTTGGGTCCGGTGTAGCGGGCCATGATCAGCTCCTCCGACGCTTCGGCTGGCGGCAACCGTTGTGCGGTACCGGGGTGACGTCCTTGATTCCAGACACTTCAATGCCCACGTTCTGGATCGAACGAAGCGCAGTGTCACGACCGGAACCCGGTCCCTTCACGTGCACCTCGGCGCGGCGCAGACCGTGCTCCATGGCAGCCTTGGCGGCCTTCTCTGCGGCCATCTGTGCCGCGAAGGGCGTCGACTTGCGCGAGCCCTTGAAGCCGACACCACCGGAGGATGCCCACGAGATGACGTTGCCCTCCATGTCGGTGATCGAGACGATCGTGTTGTTGAACGAGCTCTTGATGTGAACGACACCTGAGGTGACGTTCTTGCGCTCGCGCTTGCGCGGACGACGTCCGCCGGCTTGTGCCTTGGCCACGGTGTTACCTCACTGCCTTCTTCTTGTTTGCAACGGTCTTCTTCGGTCCCTTGCGGGTGCGCGCGTTGGTGTGGGTGCGCTGTCCGCGAACCGGCAGGCCCTTGCGGTGACGGACGCCCTGGAGGCACCCGATTTCGATCTTGCGCTTGATGT
>CAZENK010000010.1:0-61807 GCA_964513585.1 uncultured Bifidobacterium sp. | reverse complement strand
TCAGGAGTACTTCTCGTCGACCCGCACCGACAGGAAATCGACCAGGAACCGCAACGGTCCCCTCTTCTTGCGGCGGGAGTCCTCGCGCCCGGCGTCGTCACCACGCTGCGCACCCGTGCCCGCGATCATCAACGCACCGACGGTCGCGTTCGTGACCGGGTGGATCACGATCGCCGAACCACCCGCACGGTGCTCGACGTAGGGGTCGACCACGAGCGGAGACTCGAGCTGCACCTCGACCGTGCCGATGTCGTTGAGCGACAGTGAGTCGGTGCCCACATGGCGGAGAGTGTCGAGGTCGAGCCGGTTGTCGATGCGCGAGACACGGCCGGGGACCTCGCCCGACGAATGGCGAACGATGATGCGATCGCCGGCCTTCACGGGCTGCTCGTCGAACCAGCACACGTCTGCCACGATGCTGTCGACGACGAGAGGCTGCCGTGCGGCTGCGGCCACGATCACGTCGCGCTTGCCCACGTCGATGTCATCGGCCAACTCGATCGCGATCGCATCACCCGCGTGCACCGAGTCGGCGGGGGTTCCCGCGCGGGTCAATGACGCAATCGAGCTCCGCTGGTTGCGCGGGTACACGACGACCTCGTCACCGACACGGAAGGTCCCCCCGTCGAGGCGACCCGCATAGCCGCGGTAGTCGCTTCCGCCGTGCTCGCGCAGGGTCCACTGCACGGCGAGCCGCGGACCGACCTCGACCTGTGGGGCCACATCGAGTGACTCGAGAAGGTCGAGAATGCTCGGTCCGTCGTACCACGAGACAGACGGTGCCCTCTCGACCACGTTCTCCCCGCCCGTCGCACAGATCGGCACTGCATGCAGCGGGATGCGGGAGTCGAGCGACGACAGGATGCCCGAGATGCCGGTGACCACCTTGTCGAAGGTCTCTTCGTTCCAGTCGACGAGGTCCATCTTGTTCACGGCGAGGACGATGTGCGAGACACGCAGCAGCGCCGCGATCGCCACGTGGCGCCGGGTCTGCTCGACGACACCATGGCGGGCATCGACGAGCACGATGGCGATGTCGCTGACCGACGCACCGGTGACCATGTTCCTCGTGAACTGGGCATGCCCCGGGGTGTCGGCGAGCACGAAGCTTCGGTTCGGGGTGGCGAAGTAACGGTACGCAACATCGATGGTGATGCCCTGCTCGCGCTCGGCGCGGAGTCCGTCGGTCAGCAGAGCGAGGTTGAACGACCCGTCGCCGTAGCGACGGCTCGCCTTGCTGACCGCACTCAACTGGTCCTCGAAGATGCCCTTCGCGTCGTGCAACAGACGACCGATCAGTGTGCTCTTGCCGTCATCGACCGAGCCGATGGTCGCGATGCGCAGCTGGGTTCCCGTCTCGGAGAGTGTCGTTGTCATCAGAAGTACCCCTCGCGCTTCCTGTCCTCCATCGCCGACTCGGAGAAGTTGTCGTCGGCCCGCGTGGCCCCGCGCTCGGTGATGCGCGCGGTCTTCACCTCGGCGAGGATCTCGTCGAATGTCGTGGCTGCGGACGAGATCGCCCCGGTACAGCTCATGTCGCCGACCGTGCGGTAGCGCACCGTTTCTGTGCGCGCCACCTCGCCGGCTTCCGGCACCACCGGGCCGCCGACAGCGAGCAGCATCCCGTCGCGCTCGATCACGGTGCGCTGGTGGGAGAAGTAGATGCTCGGCAACGGGATCGACTCGCGTGCGATGTACTCCCACACGTCGAGTTCGGTCCAGTTCGAGATCGGGAACGCACGGAGATGCTCACCCTTGTTGATGCGCGGGTTCAGGATGTTCCACGGCTCCGGGCGCTGCTGGCGGGGCTCCCACCCGCCCTTCGCATCGCGGAAACTCAGGATCCGTTCCTTCGCACGCGCTTTGTCCTCGTCGCGGCGACCGCCACCGAATGCCGCGTCGAACTTGTGACGACGGATTGCGCCCAGCAACGTGACCGCCTGCTGACGGTTGCGACTCCCTGTCGGGCCCGGGTCGGGGATCTCGCCCTTGTCGATGCTCTCCTGGACCGATGCGACCACCAGGTCGAGACCATGACGACCCACGAACTCGTCGCGGTAGTCGATCACCTCGGGGAAGTTGTGCCCGGTGTCGACGTGCATGACCGGGAACGGCAGCCGCGCAGGCGCGAAAGCCTTGATGGCCAGCCAGAGAAGCACTGCAGAGTCCTTGCCGCCCGAGAACAGCAGCACCGGGGACTCACATCCCGCAACCACCTCGCGGATGATGGTGATCGACTCGGACTCGAGACGGTCGAGATGTGTGCGCCGGGCCGAACCCGGGCGATGGTCGTTCGGTACGAGGATGCTCATGTCGTTTCCTTTCGTGCGATGGTCATGTCAGACATGCAGTCCGCATTCGGTCTTTTCCTGGCCTGCCCACCGGCCGGCACGCTTGTCCTCGCCGGGCGCAACAGGGCGGGTGCACGGCCAGCACCCGATCGACGGGTAGCCACGGTCCTTCAGCGGGTGCCGGGGAAGCTCGTGCAGGTACTCGTACGTGGCCATGTCCTCATCGGACATGAGCGCGAGAGGGTTCACCTTCAGCACATTGCGTGCCGCGTCGTAGGACACCACCGGGGCGTTCGCGCGGGTGGGTCCGTCGACGCGGCGCACACCGGTCACCCAGCACACCACGTCGGTCAGAAGTGCGTTCAGCGGCTCGACCTTGCGCAGGTGGCAACAACGCTCCGTGTCGCGCTGCCAGAGATTGTCGGGCTGGAGGTTCAGCGGCGAGACCACACGCAGGTTGATCTCGTGGTCACGGCGCATCTCGTTCGCAAGCCAGTGGGTCTCGGCGAACACGTACTGCGTGTCGATCATCACGATGTCGACGCCCGGCGCACCCGCAGCGGCCACATGTGCGAGCACCGCATCCTCGAAACTGCAGGTCACCACCATTGATGCACCCACCCGTTCGACCGCCCAGCGCACGATGTCGACCGGCGCGGCTGATTCAAGGGACACAGCTGCCGCCTCGATCTCTTCAGCCCGTCCTGCGAGGGTTTCTTTGGTCCATGCCTGGGGTGACATGGCGGTCAGACTACATACATTCCCGACAAAAACAGTCGGAATTGTCAGATTTGGATTTGCCTTATTTCACAAGGGTCTTGGCGGTTCAGGGGGAATAGCGGACGCCCGATTGGCCGCAAGCACACAGGCAGCCACCATGGCCAGGTGCCCGGCGACCCCCCACCAGAGACCGAACCGAACGCTGCCCTGCTCGTCGAGCGACGTGAGACCGCCGGCGATGATCGCCTGCCCCACCCCGGCGAAGGCGGTGACCGCACTGGCCACCCCGAGCAACCTCCTCATCGGGACCCGGCCGGTGCGCCACACTCCGAGTGCGAGCACCGGCACCACTGCGACCGACACGAAGGACAACAGGTAACCCCACTGCACGTAGAAGTACTGCATGCCGGCATCGAAGCCGTTGTCGGTTGCGAACGCGAACAGCTCGCGCAGGTCACCGAACGACACCGACACCGACCCGAGCCAGCGGAAACTCAACGTGAACCACGGCAGCAGCAACAACGATGAGACAACCGCTGCTGCTCCCCCGATTGCCAGCGCATCAGCCGCGTCGGGGCGACGCCGAGAAGAGCGCCTTGCGGAACCTGACGGTGGCGCCGGGATCTCCGGCGGTGGCCACATGGATTCTGAGCCGTTTACGAGAAGCGGACCAGGCCCTGGTCGATGACCTTGCGGTCACCCACGAAGGTCTCGAACAACGCCTCGCCGGCGCCGCTCTTCCAGATCTTGATCGTGAGGGCGTCGCCGGGGAACACCGGTGACGCAAAGCGGCCCTCGATGTGCTTGAAGCGGTC
Source organism: uncultured Bifidobacterium sp. (assembly GCA_964513585.1). GTDB lineage: Bacteria > Actinomycetota > Acidimicrobiia > Acidimicrobiales > Ilumatobacteraceae > UBA2093. The sequence continues at coordinate 57,981 of CAZENK010000010.1, read as the reverse complement.
GGCGTCGCCGTCGCACAGCGAGTTGAGAAGGGCACGGCCCGTGAAGCCGTACGTGCACAGACCGTGCAGGATCGGGCGCGGGAACACACCGGCCTTGACGGCAGGGTGGTTCGGGTCCGAGTGCAGCGGGTTGCGGTCGCCGTTCAGGCGGTAGATCAGCGCCTGGTCAGGCGTGGTCTGGAACGTGACCTCGTGATCAGGGGCCGTTGCGGGCGGTTCGTTCACCGCTCCGCTCGGGCCGCGCTCGCCACCGAACCCGCCGGCATCGCGGATGAACACCGACGACCGCGTGGAGTACAGCGGCTTGCCGGCGGCATCCGTTGCCTCCGCCTCGGTCACGATGACCGCGGCCTTCACCTTGTCGTACATCGCCACGACCTTGCTCTGCACCGTTGCGGTTCCCTCGACGGGGAGCGGCTGGTGCAGGGTGATGGCCTGCGAGGCATGAACGAGATTGGCGAAGTTGAACTCGCCGACGTTGCGCATGGGGTTCGAGTTCGGTCCACCCTGGCCCGACCCGAGCACCACCGGCATCGTGGGCAGTGCCTTCTGGGTCACGCCGGTCGAGTTCTCGGTGACGTACGCCAGTTGGTCCGAGCCCACGTTGAGACTCACCGCATAGAGAAGCGAGTCCTTCGATGTCCACGAGATGGAGTACGGCTCGCCGACCGACCCGACTGCTGCTGGATTCAGTGCCATGTGTGTTCCCCCTGTGTGCGGTCGCCGACCGGCGTCACTTCTTGTTGAGCGTGTTCTGCGGGTACGAACCGTCGCGGCCGTCCATGCCGGCGTTCGGGCGTGCCTTCGCGAGCATGTCAGCGACAACCGGGCCGAGCTTGGTCGGGTCGTCGATCGGAGACACGCTGGGGCCGCGGTGCCAGCCCTCGGCGATCGCCAGGGTCTGTCCGCTTGCCTCGAACACGCGGCCGGTCACGTGGCCGGCCTCGCTGCCCGCCAGCCAGGTCACGATGGGCGCGATCCAACGGGGCGAGCGCATCTCGCGCTCCTCATCGGTCTCGGGTGCGTTGCCCAGACCCTCGGTCATTCGCGTGAGGGCCACCGGTGCGACTGCGTTCACAGTGACACCGAAGCGAGCAAGTTCGAGCGCAGCGATCACCGTGAACGATGCGATGCCGGCCTTCGCCGCGCCGTAGTTGGTCTGGCCGATGTTGCCGTAGATGCCCGACACCGAGGTGGTGTTGATGATGCGTCCGTAGACCTCCTTGCCGGCCTTGGCCTGCTCGCGCCAGTACGCGGCGGCCCAGCGGCTCGGGCCGAAGGTCCCCTTCATGTGCACCTTGATGACTGCATCCCATTCTTCCTCGGTCATGTTGGTCAGCATGCGGTCGCGCAGGATTCCCGCGTTGTTCACCACGATGTTGATGTCGCCGAAGGTCTCGACTGCGGTGTTTATGAGGCGCTGTGCACCCTCCCATGAGGAGATGTCGTCGCCGTTCGCGACGGCCTCGCCGCCCATGCCCTTGATCTCGTCGACCACCGACTGCGCGGGGCTCACGTCGCCGCCACTGCCGTCGACATTGCCGCCGAGGTCGTTCACCACGACCTTTGCTCCCTGGCTCGCGAGGCTGATGGCGTGCTCACGCCCGATTCCCCGGCCTGCACCGGTCACTACTGCAACTCGACCTTCACACATCTTTGCCATGGCGGCTCCTTCGATTCTCTCGGGACACCCCGTGGTGCCCGTCCCGATACTACGAACTGGTGTCACAGCCCACACAGCCCGACCCGCCCGTAGCCTTCGGTCTCGTGCCACAGAAGGTTCTCGTCGTCGGAGCAGGTCCCGCAGGAACCGCGTGCGCCCTGACCCTGCACCGGCTCGGCCATGAGGTCACCGTCGTCGACAAGGCGACTTTCCCCCGCGACAAGTGCTGCGGTGACGGACTCACCACGAACGCGCTGCGCGTGCTCGAGCACCTCGGTTTCGACCCCGCCACGGTCCCTGACTTCACCGAGTGCCACGACGTGGTCGTGCGTGCACCGCACGGCCGGTCCATCCCGCTGCCTCTCCCCTCTGGTGCCGGGACCTTCGCCGCGATCGCCCCGCGCGAGCAGCTCGACCACGCCCTCGTCACGTTGTGCCGGGACCGGGGAATCACGGTGCACGAGAACAGCGCGTTCGTCGATGTGCCGAGAAACGATGCCGACGCGGTGACCGTGACCATCGAGGGGCTCGGCCCGGTCACCGTCGACTACGTGGTCGCCGCCGACGGCATGTGGTCGCCGGTGCGCAAGTCGCTCGGCCTGTCGACCGCCGGCTACCTGGGCGAATGGCATGCCTTCCGCCAGTACGTGGGCAACGTGACCGGCAGTGCTGCGCAGACTCTTCATGTCTGGTTCGACGAGGACCTTCTGCCGGGATACGCATGGTCGTTCCCGCTGCCGGGCAACCGTGTCAACTTCGGGTTCGGCATTCTCCGCACCGAGGAACGCAGTGTGCAGTTCATGAACGAGGTCTGGAGGGATCTTCTCGAGCGTCCGCACATCGTCGAGGCACTCGGGGCCGGTTTCGTTCCCGAGGGCCGGCACACTGCATGGCCCATCCCGGCGCGCATCGACTCGGCGGTCCGGTCATCCGGCAGGGTGCTGTTCGTGGGCGATGCAGTCTGCGCCACGGACTCGTTGACCGGCGAGGGCATCGGCCAGGCACTCGAGACCGGCATCGCAGCAGCCGAGGCGATCGACGAGGGCCGCGATGCTGCGCACGTGCGCCACACATACTCGCGCAGACTCGACCGCACCCTGCTCGCCGACCACCGGATGTCGGTCGTGCTCGGACGCATGCTCTCTTCCCCCCGCGTTGCGCGCGCGGTGCTCAACCTGGTGAACCTGAACTCGTGGACCCGGCGCAACTTCGTGCGCTGGATGTTCGAGGACGAACCCCGTGCCGTTGCCCTGACGCCGAGGCGCTGGCACCGTGGGTTCCTGTCGCGTCCAGGTGCCTACCGAAATTGACGGCGCTGTACCGTGGAGCCATGAAGACGCGCCTCACGGAAATGCTGAACATCGAGTTGCCGATCATGCTGGCCGGCATGGGCGGTGTGTCCTACAGCGATCTCGTGGCGGCGGTGTCCGACGCCGGCGGCATCGGGACCTTCGGGGCCGCACCCATGTCGACGGAGCTTCTCGTGTCGGAGATGGCACGCGTCAGGTCGATGACCGACAAACCATTCGGTGTCGACCTGCTCACCGCGTCGCCCGACTCGATCGAACGCAACCTGAGGGCCGTCATCGAGGGCGGCGCCAGCATCTACGTCGCGGGCCTCGGGGTGCCGCGCGAGATCATCGACGAACTGCACCGGCACAACATCCTCGTCGGATCGATGTGCGGCAAGGTGCGCCACGCGACCGCCGCCGTCGCGAGCGGCTGCGACTTCGTCGTTGCACAGGGAACCGAGGCCGGCGGGCACACGGGCACGGTTGCGACGATGGCCCTGGTTCCCCAGGTTGTCGACGCGGTCGAGGGCAAGGTTCCGGTCGTGGCTGCGGGTGGCATCTTCGACGGACGTGGTCTCGTGGCCGCACTCGCACTGGGCGCAGAGGGCGTGTGGATCGGCACCAAGTTCATTGCGACCCACGAGGCGCACACCGGCCGCGGCTACAAGGAGAAGATGCTGCAGATGGCCGAGGACGACACCGTGATCAGCAAGGCGTACACGGGCAAGACATGCCGTGTCGCGCGCACCGAGTGGACCCAGTACTTCGAGGAACACCCCGAGGAACTGCAGGGCTTCCCGGGTCAGGCAATCGCCACCATCCAGGCCGGGATCCACCATCTCGGTGTGGGCCCCGAGGTCGAACTCGATACCAACAAGGCCTTCATGGCCATCGGCCAGGCAGTGGGTGCCATCGACGAGATCAAGCCCGCGCGTCAGGTCGTGAACGAGATCATGGAAGAAGCCCGCAGGGCGTTCGAGCGTCTCGATTCGATCAGGTGATCGCCCGCACGACAAACCGCCGGTCGGCATAGCCCCGGCGCGCCATGATCTCCCTGCTGCGTCGCAACCGCGACATCCGCCTCGTGTTCGCCGCGCAGGTGGTGTCGTATCTCGGCGACTGGTTCACCTTCGTCGCAATGGCCGGCCTCGTGGAGGACGCCACCGGCTCGCGGTTCCTCGTGTCGCTCGTTCTCGTGTCGATGACAGTGCCGGGCCTGGTCATGTCCCCGGTCGCAGGATCATTCGCCGACCGCTTCGACCGCCGCAGGATCCTCGTGTTCGTGTCGGTGCTGCAGGCCGCATCTGCCTCGCTTCTCCTTCTGCACTCCGTGGCGGGCATCTGGATCACCTTCGTCGCGCAGTGCTCGATTGCCGCGCTGGCGTCGTTCGTCGGCCCGGCAACCGGTGCGGCGATCCCGAACCTCGTGTCGAACGAGGACGACCTGCGCAGGGCGAACGCACTGTTCGGGAGCACGTGGGGCATCATGCTGGCCGTCGGTGCCGCCCTCGGCGGGGTGTTCGCCACCGCGTTCGGCCGCAACGCGGCGTTCGTCGCCGACGTGATCACGTTCCTCGTGGCAGCGCTTCTCTTTGCCGGCGTGCGCACGCGCATGCAGAGCCACGACACCGGTTCCGCCACGGCCGTGCGTGCGCGCCCGATTGCCGACATGAAAGAGGCAATCCACGTCGCCCGTGGCGACAAGGTGATCCTCGCGCTGCTGTGCTCGAAGATGACGTTCGCCGTGGGTGCCGGCATCGTGAGCCAGCTCGCGGTGCTCGCGAGCAACGCATTCAACATGGGCGACTCCGGACGCGGCCTGCTGATCGGCGTGCGCGGCATCGGGAGCGGGCTCGGCCCCATCATCGGTGCACGCATCGCCGGTCGCGACATGGCGAAGCTGCTGCGGGTGTGCGGCGTCGCGGGCCTGCTCTTCAGCATCTGCTACTTCTGCGCGGCGCTGAGCCCCGCGATCGGTTTCGCCGCGGTGTTCGTGGCTCTCGCCCACCTGAGCGGCGGTGCGCAGTGGACACTCTCGACACTCGGCCTGCAGATGCGGTCGCCCGACCACGTGCGCGGGCGCGTGCTCGCCGGTGACATGGCGCTCGTGAACATGATGATCGGGCTCACGAGCATCCTCGCCGGCATCACCTCCGAGATACTCGGGGTGCGCCCCGCGATCGTCGTGTTCGCCACTGCCGCCGCATGTGCGTCGACCACCTACCTGGTGGCGACCGCATCGATCAGACGGCGTCTGCGCACCGCGTAGCCGCGTTCACCAGCCGCTCGCGACGCGGGTCCTCGTCGTAAACCGTCATCATCGTGTTCATCACGTACGAGAACCCGAGCATGCGGTGCGGGTCAGCGAACGACACGGAGCCACCTGCACCGTTGTGCCCGAATGCCCCCGGGCCCGAGAAACGGGACCGGTCGCAGTGCAGCATGTAGCCCATCCCGAACACGGTGTCGGAGATCAACACGATGTCGTTCTCGCCCTCGGGGGTGTTGCGCCGCGTGGCCGACTCGCGAGTCTGCGCCGACATCAGGCGCACCCCGTCCACCTCGCCGACCGATGCCGCATAGATGCGGGCGAGCGAACGAGCGTTCCCGATTCCGTTGGCACCGGGTATCTCTGCACGGTGCACCTCGGGCTTGTTGAATGCCCCCTGCCCGAATGCGCCGTTCACGCTCAACGCCGCGGCACCCCTCGTCCCCGGTGCACTGCGTTCCATCATGATGCGCGCGATGTCGGGCGGGAACTTCGGGATCGGGTGCGCGAGCAGGCGCGCAACCCTCGGTTCGAGATGATCCGGGAGTCCGATGTGGAACTCGCACCCGAGCGGCTGCACGATGTGATCGCGGACGAACGCACCGAGGCTCTTGCCCGTGACGCGACGCACGATCTCGCCCGCCAGCCACCCGAACGTGATCGCGTGGTACCCGTGGGTCGAGTCGACCGGGAACAACGGCGCGGTGTTCGCGAGTCTCTCCGTGACGGTGTCCCAGTCGAGTGCCTGCTCGAGGGTGATCGGACCGTCGACGGTGTAGAGACCTGCCCGGTGCGACAGCAACTGAGCGACCGTCACGTCCTGCTTGCCGCGTGCGGCGAACTCGGGCCAGTACGCCGACACCCTCTCGTCGTAGTCGATCAGCCCTTGCTCCACGCACATGGCAACGGCCAGCGACGTGATCCCCTTGGTCGTCGAGAACGTGACCTGGAGTGCGTCGGGCCCGTACGGCACCGTGTGGTCCTTGTCCTGCCAGCCGCCCACGAGGTCGACCACGATCCGGCCGTGGTGGTACACGGCAACCTGCGCCCCGTGTTCCTCTCCGTTGTCGAATCCGAGCAGGAACGCATCGCGCACGGGCTCCCAGCCGGGAGCTACATGGTCAACCGTGAACAACGACACGATCAGGCGTCGACGATGGCGCGCAGCTTCTCGATCTGGCCGACCGGGTCGGGTCCGACCGGGTTCACCGACAGCACCGTCACACCGGCCTCCTTGTACGCAGCGATTCGCTCCTTTATAAAGCCCGTGCTGCCCACGAGGTTCGCGTTCATGATCCACTCGCCGGGGATCTTCGCCGCCGCTTCGTCCTTCTTGCCGTCGAGGTACAGGTCCTGGATCTCGACCGCTTCCTTCTCGAAGCCGTAGTCACGGCACACGTCGTTGTAGAAGTTCTTGCCGCGCGCACCCATGCCGCCGACGTAGAGGGCCATGTTCGGTCGTGCCATGTCGAGGATCTTGGTCTGTGCGTCGCCAGTGAGGCTCTCATCGATCGCGAGCATTCCGCCCGCCGAGATGTCGAGACGCGCGCGGTTCGGGTCGCGCTTCGCGAGCCCGGCCTTCAGCTGGTCGCCCCACACGTTGTGGTAGCGCTCGGGATAGAACATGATCGGCAGCCAACCGTCTGCCATCTCTGCGGTCGCCTCGACGCTCTTGTCCTTGAGCGACGCCCACCAGATCGGGATCTCCTTGCGCACCGGGTGGTTGATGATCTTGAGGGCCTTGCCGAGACCTGTGCCCTGTCCGGCCGGCAACGGGACCTGCACGGTCTTGCCGTCGTACTGCAACGGCTCCTCGCGTGCCCACACCTTGCGGCACACCTCGATGTACTCCTTGATGCGCTGCATCGGCTTCTCGTACGGCACACCGTGGAAGCCCTCGATCACCTGCGGGCCGGATGCACCGAGTCCGAGAATGAAACGTCCGTCGCTCACGTAGTCGCAACCGGCAGCCGTCATCGCCATGAGTGCCGCGGTGCGGCTGTACACGTTCACGATGCCGGTGCCGATCTCGATGCGCTCCGTCTTGGCGGCGATGTAGCCCACCTGCGAGATCGCGTCGTAGCTGTACGCCTCGGCGATCCACACCTGGTCGAGTCCTGCCTTCTCCAGTTCGACGACCCGGTTGACCGCCTCCTTGAATCCGCCGGCGTATCCGAGCCCCATTGACAACTTCATGGTTACCTCCTCAAGGTGTGTGACCTGACCCTATTCCCCTGCCACTCGGCACTGCGATTCCTGTGCCGAATCCGTCGATTCCCTGCGACACTACGGGGGTGACCCTCGCACCACGTCCCGGCCGCGTCTCCGTGAGAGACGGCGTCGCACTGCGGATCCTCGAGTGGTCCGCTGTCGACGGGTCGCCGGGTGCCCCGATCCTGCTCGTGCACGGCCTCGCCTCGAACGCCCGCCTGTGGGACGGTGCCGCCAGGGCACTCGCCTCCATGGGACATGCGGTCACGGCAATCGACCTCAGGGGTCACGGACACAGCGACAAGCCCGATCACGGGTACGCAATGCATGAGGTCGCCGATGACGTTGCCGACGTTCTCGATGCTCTGCCCGGTTTCCACGCCGCGGCGCGCCCCCTGGTGATCGGCCAGTCGTGGGGCGGGAACATCGTGGTCGAACTCGCCGCACGCCACGGCGACAGGGTGCGCGGTGTGGTCGCCGTCGACGGCGGCACGATCGAGCTGTCGCGCGCATTCCCCTCGTGGGATGAATGCGCGCGCACGTTGAGCCCGCCAGCGCTCGACGGGATGAAGTTCGAACGACTGCGCTCGTACATCCGCGCGGCGCATCCCGACTGGAGCGACGAGGCAATCGACGGCCAGATGCACAACATGGAGCATCTCGACGACGGAACGATCAGGCCGTGGCTGACACGCGATCGGCACCTCACCATCCTGCGCGGACTGTGGGACCATGTCCCCTCGGATCTCTGGAAGGACATCAAGGTGCCCGTCCTCTTCACGCCGGCCTCGAAGGGCCGCGACGAGCACACCGTGTCGAAGCGCAGCCAGGTGGAGCATGCAGTCGCCACGCTCGCTCGCGGGCGGGCAGAATGGTTCGAGCCTGCCGACCACGACCTGCATGCACAGTTCCCCGATCGTTTCGCCGCGGTCGTCGACGACGCGATCAACACAGGATTCCTCTCATGACACTTCCACGCGTACTCACCATCATGGGCTCGGGCGAGACCGCCCCGACCATGGTCTCCACGCACCGCTCTCTCACGTCACGTCTCCCGCGCCCCGTGAAGGCCGCACTGCTCGACACGCCCTACGGGTTCCAGGAGAACGCCCCCGAACTCGCGCGCCGTGCGGTCGACTACTTCAAGACCTCGGTGAACGTCGACATCACCGTCGCCGGACTCGTGCGCCTCGTCGACACGCATCTTCCTGCTGATCCCGTCGCCGTCGAACGCGGCCTGAGGGCGGTTGCCGATGCGCACTACGTGTTCGCGGGTCCCGGGTCACCGACGTACGCACTGCGCCAGTGGAGCGGTTCGCCTGTCGCGCGCATGCTCACGGAGAAGATCACGAACGGCGGAATGGTCACATTTGCGTCGGCCGCCGCGCTGACACTGGGCAGGGCGACCGTGCCGGTGTACGAGATCTACAAGGTCGGGCAGAACGTGGAGCGACTGGACGGCCTCGACATCCTCTCCGCGATCGGCATCGACGCAACCGTCATCCCCCACTACGACAACGCAGAGGGCGGGAACCACGACACGAGGTTCTGCTACCTCGGCGAGACTCGCCTGCAACTGTTCGAGTCGATGCTCGACGACCGCACCTGGGTGCTCGGTGTCGACGAGCACACCGGCCTCGTCATCGACATCGACGAGGGAACAGCGACCGTGGTCGGCAACGGCTCGGTCACCATCAGGCTCCGGGGGGAATCGTTCGTGCACCCTGCGGGTGCCGTTCTTCCGTTGTCCCTTCTGCAGGACCCCTGGGGGCTCCTGAGTGGCAACACACGACCGACCGGGGCTCAGGTCGCCAATGGCTCGCCGCTCCCGCAAGCGTCCGCACCCGCAGAGGCCGCCGGTGCAGACCGTGATGCGTCGGACACACCCACCAGCCTCGCCGGCGAACTCGACCTGCGTCGCGCGCAGTTCTCTGCGGCGATCGATGCCCGTGATGCCGACGCCGCAGTGCGCGCATGCCTTGCACTCGAGCAGGCAATGCGTGACTGGTCGGCCGACACCCTGCAGAGCGACGTGATGGACCAGTGCCGCAGCGAACTCAGGTCGATGATCTCGCGTCTCGGTGATGCCGCGGTGAGCGGGGTGCGTGACCCGCGCGGTGTCGTGGCCCCGTACGTCGAGGCAATGCTCACGGTGCGCGCGACCGTGCGCGCGGAGAAGCGCTACGACCTGTCGGACGTGCTCCGCGATGCATTCGTGAACATCGGCATCGAGGTCCGCGACACCGCAACCGGCGTCGAGTGGGATCTCCGCGGCGACGGCTGACCGCCGCCCCGACATTTACACGTGGTGCAGGTGCGCGATGCGCGAGCGCCCGCGCAGCCCGGCGAACGCGTAGACGGCGATGAACATCAGCGTTCCCATGAGGATGATGGTGGCGCTCGCTGATGTGTCGAGGTGGTACGAGGCATACATGCCGACGGCAGCCGACACAGCACCGACCACCGGCGCAATGATGAGCATGCGCGAGAAGGAGTTGGTGGTCATGCGTGCGACCGAGGCCGGGATCACCAACAGTGCCGAGATGAGCAGGGTGCCGATGACCCGCATCGTGACGAGGATCGTCAACGACAGCAGGACCATCAGCAGCGCCTCGATCCACGGCACGCGCACGCCGGATGTGCTCGCCACCTCCGGATCGAACGTGGCGAACAGGAAGTGCCTGTACAGACCGAAGATCACGACGACCGCCACGACGGCAACCGATGCAACAGCGATGATGTCGGCTGTCTCGACACCGAGGACCGAACCGAACAGCACCGCCTCGATGCTCTTCTTTGCCTGGCCGTACCGGTTCAGCAGAGCGAGACCGAGTGCGAACGATGCCGTGGTCACCACGCCGATTGCGGCATCGGCGCCGATCAACCGGCGGCGTGCGATGCGACCGATGATCACCCCGGAGGCGATCCCCCAGATGCCCGCCCCCACGAAGTAGTTCAGGCTCATCACTGCCGACGCTGCAGCACCGCCGAAGACCGCGTGCGACAGGCCATGGCCGATGTACGACATGCCGCGCAGCACCACGAACACACCGAGTAGGCCGCACAGGGCACCGGCAATCGTGGCCACGATCAGGCCGTTGTTGAAGAACTGGTACTCGAACGGCTCGAGCAACCCGGCAGAGAGCATCATGCGAGACCCCCGAGCCGTCTGACAACGTCGTCGCCGCCGTGGTCGAGCACAACCGGCATCCCGCCGTGGATCAACACCTCCATCGGGGCCCCGTAGGTGCGCTCGAGCACACCCGAGTTCAGCACCTGCAGCGGAGGACCGTCGGCCATGACATCGGTGTTCATGCACACCAGTCTCGGAAGGTGCGCGGCAAGACCGTTCAGGTCGTGGGTGGTGAGCACGATCGAGGTTCCTGAATCGTGCAGGTCAGCCAACAGGTGCAGCACCTCGTGGCGCGTGCGCACGTCGACCCCGGAGGTGGGTTCGTCGAGAACCAGGAGCTCGGGGCGATGGAACAATGCCCGCGCAACGAACACGCGTTGCTGCTGGCCGCCGGACAGTTCGCGGATGTGCCTCGACTCGAGACCACCCAGACCGAGCCTCCCGAGCACATCGAGGGCGGCCGCTTTCTCATCAGCCGTGATGCGGGGGAAGAGCCTGCCCTTGGTGCGGGTCATGGCGACCACCTCGAGAACCGTGACCGGGAAGTTCCAGTCCACGCTCTCAACCTGGGGAACGTACCCCATCCGCAGCCCCGGCTTCTTCGTGACATGACCGCTCACCGGGGCCACGGCCCCCAGGATGGCCTTCAACAAGGTGGGTTTGCCCGACCCCGATGGCCCGACGATGCCGAGGAAATCGCCACGGCGGATCGTGATGTGTGCGTCATGCACCGCCACCGTCGAGTCGTACGCACATGTGATGTGCGCACACTCGACGAGGACTTCGGCTGTCACTGGGCGTAGATCGCTTTGTCGGGAACGTCGAGCGAGGTGTCGAACTTCTCGAGTGCGCTTGCGTCGCCACCGAGAGCCTCGACCATCGTCACGTAGTTGAACCGCATGAGCCCTGCCCACGAGTGGTCGGCATCGCCGGGCTTGCCCAGCAGGTCATCGTCACGCAGCACGTCGATGTAGCGCACGCCGGTCTCCTTGCCGATCTGCTCGAGCACCGGGGACGGGAACACCTCACTGCCGAACACGGCCTTCACGCCCTGCTCCCGCACCTGCTTGATGAGGTCTGCAATGTCCTTGGGGGAGGGCTCCTCGAACGACTGCGGCTGGATCGCGCCGATCACCGTGAACTTGTAGCGCTCGGCGAAGTAGGCGTACGCATCGTGGTAGGTGAGCAGCTTGCGCGATGCCTCGGGGATGGTCGCCGAGGCAGTTTCCATCGCCTTGTCGAGACCCTTGACCAACTGGGTGAGCTTCACGTAGTTCTCGTCGTACATGGCCATGTTCTTGGGGTCGGCCTGCACGAGCACATCGCGGATCACCGTGATCATGTTGAGAACCATCGGCGGGTTGGTCCAGATGTGCGGGTTGGGCTTTCCGCCCTCCTCGGGGAACGAGAAGTCGAAGATCCAGCTGCTCTTCGGCAGAACAGCGGTGCCGATCTCGCAGACGGTTGCCTCGGGAGCGACATTCGCGACGAGCTCGAGCGTCGGGTCCTCGAGACCAAGGCCGTTCACGAACACGACATCGGCCTTCTCCACGATCGCGGCTGCGGACGGCGGGGGTTCGAACGTGTGCGAGTTCGTGCCCTCGGGCACGATTCCGTTGATCTCCACGTTGCCGTCACCGGCGATGCCGGCGATCAGGCTGGTGATCGGTGACACCGTCGACACGATGCGCACCTTGCGTCCGTCGACCTGGCGGGTCGCTGCGCACTCGGCGAGGGCTGCCTTCGACTCGGCGTCGTCCACCGTGGGATCGACGGCGTTCTCCGGGTCGGTGATGACCACACCGTCACTGCTCTCGGAGCCACCACAGGCACCGAGAACCACACTGAAGGCGACAAGAGAAGAGATGAGGAGTCTGCTGCGCATTGAGCCAGTGTACCGAGGCAAATCTGCGTCGGTGACGCTGTTCAGCGTGGTTCCACCCCGAGAGTGAACGACCTGACCGCCCGAGCGAAGATGTTCGCCTCGACATCGGGCTCGGTGACCGCAACCAGATTGGTCGCGCGCTGCGACAACTCGGTGAAGACAGTTACGAGCACCAGTCGGGCAAGGTTTGCCCCCACGCACAGGTGCGTGCCGAAACCGAACGACAGATGGGGGTTCGGGTTGCGCCGGATGTCGAAGGTGAACGGATCCGGGAACACTGACTCGTCGCGGTTGGCCGACGGGTACAGGAGCACAACACGGTCACCCGACTTCACCTTTTGGCCGCCGATGACATCATCAGCCAGCGCCATGCGGAAGAAGTTGTTGAGCGGCGTCACCCAACGCAGCACCTCCTCGACCGCCGGTTCCGCGAGCGACGGGTCAGCAGCCAGAGCCTCCCACTGGTCCGGGTGGTCACAGAAGGCACGCAACCCGTGGGCGATCGCCGTGCGTGTTGTCTCGGCACCACCGGCGATGAAGAGCCCGACCTCGTGCACGATCGACTCGGGAGGCAACGGTCTGCCGTCGATGCGTGCATGTGTCCAGATCGACATGAAGTCGTTGCGCGGGCACGCGGCGACCTCACCGATGATGGGGGTCATCGCGGCAATGAACTCACGGTTCGCCTCGATGAATTCCTCCATCACATGTGCATCGCGCTCGCGCATGTCGGTGCGCATCAGACGCTCGCTCCACGACTTCAGGTGCGGCCACATGTCCTCGGGGAACCCGAGCAGACGCGAGGTGAGCCGTGCCGGCAGCTGACCGGCGAGCAGGTCGACCACCTCGAACCGGCCGCGCTCCACGGCCTCGTCGATCAACTCGACGACGAGTGCACGGATCTCGTCGGTCCGTGTCGCCACCGCCGAGCGCGTGAGCTGCGGCTGCACGAGCATTCTCTGCTGGCGGTGTCGCGGGTCGTCCTGGGCGATCATGTTGCTCTCGAACGGCGACGACACCGCGCGGTACACGCCGGCCGAGGAGAAGACACTCGAGCGTCGTTCGACATCCATCACGTCTGCATGGCGCGAGACGCCCCACAACCCGTTCTTGTCGTCCCAGTACACGGGTTCGTTCGCGCGCATCCATGCCCACACGTCGTGCGGGTTGCGTCGGTACAGATCGGGGTCGAGCAGGTCCACCACGAGACGTTCCGGTGTCACCGACACGGTCACCCTCCCCTCCTGGTTGCTGCCCATGTCAAGCCCTTTTCCGGGTTCGGCTCGGACGGCAGCCCGAGCACCCGTTCGCCGAGGATGTTCTTCTGCACCTCGGTCGTGCCACCGCCGATGGTGAGCGCCTTCGAGAACATGTACCCGCTGTACCAGCTCCTCGACCTGATGTTCTTGCCCGCAACGGAATCATCGGGGCCGATCACCATCGCATCGGCGCCGGTGATGTCGCGCGCGATCTCCATGACCCGTTGGCCGTGTTCGTCGGCCATGATCTTGCGGATGCTCGCTTCGGGTCCCGGTTGCTCCCCCCGCAACCTGGCGGTCAACGTGCGCATGCGCACGATCTCGAGGACCATGTGCTCAATGTAGATGCCGGCGAGCCTCTGGCGCATGACCGCATCACTGCACCCGAGCGCCGCGGCCTCGCGGATCACATCGAGAGCGGTCGGGCCGTTGCCCCAGAGCACGCCACCGGTCGACAACGACACCCTCTCGTTCCCGAGCGTGACCTTGGCGAGCCTCCACCCGTCGTTCACCTCTCCCACCACGTTCTCGTGTGGGATGCGCACGTCGGTGAAGAACACCTCGTTGAAGCTTTCGGCGCCGGCGATGTTGCGGATCGTGCGGATCTCGATGCCCGGTGCATCCATCGGACAGATGAAATAGGTGATGCCCCTGTGCTTCGGTGCGTCCGGGTCCGTCCGTGCGATGAGGATGCCGAACTGTGAGTAGTGGGCCCCGGTGGTCCACACCTTCTGCCCGTTCACGATCCACTCGTCTCCGTCGCGCACCGCACGCGTCGACAGACCCGCAAGGTCGCTGCCCGCACCCGGCTCACTGAACAACTGGCACCAGATCTCCTCGGCCGCCAGCGCCGGCAGCACGTACCGGTCGATCTGCGCCTGCGTCCCCGCGTGGATGATCGTGGGTGCGGCCCAGCCGATGCCGATCTGGTTCGACGGGCGCGAGATGCCGGCGCGGGCCAGTTCGTCGTCGATGATCAACTGGTGCACCGGGTCGGCGTCGATCCCGAACGGCCGCGGCCAGTGCGGAGCCACGTACCCGCTCTCGGCGAGTTCACGGTTGGTGGGGTGTGGATGCTCGCGGATCCATTCGCGCACCGCCGCACGACGGGGATCGTCGTCTCCGGGCAGCAGGTCGTCCATGCGGTCAGAGTATGCGCCCGGGACTACCGTGAACCACATGAGCAAATTGACATACGACGGAAAAGTTGCGGTTATCACCGGTGCAGGTGGCGGTCTCGGTCGCCAGCATGCGCTCCTCCTTGCCTCACGCGGCGCTCTCGTGGTCGTGAACGACCTGGGCGGCACGGTGGACGGCAGCGGCGCCGACTCGAGCGCGGCACAGAAGGTTGTGGACGAGATCCGCGCCGCCGGCGGCGAGGCGGTCGCCAACCATGACAGCGTCTCCACCCCCGAGGGCGGCGAGGCCATCATCCAGACCGCGGTCGACGCATACGGTCGCGTCGACATCGTGATCAACAACGCGGGCATCCTGCGCGACAAGACGTTCCACAACATGACCCCCGACCTCGTCGACTCGGTCATCGAGGTGCACCTGAAGGGTGCGTTCAACGTGACCCGTCCGGCATGGGTGCGCATGCGCGAGCAGGGTTACGGCCGCGTGATCTCCACATCATCGGCAGCAGGCATCTTCGGCAACTTCGGGCAGGCCAACTACGGCGCAGCCAAGATGGGGCTCGTCGGCTTCACCCGCGTGCTCGCCGCAGAGGGCGCCAAGTACAACATCAAGGCCAACGCGATCGCCCCGCTCGCGCTCACCCGCATGACCGAGAACCTCATGGGTGCCCTCGGGGACAAGCTCGACCCGGCGCTCGTGACCCCGATTGTCGCATGGCTCGCCCACGAGGACTGCGACGTGAGCGGCGAGGTGTACTCCGTGGGCGGCGGCCGCGTGGCACGAGTGTTCATCGGCGAGACACAGGGCTTCTTCAAGCCGGGCCTCACCCTCGAGGACATCCGCGACAACTGGGACCGCATCCGCGACACCGACGGCTACGTCATCCCGGGTGGGGTGCCCGAGGAGACCGCGCTGTTCTTCAACGCGATGAAGTGAACGAGGGATGACCCGGCACATCGCGTGTGATGACGCGACCCTGGTGGCGTCGACTGACGGCGTCAAGATCGCGCTGCACGACTTCGGCGGGCACGGGTCACCCGTGCTGCTCTCGCACGCGACGGGCTTCCACGCGCACTGCTGGGAACCGATGGCCGTCGAACTGCGCGAGCGTCACCACGTGATGGGGTTCGACCACCGCGGGTACGGCGATGCCGAGACCGTCGATCCCGCCGGCATCGAATGGCGCCAGTACGGCAACGACGCACTGACGGCGGCGCGGGAACTCTCCGCCCGTCACGGCGGTGCACCCGTGGTCGGTGTCGGCCATTCGATGGGGGGCGCATCGTTGCTCATGGCATCGCTCATCGAACCCGGGCTCTTCTCTGCGCTGTTTGTCTTCGAGCCCATCGTGTTCCCGCCGCCCGAACCGGGCGACGCCGAACGCGCTCCGAACCCGCTTGCCGGCGGGGCACGCAAACGCAAGAGCGTGTTCGAGAGCCACGATGCCGCTCTTGCCAACTTCGCCTCGAAACCTCCGATGGCCTCGTTCCACCCGATGGCACGCGAGGCCTACGTGCGCCACGGGTTCCGACCGCGCGAGGACGGCACTGTCGAGCTGAAGTGCCTGCCCGAACACGAGGCCCGCACGTACGAGACCGGCGGCACCCACAGCACCTGGAACGACCTGCGACAGGTCACGGTTCCCACATGGGTCGTCTCGGGTGCACCTGCGCCGTTCCAGCCGTCGGGCATTGCGGCGCGCATCGCCGAGTCGATCCCGGGGGCGCGGTACGTGCAGTTCGATGACATGGGCCATTTCGGGCCGCTCGAGAAACCCTCCGTGCTCGCCACCCTGGTCGAGACAACCCTCGCCACGTTGTCATGACCCGTTTCGACGAACGCGGCGATGCGCTGCTCGAACCACTGAGACGCAATGCGGTCACCCGACGGGTGTTCGCATTCGCGAGCACAATCGGGGACTTCAGCATCGTGTGGCACGCATGCGGGCTGCTGCTCGCGGTCGGGTCGCGCGGCCGGGTGGACGAGGCAATTGCACTCTCGGCGGCACTCGGGTGCGAGAGCCTCGTCGTGAACCAGGGGATCAAACGCATCTTCCGGCGCCAACGCCCGACCGCGTCGGGAGACCACCGTTTCGACATCCGCACGCCGCGCACGTCGAGTTTCCCCAGCGGTCACGCATCGTCCGCCACCTTCGCCGCGATCGTGCTCACGTCGTACACGGGGTGGCCCCTCGCTGCTCTGTGGTTCTCGATTGCAGCGGTCGTCGCACTCAGCCGGGTGGTTGTGCGCATCCACCACCTGAGCGACATCGTCGGCGGCGTGGTGACCGGGGCGGTCCTCGGTGCGGCCGCGCTTCCCGTCATCGGCGCGGTCCTCGGCTGACCCGGGGAATACGTGCCCGCGTTGCGTAGGTTGTTGTCACCATGACCCGCGCATTCGGACTCACATACGACTACCGGTGTCCGTTCGCACGTCTCGTGCACGACCATGTGGTGGAGGGCCTGCGTGCAGGGGCCGACTGGAACGTCACATTCCTCCCCTTCTGCCTCGGCCAGGCACATGTCGAGGACGGAGACGTCGACATCTGGGAGCGCCCCGACGACGATTCGGGCCTGTTCGCACTGCAGCTCTCCATCGCGCTTCGCGACCATCAGCCGCACGCGTTCCTCGACTTCCACCAGCGCATGTTCAACCACCGCCACCAGGGCGGCGGTTCGCTGAGGGACACATCGGTGTTGACACGGATCGTGACGGAGGCCGGTGGCGACGCAGCTGCTGCACTTGCCGAGGTGGAATCAGGCCGCCCGCTCGGGGTCATCCGCACGGAGCACACCACCTACGTGCGCAGCCACCATGTGTGGGGCACCCCGACATTCGTCGTCGACGACAAGGCAGTCTTCGTGCGCCTGCTCGATCACGCCCATGGTGACGCAGACACCGCCACCCGCACCGTCAACCGCATCCTCGACGACATCGACTGGCCCGTGCTCAACGAGTTCAAGCACACATCCGTACCCATGTAGTGCTTGTAGGTTGGTCCACATGGCCGACCTCGACAAGCGAATGAGCGACACCGAGTCGCTGATGTGGCGCCTCGAGAAGGACCCGTACCTGGCGTCGTCGTTCGGGAACATCACGATCCTCGACCGCGCACCTGACATGGACCTTCTGCACGCGCGCATGGAGAGAGCCTCGCTGCTGTTCCCCCGTCTTCGCCGTCGTGTGCAGCCGGCGCCCGGCAACTTCGGGAACCCCACGTGGGTCGATGACCCCACGTTCGACATCCGCTACCACATCAGGCACATCTCGCTGGCCGAGCCGGGCGACTTCAGGCAACTGCTCGACCTCGTCACGTTGCTGATGGCAGACCCGTTCGACCGTTCGCGTCCGTTGTGGCAGTTCGTCATCATCGACGGCCTGCGCGGCGGGCGCAGTGCGCTGCTGCAGAAGCTGCATCACACGGTGACCGACGGACAGGGCGGCGTGGAACTGTCCATGCACTTCCTCGACCTCGAGCGCACTCCCCCGCCGCTGCCGGCCATCGACCCCGAGATCGTCAATGCCGCCGCCGAGGTCTCGGCCCCTGATGCGACCGAGGCGCTGCGCGGGGCGATGTCTGATTCCCTGCGCATCCCGCTGTCGGTTCTGCGCCAGGTGCGCGACGTGCTGAGCGATCCGTCGTTGATAAACACGATCGGCACCTCGACCTCGGCCACGGTCAAGGGCCTGATCACACAGCTGAACGAGACCGACGGGGCCCGCTCGCCGTTGTGGACGCAACGGTCGTTGCGCCGGCGACTCGAGACCACGCGTGTCTCGTACCACGACATGCGCGGCGCCGCGAAGGCTCTCGGCGGAACCCTGAACACCGCGTTCGTGACGGCTGCTGCCCATGCCGCGGGCCGGTACCACGACGCGCTCGGTGCCCCCGTGGAGTCGCTGCGGGCGTCGATGGCGATCAGCACGAGAACCGAGGGAAGCGGCAGCAATGCCTTCACCCTCGCGCGGATGCTCGTGCCCACTTTCGACATGCCGCTGCCCGAACGCTTTGCTGCAGTGAACGAGATCCTCACCGCAGCCCGCGACAACTCCACCGCGGGAACCCTCGACACCATCGCGACCGTGTCGACGATGCTCCCCACGTCGGTGATCACGCGACTCGCGCGGGCCCAGGCCGAAACGGTCGATTTCGCCACCTCGAACGTGCGGGGTGCGGGTGTTCCGCTCTTCGTGGCAGGCGCACAGTTGCTCGAGAACTACCCCGTCGGCCCTCTCGGGGGCGTGGCGTTCAACGTGACCCTCATGTCGTACATGGGCAGCCTGGATGTCGGCATCAACATTGATGAGGCAGCCGTCGAGAGCCCTGCACTTCTGCGTGACTCCCTTGCAGAGTCGTTCGCGGAGATGGCGTCGTGGGCGCCGTCGCCCGCCAGCGGGACCGCGGCAGACACCGCGGAGGAAGAACCGGCGCCTAGGCGTCGGTGGTGGCGGCGCTCGCGCTGAGCAGCGTGCGCAGGTCGAGGAGCAGATCGCCCACTTCGACTGCGGACACCAGTTCGCGACGCAACATCTCGGCGAGTGCCTTGTCGATGACGGCGATCGCTTCGGTGATGACCGATTCGCGTGTGTCAAGCATGTGGAGCTCCTCTCGATGCGCGGGACGAGAACCAGGTTTGCCGGTTCCGCCCGCTGTCCTCATCGTACAGATGGCGCCACTCGAAACACGGACACCCCCACGGATCGGGTGACGCCCTGCGGTGACCCTTGACATAAGGTCTGCACATGAATCTGGACGGAAAAACCACGGTCGTGACCGGAGCCGCAAACGGAATCGGCGCGGCTCTCGCGCGAAGGTTCCACGAGGCCGGCGCACGGGTCGTTCTTGCCGATCGCGATGCAGCGAATCTGGCAGCGATGGAGAATGAATTGAACTCACGCCGGGCCGACTCGGCTCTCGCGGTCGTCGCCGACATCGGGTCAGAGGCCGGCAACGTGGCGCTCATCGATGCGGCGCGCGACAGGTTCGGTTTCATCCATCTCTTTTTCGCGAATGCCGGTGTCGCGATGGGCACCTTCCTCGAGGACACCGACGAGGAGACCTGGAACGCGGCAATGAACATCAACCTCCACTCGCACCGCTGGGCCGCGAAACACCTCATCGGTGACTGGCTCGCCGCAGGAGAGGGTTACTTCTGCAGCACTGCGTCGGCTGCCGGTCTGTTGTCGCAGATCGGGAGTGCGCCGTACAGCGTGACGAAGCACGGGGCAGTCGCCTTCGCAGAGTGGATGTCCATCACCTACGGGGACCGCGGCGTGAGGGTCACGTGCCTGTGCCCACAGGGCGTCAACACGAACATGCTCAACCCGCCCGGGCGCGACGACGGCATCGACAAGCGCGGCGGTGACGTGGTGAAGGCATCAGGTGCGGTGCTGGAGCCGCACGAGGTCGCAGAGATCGTGCATGCCACGATCGTCGAGGAGAAGTTCCTCGTGATGCCGCACCCGGAGGTGCACGTGTACGAGCAACGCAAGGTCGCCGACCGCGACCGCTGGCTCGCCGGCATGAGGAAACTGCAGAGCAGGATCTTCCAGGGCTGAACCGCAGACCGATTCCGAGGGGGGAACATCATGGGCGTGCGACTGGATGCATCGGACGAGTACATGCACGAACTCGGCCCCGAGCCGAACTTCAACGAGAGCATGTACATCAACTGTTTCGACCCGGCGACGAAGGTCGGCGGCTGGTTCCGCATGGGAAACCGCGCGAACGAGGGTCATGCCGAGATGACCATCTGTCTCTACCTTCCCGGCGGCCGCGTGGGGTTCATGTTCAAGAGGCCGGCCATCGACAACAACGACGCGCTCGACGCCGGCGGCCTGACGTGGACGATGGTCACTCCCTTCGAGGAGCTGCGCATCGACTACACGGGCAAGGTTGTCGTGCTCGATGACCCGAAAGAGATGATCGACCCGAAGTCGGCGTTCGCCAACAACCCCTTCGCCGAGTGCGAGGCGCACATCACGTTCACGGGCATGGGCCGCGACAGCATGTTCGGCGGCGAGCCCGACACACCGCACGAGACACCGGGCGAGGAGTTCGCCAAGGGCCACTACGAACAGCTGGTTGCCGCCAGGGGATCGATACGCGTCGGCGACGAGGAATGGCAGATCGACGGTTTCGGTCTGCGCGACCACTCATGGGGCCCGCGGTACTGGCAGTCGCCGTGGTACTACCGCTGGCTCACCGCGAACTTCGGCGAGAACCTGGGGTTCATGGCGAGCAGGGTCGCAAAGAAGGACGGCCCCGGCTCCCGCGGCGGGTTCGTGTGGGACAACGGACAGCTGCATCTCTGTGATGACGTGCGCATCTCAACGGAGACCACGGGCGACGAGAACTACCACAACATCGTCACCGGCGTCATCAGCTCGTCACGTTCACAGAAACAGTGGCACTTCCGCGGCGAAGTCGACACCCTGATCCCCTTGCGGAACCGCCGCCAGGACCCGGACGGCAACTGGCTGATGACACGCATCAGCGAGGGTGCCACCACATGGACGATCACCGAGGGCGAGCATGCGGGAGCGGTCGGACACGGGATGTCCGAGTATCTCGACCAGATCATCGACGGGTCCCCGGTCGGTATCGAGGAGTAACGGGCACGCCCTGTCAGTAGCACCGCGCAACGAAAGACCGACACAGTCGACCGTTACGGTGTCGACATGCGTCTCCCACGTTTTGTTCTTGCCCTCGCCCTGATCGGCACGCCGATCGCAACGGTTGCCGTCACTGCCACCTCGGCGTCGGCCACGTCGGTGCAGTCCACCCCGTCACCGCCGCTGTCCTTTTCCGCCATCTCCATCTCGGCGAGAACGCTGTGCGCACTCTCCACCGAAGGTGACCTCATGTGCTGGGGCGAGAACCGGGACCGCTGGGTGTTCGGCAACATCACCGCCCAGTTCGTGTACAAGCCGACACCCATCAGACTGCCGAACGGCCAGAAGTGGAAGAGCATCGACGCCGGCGACTGGACCTCGAGCTGCGGGCTCAGCGAATCGAACCGCGCGTGGTGCTGGGGCGAGAGCGGAATCGGCAAGTACTTCGTTCCGGCATCGCGCACCCCCGTCGAGGTCGACTTCGCAGACAACGTGCAACTGCTCGAAGTGCAGAGCGGCGCCTACGTGTCGTGCGGGCTCACCACCGCACGCGAGCTCTGGTGCTGGGGAATCTCGCAGTACATCGGCGACGGCAACATCGACACCATGCGCGTGCCGGTGCGGGTGCCCATGCCCGACAACAACCCCGTGCAGAGCTTCGATGCTGGTGGGTCCAACACCTGCGCAATCACGACCGGACAGAACATGTACTGCTGGGGAAACAACGCGAAGGGTGCCTTCGGCCTGGGTTACTCGCAGCAGTACCCGTACACGTTCTCATGGCGGCCGGTGCTCATCCCCGCACCGGCACAGGAGACCTGGTCACTCGTGCGCGCGAGCGGCGCAATGATCTGCGGCATCACGGTCAGCGGCCGGGGCTACTGCGCCGGCGACAACTACCACGGGTCGTTCGGTGACGGCACCTACGACGACAGCATGCGCTTCCGCCAGATGCAGGTGCCCGACAACGAACAACTCATTGACATCGCACTCGGGGCCTACCACACCTGCACGATGACAGTCACTTCGAAGATGTGGTGTTTCGGGCTCGGCGACAAGGGCCAGCTCGGCACGGGCACGACTCTCGACGGCCGGATCTGGCGCACACCCGTCATCCCGACCGACGCACGGATCGTCGCCATCGAAGCGGGCATGTCGACGAGTTGCGCACTCGATGCAGCCGGTCGTGTGTTCTGTTTCGGCGAGGGACACCCCAGCGTGCGCGGCACCGGACGTCTCACCACTGGCTCTCTCTTTCCCGAGCAGATTGCACCGGTCGGACGACCCGCCATCACGGGCACCGGAACTTCAGCGCTCGAGGCCGAGTCCGCAACCGTGATCTTCCACGTGAACCCCCGCGGATTCCGCACCACCGCCGTGCTCGAAGTCTCGACATCCCCTGAATTCGTCGAATCCGTGCGTCACAGCATCCCCACGGCTGCACCCGACGATGCATACATCCCGACCGTGATGACACGTGCGCTCTGGAACCTTGCACCCCGGGTCACCCATTACGCGCGGGTGCATGCGACCAACCAACTCGGATCCGTCACCGGCGAGACCTTCACGTTCACCACCCTCGGCGCAGAACCCGAGGTGTCGAGTGTGACCGCGACGGGAATCACAGGAAACGAAGCGATCATCTCGGCATCCGTTCACCCGAACCGACTGGCCACAACGGCCCGCTTTGAGTACTCGCCCGACCCCACGTTCACGAACGGAGTCGTCTCGGTACCCGTGGACACGGTGCTCGGCAACGTGAACCAGGCCCGTCAGGCCTCGGCCGACGACCTGGCACCGAACACCACGTACCACGCGAGGGTTGTCGCCACGAACCGCCTCGGCACCACTGTCGGTGCGTCGTCGACCTTCACGACCGTCGGGTCGCTCCCCTCCGTCTCATCACTCGAAACCTCGGCAACTGCGCGGACGATCTCACTGTCGTTCAGCCTTGACACCGGACTCGCCAGGGGCGAAGCCGTAGTTGAGTACTCGACATCTGCCTCGTTCGCCAACCCAGTTCGCGCTATGCAGTTCGGGTTCACCAGCCGCGGGTCTCAACAGCACTCGTTCACCGTCTTCGGTCTGCAGCCGCGCACGGACTACTGGATCAGGGTGGTTGCCACGAACGGCGTCGGGGTGTCCACGTCAGCTGCCCTGCCGCAACGCACACGCGGCGGCAAGCCCGTTGTGTCAATACCCTCGATCAGGCCGGACGGGCGCATGGCAACCGTGAACGTGACATACGAGGCCACCGGGCTCGAGACCCAGGTCGTGCTGCAGGTGTCGCGCAACTCCGACATGAGCGGATCGACCGAGTACTTCGTGGCGAACGACTCAAGCGACGGGGCGAACACCGTCCCCGTTCAGGTGTTCAACCTGTCGCCGCGCATCACCTACTACGCAACCGTGCGTGCAACCAATGCGGTCGGCACCACGTTCACGGCCACAACGCCGTTCACGATGCCGAGCCTCGTGGGTGTTCTCATTAACGACGATGACGAATCGACCAACTCCACGACCGTCAGGCTTTCGATCACCGCAGCGCCCGGCGCCCTTGCCTTCCGCGTCGCCAACAACGCCCTGTTCAACAACGCCAGGGTGTTTCCCGCGGCGAGCCCGATCACGTGGGAGCTGCTCGCTTCCGAGGGTGGCGAGGTCGAACGGACCGTCTTCGTGCAGGTGATCTACCGCCATGGCATCGCCACCTTCAACGACAGCATCATCCTGCGCACGGCTGACGATTACCCCGATGAGGATGCGCCAGTGATCGAGGCCGTGCGCGTGTCTCGCGCAAGCGCCACGGCACAAGGGCGCGTGGGGGCCTCAGCCGCCGCGCCGAGCATCAGCATCACGGCACGCGACCGTCGCTCGGGCGTCTCGCGCATCGAGGTCCGCGCGAGCGGGCGCACCATTGTTGCCAGGGTCGACCCGTTGCGGCGCGGCACCCACACAGTTGCGCTGCCCCGCGGGTCGCGCAACGTTCAGGTGCGGGTCCGCGATGCGGTCGGCAACACGTCTCGGTGGCGCACGTTCAACGTGCGCTGACCGCTAGTCAAGGTCGGCGCGAAGAAGAAAGCGCTCGGCCACAGCCGCATCGCCGAACACCTCCACGATGTCGAGCGGCAGACGCCGCCACAGCACGAGGTACAGATCGGATGCCGCACCGCGCAGCGCGACCGAACCCTTCGCGTGTTCACGCGTGACCGTCATCTCCAGACCGTCACCGGGCACCGCCATCCATTCACCCTCGACGTCGGTGCAGTGCACGTGCACTGACCCACCCACCACGGGCTGACCCTCACGAACGAGCGGCGTCATCACGTGCATGAACTCGTCGATACCGTCACTCGCAAGGCCTGGTTCGATCTCCGGTCGCATGCCCGCAGCCCACTGTGTGTCCCACGAGTGCACCGTGGTCTCGTGCGCCATGCGCCGGGTCACCCACGCGACATCACGCAGTCCCGCCCATGTCCAGCAGGGGTGGTCCACAGGCGCCTGCGACAATCCCTGCACCAGCAGCGACAGGCCCTCTTCGAACCAGGTGACCGCATCAACCTGGGCGCCTGACCTCTCACCGCGGGCGGTCTTCGGCATGGCGCCTGCCGCATCGACTGCCGCCAACCAGAAACGGTGCACTTCACCCAGGTGCCACAGCACGTCGGCAACCCGCCATGCCCCGCACGCCTTCACCGGGGCATCAGGTGTGGTGCGGGCAGCACGCGCCACCAGGGCACCGTGAGTCTCGATCGCACGCAGGTGTTGCGGGTGATCCACCTACAGGCCCCGTACTGCGTCGGCGAGCTCCTGCCACTGTCTCATGGGCAGTTGACCCGGCGTGTCGGTGAGCACCTGCACACACACGTGGTCCGCGCCGGCATCGAGATGCTCTCGTATGCGCGCAACGATCACGTCGATCGAACCACGCGGCACGATTGCATCGACGAGACGGTCGGCATGCCCCGTGATCTCATCGTCAGAGAACCCGAAGCGCTTCAGGTTGTTCGCGTAGTTCGGCAGGCGCGTGTAGGTGGCCATGTACTTGTTCGCGATGTCCTTCGCCGTGTCCGGCTTCTCGTTGAGCACCACGGCGAGCTCGGGTGCGAGCAGCGCGCCAGGGCCCATGGTCTCGCGTGCGAAAGCCGTGTGCTCCACGGGGGTGAAGTACGGGTGCGCACCCTCGGCGCGCTCGGCGGCGAGCTTCAGCATCTTCGGCCCGAGTGCAGCCAGCACGCGGCGCGGCGACACAGCCGCCTGGGGGCTGAAGAAGATGCCCGAGTCCATCGCGTCGAGGTACTCGACCATCGTGGTGTAGGGCTTGTCATAGGAACCCTTGTGCACGCCCTGCACCATCGGCGCGTGGCTCACGCCGATTCCCAGCAGGAAACGACCGGGGAAGGCCTCCGTGACCGTCTTCCACCCGGCCTGCATCGTCTGTGCGGTGCGCGCATGCAGGCTTGCGATGCCGGTTGCCAGCGTCATCGAGCGCGTGGCCGACAACAGCAGTGCGGTCGATGCGAACGGCTCGCGCAGCACGGCCTCGGGGACCCACACGGTGGAGAACCCCATCTCCTCCACGCGCGCGATGCCCTCCTGTGCCACCGACATCGGAACCAGGTCGAAATCGACCGTCCACAGGCCGACCCGGCCGAGGTTCGTTTCACTCATGACCAGAACGCTACGCCGTCACGGCCGGCTTCTGCCTAGCGACGGTGCACCCATTCGTCGATCAGGCGGCGTGCAATCGAGATCGACGGCGGGATCATCGGCAGATCATCACGGTCGAACCACGCTGCCTCGGCGATCTCGGTCGTGTCGCACACGATGTCGCCCGAGCGCCACACAGCACGGAACCCCAGCATGAGCGAGTGCGGGAAGGGCCACGGCTGGCTCGCCACGTACTCGATGGAATCAACCACAAGACCGACCTCTTCCTCGACCTCGCGGGCGACCGCCTGCTCGAGGTTCTCGCCCGGCTCCACGAACCCGGCAAGGCACGAGAACATGGGCACCGGGAAGTTCGCACCGCGCGCAAGCAGGGCCTGCTGGGAATCACCCTCGCCACGGGTCACGAGCGTGATGATCGCGGGCGCAAGACGCGGGAACGCAAGCAACGAACACGACGGGCACACGAAGGCACGGTCGTTGGCTGCGTGACGGGTGCGCTCGCCGCACCGCCCGCAGAACCTGTGCGTGCGGGCCCACTCCACGAGCTGCAACGCCCGGCCGGCAACAGCCCACTCGACCTCGCTCACCCGGCCGAACAGCACCCGCAGGTCCGTCTCCGCACCGTATGCAGGGTCCTCACCGTGCGGGACATCGATACCCCAGCACGCGACGGCACCGTGCATGCCGAGGAAGTGCCTCTCCCATCCGTCATCGGCGGCCTGGTTGTCGATGAACACCTTGGTGCCCACCACGTGGATGAATCGATGCTCGTCCACCTGCTCGGCGGGGGTCATCGTGGGTCGGAAGGGGACGTCGTTCGCAGCCATTCCCACTGACGGTAGTGGGCGGCAACCTGCGTAGGATGAGCCAATGGCACGTCAACACAACCCAGTCGTGATCGTCGATGCAGTGCGCACCCCCATCGGGCGTCGCAACGGCGGTCTTTCCACCCTCCACCCCGGTGAGCTCCTCGGCATCGCCCAGAAGGGCATCATCGAGCGCACCGGCATCGACCCGGCTCTCGTCGAGCAGGTCGTCGGTGGCTGCGTCAGCCAGGTCGGCGAGCAGTCGTTCAACATCACCCGCACCGCGTGGCTGGCCGCAGGGCTCCCCCTGACCACGGCGGCAACCACCGTCGACACCCAGTGCGGTTCGTCGCAGCAGGCCACCGGTCTCGCCACATCGCTGATCGGATCCGGCGTGGTCGACATCGCGATCGCCTGCGGTGTCGAAGTCATGAGCCGCGTGCCGATCGGCAGCAACAGCCGCAAGGACCTCGGTCTCGGCGTGCCGATCCCGAAGACCTACTTCGAGCAGTACGAGATGACCTCCCAGTTCGAGGGTGCCGAGCGCATCGCCGACAAGTGGAAGATCACCCGCGATGACACCGACCGTTTCGGTCTCGCCTCCCAGGAACGCGCCATCCGCGCATGGGCCGAGGACCGTTTCGCCGGCCAGTACATCGAGGTCGACGCACCCGAGGTGAACGAGGCCGGCGAGGTCGTCGGCACGCGTCGCGTCGCAAAGGACGAGGGCCTGCGCGAGACGACGCTCGAGAAGCTGTCCACGCTCAAGCCCGTCGCGCGCGAGAACGGCGTGCACACCGCCGGCAACTCGTCGCAGATCTCGGACGGCGCGGCAGCAGTGCTCATGATGACCGAGGAGAAGGCCGCACAGCTCGGCATGCGCGCACGTGCACGCATCGTCGACACCTGCCTCGTGGGCGTGGACCCCGTACTCATGCTCACCGGACCCATTGATGCCACACAACGACTTCTCGAGCGCAACAACCTCAAGATCGACGACATCGACGTGTTCGAGATCAACGAGGCGTTCGCATCGGTGGTGCTCGCATGGGCCAAGGAGCTCGGTGCTGACCTCGACAAGACCAACCCGAACGGCGGCGCGATCGCTCTCGGTCACCCGCTGGGTGCAACCGGTGCGTTCCTCGTCACCAAGGCACTCAACGAGCTCGAGCGCACGGGCGGCCGTTACGGCATCATCTCCATGTGCTGCGGCGGCGGTCTCGGCACCGGCACTCTCATCGAGCGTCTCTGACGTGACGCGTCGCTTCATGCGACGCACGATGCTCGTGGCACTCGTCGTGTCCACGATGCTCATCTCATCCTGCACCACCCGCATCGACACCGATGCGGGTGGTCGCGTTGTGGGCACCGTCACCGCCGTGGCCGACGGCGACACCATCACTGTTCGCATCGGCGGCACGGAGGAACAGGTGCGCCTCATCGGCATCGACACCCCCGAGACCGTTCACCCGGGCAAACCCGTGCAGTGCTGGGGGCCGGAGGCATCGCGCCGCACGAAGCAACTGCTGCCCGTCGGCACGAAGGTCTCGATCGCCCGCGATGTCGAGGCGCGCGATGCCTTCGGTCGCCTGCTCGCCTACGTGTGGCGAACCGACGACGGTCTCTTCGTCAACCGTGACCTGGTCGCAGGTGGTTGGGCCAGGCCCTACCCGTACCCGCCGAACACCGCCTTCGAACCGGACTTCGAGGCCGCGGCATTCGCCGCACGGCGCGACGGTCTCGGGCTGTGGGCAGGGTGTCAGGGGTAGGGTTTCCCCATGTCCGACAACGTCACGCTCGCCGAACGACTCGGGTACCCGGCCGACTCGCGTCTCGTCATCCTGTCGTGCGACGACCTCGGGTCCTGCCATGCGGCGACCGTCGGCGTGTACCGGGCCCTCCGCGACGGTGTCGCCACGTGCGCATCGATCATGATGCCCGCACCGTGGGCGCGGTTCGCCGCGAGCGAGTACCGCGGTGACGACATCGGCGTGCATCTCACACTGAACGCCGAGCACCCCGAGTACCGATGGGGGCCGCTCACGCACGCACCGTCACTGCTGTCGGGAGAGGGCGGGTTCCCGCGCTCGGTCGACGACCTGTGGGAGCACGCCGACAGCACCGAGGTTCTGCGCGAGTGCCGTGCCCAGATCGAGCGGGCGATCGCCTGGGGCATCGACGTGACACACCTCGCACCGCACCTCACCTCGATCACGCTGCGACCCGAGTTCTTCGACGTGTACCTCGAACTCGCGGTCGAGTTCTCGTTGCCCATCCGGCTGCCGTCGACCATCACGGCCGAGACTGCAGGTTTCCCGTTCCGTCAGCTCGCACATGAGGAAGGGATCGTCTTCCCCGACCACTTCGACCACGACTGGCGCGCGGGCAGCCGCGACCGCGTCATCAACGCGTTCCGCTCGCTCTCGCCGGGGGTCACCGAGATCCATGTGCAGCCTTCGATCGACACGCCCGAGGTCCGCGCGCTCAGCGCCGACGCAGCCGGCTGGATCGACGACCTTGCACTCGTGACCACCGACGACGAACTGCGCACGGTCATCGCCGAGAGCGGTGCGGTGCTGATCGGGTACCGCGATCTCAGGAACGCGATGCGAGCCGGCCGATAACGGCAGCCGCCTCGCCACTCCACAGCGCCTCGAACAACGCCCGGGTGCTTCCCTCGTTCTTCAGTTTGCCCGCCATGAACGCGGCCGTCGGGTCCATCGCTGCGTACTTCGCGTCGACACGGATGACCACGTCGGCGTCATCGGGTCCCTCGACGGCCTCGTCGTTCTTCTTGAACACGACCCGGTACTGCGCGGTCACGCCGGCACCCCGCTCGTCGCCCTGACGCCGGCGAAGAGATCGCTCTCGATCTGGCCCTCGGGCACTGCGCCGTTCACGCACTTCGCGAGGATCCAGTCCTCCCACGGGTAGACCGCAGCAAGCTCGTCATCGTCGAGCCCGAACCACCACTTCGACGCCGGGTCCACCTGGGTCGCGTGCGCCAGCAGCGACTCGGTGCGTGCGCGCAGGAAGCGCGCAATGTCGAGCCGTGTCGTGATGCGGTGGTCCTGCGACGGGCGCTTCAACCAGTTCTCGTCGAACGGGGACTCGCCGAACTTGGCGAGCAACGCTTCGTGCACCGCGGTGATGCGCTCCTTCGCCCACAGCGTGTAGTACATCTTCGACGGCTGCCACGGTTCGCCGAGTTCGGGATACCAGGTGGGGTCACCTGCGCGCTCGAACGCGAGCACGCTGATGTCGTGCACCTTCAGGTGGTCGGGGTGCGGGTACCCGCGCTGGTCGTCGTTGTAGGTCAGGATCACCTGGGGCCGCTCCCTGCGGATCAGCTCCACGAGACGCCCCGTGGACTCGTCGATGTCAGCCATGTGGAAACAGTCGGGGTGCGAGTTCGACTCGGCCCCGGCCATTCCCGAGTCGCGGTATCCGAGCATGTGCACCGCACTGAAACCGATCGCATCGGTCGACTTCTTCAGCTCTCCCGGCCGGATCTGCGCGATCAGTTCGCGCTCCTCCTCCGGGGTCTTCCCGTGGAAGGGTTGCCCCGGTTCCCTCAACGACGGGTTCTGGAGGTCGCCCTCCTCGCCGCCGGTGCAGCACACGAGGACAGTGCGCACGCCCTCGGCGAAGTAGCGGGCGACGGTCGGTGCACCCTTTGATGCCTCATCGTCGGGGTGCGCGTGCACAGTCATGAGACACAGCGGTTCACCGGCAGCGGACAATGGTGCGGAAGGCATCGCCCTCAGGATAGTGACCGTGACAATGTTGCACCTGATGGGCCGACATAGTGTCTGAGCGCATGAGAGCACCCCACCGGATGCGCATGGCCGCAACGATCATGTTGACCTGTGCAGGACTCGTTGCATGTTCCACCGATGACGGACGCACGTTGCAGCCGCCCGCGGCAAGCCAGACCGATTCGGTCGCCTCGCCCACCACCGTCGGCGCGGTGATCGACCAGGGTTCGGGAATGACCGTGAACGGACCCTGGGCGAGCGGCACCGAGATCGACCCCCGCTACACCTGCGACGGCGAGGGCATCTCGCCATCGCTCACGTGGACACCCGGCCCGGAGGGCACCCAGGCCTACGCGATCACGATCACCAGCATGGACACAGATGCGACCCCGCACTGGGTCGTGACCAACATCGACTTCTCGGCGACAACGTCGCCCGAGGGCTCCGTGCCGGCCGGGGGCGTGGTGGCGGCGAACGCAAGCGGCACCCGCACCTACACCGCACCGTGTCCGGCACCGGGTTCGACCACCACGCACGTGGTCACCGTCTATGCCCTCGACGCACTGACTCCCCTGGACGACGACCCGGATGCCCGCACGATGATGGCCGACATCGAGTCGGCGGCCCTCGAGGCAGCCACCACGGTCTTCACGGTGACCCGCTAGCCACCACCCTGCGGGGTCAGTCCACCGCACTCGGTGAACTATCTGTGAGAATGTCGGTATCGACCCGACAACTGCCGCCCTGCCAATTGGTGTCTTCGAAGCCGACACCAACTGCCGCCTTGTGTCGGGCAACACCGCGTTCAGGTCGCTCGCATTCGACGGCGCCCCCCTGACGCCCGGCGTTGCACCGTGGGCGAATGCATTGCCCCACGAACGCACCGAGTGCGAACGCCGCTGGGTGGAGCACACGTCGAACGGCGGCACCTTTGTCGTCGAGTTCCGGGTGGGTCGCGCAACAGGCGAAGCGGTGTGGGTGCAGGTGTCGGCACAGCCGGTGATGACCGACGGCGTGCTCACCGGTTACGTCGGCACCGCGGTCGACTGCACTGCACTCGTCGCGCAGCGCCAACTGTCGAACCAGCTCGTCGGCCTTCTCGATGTGTCGGGCGATGCCGTGCTCGTCTTCGACCGCATCGGCGGGCTCGAGTTCGCCAACGACACCGCGCGCACGCTCATCGGGGTCGATGATTCGTCTGCGGGGAACTCGGATGTCGCGGCGCGCGCCTTCATGCAGGCCGTGCGCGACCAGCTCCCGCGAGTGCTGCTCGACCCGTCGCCACCGAACGGCGGCACGAACCGCTGGGAGGGCGAGATCGGGTTCCGTTCACCCGACGGCATCGCACGGATCCTCTCTGTGGTGGTGCAGGTCGTGCGCGACGCAGACGGCAGCGTGCACCACTGGTCGACCATCACCCGTGACATCACGGAGGAACGCCAGACACAGGCAGAACTCGCGCGGCAGGCGACACACGACGCCCTCACCGGCCTGCCGAACCGTGTGCTGTTCCTGCGCAAGACCACGGAGGCACTCGAGCGCAGCCGCACCACGCACTCGACCGTGGGCGTGCTCTTCATCGACCTCGACAAGCTGAAGCACGTGAACGACACGATCGGACACGCGGTCGGCGACCAGCTGATCGTCACTGTCGCGCGACGCCTTGCCGCAGCCACACGCCCCACCGACCTGGTCGCGCGGATCAGCGGCGACGAGTTCGTGGTGCTGTGCGAGGGGCTCCTCGACGAACAGGTCGCTCTCGATGTGGCAGAGCGGATCAGGGCCTCGATCACCGGGCCTCTCGTGCTGCAGGGCGTCGAGATCGAGGCGGGCGCCAGCGTGGGCGTCGCCATGTCGACACCCGAACTGCTGGCGAGCGAGTCAGCGGCAGACGCCGCCGTCACGCTGCTGCGGTCGGCCGACACCGCGATGTACCGCGCGAAACAGCGCGGACGCGGACGGTCAGAGCTCTACAACGACGAGATGCGCACCGCAGCCCGCGAGCGCATGACGCTGTCGTCCGAGCTCGAGCAGGCACTCGCCGCAGGCCAGTTCACGGTGCTGTACCAGCCGATCGAGTCGGCCCACACCGGGCGCATCGTGGCCGCCGAGGCCCTGTTGCGGTGGAACCACCCCACGCGGGGTGTGCTGGCGCCGGGCGCATTCCTCGATCTCGCCGACGAGTCTGGCCTGATTGCACCGATCGGTGACTGGGTCCTCGAGCAGGGTGCACGCACCCTCTCGCGGTGGATCGCAGACGGAACCGTCGACCGTGGTGCATCCATCCATGTGAACGCGTCGCGCCGGCAGCTGTCCGACATCACGTTCGTCGACCGCACCCTCACCATCCTGCGTGCACACTCCCTCGAGGGGACACAGCTCGTCTTCGAGACGTCAGAGTCGAACCTTGTCGAGAACAACCCGTCGGTGCTGCGCACCGTGACAGCCCTCAAGCGACAGGGCGTGCGCATCGCCGTCGACGACTTCGGCTCGGGCTACTCGTCTCTCGCCTCGCTGCGCACCTTCCCCGCCGACCTGCTGAAGCTCGACGGCACGCTGGTGCGCGACGTGGGCCGCACCGACGGCGGCGACGACCCGATGGTGCGCTCGCTGATCCAGCTCGCCCATTCGCTGAACCTCGTCGTGTGCGCCGAGTGGGTCACGACCGAGGACCATGTGCAGAGACTCAAGGTTCTCGGTTGCGACCTTCTGCAGGGAAACCGGCTCGGCGAGCCCGTGTCGGCGGAGGTCTTCGCCGACAAGATCAGGCGCAAGGCCGACGCCCTGCGCAACGAGATCGGCTAGTCGGCGGGCGCCACGGGCGCAGGTCCGAGACCGGCGAAGTACTTCAGGATCGGCTGCGACTCGTCGTTCAGCGAGAACACGAACGTGCCCGAGATCATGTCGCTCGAGACAGGAAGCGCAACGGACACCGCGGCACCGTCGGCAAGCGGGCGGAGCTTGCGTGCCAGGTCGATCAACTCGAGCCCGTCGTTCACCGCCACGGCGGATGCGAACGACGCGAGCACCGGGTTGGCCTCCATCGGGTTCGCGGCGAGGTGCCGCACGGCCTGCTTCACGAGCACCGACATGAAGTAGCGCTGGCGGTCGCCGCGCCCGACATCACCCGTGCCGTCGACCTGCCACCGGCCGTCGACCTTCTGCTCCATGTGACGCGAACGCGCATAGGCGAGGGCCATCCTGCCGTCGTGCAGCTTGCACCCCTTCCTGCCGATGTAGAAGCCGGTGGACTTGTCGCGCGAGGCGCGGTCGACACAGATCATCACGCCCCCCACCGCATCGACGATGTCCTTGAAGCCGGCGAAGTCGAGTTCCACGTAGTGGTGCACGGGGATGTTGAGAGCCGACTGCACGGTGCGCACGAGCACATCGGCGCCGCGTTGGTACGCAGAGTTCACCTTGCCGAACCTGCCGGTGTCGGCCATCGCGACCCGCAGGTCGCGCGGGATCGACATGGTCGCAACGGTGCCGTCACGCTTGTCGACCCGGATCACGATCAACGTGTCGGCGCGCATCCCCGGTGTCGCGGTCTCGTCACCGACGTTCCCGAAATCCTCGTCGGTTGCCGTGGCCCCGGCGCGCGAGTCGGACCCCACGAGCAGGATGTTCTCGAAGTCCTCGTTCACGGGCGAGAGCGCCGCGTTCACGATCGACGCGCGCGGCACCTTGTCGAGCTCGGAGTTCGTGGCGCGCACGATGCCGAGGGCCCCCGCAAGGGTCATCACCAGCGTGAGCGACACGGCGACGAGCCAGCGCGGCGCACCGTTCATTCGCGTGAGGGCACTGTTCGCTGGCACGGACCAACGGTAGTCAGTCGGGGGCGTTGCGCAGATGCACCACGTCGGCGGTGTCGATGCGGTGCGTGACCGCACAGTCATCGATCACGACGAGGCGACCGTCCTTCTCCACGTCCGTTGCACGGCCCACGATGTCGTTGCCGTCGGGCATCTCGACGCGCACCCGTGACCCGACCGTGACCAGTCGCGAGACGTACGCACGGTGAAGTGACTCGTCGTCGAGCGCGAGCAGGCTGTCGACCACCGGAAGCATGGCCAGCAGGAAGTCGTGCGGTGCGATCTCGCGGCTCCATCCGTGCGCCGCCAGCGACGTGGCACCCTCCGGCGCCCACCCGAGGTTGCACCCGATCCCCACCACGACGAAGGGGATCCGCCCGGCCGGGTCGACAGGAGCGGCCTGGGCCAGGATGCCCGCGACCTTCTCGTTGTCGATCAGCAGGTCGTTCGGCCACTTCATGTCGACCGTGATCCCGCACTCGTCGGCGGCAACACGGGCAGCCGCCAGGGCCACGACCTGGGTGAGAACATGCAACCGGTCCGGCACCGTGCGGAACAGCATCGACACGAGCAGATTCACCCCGGCCGGTGCCTCCCAGGTGCGGTTCAGGCGACCACGGCCAGCGGACTGGAAATCTGCCCTCAGGACGGTGCGGTCAGGGGCCCCCTCAAACCCTTGCTGCATCAGGTCTGCATTCGTGCTCCCTGTCTCGGGAACGGCTGTGACATGCCACTTGGCGGATTGGTTAGCAATTGGGTGGCTCATCAGGGCAATATTGTCACCTGTGCTGAAGAAAATCCTGATCGCCAACAGAGGCGAAATTGCCGTCCGTGTCATCCGCGCCGCCCGTGAGATGGGCATCGCAACCGTCGCGGTGTACTCCGAGCTCGACCGCAACGCCCTCCACGTGCGCCTTGCCGATGAGGCGTATGCGCTCGGCGGCCAGACGGCGGCCGAGAGCTACATCAACACCGAGGCCATCCTGAAGGCGATCAAGGACAGTGGCGCCGACGCGGTGCACCCCGGGTACGGGTTCTTCAGCGAGAACGCCGACTTCGCGCGCGCCATCACCGCGATGGGCGTGGCGTTCATCGGACCCCCGCCCGAGGCGATCGACGAGATGGGCGACAAGGTGTCGAGCCGCAAGGCGGCACTGCGCGGCGGCGCCCCGATCGTGCCCGGCACCACCGAGTTCGTGACCACGGCCAAGGAGATCACCGACTTCGGCAACGAGTTCGGCTGGCCCGTGGCCATCAAGGCCGCATTCGGTGGCGGCGGTCGCGGCATGAAGGTCGTGCAGTCGGCAGCCGAGGTGCAGGAGGCAATGGACTCCGCACAGCGAGAGGCCCGCAACTTCTTCGGCCGCGACGAAATCTATGTGGAGCGCTACCTCACATGGCCGCGCCACATCGAGGTTCAGCTCGTGGGCGACAAGCACGGCAACGTGGTGTGGGTGTCGACCCGCGACTGCTCGGCACAGCGCCGCCACCAGAAGCTGATCGAAGAGGCGCCGGCACCGGCACTGCCCGACGGCGTCGAGGACGCAATGGGCGCAGCAGCGGTCAAGGCCGCCAAGGCTGTCGGTTACTTCAATGCCGGCACTGTCGAGTTCATCTACCAGGACGGCGACTTCTTCTTCCTCGAGATGAACACGCGTCTGCAGGTGGAGCACCCCGTGACCGAGGTGATCACCGGCATCGACCTGGTCGAGTGGCAGATCCGCGTCGCGGCCGGCGAGAAGCTGCCGATGACACAGGAGGAAGTGCGTGCGCTGCAGCGCGGCCACGCCATCGAGGTGCGCATCAACGCCGAGAACCCGGCGGGCGGAAAGTTCCTGCCCTCCCCCGGCCCGATCACCAAGTTGACTGCGCCCGACGGCTTCGGCATCCGTTTCGACGGCGGCTACGAGTCGGGCGACGAGATCAGCCAGTACTACGACAACCTGGTCGGCAAGCTGATCGTGTGGGGCAAGGACCGCGACACCGCGATCGCCCGCACAGTGCGTGCCCTCAAGGAGATGGTCGTCGAGGGTGTGGCCACCACGATCCCCGCCGACATCGCCATTCTCGAGCACCCGGACTTCGCTGCGGTCACGCACTCGACGAAGTGGGTGGAAGAGGTTCTTGACCTGTCGCACATCGAGTCAGCGCCCTCCGCAGCACCGACAGACGGTGACGCGCCGCTGGTGCAGCGCCAGACGACCGTCGAGGTCAACGGACGTCGTTTCGACGTGAAGCTGTGGGTGCCCGAGTCCGCAGGCGTGGCCGCGGCAGCCCCGGCCAAGAAGAAGGCAGCCCGCTCGGCATCAGCGTCGGGCGGCGGTGCAGGCGGCGGCAGCGGCCAGGTCAGTGTGCCCATGCAGGGAACCATCGTGAAGGTGCTCGTCGAGGTCGGCCAGGCCGTCGAAGCGGGCCAGAGCGTGGTCGTGCTCGAGGCCATGAAGATGGAGAACCAGATCGAGGCCGACAAGTCCGGCACCGTGAAGGCCGTCAACGTGAAGCCGGGCGACACGGTCGGCGCCGGCGACGTCGTCGTCGTGATTGAGTAACTAGTCGGCGGCTTCCGACAGCGCCTCGGCCAGCGCCGGGTGCACCAGCAAAGACTCCTCGATGTCGGTGACCTTCAGGTTCGCCGTGACCGCGAGTGCGATGACACTGATGAGCTCTGCCGCATGGCGACCCACGATCGATCCGCCCAGCACCTCGCCGGTGGCCGGGTCGCTGATGATCTTCACGAACCCGCGCGAGTCGTTGTTTATGAGCGCCTTTGCGGTCGTGGCGAACGGGACCTTCGTGACCCGGATCTTGCGGCCGGATGCGAACGCCTCGGCCTCGGCAAGACCCACGTCGGCGATCTCGGGCTCGGTGAAGATCGCAGAGGCGGCCTTGTCGTAGTCGAGGTGGCGGTGAGGGCCCTTCGGGCCGCCCACGACCTGCTCTGCAACCTTGCGGCCCTGCATCGACGCCACGGATGACAGCGGCAGCTTCCCGCTCACGTCACCGGCGGCGTAGATGTTGTCGACCGTGCTCTGGCAGTGGCGGTTTATGACGATGTAGCCGCCGTCCATCTCGACACCGATCTCCTCGAGGCCGAGTCCGTCGGTGTTCGGGATCGAACCGATCGCGAGCACGGCGTGCGTGGTCTCGGACACCCTTCCGTCGTCGCAGATCACGCGCACGCCGGTGTCGGACCGCTCGATGTCGATTGCGCGTGCACCCTTGAAGAGCCGCACCCCGCGGGTGAGGAACGTCTCCTCGAGCACCGCGGCAACCTCGGGGTCCTTGCCGGGCAGAACCTGCTGCCGCGAGACGACAAGGGTGACCTTGGCCCCGAACGAGGCGAACATGTGGGCGAACTCCACACCCGTGACACCCGAACCCACGATCGTGACGCTCTCGGGGAACACGCGCGGCGGGTAGCAGTCACGGGTGGTGAGGATGCGGTCACCGTCAGGATGTGCGAAGGCGGGGATGCGCGGTCGTGACCCGGTGGAGATCAGGATGTCGTCTGTCTCGATCACCTTCGTTGACCCGTCGCTCAGGTCGACATGCACGGTCTTGTTGTCGAGCAGACGAGCGGTGCCCCGGATGATGGTGACGCCCTGGCTCTCGAGCAGCGAGGTCATGTCGGACGACAGGCGCTCCTTGATGCCCTCGACGCGGTCGGTGAGCGCACGCACGTCGACCTCTGCATCGCGGTCGGACAGCCCCATGCCGCTCAGCCGCTCGGTGAAGCTCATGGCGCCGCCGGTGGCAATCATGGTCTTCGACGGCACGCAGTCGAGCAGGTGGGCTGCTCCGCCGACGATCTCGCGCTCGATCACCACGACATCCACGCCCTTGCGGGCTGCAACCGTGGCCGCGGCGTTGCCTGCAGGGCCACCACCGATGATGACGAGACGCTTGTTCAGGTTCACGTGTTCGAGGTTATCGGGGGCGCCGTGGTCGGGGTGGTTGGCACGACCGTGGTCGGCGTGGTCACCGGTGTCGATGTCATGGTGGTTGTTGTGGGTCCGCCGGGAAAATCGGGGAGCGTCGTCGTGGGCACCGGCACGTTGTTCGGGCAGTACCGCGACGGGTACCCGATGGTGTCGCGCCGCTCTCCCACGTACTCGAAGTGCATTCCGTCGGTCGGCCAGAAGTTGCCGCCCCATGCGAATCCCCACTTGCGGAAGATGCGCACGATCTCGCAGTTCATCCGCGGCACCGCCCACTGGTGGTTCTCGGTGGTGTTGATGTCGAGTGCCGCGCCGTAGGCGTGCCGCGACGGCGACCCGAACGTGCCCGCAAGTCTGTTGTACCGCGCAACGAAGCACCCTCCGTAGCGGTTCGCGTTCGCAACGTTCACGTGGCGCTGCAGTCCCCGCTGCCTGATCTCGGTCAGGGCGCCCTGTATCGCCTCGATGACCACCTTGTGACAGTTGTTGCGCAGGCGGATGTCGGTGAACGAGTGACGGTACGCAATGTTGCGCAGCCGCCAGTTGAGGTCGATCTCGATCGCGCTGCCCCCTGCCGGCCGGAATGCGAACTCGCCGAGCATCTTCTTCAGGGTCGATGACCCGTTCGTGCCGTCGGGGTTCTCACGGTCCCACGACGTGCGCAGTCGGTAGCCGGAGCCGATCACGATCCCCCGTGCCGCCAGACGGGAGAGCACACGCGACGGCGAGGTGATGTTCGTGACCGCGACACGTGAGACCGACATCACCCCGAGCGGGGCGGCCGACTCCGTCGAGATGAACAGGTCGGCCCACTCGACGAACGCGTTCGGCACCACGGCACCGATCGTGTAGGTGCGCATGCGGAACCGCGAGTCACGCAGCACGATCACGTCGCCGGCACGTGCACCGCGCAGTTCGGCCGATGTCTCCCCCATCAGCACCATGCCGGGCCCGGCAACCGCGGCCATCGCGTCGCCACCGATCGCGCGCAGGTACTCGAGCGGAGCCACCACCGAGGTCATGGGGATCCGCCACCTGTCACCCAGCCTCATGAGATCCCGCCCGTCACGGGTGTGGGCTGTCATGCCCACAGTGGGAATGCTCACGCGGTGCGCCACGGCACCGGCCGAGCGCACGGCCTCCTCGATTCGGGCGACAACGGCGGGCTTCAGGGACACGTTCGCCGACACGGACATTGTCGGTTGCAGATGGCGCTGCGGGAGAACCGGGTCGTCGGCGAGTGCGACCCTTGCGCCGAACGGCATCACCAGGGCGACAACGCACAACACACGGGCGGGCCACATCCGCGCCACCGTAGCGGAGCAAAGACTTCCTCGAACGGCGCGGTCGCCCACTACCGTGGAGAACCTGTGAGCGACGAAGAGATGGACCACAACCAGGGCGGGCTCGAACTGGAGAAGTCGCGCCGGTTGGCCGCGATCGACCTGTTGCGCTCGAAGGGCGTGAACCCGTACCCCTACCGCTTCGACCGCTCGCACACCCTGGCCGAGGTCCGTGAATCGCACGGGTCACTTGATGCCGGCACCGAGACCGAGGACTCCGTCACCGTTGCCGGTCGCATCATGCTGAAGCGCGACCAGGGCAAGCTGATCTTCGCGACGCTGCAGGACCGCACCGGCGACATTCAGCTGTTCGTGTCGAAGGCAATCGTCGGCGACGATCTCTTCTCGTCGATCAACGACCTCGACCTCGGCGACTGGGTCGGCGTGAACGGCACGGTCATGACGACCCGCAAGGGCGAGCTGTCGATCAAGGTGTCGGGGCTCACGCTTCTCTCGAAGGCGATCCGCCCGCTTCCTGACAAGTGGCACGGGCTCACCGACACCGACACCCGCTACCGACAGCGCTACGCCGACCTCATCGGCAACGAGGAGTCGCGCCGCATGTTCGCGGTGCGTCATGCGGTCATCGCAAGTTTCCGGCGCACGCTTCACGAACGCGGCTTCATCGAGGTCGAGACCCCGGTGCTGCACATGGAGGCCGGCGGGGCGCACGCGCGTCCCTTCCTCACGCACCACAACGCTCTCGACATGCAGCTCTACCTGCGCATCGCACTCGAACTGCACCTCAAGCGGCTCATCGTGGGCGGCATGGAGCGCGTGTTCGAGATCGGCCGTGTGTTCCGCAACGAGGGCATCTCGACCCGCCACAACCCCGAGTTCACGATGATGGAGCTCTACCAGGCGTTCGCCGACTACACCGACATCATGGACCTCACCGAGGTGCTGTTCGTCAACGCCGCACGCGATGCCACCGGCTCGACGGTCGTGCGCATCGATGACACCGACGTCGACCTGGCCGAGCCATGGCGCAGGGTGCGCATGGTCGACCTGGTTGCAGAGGCGACCGGGGTGTCCGTGCACCCGTCACAGCCGCGCGAGGAACTCGCTGCCCTCGCCTCGACCCACGGGGTGAAGGTCGAGGCACATCACGGGCCGGGAAAGATCATCGAGGAACTCTTCGAGCACCTGTGCGAGTCGGCCCTGCGCGAGCCGACCTTCGTCACGGGTCACCCCGTCGAGATCAGCCCGCTCGCCCGCGCCGACCGCAATGACCCCCACCTCACCGAGCGGTTCGAGCTGTTCGTGGGCGGCCGCGAACTCGCCAATGCCTACTCGGAGCTGAACGACCCGGTCGTCCAGCGCGAGCGCTTCGAGGACGAACAGCGCCAGAAGGAAGCCGGCAACGCAGAAGCCGGAACAGTCGACGAGGACTTCCTGCGCGCACTCGAGTTCGGCATGCCGCCGACCGGGGGCCTCGGCATCGGCATGGACAGACTCGTCATGCTGATCGGCGGTGCCGCCTCGATCCGCGACGTCATTCTCTTCCCCACTCTTCGACCGGAGGTCTTCTGATGGCACAGACAGCATGGGGCGTCGGCCTCGCAACACTCGATGCGAACGGGGCGACCCTCGACGTGCGGTTCCGGGGGCTCGGCCTCGGCGATGCACCCGCCGACACGCCGACTGTCGATGCAGCCGTCGATGTCGACCGTGACCGTGGCGTTGCCTACAGACCGGTGAGCATCACGGTCGACCTCGGTGCCGCACCCGCTGATGCCGCCGATGCGTACCTGCGACTGCACCTGTTCTCGCACCGCCTGGTACTGCCCCGTTCGATCAACCT
This sequence comes from uncultured Bifidobacterium sp., assembly GCA_964513585.1. Classification (GTDB taxonomy): domain Bacteria; phylum Actinomycetota; class Acidimicrobiia; order Acidimicrobiales; family Ilumatobacteraceae; genus UBA2093. Next base: position 16,385 of record CAZENK010000010.1, on the reverse strand, counting down.
GGACGGCATCTTCGGGCACCTGCAGAACGTGGCGTGGACATCGCGCGGGCCGGTGGCGGTCGACGCGATCGAGTCCGTCACATGGAACCTCGCGCGCCGGGGTGAGCACCTGACCGTGCACGGTGTCGACAAGTTCCCGCGCATGACCGACTACGTGGTGCCCTCGGGAGTGCGCATCGCCGATGCGAGCCGTGTGCGCCTCGGCGCCTACCTGTCTGCGGGAACCACCGTGATGCACGAGGGGTTCTGCAACTTCAATGCGGGCACGCTGGGTGCATCGATGGTCGAGGGCCGCATATCGCAGGGCGTGATCGTGGGCGACGGCTCGGACATCGGCGGCGGTGCCTCGATCATGGGCACGCTCTCGGGCGGAGGCAAGGAGATGGTCACGATCGGCGAACGGTGTCTCCTCGGCGCGAACGCCGGAATCGGCATCAGCCTGGGAGACGACTGCATCGTCGAGGCGGGCCTGTACGTGACCGCAGGGACGGTCGTGATGGATCCCTCGGGAACGCCGGTGAAGGCGCGCCTTCTATCGGGGCAGTCGGGGCTGCTGTACCGACGCAACTCGTTGACCGGTGCTGTCGAGGTGATCGCACGGTCGGGCTCGTGGGGCGGGCTCAACGCCGAACTGCACAAGAACTGACATGTCGCCGGATGAGCTCGCAGGCCTGATCGCGGCACGTCGCAGCAGTCTGCTCATCGACGCACACGCACCTGTTGCAGATCACGACATCGATGCGATGGTCACGGCGGCCCAGTGGGCACCGAACCACAAGCGCACCTGGCCGTTGCGCGTGTGCGTGGTGACCGGCGGTTCGCGACGCGCACTGGGCGAGACCATCGCGGAATCGATGCAGCAGCGCGGCGACGACGCCGCAAAAGTGGAGAAGACACGCACCAAGTACATGCGCACCCCTGTGGTGCTCATTGTCGCCGCAGCAGCGGGCGACTCCGACACCGAGACACTCGAGAACACCTACGCGGTTGCGGCAGGCGTGCAGAACATGCTGCTCACCGCCGAGGCACGGGGGCTCGCCACGCTGTGGGGTTCGCCGGCAAAGGGTGCGCAACGTGCAATCACCGGTTTCTGCGGCATGGACCCCACCGATTCGGTCATCGGTCTGGTGTACGTCGGTGTGCCCTCGCAGCCCGCACCACCGGTCGAGCGCCCCGCGCCGAACGTGACGCGTCGGGACTGAACCCCGACAGCAGGCACCCTCTCCCGGCCGTACTACGGTCAGCGTCGTGGGGCACTTGTTGACATCGACGCAGAAGAATCCTGACGGCACGGCCGTCATCACAGAACGGGGCTCGATCACGTGGGCCGAGCTCGAGCGCCGGGCACACAAGGTCGCACACGCCTTCCGGGCGCACGGCCTCGGCATCGGGGGCAGGTGGGCATTCCTCTGCGACAACCGGCTCGAATGGCCCGAGATCTTCCTCGGCAACGTACTCGCCGGGACCAAGTTCGTGCCGCTGAACTGGCACCTGACCGTGCCCGAGCTGGTGTACCTGCTGCAGAACAGCAACGCCACGCACATGCTGGTGGATGAAAAGAATGAGACGAACGGGCGCGCAGCGGCCCGAGAGGCCGGCATCACCGATGACCGGATCATCGTGATCGGCAGGGACTACGACACATGGCGCGATGCGCAGCCCGACGAACCGTTCGATGTCACCGTGACGGGGTCACCTCTTCTCTACACCGGCGGCACCACGGGCGCATCGAAGGGCGTCGTGCGCGCAGACGCGGGTGCCCCGTTCCCGGTGTGGCTTGCGAGTGTCACCGCATGGGGGTCGTTCGTGCGCATGCCGGAGTCAGGTGTCTGCTATCTCGCGACGCCGCTCTACCACGCATTCGGTACCGGCGTGCTCCAGGCCTGCATGGGCCGCAGCCACACGATGGTCATCAGGGAGCGGTTCGATGTCGAGCGTTTTCTCGATGACGTGGAGCAACACCGGATCACGAGCACACCGATGGTGCCGACACTGATGGTCCGTCTCGCCAAGCTCGATGACGCCGTGTTCGTCGGGCGTGAGCTCGGTTCACTCGAGTGGATCACGCACACGGCGGCACCGTGCCCACCGTGGGCGAAGCAACGCCTGATCGACCTGCTCGGCCCGATAGTCGTGGAGTTCTACGGAAGCTCCGAGGGCACGGGGCCTGTGGTGTGCACGAGCGAGGAATGGATGCAGCGACCCGGCACGGTCGGCAGGCCCGCGCCCATCCTCACCGCCAGTGTCGTCGATGACGACGGGAACGACCTTGCCCCGGGCGAGATCGGAACGCTCTACTTCCGCCGCGAGGGCGGACCGCCCGAGTACCTCGACGACGCCGCAAAGACCGATGCGTCGCGACTTCCCGACGGCCGGTTCACCGTCGGCGATCTCGGGTACATGGACGACGACGGTTTCATCTACCTGGTCGACCGTCGTGTCGACCTGATCCTCTCGGGCGGGTCGAACGTGTACCCCGCCGAGATCGAGGGCGTGATCAGTCAGCACCCTGCCGTGAGGGACGTCGCGGTGTTCGGCATCCCCCACGCCGAGTTCGGTCAGGAGGTCAAGGCCGCCATCGAGACCGAGCCGGGTGCATCGGTGACCGAGGCCGAGTTGATCCTGTGGTGCAAGGAACGTCTTGCGTCGTACAAATGCCCGAAGTCGGTGGACTTCCATGATGCTCTCCCCCGCGAGGCCCACGGGAAGCTGAAGAAGCGCTACCTGCGCGATGCGTACTGGCCGAAGGACTAGCGCGTCAGCAGATTCCCGAACCACGCGACGGGGTCGGCGATCTCACCGCGCAGTTCACGCCACTTTGCGTTCATCGCGATCCGCCCGGACGCAGGGTACGACGCAATGCGGTCGGCGATCTCGCGTGCCCGCGGGACCACTGCGTCGTCGGCGACAACCTCTGTGACAACACCCAGGCGCAACAGGTCACTGGCCGGCACGCGGTCGGCCATGTACACGAGGCGGTCGGCAACAGCCGGCGCATGACGCAGATGGAGCCACGCCGCGCACATCGGCGCGGGAACACCGATGGCGAGTTCGCCCACCTGCAGGAACGAAGACTCTCCGGCAACGACAACCGGGGCCGCCAGTGCCAGCGCAGCCCCTGCATTGATCGCGTACCGCTCGAGGGCCACCACGACCGGGGCGGGGCACGAGTACAGCGCGGCGTGGACACCGGGCCATGCCGGCATCGGGGCCGGCTTGGTCCCGTCACCCGAATCCCGCAGGTCGATGCCGGAGCAGAACACACCGCCCTCGCCCCTCAACAGGATGCAGTTCACCGAATCATCCGACGACAACTCCGTCAATGCGTCGCGCAGTTGCACGGTGAGTTCGTGCGTGATCGCGTTCTTTCGTTCGGGACGGTCGAGCACCACCTCGGCCCGGGCGCCGTGGCGCTCGACCCGCACGACCGATCCGACCAAGGCGACCCCGACCCTCAGCGACCTGGTTGGTAGGTGCCGAACACCTCGCGCAGCGCGTCGCTGACCTCGCCCAGCGTCGCGTGAGCCCGCAGGGCCTCCTTCATCGGCAGCAACAGGTTCGTCGAGCCCTTGGCTGCGTCCTTCACCTCGTTCAGCAGCGCTGCGACCTTTGCCTGGTCGCGGTTCTCCTTGAACTTCTTCAGGCGGGCGATCTGGCCCACAGCGAGACTCGGGTCGATCGGGAACACGTTCGGCTCGGCTTCGTTGTCGACCTGGAACTTGTTGACACCCACGATGACCCGCTCGTCGTCATCGATCGACTTGGTGTACTCGTAGGCGCTCTGCTCGATCTCGTCCATCTGGAAGCCCGCCTCGATTGCGTCGACAGCGCCGCCCATTGCGTCGATGCGCTCGATGTACTCCCACGCGAGCCGCTCGACCTCGTCGGTCAGGGATTCGATGAAGTACGAACCGGCGAGCGGGTCGGGCGTGTCGGCCACGCCGCTCTCGTACCCGATGATCTGCTGGGTGCGCAGAGCGATTCGCGCTGCCTCTTCCGTCGGCAGGCCGAGTGCCTCGTCGTAGCCGTTCGTGTGAAGGCTCTGCGTGCCGCCCATGACTGCCGCGAGCGACTGCACCGCCACGCGGACCACGTTGTTCAATGGCTGCTGTGCCGTGAGCGTGCTGCCCCCGGTCTGGGTGTGGAAGCGCAGCAGCTTGCTGCTCTCCTTCTTCGCCCCGAAGCGCTCCGTCATGATGCGGTGCCACATGCGCCGGCTCGCGCGGAACTTGGCGACTTCCTCGAAGAAGTTGTTGTGGCCGTTCCAGAAGAACGACAGACGCGGCGCGAAGTCGTCGACGTCGAGACCCGCATCGACCGCGGCCTGCACGTACGCAATCGCGTTGGCGAGCGTGAACGCGATCTCCTGCACCGCGGTGCTGCCCGCCTCGCGGATGTGGTAACCCGAGATCGAGATGGTGTTCCACTTGGGCACGTTCTTCGAGCAGTAATCGAAGATGTCGGTGATGATGCGCATCGAGGGCCGCGGCGGGTACACGTAGGTCCCGCGCGCGATGTACTCCTTCAACAGGTCGTTCTGGATCGTGCCGCTGATGGCCGTCGACGGGACCCCCTGCTCCTCTGCGACCAACTCGTACATCAGCAGCAGGATCGCCGCGGTCGAGTTGATGGTCATCGAGGTCGAGACCTTGTCGAGCGGCAGGTCCTTCAGCAGAAGGCGCATGTCGTCGAGACAGCTGATGGCCACACCGACCTTGCCGACCTCGCCCTCGGCGCGCGGGTGGTCGCTGTCGTACCCCATCTGGGTCGGAAGGTCGAACGCACACGACAGGCCCGTCTGGCCGGCCTGAAGCAGGAACTTGAACCGCTCGTTGGTTGATTCAGCGGTGCCGAAGCCCGCGTACTGGCGCATCGTCCACAACTTGCCGCGGTACATCGTGGGGTACACGCCACGGGTGTACGGGGCGCCACCCGGGACCCCGAGCCGCGACTCGGCATCCCATCCGGCAAGGTCCGCCGCCGAGTACAACGGGGCAATCTCGATGCCGGAATCTGTGCGCTTTGCGTCTTCAGCCATGGGGACAATGGTACGAGGGCATGCGCCACCGCCCCTAATGGAAGCCCACCGGGAACGTGAGAACCGCGGTCCCGCTGGTTCCCATGGGGGCGGTTCTGTCCTAATGTGACTCCATGACCATCACGCCAGATGCACCTCAGACAGAGACCCGGATGATCGACGGCATCCCGTTGACCCCGAAGGAGGTCACGACCATCGGCTTCGATGATCTCACGGCGACCCGCACCGTGGAGGAAGAGCGCCTGCACCGCAAGCAGAGGCTCGCCGGTGCGCTGCGCATCTTCGGTCGGTTCGGTTTCGGTGAGGGCGTCGCAGGTCACATCACCGTGCGCGACCCCGAGTTCCCCGACCACTTCTGGGTGAACCCGCTCGGCCTGTCGTTCCGGCACATGCGCGTGTCCGATCTCATCCTCGTGAACCACCACGGGGAGGTCGTGTACGGCAAGCACAGCGTGAACCGCGCCGCCTACGTGCTGCACGCAGCGGTGCACACTGCACGCCCCGACGTGGTTGCCGCTGCACACGCACACTCGGTGTACGGAAAGGCGTTCAGCTCGCTCGGCATCCAGCTCGACCCGCTCACGCAGGACTCATGTGCGTTCTACGAGCAGAACGTGGTCATCGCCGACCATGGGGGTGCTGTCGTGTTCGAGGAGGAGGCCGGTCGTGACTTCGCGAAGGCCTTCGGCAACTACCGCGCCGCGATCCACCAGAACCACGGGCACTTCACCGTGGGCGCATCGGTCGACGAGGCCGTGTTCTGGTTCGTGTGCTTCGAGCGCTGCGCACAGGCACAGCTCGCCGCAATGGCCGCGGGCACCCCGAAGCTGATCCCGCACGAGTCCGCGGTGTACACCCGCGAGAACGCAGGCAGCTCGATCACCGGCTGGATGCACTTCCAGCCGCTGTGGCAGGAGATCTGCCGCACCGATCCGGATCTGTTCGACTGACGCCCTGTCCGTGACAAGCCCGCCTGCCGGGAGCGCCGGCGCACGGTTGCTTCACGTCGCCCCGCCGGAGGCACTGTTCGTGCTCTCGGCCATGGGCCAGTACGCAGGCGCAGTCATCGCTGTCGGACTCTTCGACGACCTTGCACCCGAGACAATCGCATGGTTGCGGGGTCTCAGTGCGGGTGTCATCCTTCTTGCGTTCGCCGCACGCACGGGTCGCAGGGCGTGGACGCGCACCGACATCGCATGGGCGGGAGTGTTCGGCACCGCGACCGCCCTGATGAACATCTTCTTCTATCTCGCGATCGACACGCTCCCGCTCGGCAAGGGCGTGACGATCGAGTTCATCGGCCCCATCGCCGTTGCGGCAGTGATGACGCGCACAGCACGCAACTCTGCCGCGCTACTCCTCGCGGCCACGGGTGTCGTGGTGCTGGGCGGTGTCGAACTCGGGGACGAGCCTCTCGGGCTCGTGTTCATCCTCTCGGCCTCTGCAATGTGGGCCGCCTACATCGTTCTCGGGTCGCGTGTCGCGCGCAACGATCGCGGCCTCGCCGGACTGGGCGTGGGCATGCTGATCGGCGCGGCAGTCACTGCCCCGTTCGCGGCACATGACGTGCCCGCCGCTGTCACCGCACCGCGCCTCCTGGCGCTGTGCGTGCTGGTGGGGTTGCTGTCGAGCGCGATCGGGTACGGCATCGATCAGCACACGCTCCGGCGCATCCCGGTGCGCCGTTTCTCCGTGCTGCTGGCACTGCTCCCGGTCACCGCAGCCGTGTTCGGCCTGCTGTTCCTCGACCAGACCCCGTCGTTGCTCGACATGCTCGGGATGATGCTCGTACTCGTCGGTGTTGCGGTGCAGGAACGCGAGGTCATCGAGCGCCACCATCCGGACCCGCAGAACGCCTAGCGTTCTTCACCATGAGTTTCCGTCCCCGGCGTCGAGCCGTTGCCGTCGTGGCGTTGATCGCGGCCGTCACGGGTGTGCTGCCGGTCATGGCCCCACCGCAGCCGGCCGACGCCGACACGCTGCCGCCCGTGGCGATCGTGGTGCGGGGCAAGGGCAACGGCCACGGGCGCGGCATGAGTCAGTTCGGTGCGCTCGGGTGGGCCACGAAGCTGAACGCCACCTGGACCGACATCATCAACTTCTACTACGGCGGCTCGGGGCGCTCTCTTGGCCAACTCGGCCCCGGCGACGCGAACGCCCAGCCCGGCGGCGTGATGAGCGTGCGCCTGCAGGCACTCGACGGCCTGCAGACCGCGGTCGTGTCGGACAACAAGACTGCGCAGTGGGCGGGGCGTCCCGGCACGTACGGGGCACTCATCGCACGGCCAGTGGCACGCAACACCTACGACGTGTTCGCATCGGCGAACTCGACATGCGGAGCATCGACCGGAACACCTGCCGGCTTCACCCTGATCGGCGACAACGTCACAGGGCCGATCGACTTCGTCACCACCAACGGATCGAACCCTGTTGCGGCCGCGCCCGCCGAGCTCGTCGGAGTGTGCGAGCCGGCAACGTCGGCGAACCGCGCGCGCATCCGCTACTACCGCGGCGGCATACGGGCTGTCACGGACGGCAGTGGCCGTTACCGCACCGTCAACCTCGTGCTGCTCGAGTCGTACCTGCGCGGCGTGGTTCCCCGCGAGTCGCCTGCCGGCTGGGGGGACCAGGCAGGAGGCCTCGGCATGCACGCCCTGCGGGCCCAGGCCGTGGGTGCACGCAGTTACTCGCTCTCTGAATCGCGCTACTCGTACGCAAAGACCTGCGACACCCAGGACTGTCACGTGTACGGCGGTGCCGCCTTCCGCAACGTGGGATCCGCGACGGTGAGCGTTCTCGAAGACCCCCGCACCGACCGCGCGATCGCCGAGACCGCCGGGTTCGTGGTGCGCGACTCACGAGGGTCGATCGTGCGCACCGAGTACACCTCGTCGAACGGCGGGCGCACCGCGGGCGGTCAGTTCCCCGCGAAGGTCGACAACGGTGACCTTGCAGCCGATGCCGCACTGCAGTCGTGGACGCGCCTGCTGTCGGCAGCGGACATCCAGAAGAAGTACCCGTCGATCGGCGTGCTCATGTCAGTCGTGACCAGCCACGACGGCCTCGGCGGCGACTGGAACGGCTACACCACCGCCGTCACGATCACGGGAACGGCAGGCACCGTCACACGCACCGGCTGGCAGTTCCGCGGTGACTGGGACCTCTTTGCTCCGTGGTACTCGACATCACCGGTGACCGCAGCCGACCCGAACGCGGCCCCCGTGGGATCGATCCTGTTCATCGGTGACTCGGTCGGCGAGAGCATCGCGCCCGAGTTCGCCACGATCGTTGCCCCTGCATACCCCAACCTGACCTACCAGGCGTGCGCGGGGCGCGGCATGGCGGGCGCCGATTGCCTGTTCCCGCAGACCGCACCGCAGCTCGACCTTGACGGCGTGGGCATCGTGAACGCGCTTCCTGCGCCCGCGATCGCCATCGTCGAGCTCGGCTACAACGACGACCCCGCGGTGTTCAACGCAGAACTCCAGCAGATGATCTCTGCGCTCACCTCGAAGGCAGTGCAGCGCATCATCTTCGTCAACATGTCGACGCGAGCGACATCGCGGAACTACGCGGCATCGAACGCCGCACTCGCCGCGGCCGCGGCGGCCAACCCCGCGATCACCGTGTTCGACTGGAACACGGCGAGCGCAGGCCAGCCACAGTGGCGCTGGTTCGAGAACACATCGTTGTGCTGCTGGGTGCACCTGTCCACCAGCGGCCAGGTCGAGTTCACCCTGTTCCTGCGCGCCCAGCTCGACGCACTCCGTGCGCAGGGCCTGCTGCCCCTCACCGCACCGGCGGTACCCGTGATCCACGGCCTTCCTCTCGCCCGCAAGCACCGTGGCGCGATGGTGGCAGCGGTGCAGAAGACGCTCAACAAGGCGATGAACCTGAAGGGCTCGAAGCGCCTCGCCACCGACGGCGATTACGGAGCGGGCACCACACGTGCTGTCCGGGCGTTCCAGGTGTCGATGAACCTGCCCTCGACCGGCACTGTCGACCGTGCCACGTGGGAGGCAATGGGGCTCGGCGGTCGCCGTGACCTGAACGTGCTGCAGGTCGGGTCGCGTCACCCGGCGGTGAGCAGCGTGCAGCGTGCACTCGCGAAGGTGCTGCGCAAGAGAATCCCCACCACCGGGCAGTTCACACCGTCGCTCGCCAATGATGTGCGCACGTTCCAGCGTCGCGCGGGGATCCGCCCGAGCGGCAAGGTGGGTCCGAACACGTGGGCCTCGTTGATGGCCGCGATGGCACTCGCGAAGTAACGGTCAGAGACCGCAGCGGCGCTTCCAGGCCTCGGTGCTCACCATCTCGGGATACGCGGCGCGGTAGGCCTTCTTCAACGAGCCGTAGGTGCGCACGAGCTGCCACGTGGTGCGGAACACCTCGCGACGGATCTGCACGAACCGCTTGCGGTCGCGCCGGCACACGAAACCCTCGTCGAAGCGCGGGTGACGGTACAGGATCTCGTCGTGGCGGATCGCCAGCCCCACTGCGCGCACGTCGATCTGGGCGACCCCGGCGCTGCGCGAACGCAGGAACGAGGGCACCCACTGGCCGGCACCCGTGAACGGTGCAAGCAGGAAGCCGCCGAGTCGGTAGAGCTTCGACCGTGGCGGGGTGAATCCGAGACTCTTCAGTTCGTCGGTGAGAGGGACCGCCTTCTCCTCCGACACCTGACGCACCTCGTCGTGCTTGGCCGAATGGTCGATCTGCATCCACGCATCAGGGCCGGCGAGGAAGTCCTTCATGCCCTTGATCATGTACTCGGCGCTCGCGTAACGGTGGGAGTAGGCGTTGCGGAACCCGAAGCTGAGGTAGCGCCATGCAAGATGGCGCCACGAGTGGTCGTCGAACACCAACGTGTCGATGAGGGCAAAGTTGCGCACCTCGTAGTACAGCGACGACGGGTTGTTCTTCAGGGCGAAGTCGGCATGCCACACCGCGATGCCGTTCAGGGTCACGGTGTGCTTCCCTGTGTGCATCAGACCGAACGCCACGTCGTCGCCGCGCACGAACACCGGCAACGGGTTCTCCTCGGCGAGGTGCATGGGGAACACGGTGAACCACCAGGCGGTGTAGTCGAGCTCGATCTCGAGATGGTCGCGCACCATTTCTGCCCGGCTGCGCAGGTCGATGCCGCGACCGTGCGCGCGCAACGGGTACACGGAACGGAACTCGTATGCCGAACCGGCCTCGAACTGCAGCCAGGGCTGCTCCTCGCTCATCATCGCGCCGTGCACGCACAGGTCGGGGTCCGTGGCGTGCGACAGCAACGAGATCGTGCGCAGGATCGACTCGGGCTCGAGCGAGATGTCGTCGTCCATCAGCAGCACGTGCGTGCTCCATCCCTCCTCGCGGAACTCGATGATGCCGCGCGCGAAGCCGCCGGCTCCACCGAGGTTCGGGTTCGGCAGCACCCTGACCGGTGCACCGGCGGGCACGTTCGGCTCGAGGTTGCGCGCGTTGTCGACCACCACCACGCGCAGGTGACCGCGCACTGCAGGGAGACTCGACTCGATGTGCACGAGCTTGTCGATGGTGGCGAGAACGTACTCCTGGCGGTTGAACGTGGTGATCGCGACACCGAGCCGCACCTCGCGCTCTGGCGCCGATGCAGTCGACCAGTCGCCACCGTGCACGACCACGCCGTCCTCGAGTGCCGTGACCGCAACGAAGAACGACTCGGCACCGATCTCGCGGATCGACGGGCACGACACCGAGTGCCCGGTCTCGGTGGAATCGACCGTGGTGTCGACGCCGCTCGCATAGGCCACCAGCTCGATGCGGCAACGGCCGGAGACGCACATGGTCGCGGTCAGGTCGGCCACCGAGGTGAGCCGGCTCCAGCGGCCGGCTGCGAACACGCCGAACGCGGTGTCGAAGGTGACCCGCTGACCCTGTGCCAGACGGACACCGTCGGCCGTCAGGCTCGAGCCGTCACAGCGCACGTAGAGCGCGGGCTCGGGGAAATCGGGGGCCGGGACCTGGATCCGGGCCAGGGGGTGGAGCGTCACCCCCCTAGTTTCACAGGGGATTCACCACGAACGGTGGCATTGGCCCTTGGTCACGCCTCGAGGCGAGGAACTTCTCGGCGACGTCGAGGGCTTCTTTGATCGTGACGTCCATGTCCAGGTACCGGTAGGTGCCGAGCCGACCGAGAAACGTGACCCCCGTGGCCGCCTGGGCGGCCTGCACGTAGCGCAGCAGCTGCTCTTTCTCCTTGACCTGGCGGATCGGGTAGTACGGGATGTCACCCTCCCCCGCCAGACGGCTGTACTCGGTGTAGATCGTGGTCTTTTCGTGCGATTCCCACGGGGCGAAGTGCTTGTGCTCGGTGATGCGGGTGTACGGCACATCGGCGTCGCAGTAGTTCATCACCGGGCACCCCTGGTAGTCACCGTCGGCCTCGGTCTCGACGAAGTCGAGCGTGCGGTACCCGAGACGGCCGTGCGCACCCGAGAAATACTCATCGATCGGGCCCGACCAGAACACGTGCTCGGCACCGGCCAGTTCCTCGCCCGTGACGGTGCGCCCGAGCGACACCTCGATGAGCGGGTGGTCGAGCATCGCCTCGACGATCGGCGTGTACCCGTCACGGGGGATCGCCTGCCACGGGTGGTTGAAGTAGCTGTCCTCGTACGAGAAGCGCACCGGCAGGCGCGCCAGGATCGACGCGGGCAGTTCGGTGGGCGACAGCCCCCACTGCTTCTGGGTGTAGCCCTTGAAGAACGCCTCGTACAGCTCGGGCCCCACGAACTTGAGCGCCTGGTCCTCGAAACTCACCGGGACATCGATGGTCGAATCGGCGCGCGACGCGATGAACCCCTGTGCCTCGGCGGGCGACAGCGTGAGACCGAAGAACTGGTTGATCGTGTGCAGGTTCACCGGCAACGAGTACACACGACCCGACGAGGTGGCCTTCACCCGGTGGTTGTAGGGCTGCATCACGCCGAAACGGTTGATGTAGTCCCACACGTTCTGGAAACCGGTGTGGAAGATGTGCGGGCCGTAGACATGCACCATCACGCCGTTCGGACGCCGCTCGGTGTGCGCGTTGCCCGCCACGTGGGAGCGACCGTCGACCACCCAGGAGGCGATGCCGGCCTCGGCGAGTTCGCGGGCAACGACGGCACCGGAGAACCCGGCACCGACGATGACGATTGATGCTGTCACGCGTGAGACGCTAGTTGTTCAGTGACTGAGCCACGGGGCACACACCCCGTCCAGGTCGCGCACCTCGATGCGGTCGCGGTTCTCGTAGGTGACCTGATTGTTCGGGTCGGGCCGCAGGTTGAACACACGGAAGGTCATCTCGGTGGTGTCGACGCTCAGGATGCGACCGATCAGCGGGTCGCCGAGCTCGAGGATGATCTTGATGGTCTCGAGCGCCTGGATCGAACCGATGATGCCGGGCAGCACACCGAGCACGCCCGCCTCGGCGCACGACGGCGCGAGCTCGGCCGGCGGCGGTGCGGGGACCATGTCGCGGTAGGTGGGGCCGAGGCGCGGGTGGAACACCGACACCATTCCCTCGAAGCGGAAGATGCTGCCGTGCACGACAGGGATGCCGAGCTTCACGCTCGCATCGTTCAGCAGGTAACGACTGGGGAAGTTGTCCGCGCCGTCGACGACGACGTCGTACCCCGACATGATCTCGATGATGTTGCTCGCATCGAGACGCGTGTCGTATGTCTTCACCTTCACGTCGGGGTTCAGCTTCGCGATCGTCATGCGTGCCGACTCGACCTTGCGCTCACCGATGCGGTCGAGGTTGTGCAGGATCTGGCGCTGCAGGTTCGATGCATCGACGTCGTCCATGTCGACGATGCCGATGGTGCCCACACCGGCAGCAGCCAGGTAGAGCGCGGCAGGTGACCCGAGACCACCGGCACCCAGCATCAGCACCTTCGCGCCGAGCAATTTGGCCTGGCCCTCGACACCGACCTCGGGCAGCAACAGGTGACGCTGGTAACGGTTGCGCTGGTCGGGGGTCAGCGTGACGGGCTGGCGCCATTCACGGCCCTCGTCCTTCCACTTGCCGAAACCACCGGCCATCGACAGCACGTTGGTGTAGCCGAGCTCCTGCAGCGTGCGGGCGGCGAATGCACTGCGCACACCTCCGGCGCAGTAGACCACGATCTCCTGGTCACGGTCGGTGGCACGACCCTCGATCTGCGCCTCGAGGTGGCCACGGGGGATGTGCAGAACGTTCGGCAGTGCGCCCTGTTCGTATTCATCGGGTTCGCGCACGTCGAGCACGAGCACGCCACCGGCCTGGATGCGCTGCTGCGCCTCGGCGGTGTCGATCTCGGTGATCTCGGATTTTGCGGCTGCGAGAAGGTCACGGAACGTTGCCATGCCCAAAACCCTACCGACTAAGTCGGGAATCCAGCACGGGCGACCAGGTCGGTGAGGATCGTGGAGATGTCGCCGCGAAGGATCACGTTCGCATAGCGGTCCCGTTCGGTCTCCCCGCCGTTCACGATGACCACCGTCCTGCCCGCTGCCCGTGCACGCTCGACCACGTAGGCGGCAGGGGTGACGGCAAGGGTCGAACCGATGGCCAGCATCACATCGCAGTTCTCGGCCGCCGCAAAGGAACCGTTGATGACAGCGGGGTCGAGCGCCTGCTCGAAGAGCACGGCGTCGCTCTTCACGATGCCCCCGCACTCCTCGCAGCGAGGGTCAGGGTCACCCCTTCGCACACGCTCGATGAACTCGGCCATGGGGCGACGGTCGTTGCAGTCCCAGCAGCGACCGAACTTGATCGTGCCGTGCACCTCGAAGACCTTGTGCTCGGGGATGCCCGAGTCCTGGTGCAGACCGTCCACGTTCTGGGTGACCACTGCATCGAGTTTCCCCGCGCGTTCGATCGCGACGAGTGCATGGTGCCCTCGGTTCGGCTGCGCGCGGCCATCGAACGTCCTCTCGCGTCCTTCCCATGCGACCTTCCGCACATCGGGGTCGTTCAGGTAGTAGCTGAGCGTCGATGTCTTCTCCGCGAGCGGGTTCTTCGTCCACAGCCCGTTCGGCCCCCGGAAGTCGGGGATGCCCGAGTCGGTCGAGATGCCCGCGCCGGTGAATGCCACCACGCGCGACGATTCGCTCAACAACTCGGCGACCCGCTGCAGGTCGTGTGCCGGGGGCATGGGGGTCGTCATCTCCTCATTCTTGCCGATGGGCACACATGGCCGCACCCGTCATCCGCAGCACCCGAAGGACACCATGCACACCACATCTCCGACCGACAACGACATCCTCCGGGTGGTCGCCTGGGTCGACCCGATCGTCGACACACACGGCCACCAGGTGCACGACCCCTACATCGAGATGTTCTGGCTTCCGGTTCTCGGGCCGACTGCCACGTGGCTGCACCGACGGCTCGTATCCGGCCTGTCGGGTGGTCACGAATCGTTCGATGTCGACATGGCCGACCTGGCCCGCAGCATCGGGGTCACCCACACCCACGGCCGGCACAACCCGTTCGCCCGCGCGCTCGAACGTTGCATCATGTTCGGTGCCGCCCAGCAGATCGCCGTGCAACCGGTGCGCACCGTCGCCGTGCGGCGCGCACTGCCGACCCTCCCCCACCGTCACCTCGCTCGGCTGCCCGAGCAACTGCGCATCGCCCACCAGGACTGGATGCTTGTCCCGAGCGCGCAGACACCCACCCCCTGACGAACGCCACGCAATAGTGTGTGCTCCATGAGGAGGCGCATCGCATCGGTTGTCGCGGTTGTTCTCGCGACGTGCATCGTCGCGGTTTCCCCCGCGTCGGCATCCGGCGAGAGAATCAAGGTCCTCGTGCTCGGCGACTCGGTCGCCTCGGTGCTGCGATGGTCGCCACCGACGATGCGTGCCTTCTGGAAGGGCCCGTACGACGTCACCCTCGAGGTGTGGGGATGCCAGAAGCTCGTGGACCCCGGCTGTCTCGAGGGCGGCACACCACAGCCCAGCGCACTGCAGTTGATCGCCAAGCACAAGGACGCAGGCATCGATGTGGTGGTCGTCGCAACCGGCTACAACGACACGGGGGCTGCCTACCTGCGCCGCTCGATCCAGCGCATCAACACCGCCGTCACGGCGATGGATGCACGTCTGATGTGGCTGACCTACCGGGAGAACGGCAACGTGCGGGTCAAGGCACGCGACTTCAACCGCGTGGTCATGACCCAGTCGAAGCGGCTCGGGTTCGGAGTCCTCGACTGGGCGAAGGTCGCACGCAAGCAGAAGCACTGGTTCACCGGTGACGGCGTGCACATGACCGCGCACGGGGGCGTGCGCCTCGGCAATCACGTGCGCCGTGCCCTCGATGCATTCCTTGCGGGTCAACGCGTGACCCCGCCACCCGCACCGTGAAACCGTTAGGTTGACGCCGTGGAAATCCGAGTGTTCACCGAGCCCCAGCAGGGGGCCAGCTACGACCAACTTCTCGCGGTTGCCCGGTGCGCCGAGCGAACCGGCTTCAATGCGTTCTTCCGCAGCGACCACTACCAGGTCATGGGCTCGCACTTCTCGGGCCTGCCGGGGCCGTCCGATGCATGGATCACCCTCGCCGGCATCGCACGCGAGACCAGCACGATCCGTCTCGGCACGCTGGTGAACTCGGCAACGTTCCGGCTGCCCGGCGTGCTCGCGATCTCGGTGGCGAACGTCGATGCCATGTCGAACGGCCGCGTGGAACTCGGCCTCGGTGCCGGCTGGTACCAGGTGGAGCACACCTCGTACGGCATTCCTTTCCTGCCGCTCAAGGAACGCTTCGAGGTGCTCGAGGAGCAACTGTCGATCGTGACCGGCCTCTGGAACACCCCGGCAGGGTCGGCGTTCTCGTTCGCCGGCAGGCACTACACGGTCACCGACTCTCCCGCGTTGCCGAAGCCCGTGCAGTCACCGCCGCCCGTGATTGTGGGTGGCGGCGGCCCGCGCAAGACACCGATGCTCGCCGCACGGTTCGCCGCAGAGTTCAACCTGCCGTTCCAGTCCATGTCGCGCTTCGTGGAGCAGTGCGACCGCGTGCGCGCCGCGTGCGTGACCATCGGGCGCGACCCCGAGAGCCCGGTGTACTCGACTGCACAAGTCGTGTGCGTGGGCAGGAACGATGCCGAAATCGCACGGCGCGCTGCCGCCATCGGGCGCCAGGTGGATGAACTGAGGGCAAATGGCATCTGCGGCACGCCGGCAGAAGCTGTCGAGAAACTGGCCGAGTGGAACGCACACGGTGCACAACGGGCCTACCTGCAGTTCCTCGACCTGAACGACCTGGACCACGTGGAACTCGTGGGGCGCGAGGTGCTCCCGCACCTGTGATCAGAGCGCGCCGGTGAGCAGCAGCACTGTGGCC
>CAZENK010000009.1:2581-62115 GCA_964513585.1 uncultured Bifidobacterium sp. | reverse complement strand
ACCGGGCTGCCCTGCCCCCCCGGGTACCCGACCCCCCCGGGCGCGCGGGGCCACCCCCCCTTCCCGCGTGTGGGGCGCGCCGTCCCGGGGGCCCCCGGCGCGACCGTGGTGACGTGCCCGCCGGCGAACCGTGACAGGGTCGGCATGTGGGCGGCATGAAAGCGGAACTGGTTCCACCCGAGTCCGTCGAGCAGCAACACCACGACACGGGGCGCACCCTCGACACAGTCGGGCATCCACGCCGGAAGGTTCCGCGGGCCGCCCGGGGCGCACAAAGCGGGAATGAGATTCGACAGACAGCCCCCTGAGTAATCGGGCAGGACGGGCGGAAGAGCACTCACCCCTACAGTTCACCACCTACGATGTGGTTGTGCGAGTTTCTACACGGGGTGACTATGCCTGCCGGGCCCTGTTGTCCCTTGCATTGCATGCAGATGGCGCCGGCCCCACCTCGGTTCGCGACATCGCCGACCGCACCGGGCTGCCCCAGCCCTATCTCGAGCAGATCCTCCTTGCCCTGAAGGGTGCCGGCCTGGTTCGCTCGAAGCGCGGCGTGGGTGGCGGCTACGTGCTTGCCCGGCCCGCGAACGAGATCCGATTGTCAGAGATCATCTCAGCCGTCGACGGACCGATCACGCTCGGCGATTTCGGTCAGCCGCATCAGGACGGGTCATGCGACCATGAGGGGCAGTGTGTTCTGCTCGCGATCTGGGATGTCGCGGGCCAGCACATGCGCGAGCATCTCGACGCATACACGCTCGAGTCGATTGCCTCGGCTGCCACCGGAACGGGACCCTGGCCGAAGGCCGACCCGCACCATCACCACCACTGAGGCCAACTTGGCTCAGTGCGACTCGTGATGCACGAACGAGCACCGCGAGATCACGGCCTGCATGTCGTCGGGAACCGGCGCCTCCCATGACACTTCGTCCCCTGTTGCGGGATGGCGCAACGTCAGCCGCCGGGCATGCAACATGGGCCGCGGCGCCTTGAGCGCAGACTTGGCACCGCCGTACCCTGCATCACCCACCACCGGGTGGCCCACCGCGGCGAGATGCACACGGATCTGGTGGGTGCGGCCGGTCTCGAGAGTGCACTGCACAAGGCTCAGATCGGCCGGTTCGTTGAACTCCTGCACCACCTGAAGGTGCGTGCGCGCCCACTTGCCGTTGTTCACCACCGCCATCTTCATCGGGTCACGCGGGTGCCGACCGATGGGCGCATCGACCGTTGCCGTGGGCGACTCGAAATGCCCCCAGGCAAGAGCCACGTACTCGCGGCCGACCTCGTGGTCGGACAGTGCCTCGACGAGTGCCTCGTACGCGCGCTGTGAACGCGCCACCACCATCATTCCTGTGGTTCCGGCATCGAGTCGGTGAACGATGCCCGGTCTCGCCGGCTGGCCCACGGCCGAAACCTCCGGGAACAGCGCGAGGATCCCGTTCACGATCGTGCCGCTTCCGTGACGCGATGCAGGGTGCACCACGAGACCCGCACTCTTGTTGATGACGATGAGGTCCTCGTCGACGTGCACGATGTCGAGCAGAACCGAGGCATCGGGCCCCGGCGGTTCGTCGACGGGCACCTTGTCGAGATCGACAACAACGACCTGCCCCTCGACCAACCGTGCCTTGCCGGACGACACGATGCTGCCGTCGACCTCTGCCCCACCGTCAGCGATGAGCTTCGTCGCATCAGAACGCGAGATGTCGGCAATCAACGCAACGATGCGGTCGATTCGCTCGCCGTCCAGCGCCGCCGGCACCGTCTCTTCGACCCTCATGCCGTGACCTGTCGGTCGCCGTCGCCACCGGGGGCGTTCTTCTCCTGGCGGTACTCCTGGAACAGTCCGAACAGAACGAGGCATGCACCGACCGTGATGCACGAGTCGGCGACGTTGAACACGGGAAACCACTGCAGGTCGATGAAGTCCACGACCTTGCCGTGCAGCCAGCCGTCGCCGCGGAACACCCGGTCGGCAACATTGCCGACGGCGCCCGACAGGATCAGCGCGAGGCCGTATGCAGTGGCCGGCAGCGTCGCCTTCACCATCGAACGCGACAACAGCACGATGGCCCCGACAGCCACGACCCCTATGTACGGACCGAGGCCCTGGCCCTGGGAGAACGCAAACCCGCTGTTGAACCCGAGAGCGAAGCGCAGCGTCCACACCAGGTCGATGGTGCGGCCGTCATCGAGAGCGTTGACAGCCCAGGTCTTGGTGATCTGGTCGACGATCACGAAGAGCGCGATGACGAGCGCCAGGCGACGCGACGAGGGCACTGCGGTTCCCGGGATCAGCGGCGACCGAGGCCGCCGGCGCGCTCAGTGACGAGCTCGGTCGCCCACGGAAGCGCCTTCAAACGCTCCTTCGGGATCGGAAGACCCGACACGAGCGAGTAGCCGTACTCGCCCTTCTTCATGCGCTCGAGCGCTGCGTCGATCTCCTCGACGGTCTGGCGCGCGGCGGCGACCAGCACCAGGTCCTGGTCGCGCTCGACCACGAGGGTGTCGCCCTCGCCACCCTCTTCGTCGAACTGCACGTCGCCCATCTCAGCGTCCGCAATCAACGAGTTCGCCTCGTTCTCGAGACGCGTCGCCTGCCCGGTCAGCTTTGCGCGCTCGTCGCGAAGAAGCTCGCGCTGGGAGAAGAGGAACTTGAGGTCGAACTCCTTGGTCGATGTCACACCGTCCTGCGATGCGCCCTTCACGATCACGGGGCGCTTCGGCGGCTCGGGGCGCTTGATCGGCGTGCGCGGCGGCAACGGTGGCGGGCCTGCCGGGGCTGCGGGCGCGGCGGGCTTGGCCGACTTGGCGGGCTCGGCCTTCTTCGCCGGAACCTTGGCGGGGGCGACCTTCTTCGCGGGAGCAACCTTCTTTGCGGCGACCTTCTTCGCGGGTGCCGCCTTCTTCGCGACCTTCTTGACGATCTTCTTGGCAGGAGCCGCCTTCTTCACGACCTTTTTCGCGGCCTTCTTCGCAACAGGCTTCTTGGCAACCTTCTTGACGATCTTCTTGGCGGGAGCCGCCTTCTTCACAACCTTCTTTGTGGCCTTCTTCGCAACAGGCTTCTTGGCAACCTTCTTCGCGGCCTTCTTCGCGGGAGCCGCCTTCTTCACGACCTTCTTCGCGGCTTTCTTCGCAACAGGCTTCTTTGCCGCCTTCTTGGCAGCCGGCTTCTTCGCCGAACTCTTGGCGGCAGGCTTCTTCGCGGCCGGCTTCTTCGCCACAGGCTTCTTCTTCGTTGCCATCGTGAACACTCTCCTTCAACGGGTGACCCCGTTATTGCCCCGTGAGGCTACGACCGATGACGCAATAACTCAACGACTGACCGAAACGGACACACCGATGGATGTCCCCTCGATCGCAACCGAGCGCTCGAGGTTCGAATCCCACACCACTGATGTGGCAAGGGTTTCACCCGCGATCAACGCCTCATGGGGGGCCAGCTGGGCAGCCAGTGCGTCGTCGGCACCCAACGTGAGAATGATGCGGTCGGACACGTTCAGACCCGCATCCCGCCTCGCCTGTTGCACTGCACGCACCACATCACGGGCCATTCCCTCTGCCTCGAGCTCGGGTGTCACGTTCGTGTCGAGCATCACGACACCCGTGCCTCCCGGCAGGGGCGAGCTGGCAGAACCCTCGGTGGTGACCAACCTCAGTGCGTACTCACCCGGCTGCAGTTCCTCGCCGGCGACGAGCACCACCTCACCCTTCTGCTCCCACTCGCCTGCCTTGACTGCTGCGATCACCTTCTGGGTGTTCTTGCCGAGACGCGGGCCGACAACGGCAGGGACCACGGTGAGTTCGTGCGAGGCGACAGCGTCGACATCGGCAGTGAGATGGACCTCGCGCACGTTGACCTCGTCGCGCACGATGTCGAGGAAATCGGCGAGCGACCCGGACGCCGGAGATGCGACAGTGAGCGACTGCAGGGGCAGCCGCACGCGGCGCCCCTGGGCCTTGCGCACCGACAATGCCGACGAACACACGTCGCGCACCATGTCCATCGATGCAACCAGTGCCGCGTCGCGCGGCAGGTCGTCCGATGTCGGCCAGTCAGCCAGGTGAACGCTCGAGTCGTCACCGTTGAGTCCACGCCCGATCTCGTCGGTGACCATCGGCAGCAGCGGCGCGGCGATCTTGGTCAGGTAGTCGAGGACGGTGTGCAGGGTGTCGATGGCGTCCTGGTCCCCCGACCAGAACCGGTCGCGACTGCGGCGGATGTACCAGTTTGTCAGCACGTCGAGGAACGTGCGG
Source organism: uncultured Bifidobacterium sp. (assembly GCA_964513585.1). Taxonomy (GTDB): domain Bacteria; phylum Actinomycetota; class Acidimicrobiia; order Acidimicrobiales; family Ilumatobacteraceae; genus UBA2093. The sequence goes on along the minus strand of CAZENK010000009.1, from coordinate 57,852 downwards.
ATGGTGTGGCAGGCAGCGAACAGGTCGTACGCATCCATCGACGCTGTCACGCTGTCGACGGTGTCTGCGAGCTTCGCGAGCACGTACCGGTCGAGAACGTTCGCCGAATCGGTGCGCACGGCACCCTGCTTGTTCTCGGCATTCGCATAGAGCGAGAGGAAGTACCACGAGTTCCAGAGCGGGAGCAGCACCTGCCGCACGGTGTCGCGCATGCCGACCTCCGTCACGGAGAAGTCACCCCCGCGCAGGATCGGGGACGACATCAGGTACCAGCGCATCGCGTCGGCACCGTGCGAGTCGAACACCCCCATGGGGTCCGGGTAGTTGCGCAGACTCTTCGACATCTTCGCGCCGTCGTCGCCGAGCACGATGCCGTGGCTGACGCACGAGACGAACGACGGCCTGTCGAACAATGCGGTGGCGAGAACATGCAGCGTGTAGAACCAGCCGCGCGTCTGGCCGATGTACTCGACGATGAAGTCGCCCGGGTAGTGGTTCTCGAACCACTCACGGTTCTCGAACGGATAGTGCACCTGCGCGAACGGCATGGACCCGCTCTCGAACCAGCAGTCGAGCACCTCCGGCACTCGCCGCATCATCGACTGACCAGTCGGGTCGTCGGGGTTCACGCGCACCAGGTCGTCGATGTGCGGTCGGTGGAGATCGGTCACCTCGACACCGAAGTCACGCTGCAGTTCCTCGATCGAGCCGTACACGTCGATGCGCGGGTAACGCGGGTCGTCGCTCTTCCAGACGGGGATCGGCGAGCCCCAGAACCTGTTGCGGCTGATCGCCCAGTCGCGGGCATTGGCGAGCCACTTGCCGAACGTGCCGTCCTTGATGTGCTCGGGAGTCCAGTTGATGCCCTGGTTCAGCTCGACCATGCGGTCCTTGAACTGCGTGACCCGCACGAACCACGACGACACGGCCCGGTACACCAGGGGTTCTGCGCAGCGCCAGCAGTGCGGGTAGCTGTGGTTGTAGGAATCGTGACGGATGACGACACCCATCTCCTTGAGTGCCTTGATCACGTCGCCGTTCGCCTCGAACACGTGCCTGCCCGCCCACGGCGTGACCTCGGCGGTGTACTGCCCGTGCTCGTCCATCGGGCACACGGTCGGGATGCCGGCGGCGTTGCACTCGTTCTGGTCGTCCTCACCGAAGCCGGGCGCCATGTGCACGACACCCGTTCCGTCCTCGGTGGTGACGAACTCGGCACCGAGCACCACGAACGCATTCTCGGTGTCGGCGAAGAACGGGAACAACGGGCGGTACGAACGCCCGGCCAGCGCTGATCCCTTCACCGTGCGGACGTGCTCTGCCCCACCGAGTTCTTTCTCGTAGGCACCCACCCGCGCCTCGGCCACGATGTACTCGTGGCCGTCGTCGTGTCTCAGCACCGCGTAGTCGACATCGGGACCGACCGCCAGCGCAAGGTTCGACGGCAGTGTCCACGGGGTGGTGGTCCATGCAAGGATGCGCTCGCCCGACTCGAGCTCGAATGCAACCGTGAGCGCCGGGTCCTGGCGGTCGCGGTACACGTCGTCCATGCGGGTCTCGGTGTTCGACAAAGGTGTCTCGCAGCGCCAGCAGTACGCGAGCACACGGAAACCCTCGTAGATGAGCCCCTTGTCCCACAGTGTGCGGAAGGCCCACATGACGCTCTCCATGTAGGGCGTGTCGAGGGTCTTGTAGTCGTTCGAGAAGTCGACCCAACGGGCCTGGCGCGTCACGTAGCGCTGCCACTCGTCGGTGTAGCGCAGCACGCTCGTGCGGCATGCGTCATTGAACCTGTCGATACCGAACTCGGCGATGGCCGGGTGACCCGCGATGCCGAGTTCCTTCTCGGCCTCCACCTCGGCGGGGAGACCGTGGCAGTCCCACCCGAAACGGCGCTCGACACGACGGCCGCGCATCGTCTGGTAGCGCGGGATCGCATCCTTCACGAAACCGGTGAGAAGGTGACCGTAGTGAGGCAGGCCGTTCGCGAACGGCGGGCCGTCGTAGAAAATGAACTCGTTGTCACCGTTCGGCCCTGCTTCACGCGCCTCGACGCTGCGAGCGAACGTGTCGTCACGCTGCCAACGGGCGAGGACACCTTCTTCGAGCCGGGGGAAACTCGGCTGGGGGTCGACCTTTGGATACGTCACGCGACAAGGCTAGAGGCAAGCAACCTGACGGACACGGAACGCCGTCGCGTCAGAAGGTCGAGAACAGGATGCGCTGCAGGATGTTGATGCCGATGATCACCACGAGCGGCGAGAGATCAAGCCCTCCCATGGACGGCAGCACCCGTCGCACCGGACCGAGCACCGGTTCGGTGATGCGGTACAGGAAGCCCGCAACCGGCGCGATGGCCGAGCCGGGGCCGACCGGGAAGAACGAGAGGATCGCGCGCGCGACGATGGCGAGCACGTACAGGTTGAGAAGGGAGATGATCAGGCCCATGATCAGTACATCGGCTGGTCGAAGCTGACGGCGGGCTTCAGGAGGTACACACCACTGCCGACCTTCTCCATTGTGCCACCGAGTGCGTAACACATGCCGCTGGCAAAGTCGATGACACGACGCGCCATCTCGCGGTCGGCACCCTCGAGGTTCACGATCACGGGAACACCGTCCTTGAAGTGATCAGCGATTGCCTGTGCATCGTTGAAGTTGCGCGGACGGATCGTTGCGGTGTCGCCGGCAGAAGGCACCGCACGCACGGTCGGCGCGGTGCGCGGTGCACCCACGGGGCGCACCTGCAACCCGGAGTCGTCCGGGCGCCGCGTGGCGCCGGTGTCGTCGACACGCGCCGGACGGGGCGCGGGGCGAGGGGTCTCGGATGAGTACTCGGGCTCGTAGCCACGGCGCACGAGCGGCTCGGTTCCCGGGCCGGGGCGCGACTGTCGCGCAGGGCGCTCGTACTCCATCGACATGTCGTAGTCGTCGTAGGCCTCCTCATTGCTGAGGCCCAGATAATCCATTGCACGGCGGAAAAACGACATGCCCTCAGGCTAATCCTTTTCCCGCAACGAATGTGGGAGTTTCGTGTCAGGCGGTCCGCGAACCGAACAGAACACTGCCGAGACGAATCACGGTGGCACCGCACTCGACGGCGATGCGGTAGTCCCCCGACATGCCCATCGAGCAGTCGACGACGCCGTGATCATCTGCCAGCCGGCGCAGCATGCGGAACGACCTGCGGGCATCATCGTCGCTGCCCGAAGTGGGCCCGAGGGTCATCAGCCCCGAGACAGAGAGCCCCGCTCCGCGCGCATACCCGACCAGGGCGCCCACAGCAGCCGGGTCCACGCCCGATTTTGACTGCTCGCCGGTGGTGTTGACCTGGATCATCACCGTGGCCCCCGGGGCGCGGCGGGCGATCTCATCGACCACCGATTCGCGCTCCACCCCCTGCCACACCGACACGACCTGGGCTAGCGAACGCACCTTGTTCGACTGAAGAGCCCCGATGAAGTGAACAGGCAGCGGCGCAGGACCGTGCTTGGCCTTCTCGATCAGCTCCTGGGCGTAGTTCTCCCCGATTGCGTCACACCCTGCGGCGGCAGCGGCCGACCACGACTCCACCGGAAACGTCTTCGTGACCGCAACGATCGTGACCCGACGGTCGGTGATGCCCGCGATGTCGCGGCGAACCGACTCGACACGTGCGACGACCTCATGCGGGTCGATCACGTGTCGTGCCCCGCTACTTCAGGAATGACGGGACGTCGAAGTCGTCGTCATCGTCCGACAGCGGATCGCTGTCGGAGAAGATGTCGCGCACGTTGCTCGACGAAGGCCGCGACTCCGTGGGGCGCGAACCCGACCGAGTGGCGAACGAGGACGAATTCGTGGCCCCGGTGTCCCAGCGCTCGAAACCGGCCGCGATGACGGTGACCTTGATCTCGTCGCCCATCTCGTCGTCGATGACGGTACCGAAGATGATGTTGGCGTCCTGGTGGGCAACTGCGTGCACCTCGTCCGCGGCGGCGTTGACCTCGAACAGACCCATGCTGGACGGACCGGTGATGTTGAGCAGCACTCCGCGGGCACCGTCGATGGCCGCCTCGAGCATCGGGCTCGAAATTGCGTCCTTGGCGGCGGTCACGGCGCGGTTGTCGCCGCTGGCAACGCCGATTCCCATCAACGCCGAGCCCGCGTTCGTGAGGATCATCTTCACATCCGCAAAGTCGGTGTTAATGAGACCCGGCGTGGTGATCAGGTTGGTGATGCCGGCGACGCCCTGCAGGAGGATCTCGTCGGCCATCTTGAATGCGTTTATGAGCGAGGTCTTGTCGTTCGCCACGGACAACAGGCGGTCGTTCGGGATCACGATGAGCGTGTCGACCTTCTCCTTCAGGCGCTGGATGCCGTTGTCGGCCTGCACCGAGCGACGACGACCCTCGAACTGGAACGGGCGCGTGACCACACCGATGGTCAGCGCGCCGAGGGACTTCGAGATCTCCGCAACCACGGGCGCAGCGCCGGTACCGGTGCCTCCACCCTCGCCGGCAGTGATGAACACCATGTCGGAACCGCTGATGAGTTCCTCGATCTCGGCACGGTGCGCCTCGGCGGCGGCCTTGCCGACCTCGGGGTCGGACCCTGCCCCGAGACCACGGGTGAGCTCACGGCCGATGTCGAGCTTCACGTCGGCATCGCTCATCAGCAGAGCCTGGGCGTCGGTGTTGATCGCGACGAACTCGACGCCTCGCAGCCCGGCATCGATCATGCGGTTGACGGCGTTGACACCGCCGCCACCGACTCCGATGACCTTGATGACTGCGAGATAGTTCTGTGGTGCTCCGGCCATGAGCCATTTCCTCCGAAGAATTGTCCATGTCGGACTGTGCTGGTCAATGATTCCACACAATCGGGGCGAAATGGTGCAATTGACGCACCCATCCGGCCACGGAGGCCCCGGGATCAGCGCAACTGCACCGTGGGTTCGCCCGTGGAGACATCGACCACAGCCAAGGTCGCCGGGTCCTGGCGGCGGAACAGCACCACGACCGCGATGAGCTTGTTCTGGAGGTCGGCTGGAGGGCCGAAACGCACGATCGTCCCGCTCTTCAGGATCATCGACAACTCACCGCCCCCCGTGAGGTCGAGCGCCTTCACCTTGCCGCGGATCTCGTCCGGCAGTGCCAGCACGAGCTGGGCCGCCGCCCGGTACACGTCATCTGCGATCGCGCCTGCATCGAGAGAGGGCCCCACACCCTGCACGCGCAGGTACTTTGTCGGCCATCCGGTCAGCACAGCGACCACGTGGCCCCGGTCGTCGACCACACGCGCCTTCTGGTCGTCACCGGCGTACCAGACCACGGGAACCCTCTCGGCGACCTCGACGAGTGCCTTTCCGGGGAAGTCGGTGGTGATGCGCACCTCGGACACCCACGGGTCATCGAGCAGTATCTCGCGGGCGCGCGCAGTGTCGACCGTGAAGATAGATGCGCCCTTCATCGCGTCGGTCACGGCCTCGACCGTCTTCGGGCTGGTGTAGACGGCGCCCTCGAAAGTGACACGCCGGATGGCGAACAACGGTGACGCAAGAACCGCGGCGAACAACACCACCGAGGCAACCGCAAGGCCCGCGAGCTTGAACCACTTCACACGGCGCAGACGCTCGCGACGGGCATGCCTCCTTTGTCGCTCCTCGAACGTCGGGTCGGGGCGGTCGTCATCGACGATCACCACCCGGTCGATCGAGTCGGCATCGATCACGACCGCGCCGCCGTCATCACCGATCTCGACCACGTCGTCACCCGCGCGGGTCAACGGAACCAGCAGCGGGTCGGGCGGGCCGGGCGTGAGATCCGACGAGATGTCGCCGTCGACACCTCCGTCGATGATGCTCACCACGTTGTCGGGAACCCCTGCCGTCTGCGGCACGGCGCGACCTGCGAGGCCCGGGTCATCCGGCCCGTCGTGAATGGTGATGACGTTCGTGGTGCCCTCGACGGGCGGGGCGTCGTCTGCGGGCGCCACCGGAACGGCGCGCGGTTCGGGGCGCGATTCGTCGCCGAACAACGCCGAGAGCTCTTTCAGAACCTCGTCGCTGACCTCGGTGACAGCCAGTTCCTCAGGCTCGCCGATGGGGGTGTCGTCCCTGTCGCTCATGTCGTCTCACCCATGATGACGCACAGGCGATGACGCTCGTCGAGATGCACGGCCGACACATGTGTCTCGTCACCGAACCGTGCGACGGTGGACCCGTCAAAACCGACGAGTCTGACCTCGCTGCGCAGCACGACTCCGTGTGCCTGCCTGACCGCATCCTGCACGTGTGTCATCACGGCCACGATGTCCGATGCCGTGGCGGAGTCTGTCGCCTGGATGAAGTTGGCGTGCTTCTCCGACACCGATGCCCCACCCACGGCAAACCCGCGCAGGCCGAGTGCATCGATGAGAGCGCCCGCGCTCCCCTCACCGGGTGCCGGGTTGACGAACACCGACCCCGCATTGCGACCACCCGGCTGGTTCTCACGGCGCCACGACACGATCTCGTCGATGGTTGCTGCACCGTCACCGGGTTCGATGTCCGTGGTGGCGAAACGAACCGAGACCACGACATGGTGGGGCGAGAGTGCAGACCCACGGAAATGAAGCCCGAGATCATCCACACCGACGGAATGCTCCGCGCCCGAGCGCAGCGACACGACGCGTGCATCAACGACCGAGTCGACCATCTCTGCCCCGTGCCCGCCGGCGTTCATCCGCAATGCACCGCCGACCGTGCCGGGGATGCCGACGCACCACGCGAGACCGCCGCGACCGGCCTGAACCGATCGCCGGGCCAGCACCGGCATCAGCATCGAACCGGCTGCCGTCACCCGGTCGCCCTCTGTCTCGATCGAGCGCGACTCGTCACCGGTGGCCATCACCACAACCAGACCGTCGAATCCGGCGTCAGCGACGAGGGTGTTGCTGCCCCGGCCGAGCACGACCACGGGCATGTCCGGAAACCGCGACGTGACCCCGGCGAGCCTCAGCAGTTCCTGTCTCGACCGCACGATGACAGCCGCCCGGGCGCGCCCGCCCACGGCATAGGTCGTCGACATGGCGAGCGGGTGGTCGGTTGCGCACTCGATGCCTTCGTCACGGCAACGCGAGACGAATTCGTCGACAATGCCGCGGCTCATGTCCCGGACCGGATCAGATCGTCGGGGAAGGTCTCGATGTCGCCGCAGCCCATCGAGACACACAGGTCACCGGGGCGCACGTACTCCGAGACTGCGCGGACGACATCGGCCCGCCCGGGCGCCCACACCACGTCGGCATCGGGGTGAAGACGGCGCACCTCATCCACCACGAGCTCGCCCGTGACACCCTCGATGCGTTCGGTGCCGGAGGCGTACACGTCGGTGATCACGACCCTGTCGGCACCCGTGAAGCACCCTGCATACGAAGCGGCCATCGCTGCGATGCGGTGGAAGCGGTTCGGCTGGAACACCGCAACCACACGACCGGTGAGGCGCGGGTGCTCGCGCGCGGCCGCTATCGCTGCCTCGATCTCGGCCGGAAGATGCGCGTAGTCGTCCACCAGCAGCGCACCACGGTGCTCGCCGCGCTCGGTGAAACGACGATCGACCCCGCCGAACGATCGCACCGAGCTGACGGCCGCCACGGCATCGACCCCGAGCGCCACGGCCATCGACAGTGCTGCCGCGAGATTCATCGCGTTGTGCGTGCCGCGCAGAGGCAATTCGCAACTGTGGACCACGCCGCCCACCCTCACGTCGAAGATGATCCCGCTCTCGACTGCACGCACCCCGGAGACACGCACATCGGCATCCGGCGAGAAACCGAAGGTCGTCACGTTCCCGCGCGTGCGGACCGCCCCGCGCAGCACAGCCGACGAAGGGTCATCCGCATTGATCACGACGCACCCCGGGACCCGATCGGCGGCATCGACGAAACAGCGCTGCACCTCGTCGAACGATCCGAAGTAGTCAAGGTGGTCGACATCGATGTTCGTGACCAGAAGGTGACGCAGCGGCAGGACGTCCAGTGTGCCGTCGCTCTCGTCTGCCTCGATGACGAGGATCGGCCCCGAACCGACTCGTGCCCCCACGTCAAGGCCCTGCACGAGTGCACCGATGATGCACGACGGGTCGAGCCCGGCGCTGACGAGCATGTGCGTGAGGAGCGCCGACGTGGTGGTCTTGCCGTGGGTGCCGGCGATGCCCACCGAATCCTTGACCGCACAGAGCGAGGCGAGCATCCCCGACCGGTGCCGCACGGGAACCCCCTCGTCCGCAGCTGCCACGAGTTCGACGTTGTCCACCGGCACGGCGGTGGAATACGTGACGACGTCGACACCCCGCACAACAGAGGCATCGTGGCCGACGGTCACCTGCACACCCGCACCCCGCAGATGGTCGAGGACCCCCGAGTCACGCATGTCGGAACCCGACACGCGGTGCCCGAGACCGCTCAACACGAACGCAAGCGGGCTCATGCCGGGGCCGGCGACCCCCACCACGTGACAGACGCGCGGCGACGAGAGGTCGACCAGGGCTTCGGGGCTACGACGTGGCGGGCGCGGGGACATTCGCGACCATTGTTCCACGGCACGGTGCTCAGGACGCGGCGTTGCGGATCACCCCGAGCAGGGCGCCGGCGCGATGACGCTCACCCTTTGCCCGTGCGGCATCTGCAAGATCCCGACGGCGCTGCGCATCAGCCGCATACTCGCGCACCGTGCGCGCGAGACCACCGTCTTGGCACGCCGATTCATCGAGCACGACCGCTGCCGCATCGTCACCGAGCCACTCGGCGTTCAGACGCTGGTGGTCATCGGCTGCGCCGGACCACGGCACGAGAACAGAGGCCACACCCACGGTGGCGATCTCTGCGACGGTGCTCGCCCCCGCACGCGCCACGAGGATGTCAGTGGCGGCATATACCTCGGCCATCCGGGTTTCGTAGCCGACCGAGTGGTACCCGAGGATCCCCGCCGGGACACGTGCACCGATGGAATGACCCTCGAACCGTCGACCGCAGATGTGGAACACGAACACGTTGCCGAGACCGGCACACTCGTTCATGATGCCGACCACCGCATCATTCAGCACACCTGACCCCAGCGACCCTCCCATCACCGTCACGACGACAGCGTCGACCGGCACACCCAGCGCCGTTCGCGCATCGGCGCGACGTGCGGCAACATCCAGGTGGCGCAGCTCTGCGCGCACCGGCGCCCCCGTGACCGTTGCATGCGGAAGAGTCGAACCCTCGAAGGCAACGGCACATGCGCTGGCGAACGATGCCTGACGGCGTGTGGCAAGACCTGCCACCCTGTCGTAGCTGACGCACACCAACGGAATCCGGTGTGCACGTGCGGCCCACGACACAGGGTCACTCGCGTAGCCACCGACGGACACGACGACCCTCGGCTGCCATTGCGAGAGAAGCCGGTGTGCCATGAATCGGCTGCGCAGAACCCTGAAGGGGAACGCAATGTTGCGGGCAATCGACCGCGGGGAGAACGACCGCTGCAGACCCGACACGGGCAGGAACACCGAACGCACGTCGACATCCTTCATGAGGCTGGTCTCTATCCCCCGCCGCGCACCCACGTACGCGATGTCACCGGCGGGGTGCCCGGCCTCGCGCAACAGCTCGATGATCGCGAGTGCGGGCATCACGTGGCCGCTCGTGCCACCACCCGTCACGACCGCGTACACACCCGACCTACCGTCGTGCGAAACGGGCGACGTTCAACAACAACCCGACGGCCGCCATCGACACGATCATGGACGACCCGCCGTACGACAGGAACGGCAGCGTGAGGCCGGTCATCGGCAGCACACCGACGACACCGCCGATGTTCACGATGGCCTGCACGCCGAACCATGCCGCAATGCCGCCGGCAACGAAAGCGCCGTAGAGGTCGCTCGCGGAGAGCGCGACCTGGATCGCGAGGAGCACGAGCAGCATGAAGCCACCGATCACCATGACCGTGCCGAAGATCCCGAGTTCCTCGGCGATCACGGAGAAGATGAAGTCGCTGTACGCGAGGGGCACGTACCCCCACTTGCTCGTGCCCGCACCGATGCCCGTGCCGCTCCAGCCGCCGTTGGCGATGCTGAGGAGCGCCTGGTACACCTGGTAGCCGACGTCCTCCTTCGTCTCCTCGAGGTTCATGAACGCGAGCAGACGCTCGCTCGCACGGTTGGCGAACGTGAGCACCATCACCGCGCCGGCAGCGAGACCCAAGCCGGTCATCGCAAGCTGACGCTTCGGCAGCCCGGCCATCAGCATCATGAAGAACAGTGAACCCGCGAAGATGACTGCGCTTCCGAAGTCACGCTGCAGCATGCACGCCCCGGCGGTGATGGCGATCACGAGCAGGATCGGGTACAGCACGATCGAACGGATGGCCACTGCGCGGTGCCTCTTTGCCAGCAGGTTCGCCACGAAGAGAATCGACACGACCTTCAGGAACTCGGAGGGCTGGAAGCGGAACGGACCGAGGTCGAGCCATGCACTCGCGCCACCGATGACGGTCCCCTTGCCCACCACCAGGAAGTTGAGCGCGAGGATGACCAGCGCGGGGATCATGAACACGGACGACTTCTGCCAGGTGTTGTACGGCACCGACGACATGAACCACATGGCGAGCGCACCGATGCCGACCCAGCAGGCCTGACGGATGAACATGCCCCATGCCGACGAACCCGTGTGGAGACTCGTGACGGACGAGGACGACAGAACCATCACGAGGCCGAGGAGGACGAGACACGACACGATCACGAGGATCCAGTAGAACGCCGGCGGCGGCTTGTCGAGGGCGATCTTGTTCTTGTCGACACTGCCGCGCCGACGAAGAACACCGACCCTCCGGTCCTTCAGCGACGGCGTGCGCCTGGTGGTCTCTGTTGTCGTCATCTACTTGCCCCTCCCCGCGAAGGTGTCGGCGATGTTCGTGAAGTCGGCAATGAAGATCCCGAGGGCGATGGCGACGCAGATTCCCGAGATGATCCAGAAGCGGATGATGACGGTGGTCTCGGGCCAGCCCATCAGTTCGAAGTGGTGATGGACCGGCGACATGCGGAAGAGACGCTTCTTGCGGCCCGATGCCTTGAACACGCCCATCTGCAGGGCGACCGAGCCCGACTCCATCACGTTCAGCGCACAGATGATCGGCAGCAACAGGTGCGTGTTCGTGGCCACCGCGAGCAGACCGAGGGCCGCCCCGATGCCGAGCGCACCGACGTCACCCATGAAGATCCGTGCGGGCGCGGCGTTCCACCACAGGAAGCCACCGCAGGCCCCGGCCATGGCCGCGGAGAACACTGCCAGGTCGAGCGGGTTGACCAGCCGGTAGACGTCGGGGTTGCGGAATGCCCAGTACGCGATGACGGTGAACGCGAGGAACCCGAACAGTGCCGAACCCGCCGCGAGGCCGTCGAGACCATCGGTGACGTTCACGGCATTGGTGGTCGACCACACCATGAACGCGGTCCACACCACCCACACCGCCTGGTGCATCTGCCAACCGGGCAGGTCGAACCGCGTGAACGAGAGCGTCTCGTTGATGCCGGTGCCGGCCGACAGCCAGTACGTGACGAGCAGCGCGAGACCGAAGGTGATCCATCCCTTCTTCTTCCAGAAGATCCCGCGGTTGTGCGACTTGCGGACCTTCAGGTAGTCGTCGAGGAAACCCATGGTCGCGAGGAGACCCACGCCGGCCCACATGATCATCGCCTGGTCAGAGAACGCTATGCCGTCGCGCAGGTGGGCCACGCTCCAGCCGATGAACGCCGAGAAGAGGATGGCGAGACCGCCCATCGTGGCGGTGCCCTGCTTCTTCATGTGATGGACAGGCCCGTGGTCCTCCGAACCGAGGATCGGCTGGCCCTTGCCGAGGGAGTCGAAGAAGGTGATCATGCGCCGTGTGCCGAACAGCGAGAACAGCATCGAAACGGCACCGGCAATGAGTACGGCAATCATGCGGTTGTCTCCTTTCGTCTCGCGAGATGTGAACGCGCAACATCCACATCACTGAAAGGATGCAGAACCCCGGCTGTCTCCTGCGTGGCCTCGTGGCCCTTGCCGGCTATGACCACTATGTCACCACGCCGGGCACGGAAAATGGCGGATGCGATGGCCCTCTCGCGGTCGACCTCGCGCTCGACGGGAACCCCGGAGTCCGTGATACCGCCGCACACCTGGTCGATGATCGAGACGGGGTCCTCCCCGCGCGGGTTGTCGGACGTCACGATGATCTCGTCTGCGGTCGCCGCGGCAACACGACCCATCTCGGGTCGCTTGCCTGCATCCCTGTCGCCGCCGCACCCGAACACCACGATGACGCGGCCCCGGGTGACCTGACGCGCCGACTCGAGAAGTGCACGCAGGCTCTCGGGCGTGTGCGCATAGTCGACAACAACACCGAACCCCAGGTCGTTGGCAACCGGCTCGAACCGACCCGGCACCGGCTTCATCGTCGAGAGGCCCTCGGCAATCGCCCGGTCAGGCACGCCGATCACCCGTGCCGCCGTTGCCGCGGCAAGCGAGTTCATCACCGTGAACATCCCACCCATGCCGACAGTCAGGTCGATGCCGTTCCACGAGTAGCTCACTCGGTCATCCGACATCTCGATGCCGACGGCGTCGTCGACGGAGAAGGGCACCATCGGCACCGGTGCGGCGGCGGCGAGCAGACTGCCGCGCGGGTCATCGATGTTCACGATGCCGGTGCGCGACCGCTGCGGCGAGAAGAGCGACGCCTTCGCCGCGAAGTACGCCTCCTCCGTCCCGTGGAAGTCGAGATGGTCGCGGCCCAGGTTCGTGAACACCGCGGCATCGAACACGATGCCGTTCACACGGCCGAGCACCAGGGCGTGCGAAGACACCTCCATCACCACTGCCTCGACGCCGCGCGACACGCACCCGGCAAGACGTGCATGGAGGTCGATGGCCTCCGGTGTGGTGCGCTCCCCCGTCAGTGTGCCGAGAACCTCGCAACGACGACCGGCGGCGTCGAGGATCGACCCGAGCATCGTCGCCGTCGATGTCTTGCCGTTCGTGCCGGTGACACCGACCATCGTCAACGACCGGCACGGGAAGCCGAGAGCTGCAGATGCGACGGGTCCGAGCACGGACCGCACGTCCTCCACCCGAACGACCGGAACGTCGACATCGACATCTCGGTCCACGAGCAGGGCCGAGGCCCCGGCAGCCACGGCGGCAGCTGCGTAGTCATGACCGTCGAACGTCGCTCCGCGCACACAGCAGAAGAGATCCCCCCGACCGACAGTGCGGGAGTCCTGGGTGATGCCCGAGACGGTGACATCGTCACCGACCAGACGACCTTCGACAGCGGAAGCATCAATCAACCCGGAGAGGGAAACGGGAGCGAAGGGGTAACGAGCCATCGATCACCCCGTCACTGCCCCGCGGCGGTGGCCCTCGCCTTGCAGCCGGTCCCCGAACCCGTCGACTCGATTCCGAGCTCGCGCATGATCGTGGGAACGAGTCGCGCGAAGACGGGCGCGGCAGCAGTGCCACCGAACCGGTCACGCGAGTTGGCGTTCGGCTCGTCGATGCTCACCAGCATCGTGATCCGCGGGTTGCTCGCGGGGAAGAACCCCGCGAACGATGCGAAGTAACGACGCGCACCCGAATCGGTCACGTACGTGCCGTTGTCCTGCACCTTGTAGCCGGTGCCGGTCTTGCCGGCGACATCCATGCCCTTCACCTTCGCGAGTTCGCCGGTGCCGGTGCACACGGCCTCACGCATCAGGTCGGTCATCATCAGGGCGGCATTCTCGTTGAGCACGACGCGTGAGCGTGCGGGCCTCACGTCGCGGCGCTTGCCGGCGTTGTCGATCGTTGCGCGCACGAGACGCGGCTCGACATACACACCCCTGTTCGCCACGGTGTTCACCCCGGCGACGAGCTGCAGAGCGGTGGTCGCGAGACCGTACCCGTAGGTCACGGTGTACTTCTCGGTGCCGCGCCACTTGCTCGAGTCGCGCAGGATGCCGCGGCTCTCACCGGGGTAGTCGAGCCCGGTGGGGCGACCGAAGCCGAACATCGAGTAGTAGTCGTGCAGTCGCTTGCTCGAGATGGTGTGGGCGGCCATCATCGTTCCGATGTTCGAGCTCTCGCTCAGAATGGTGCGCACGTTCATGTCCATCGTGGGGTGCGGCCATGCGTCGCGGATCGGGAAGCCGTCGATCACGGTGATGCCGGGCACGGAGAACACGGTCTCGGGCGTGATGGTTCCCTCGTTCAGCGCCGCACTCAGGCTGAACACCTTGGCGACGGATCCCGGTTCGTATGCTTCGACCGCGGCGAAGTTGCCCGTTGCGATGACCGCAGCACCCGATGCGTCGCGCCGCACGTTCGACATTGCGTAGATCTCGCCGGTCTTGGCGTCCATCACGATGGCGGTGCCGCCGCGCGCACCCAGCTGGGCAACACGGTCCATCAACGCTGCATCAGTGTGGTACTGGATGTTCTTGTCGACCGTGAGAACCAGGTCCTCGCCGGCCACCGGCGCCACAGTGGTCCTGCCCACACCCGCAATCGACCGTCCGTTCTTGTCGACCTCGCGGATGGACTTGCCGTCGGTGCCCATCAGCAATGCGTTGAACTGCTTCTCCAACCCTGACGTGCCGAGGCCGTCCGGATCCGTCCGGCCGATCAGTGCCTCTGCGACGCCACCTTCGATCTTGCGCGACGGTTCGCTGTACGAATAGATGCCCGGCAGACCCAGGTTCAGGATCACTGCAGCCTCGGTCTTGGTCAACTCCCGCGCGATGTAGTGGAACTTCGACCCCGGTTGGGCGAGCTTCGTCGCCAGCTTCGCCTCCTGGTCGGGCATCAGGCCGAGCACGGCGGCGATCTGGCGGGCCGTCCCCACCGGGTCGGAGATGTCACGGGGGTCGGCATAGACAGTGGTGCTCGGCACCGACAACGCGAGCTCGTTCCCGTTGCGGTCGAAGATCACGCCCCTCGTCGCACGGATGATGTTCACCCGTGTGCGCTGGTCGACGCTGGCCGCGTAGTAGTCGGCACGGTCGAATGTCTGCAGCATGACCACACGTGCGGCAACGATCAGCAACATGACCGCAAACAGCGCGATCGAGAAACGGAGCCTGCGCTTGACCAGCTTGTGGGCGTCTGCCGACGAGATCTTGTGGGCGCGGTACTTCTGGGGCACGTCACCGCCGAACGCCTGCGTGACCGCGTCCCACAGCGACATGAACGTCGACCTCATCAGCGACTCGACCGACACCTGCTGGCGCGGCCTCTGACGCGGAGCAGTCCGTTCGCGACCGGCTGTTACACGGCCCGATCCACGGCCCGACGACGCGGCGCGCGTGTCCGATCCCCGACTGCGCTGCGGTGCCCCGCCCGGGGCGCGCCTGCGCTGCCCGTTGTCAGCCGACCGCTGACGCTGTGTCGACGACGAAGACGAGGAACGAGCCGAGGACGAAGCACGACCAGCGGACGAGGATCGAGAGGCGGATGACGACCGGCCGGTGGCGCCAGCAGCCCGTGTGGATGTCTGCCGGGCCCCCGTCGATCTCGATCCCGATGCCGAAGCCCCCGGTCGCGCAGCAGATTTGGGTCGCGGGGCGTCGTGTGACCTGGTTCCCCGGCGCGACTCGTTGCTCACGGTGCACCCACCACGGATGGCTTCAGGCGACCGAACTCATCGAGTGGTGATTCAGCGGCGGCAACCACATCCGCGTCGACCTTCCCGACCGTTGCGGCCACCTCCGCGGCGACTGCGGCAGGCACGTCCATGATGCGTGTGGAGACGCTCGGCACCATGCCCATCTCGCGGGCACTCGCGATCAGTTTCTCGGGTGACTGCAGCGCGGCGCGCTCGGCACGCAGCGTGTCGAAGTGCATGCGAGCGCGGGTGATGTCGTAGTTCAACGAGTCGATGCGCATCTGCTGGTGTGCCATGTGGGCACGGAGCGCAACCACGAGACCCATCGTGGTCACGATGAGGCCGGCCACGACCACGACCCGGAGGTAGCGACGTTCCTCACGCGGCACGACGGTGAGCGACGGGCGGCCGGATGTCTCCTTTGGAGCGAGAACGGTCGGGAAACGGAACGCGACTGCCATGGTCAGCTCACCTGCCCCGACGACAACCTGCGCACGACCCGCAGGCGGGCCGACGAACTCCGCGGGTTGCGCAGTTGCTCCTCGCGTGACGGGTCACGCGGCACGCGCACCTTCTGCACCAGCCGGCGGGCGCCGCAGGCACAAGGCAGGGTCGGCGGGCACGAACAATCACCGGTCTCGGCCGACCTCATCACCGACTTCACGATGCGGTCCTCGCCCGAGTGGTACGAGAGAACCGCGAGGCATGCCCCCGGGGCGAGCAGTTCGATCGTGTCGCGCAGGGCACCGGGCAGGATCGCAAGCTCGGAGTTCACCTCGATGCGGATTGCCTGGAAGGTGCGCTTGGCGGGGTGACCGCCGCGACGGCGAGCGGCCGCAGGGATGGCCGACACCACCACCTCGGCGAGGCGTGTCGTTGATTCGACCGGGCGGGCAGCGACGATTGCGCGGGCGATACGCGATGCAAAGCGCTCGTCTGCGTTGCGGCGCAGCATCGAGGCGAGCTCTGCTTCGTCGTAGTCGTTCACGACCGTGCGGGCGTCGAGCGGGTTGCTGCGGTCCATGCGCATGTCGAGAGGTGCGTCGTTGCGGTACGAGAACCCCCTCTCGGCGACATCGAACTGCGGCGAGGAGACGCCGAGGTCGAAGAGGGCGCCGGCCAACGATCCGACCCCCTCTTCGGCCACGACGCGGGAGACCGAATCGAAACGAGCGTGCCGGAGGGTCGCACGCGCGCCGAGACCGGCTTCCGTCAGAACTGCCGAGGCGGCGGCGAGCGCCGTCTGGTCCTGGTCGATGCCGAGCAGGCGCACACCCGGATGTGCCTCGAGCACGGCGCGGGAATGCCCCGCACCGCCGAGCGTGGCATCGAGGAACACGCCCGAGTCCATGCCGACGAACGCCTGCAGGACCTCGTCGAGCATCACCGGCTCGTGAACGAACGCGCCGTTCACGGGGCGATTGCCCTCGGCGCCTGGCAGCCTCCCGGACAGCGAATGCCGTCCGGATTTATCCCCGGTACGCGCGCGATGGCAGCGGGCGGAGTTGGAGCTAACCACCGTGCCATCCGGGAGACTGCCAGAGACCGTCGGCCTCTGGTTGGTTGATACGAAAGAACGAGCATTGACGATCACGCGCCTGCTCCAGCGATCATTTCGGTGCCTGCACCGATGTTGCGCTCATGACGATCGGGTTCCCAAATTTCGACTCTGTCGAACGAGCCCGCCACAGTGACTTTGGCCCCCAAAGAAATGCCGGCATAGTCACGCAACTTTTCATCGAGGGTGATTCGGCCCTGCGCATCAATCGTGGCTTCCACCGTGCTGACAGCCAACGCACGGGACTCACTGCGTTCCAATTCACCACGACGCACCTTGTCCAAAATGTCGGCTGCTTCGCGTTCGAACGCTTCGGCGGTCATGACGTCGATGCACTTGTCGCGACCGAAAGAGAGGTAACAGCGTGGTTCAAGACGGGGACGAAAGGCAGCAGGCAACGCAAGTCGACCCTTTGGGTCGAGCTGTCGCTCATGCACTCCTACGAACACGTCTCCGCCTCCCGGGGGGAGTTCTCCGCCTCCACCACGCAGCCAACCGTAATCCCCACTATCCCCCTTTGTCAACCATTTCCCCCCACTTTTCTCCACCATCCTCCCCCTGGCTCCCCACCGGGTGCCAACGGACCCCACCCGGGGAACACAGAAGAAGGACACACACTCGGGATCAGGGCGACCCCGGGCGCGGGGTGCGGACAGTCGGTCTCAGGCCCAGGTCATGGCGGGTCGACGGGCGCGGGGTGCGGACAACCGGTCTCAGGCCCAGGTCATGGCGGGTCGACGGGCGCGGGGTGCGGACAACCGGTCTCAGGCCCAGGTCATGGCGGGTCGACGGGCGACGGCCGTCAACGACGGGCACGAACCGCTCGGCAGCGCGGTCGACTCAGGTCTCGAGCAGGAGCCGCGCGTGCACAGCGCTGACGATCTCGGGCGCGGCTGCATCGACCGTTGCGACCGACAGACCCCGCACGACGTCACTCAATGCCGGGTCGACCAACAGACCGGCCCATTCGTGCGGCGCCCACCTGCGGTACACCACACACTGCATGCGTGCACCGGTTCGACCGCGACGTTGACTGATTCCTGCGAGCTTCGCTGCGCCCACGAACACCTCGCCCGGGGACGTGCTGGCGAAACACACGTCGCGGCCGTGGTCACCTGCATCGAATGTCCCGCGGTGAACGCTGCCGGCCACCCAGGGCGACAGTGCATCGGTGAGCACCTCACCCAACCAGAGCATCGAGGTACCGATGTCGTCGACCCACAGGCGGTCGTCGCGCGGGATGGTGACGTCAATCCACACGGAATCGACCGGGTGCACCCACACCACCCCGCCGCCGCTGCGGCGACGGACCACATCGACACCGGCCGCTGCCGCGCCGTCTGCCGACACGACATCGACAGACTGGGACGACCCGACAATGAGTGCGGGCCTGACGACCGAACACCACCACAGCCCGCGTTCAGCGACGGGGTCAAGTTCATGGAAACCGGCGGCACTCCCCGACCAGTCGTGGCGCTGCCACGATCCGTCGAGTCCGCTCATGGTTCTACTTTCGTCGGTTCAACTGGCTTCAGCCAAGTAGGGCTTCCACTCTTCGGGAACCCGGGGCACGGCAAAGGCGATCCACGACATCTCGCGGGGTGTGCGGGGCATCGTCATCATCTTCATGCCCGCCTCCTCCGGGGTCCGGTCACGTTTCCGCAGGTTGCACGACCTGCAGGCGGCGATCACGTTCTCCCACACGTTCTTGCCCCCGCGGGACCGCGGCAGCACATGGTCGATGCTGTCGGCGTGACTGCCGCAGTACCCGCACTTGTGGTTGTCGCGGGCGAACACCGCGCGCCTCGACATTGCCGTGTGGCGGTGGTACGGCACCTTCACCACGTAACGCAGGCGGATCACGAGCGGCGACGACACGGACATGCGCTCGGAATGCACCTGGGTGCCGTCATCGGCGACGATGTCGGCCTTGTCGCACAGCACGAGACAGATGGCCCGGCGAGCCGACACAACACTGAGCGGTTCGTACGTTGCGTTGAGTACGAGCGCGCTCCTCATGACTATCTGGCCCTGGTCCGTCGGAACACGGGCACGCAGAGTCTGGACCGCTTCATCGGTTGGCATCCCACTCTTTGCACCATGCCAGATAGTCCACCACATCGGCGGCGCGCACCTCGCCACGGGGTTCACCGTGCCCACCGCCGTACTGGGTGACCAGCCGGAACTCGAGGTAATCAGCGCGCGGCACCGGCAGGAACGGCGCCGTGCGCCACCAGCCACGGGGCGCCAGACGACGTGCCTGTCGCAACGCGGTGAGCCACAGACCGGGGCGACCGAGAACGGCCACGACAATCGACGGGCGGATGAGGGTGCTCGCGCCCGGTCGGGACATGGTCAGTCGCGGGGGAACCGCACGCGCGGCTTCGGCATCTTCTGTGCCAGGTCCTGCACGCCCGCGCGCCCGATCAAGCGCAACTGACGCTCGATGTTCAGGGCGCACCCCAGCATGCCGATAAATGCCACGAAGGCGGCGAGATAGTGGATCTGAAGCGTGAGCACCACACCGACCAGGCAGATCACCATCCCGAAGAGCGACCACCACACCCGGCGCGCTGAATGTCGGTACAGACCCGACGACGACACCGCTGACGCGAACTTCTCGTCGGCACTGAGTTGGTCCTCGATCTCCCGCAGGATTCGCTGTTCATCATCTGACAATGGCACGAGCCGATTTTCGCACCCCGAAGGGCCGAACACAATTCAGACCGCGACCTTTTTTGTTCACGATCCGGGAATAAACGGTGTCACCCGTCCGGGTCGCCGGGCACACCGAACCTGTTCGCCCCGGGGCGGTGCGCATCGAGTGCGCTCGCGGGACCGATGACGCCGTCACCGAACTTCTGCACAATCGAGTCGATTGCCCGACTGGCGGGTTGCCACTGTTCCTCGATGTCCGCCAGGGTCTCCTCCCCGCCGATGTCGAACAGGGTCGGGGCACTCCCCGCCTCGTCACCCAGTTTCTGGGCATGAACCCCGATGAGACGCACACCCACGGAACAGTCGATCGATGCGAGCAACGGGTCGAGGGCCGCCACCATCGAGGGCCCTGTGGTCAACGGCACATCGGGGGTCGTGGACCGCGTGATCGTCTCGAACGAGGAGAACTTGATCTTGAGCATCACCGTGCCCGCCGCCACTCCCGCGTCGCGTGTGCGCCGCGCAACCGCATCGCACAGCCTGACGAGGTGGTGACGCAGCTCGGCAGCATCGACGATGTCGCGGGGGAAGGTCTCCTCGTGCCCGATCGATTTCGCCGCACGTTCGGGCTCGACCGCACGTTCATCGACACCCCGCGACAGAGATGCAAGGTGACGACCGTGTGCCTCGCCCACCGCGCGGCACAGCACCTCGACATCGAGCGAGGCCAGCTCGCCGATCGTGCGGATGCCGAGGGTCTCGAGTCGGGCCCTGGTCTTCGGACCGACACCCCACAGGTTCTGCACCGGCAACGGGTGCAGAAACGCAGTCTCGTCGCCTGGCGCAACCTCGAAGATGCCGTGACCGGGGTCGATGCCGTCCGGTCGTGCACGTGGCTTTGCGTGTTCGCTCGCCATCTTCGAGATGAACTTGTTCGCGGCGATGCCGACGGTGCAGGGCAGGTCGACGTCGTGCTGCACCTTCGCCCGCAGGCGCGTGGCCACCTCACGTGCGTCACCGATCAATGCGCCTGCTCCCGTGACATCCATGAATGCCTCGTCGACAGAGATCTGCTCGACCAGCGGTGTGAACGACTCGAAGATCTCCCGCAGCTGGCGGCTCACCTCGAGGTAGTGCTCCATGTCCGGGTGGATGAACACGGCATCCGGACACAGCCGCCGCGCGACCGCCGACGACAGGGCCGAGTGCACACCGAATCGCCTCGCTTCGTACGATGCGGCCGAGACCACCCCGCGCCCACCGGTGCCGCCCACGACCACCGGGAGACCGCGCAGTTCGGGACGGCGACGCAGTTCCACGGACACGTAGAACGCGTTCATGTCCACGTGCAGGATTGAACGGGCATTCGTCACCACCACGAGACGCTAGTTCAGTTGCATCGGGCCGACGCCTACGATGGAGGCGTGCCAGACCCCTCAGAATCACTCTCCGCGCTCCCCTCCACCGCCGCACGCGTGTTGGCGTTCGTGTCGATCCTCGTCGGCGGTCTCGCCGGCGGCCTCATCGGTTACTCGCTCGTCGACGTGCAGTGCGACGGATCGTGCGGCACGCCGTTGGGTCTCGGCATGTTCACCGGATCCGTGATCAGTGCGGGCGGCACTGCGATCGTTGCGGTGCTGGTGCTGCGCGCACTCGGCGAATGGCGCGAGATCTCCGATCGGGACGCTCGATGACCCCTGCCGACGACCTGCGTCGGGTGGCAGAACAACTCGCCCGCGAGGCGGGAGACATGGCACTCAGGGGCCGCAAGAGCGGCAACGTGACGGCGACAACCAAGTCGTCCCCGACCGACATGGTCACCCAGTACGACAAGGCGAGCGAGGAGCTCATCACCGCGGGCCTCACAGCACTGCGCCCCGACGACGGGATCGTCGGCGAGGAAGGTGCATCACGCGAGGGGACGTCGGGAATCACATGGCACATCGACCCGATCGACGGAACGTCGAACTTCTACTTCGACATCCCGATGTGGGCGGTGTCGATCGGTGCGGTCGACAGCCGGGGTCCCGTCGCGGGAGCGGTGTATGCCCCCGCACTGTCGGAGATGTTCTCGGCCTCGCGCGGCGGGGGCGCCACCCTGAACGGAGCGCCAATCCGCGTGCGCGACAACACGGCACTGTCTGATGCATTGGTCTGCACCGGGTTCAGCTACCGCGTGCACGAACGCACGGCGCATGCCGAGCGGGTCGCACGCATGGTCACCCAGGTTCGCGACATCCGTCGGTTCGGTGCGGCCGCCATCGACCTGTGCTTCGTGGCCTGCGGCCGGTACGACGCGTACTTCGAGGAACACCTGCACTCGTGGGACCTGGTGGCCGGCCAGATCGTCGCCACCGAGGCCGGCGCATCGGTCACCGACTTCCGCGGCAACCCGGTGACACCGAACGAGGTTCTCGCCTGCCAGCCGGGAGTGCAGCGCGAACTCATCTCGCTCATCGCGCGTTCGTCCTAGGGTTGCACCATGACCGTGGTTCTCGCACTCGATGCCGGCACGACGGGCGTGCGGACGCGCGCAGTGTTCGACGACGGCACGCCGTCGTTCTCGGCCTACCGGGAGTTCCCCCAGTACTTCCCCCGACCGGGTTGGGTCGAGCACGACGCATCCGAGATCTGGACATCGATGGCGGCGACGATGGCGGAGGTCGTGTCGCGACTGGACGAGACACCGGCCGCAATCGGCATCACGAACCAACGCGAGACAGTCGTGATGTGGGACGCCCGCACCGGCGACCCGTTGGCGCGCGCAATCGTGTGGCAGGACCGACGCACAGCCGACACATGCGAGTCCCTGTCAGGGCACCTGCCGAAGGTGCGTGACACAACCGGTCTGGTTCTCGACCCGTACTTCTCGGGCACGAAGGCCCGGTGGCTCCTCGACAACACAGACCTGCCGGACATGCGGCATGTGCGCATCGGCACCATCGACTCGTGGCTCGTGTGGAAGCTGACGGGCGGTGCGGCATTCGTGACGGACCCGAGCAATGCGAGCCGCACGATGCTGTTCGACATCCGCTCGATGTCATGGAGCGACGACATGTGCGAGATGCTCGGTGTCCCCGTGTCGACACTCGCCACTGTTGTGCCCTCGAGTGCCCGCTACGGCGTCACCACCGGGGTCGACGGCGTGCCCGACGGCATCCCGATCTCGGGCATGGCGGGCGACCAGCAGTCGGCACTGTTCGGGCAGGTCTGCACACGGCCCGGCATGGCGAAGAACACGTACGGAACTGGCAGCTTCGTGCTGCTGAACGTGGGGACGCAGTGCCCCGCGCCGACTGACGGCATGCTCACCACCGTGGCGTGGGACCTCGGCGACGGCGCACCTGCCTATGCGCTCGAGGGCGCGATCTTCGTGACAGGCGCGGCCGTGCAGTGGCTGCGCGACGGTCTCGGCATCATCGCGCAGTCATCCGACATCGGTCCGCTCGCAGAGACCGTGCCCGACCCGGGCGGCGTGTTCGTGGTGCCCGCGTTCACCGGGCTCGGCAGTCCGTGGTGGGATCCGTACGCCCGCGGCACGATCGTCGGGATCACGCGCGGCACCACCCGCGCGCACATCGCACGGGCCGTGCTCGATGCAATGGTGTTCCAGACCCGCGATGCGATCGACGCAATGACACGGGCGGGCGGCGTGTCGCTCGACGAACTGCGGGTCGACGGCGGAGCCTCGGTCATGGACTCGATGCTGCAGCACCAGGCCGACGAGCTCGGCGTGCCGGTGCTTCGCCCCACCGACCACGAGACAACCGCTCTCGGGGCGGCTTATCTCGCGGGCCTCGCCGAGGGCGTGTGGGGTTCCCTCGATGACATCGCATCGATGTGGCAGCTCGACAGACGCTTCGAACCGAACGAACCATCGGGTCGCCACAGCCAGTGGCTGAGGGCTGTCGAGCGGTCGCGCAACTGGGCCGACTGAACAGCACACGCGGCAACGGCCGCCCCGAGACACCGGCGAGGTGAAGCGACCGGACCTACATCTACTGCGCTGCGCGGGCCGCAATCAGTGCAGCACCGATCGCACCGGCACGCTCGCCGAGCACTGCCGGCAGCACGCGCGGCAACGGCCGCGCCTCGGACGAGTACAGGTGCGATGCGAGATGCTGCACCACGAGGTCGATGTCGCCGGCCAACGACTCGACCACGCCGCCGCCGATCACGATGACCTCGGGGTCGCACACGTTCACCAGGCTCGCGAGCCCCACGGCGATGTAACCGGCGAATGCGTTCACGATGCCGACCGCTCCCGGGTCGCCGTCGCGGAACGCAGCGAACACCTGCTCACCCGTGACGCCGCCGCTCATCTCGCGCAGGGCAGACCCTGATGCGTACCTCTCCCAGCAGCCGCGCAGGCCGCAAGGGCACGCGATGCCGTCACGCTCGATGACCATGTGCCCGATCTCGCCCGCGAACCCGTTCGCGCCGCGCTGCAGCACACCACCCATCACGATGCCGCCGCCGATCCCGGTTCCGAGGGTCACCATCACCGCGTTGTCGCACCCGTGCGCCGCACCGACCTGCCACTCCGAGTAGGCAGCAACGGTTGCGTCGTTCTCGACGTGCACGGGCATCGCGAGCAACTCGCGCAGCCCGGACCCGACCGGCACGTCACGCGCGCCCACGAGATTCGGCGAGGCATGCACGACTCCCTCGCGAGAGATCAACCCCGGCACACCGACCCCGAAGGTGGTGCCGCCGCCCAGCTCGCGGTACATCGACGCGAGCAAGTCGACCAACATGTCCGCACGGGGCGTGGGGTACCTGATCTCTGCGGAGACGTTTCCTGCAGCATCGACGACGACGCCGTGGCACTTCGTGCCGCCGACGTCGATACCGACGTGCCTCACGATTCTGCGCGCGCCTTGAGTTCCTTCACGGCCTCGACGAGGATGCGCGCCTCAGCGCGGCGCTTGACGAATCCGGGCAGGGGCACCACGAGCTCGAGTTCGAGTTCGTAGAAGACCTGCGTGCCCTCCTCGACCTCGACGAACGAGTACGCACCGTTCAGTGCACGCATGATGTCGCCCTCGACCAGTCGCCACGAGAGCCGCGACGGTGCCTGCGAGTAGTCGTACTCGAGCGTGTAGTGCGTGCTGCGTCCGAGCGCCGATGCGCGGTACTCCACGCGTGCGCCACGACCCTCAGCGTCACGTTCGCGCACCACGGCGGTCTTCACGTCCTTGGCCCACTCGGGATAGCGCTCGTAATCGAGAACGATGTCGAGGCACCTCTGCAACGGGGCATGGATGAGTGTGGTCTGGGCCGCGCGGTCGGTCATGTTCTCAGTCTTGCCCGTTCCCGGGTCCCTCGGGTGGAACCTGCCCCTGCTCCCGCCCTCCGCGTGCCGGGAAACGGCCGTGGATGGAACCCCAGAGCCCGTTCAACCCCAGACCGAGCACCGGCACGAGAATGCCGAAGGCGAGGGTGCTGCCGGCCTTGCCATCGGTTGTCGATCGCATCAGTGCCGTGACGACCCCGATGACGACCTGGGCGAGCAGCACCAGGTTCATGCGCACCATGATCGACCTGGGGGCACTGTTGTCGGTCAGGAAGTACAGGGAGGCAACCGCGATGTTGTCGCGCCGGCTTCGCTGCACCGCGGTCCAGTAGCCCCAGAGGAACACCACCACACCGATCGCGAAGCATCCGATGCTCACCGTCGCTGCGATGACCTTCCACGGCTGGTCGAAGAAGACGACCGCGAGCGCGGCCGTGACAGCGAACAGTGCCGTGAGCACCTCGTTCGTACGGATGATTGCGGCGCCCTTCATGTCAGCCATGATTCCCCACCTGCAGTACCTCGCCCAAACGCCGTGACAGAACGTCGTAGTTGAACTCGGCCACGGCCCTCGTGCGCGACTCACGGGCCATCGATTCGCGCAGACCCGGGTTGTCGAGGATCCGCGCGATGCGCGCAGCGAGACCTGCCGCATCATCGGGGTCTGCCATCACGAAGCCCGTGACGCCGTCGAGCACGGCCTCGGCGGCACCGCCGCTGTCGCCGGCGATCTGGGGAACCCCGCATGCCGCAGCCTCGACGAAGACGATGCCGAAGCCCTCCTGCTCGAGGCCGCCCCAGCGGTTGCGGCACATCATTGCGAACACGTCGGCGCATCCGTAGAGAGCCGGCAGGTCGTCATGGGCGACACGACCGAGGAACGTCACCGGTGCGCGAAGTTCCTCTGCGAGCTTCTTCAGCCGCCCCTCGTCGCGACCGGTGCTCGCGATCACGAGCCGCAGACGTGGCCGGTGCGGCGCGAGTTGTGCAACTGCCCGGATGACCGTGTCGAACCCCTTGCGCGGCACGAGACGGCTGACACCGAGAACGATCTCGTCGCTCGTCGACAGGCCGAACCTGCTGCGCGCCGCCGATCGTTGTGCCGCATCGAGCGGCACGAACCGGTCAGTGTCGACGCCGGGCGGCACGATCGTGACGGGCAGTTGGCGTCCGGCTGCATGCTCACCCTCGCGGGCGGGGTACCCGCCGGCTGCGATCACATGGTCGGCGCGACGCAACACCTGCCCGAGAAGGGTCTTGCTCACGGGAAGCCGACCCGGCACCGTGACCTCGGCCCCGTGCAGCACGACCATGTACGGCAGTGCGAGTGCCGGCCCCACGAGACCGAGCGGCAGGGCAGGGTCGAGCACGACGAAGTCTGCACCGCACTGCTTGGCGAGGGTGTTGATGCGCTGCACCATCCAGGGGTGGGGCAACAGCACCGGTTCCCTTGTGCGCTCGACCCGGAACGGCTGCTCGGCATCGAACGCGCGCGCACCCTCATGCGGGCTCGTGAGCACGGTGAACGACTCGGGCGGCAGGCGACGCCACCATTCCCACAGCAGCGACTGAATGCCGCCGATCTTCGGTGGGAAATCATTCGTGACGAGAAGGTGCTTCATAGGTCGCCCCGTAAGGGTGGCAGATTCCCCAACTCGGCAACAACCAAGGGATCAGGGTCGTCATGATGCAACATGTCACCCGCACCGAGACGCGCTGCCGCCCACACTGCGTGCGCACGCAGTTCGGGCACCGGGTGCGACAGGTAACGACGCAGGGTCTCGATGACGTTCCCGTCGCGTGGGGAACCCACGTTGCCGAGCACGATGAGCAGGTTGCGCCTCACCCACGTGACGTCACGGTCGTGCACGTACCAACCCTCGCAGGCAGCATCGAGTTCGGTGTCCGACAACGACAGCAGTCCGAGCACGTCGACGTGCGGCTCCACGCCCTTCGGTGCGGGCGCATACCCGTGCTTCTTCGTCGGCGGGCACACGACCTGGCACTCGTCGCACCCGTAGATGCGGTCGCCGAGGGCCTCACGGAACCGCGGGTCGAAGATGCCCGGCTTCTGCAGCAACCACGACAGGCACCTGTTGGCGTCGATCACCCCCGGCTCGACTATCGCCCGGGTGGGACACGCAGGGATGCACCGCGAACATGTCCCGCACCCGTCGGCTGCAACCTCGGCGTGCGGCAGGTCGGCGGTGGTGACGATGCACCCGAGCACGAACATGCTCCCCTTTCCGGGCACCAGGATGTTTGCGTTCTTGCCGAACCAACCGATGCCGGCAAGCCATGCGACCTCCCTGTCGACGATCGAGTTGTCGTCGGCAAAGACCGTTGCGCGGTGACCGTCGCGACGCAACCGGGCGGCAACGCACGACAGCGATTCCTTCAGGTCGCCGTAGTGGTCACGCCATGCGTAACGGGCGACACGTGCACGAACGGAACCATCGCCGATCACGATGGGGTCCTCGTATGCGTACGAACGAGCACCGACCAGCACCGAGCGCGCACCCTCGACGAGGCGTTCGGGGTGCGTCGAGCGCTCGGGTCTCAGGAACGTGAACTTCATGCCGTTCACGAGGCTCCGTTCGATGCGGTCGTCGATGCAGGTGCGGGCACGGAGCAACTCTGCGGCGGGTGCCGCGCCGAATGCGTCGAGCCCGGACTCACGGGCAAGGTTCGAGAGGGTGTCGAGATAGGCAGCGCCGGACGGCGCGTCGGGTCGGACGACTCTCGGGTTCTTCGGGACTCGGCTATCCGACGGCACGGTGCCGAAGCGTAGGCACCAAACCCGCCTGAGCGAGCAGACGGATGTCGCGGAGCTCCTGGAGATTCAGGACGACGGCATCGTCATGCTCCACGTCGCACAGAACGCTCATCATGCAGTCGTTGCAGGCATCGGTCTGGCGCATGATGCAGGTGTCGCAGGAGATCACGAGAACCGGCCCTGTTGTGCCCTCTGGTGCTGAATCATGTGTTGCTTCCATGCCCTCACTGTGCCGAAGGGGTGTGACAGGGTCGCGTCAGAGGACCGTGGCCCCGGCGGTGTCGATCCGCAGCAGCTTGGCGTGCCCGTCATCAGGCAACGATGCCGCCACATCTTCGGCCACCGACGGGTCGCACATCAACGCCACGGTGGGGCCCGACCCCGACAGCCAGCCGCACCAGGCGCCGGCGGCCAGGCCGGCATCGAGGGCGCGTGCGCAGGCGGGCGACGCACCGAGACGCACCGGCTGATGGATCCGGTCCTGTGTCGCATCACGAAGTGCCGCGATGTTGCCGGTCTGCAGTGCCGTCACGAACATTGCGGTGCGCGCGATGTTGAACACCGCGTCCGACATGCGCACGGTGTCACCGATCGTGCCCCGGGACTCGTTGGTCGAGGTGGTGAAATCAGGTACCCACATGACGAACACGGGGTCGAGCGCCACCGGCACGTTCATCACGAGCGACCCGCTCGCTATCACCACACCACCGTGGATCGACGGCGCCACGTTGTCGGCATGGCCCTCGAGTTCGGTGCCGATCTCGAGTGCACGCGACGAGGCACGTGACCATGACGCGCCGTCACGTTGCACCTCGGCGGCGATGATGCCGCCCACCCGGACCGCACCGCTGAACCCGAGACCGCGCCCCATGGGGATCGAGTTCTTGACCCACACGCGGCCCTGGCCGCCCGCACGCACGAACGCCACCTGCGCCGGGTGCGTGTCCTCGGCCTCTCTCGCGCCGTCGGGCATGGGGTCTGCCCCGCACACCCCCACTTCGGCGTACAGCGTGAGCGCCAGGCCCATCACGTCGAAGCCGGGCCCCAGGTTGGCCGATGTTGCGGGGACTCTCACGGTCACGGCTGGGATTCCATTCTCTCGCGCTCTCTCTGACTGACACGCACCACATCGGCGAGTTTCCCGGCCGCCGCACCCGAATCGATGATGCTGCGCGCGAGCTCGATCCCCTCGCCGACCGACTGTGCCCGGCCGGCGATGTGCAGCGCACACCCGGCGTTGAACGACACGATGTCGCGGACAGGCCCCGCCGAGCCGGCAAAGACCTTCTCGAGAACCGCCAGGTTGTCGCTCGCCTCGCCGCCGCGGATGTCATCGAGGGTCGAGACCGCGATGCCGTGGTCGGCCGCCGACAGGGCGAACCGTCGCACGGCGCCGTCCTTCAGTTCGAACACCACGTTCTCGCCGCTGACAGCGAGTTCGTCGAGCCCGTTGTGACCGTGCACCACCCATGCAGAGCGGATGCCGCGGGTCGACAGCGCCTCGGCCATGCGGTCCATCATGTTCGGCATCGCGACGCCGACGAGCATGTGCGCGATCGGCGCGGGGTTCGCCATCGGCCCGAGCAGGTTGAACGCGGTGGGCACACCGATCTCGCGGCGCGAGGGCGCCGTGTAGCGAAACGCCGGGTGGAACCTGGCCGCGAGACAGAACCCGAACCCGACTTCCTCCACGCATGCCTGCACGCCGGCAGGGTCTAGTTCAACTGCAACCCCGGCGGCCTCGAGAAGGTCAGCCGAACCACACTTCGACGACGCCGCACGGTTGCCGTGCTTGCACACGGGCACGCCCGCTGCCGCCACCACGATCGCCGACATGGTCGACACATTGACCGAGTTGCTCTTGTCGCCGCCGGTGCCGACGATGTCCATCGCACGCGACGACACTTGCGCCGACAGGGTCACCCGGTTGCCTGCAGCGCGAACAGCACGCAGCATTCCCTCGAGTTCGTCAGCGGTCTCGCCCTTGGCGCGCAGAGCCACGATGAACGCCGTCATCTGCGACGGTGTCGCAACACCGTTCAGTATCTCGGTGATCGCCGCCTCGGCCTGGTCCGGGCCGATGTCGCGGTGTTCGAGGAGCTGGGCGAGCAGCGCTGGCCACCCGACGAACGCTGCTGACTGGGACATACCTCTAAGTATCTAGGCAGAGCGACGTCTTTGACGAATGATCCGGCGTCTTTCTTTCTCCGTGGTGCCGCCCCAGACACCATCGCGCTCGCGCATCACGAGTGCGTGCTCGAGACACGACAGACGCACCGGGCAGATCGCACAGATCGACTTTGCCTCCTCGGCGTTCTCCTCCGAGTCGGGGTAGAACACCCCGGGGTCGAGCCCGTTGCAGGCCCCGCGCTGTCTCCAAGTTGTCTCGATTGCTGACACCGGATTCCCCCCTCGATGCCGGGGATTCACCCCACGCGGGAATCGTATGTGTCGGGCGTCACACGTGTCCAATTCGCGACATCGCACCCCGATCGCAGGAGGCGCCGCTCAGTCGTCGTCATCAACTGCAAGGCCGTAGGCCTCGGCAAGCACGCGCATCGGGTGCACCGGAGCAGACCCCGAGGCCTCCCGGACGGCATGGTTCGCCATGTGGCAGTCACCCACGGAAACCTCGGCCCCCACCGACCCGAGCGCGTCCGCAAGGCTCTGTGCCATGGGCATCGAGAGCTCCTCGTTGCCTGCTTTCAGACCCCACAGACCGTCGATTCCGGCGCACCCCTTCACCGCCGTCACCCGGGCGCCCGTCAGGGAAAGCAGTGCTGCGGCGTGCCGTTGCACGTCGGTCGCAACCGAGTGACAGGACTGGTGCACCGCGACCGTGCCCGGCACCGCGCCGGCGAATTCCGTGTCGAACCGTGACTCGGGCGACTCGTGCAGTTGCACCAGCAGTTCGCACGGGTCGACGACTCGGTCTGCCACCAGCCCTGCGTCGGCGCCGCCGATGTACCGCGGGTAGTCGCGCTTCATCACCATGGCGCAGGTCGGCTGCATGACCACGATCTGCTCGCCCGCGCGGGCGTGCGGCGCGAGAGCCTCCACGTTGCGTCGTGCGGCAGCGGCGAATTCCTTCACGTCACCGGAGTGCAGGAACGGCGCACCGCAGCACCTGTTGCTGCCGGGCGCGGTGCACGCGACACCGTTGTGCTCGAGCACGCGCACGGTGTCGCGGCCGATGTCGGGGCGCTGGTACTCGACGGTGCATGTCGGGTACACCACGACGGACGCCTGGCGGTCGCGAACATGCTCGCCCTTCCGGCGAGACATCCACGTGGTGAACCGACGGCGCGCGTACGGCGGCAGAAGGCGCACGGACGACACGCCCGTCAGGCGCTCGAGCGACTCACGCACCCTCGACCCCGGCGCGGCCGTGACGACAAGGTTCGCAACGCGCGGCATGCGTGTCGCGATGCGACCGACCGCATCGGCACGACCGAGGACCTTCGTGGCAGCACGCTCGCGCAGCGCCACCTCCCCCGTTGCGATGCGCACCGCGCGCTGGCGCACAACGAGTGCGGGGAAGTCGATGGCGTGGGCGTGAGCACCCGGCGCGTACGGGCACTGGGTGACGCAGAGGTTGCACTGGTGGCACGCATCGACGATCGAGTCCTGTCGCTCCGGCGTGAGAAGCCCCCCGTCGCCCCCTGCATCTCCCCCGACGGCCTGCTCCAGGGCCGGGAACACCGAACACAGGGCCGTGCACCTGCGGCACTCGTTGCAGACCGAGAACACCCGGGCGATCTCGCCCCGCAGGTCATGCTCGTCGACGTATCTGTCGTGTCGTGGGTCGTAGGTCGTCGTCATTCGTGGGGGCTCGCGGTCACCGGGAATCTGATCTGTGGGTTACCTGTCAGCACGTGACCGGTCAACGAGAAACCTAGGGCACACGGGTCGTGCCCACCGCACACGCTTACCCGCCCGCGGGGTCCGGCACCTAGGCTCGGCGACAATGACTCCCGCAGCCAACTTCTCCCGCTCCGCATCGATCGAAAGGCTCCGCAACGACAAGTTCGACATCGTGGTCATCGGCGGCGGCATCACGGGGGCCGGGGTCGCGCTCGACGCGGCCTCGCGCGGGTTCTCGGTGGCACTCCTCGAGCGTGACGACTTCGCGTCGGGCACCTCGTCGAAGTCGTCGAAACTGATCCACGGCGGCCTGCGCTACCTGCAGCAGGGCGACGTGCGCCTGGTGTACGAGGCACTTCGCGAACGCAAGCGACTGCGCCGGAACGCACCGCACCTCGTCCACGTGCTGCCCTTCATGATCCCGATCCTCACGAAGGACGGCGTGGTGTCGCGCAAGATCGCCCGCGCACTCGGGTCGGCCATGTGGATGTACGACCTCACCGGCGGATGGCGGATCGGCAAGCTGCACCGCCGCCTCTCGGCAAAGAAGGCATTCGAGCACCTGCCGACCATGGAACGCCGCCGGCTCGCCTCTGCCTATCTGTACTACGACGCAGAGGCCGACGATGCGCGCCTGTGCCTCACCGTGCTGCGCACGGCCGCTGACCACGGGGCCGTGATCGCGAACCGCTGCCGTGTCGATTCGCTCGTGTCGACGGGCCGCCAGCAGCACGAACTGGGCGTCAGCGACACCACCGACGGCACCTCCTTCACCGTGCGCGCGAAGTGCGTGATCAGTGCGACCGGCGTGTGGGCCGATGACATCCGGTCGCTCGACGAGAAGGTGCGCCACGACACGATCAGGCCCGCAAAGGGAGTGCACCTCACGGTGCCGTGGGAGAAGGTGCGCAACGACATCGCAGTCGTCATCCCGGTCCCGCGCGACCGCCGCAGCCTCTTCGTGGTGCCGTGGATCAAGCAGGCCGACGGCACGTACAGGTACACCTACATCGGCACCACCGACACCGACTACAAGGGCCCGGTCGACGACCCGCAGTGCACGCAGGACGACATCGAGTACGTGCTCGCCGCACTGAACGCGAGCGTCACCACCAACGTCACCACCGACGACGTGACCGCCGTGTGGTCGGGCCTTCGCCCCCTCGTGAAGACCGACGACTCGTCGGCCAAGGGCGGGCGCACCGCCGACCTGAGCCGCCGCCACAAGGTGATCACCTCCGACACCGGCGTCATCACGGTGACGGGCGGCAAGCTGACCACGTACAGGGAGATGGCAGAAGATGCCGTCGACGAGGCGTGCGGCGTTCTCGGCGAGTCGAGGAAGTGCCGCACGAAGCGACTCGGCCTGCGCGGCTCATCGGGCAGGCGCAACGTCCGCTCCTTCGTCGATGAGCATCTCGACGGCCGCTACGGCAGCGATGCGGGCGCGCTGCGCGAGTTGATCGCGGGCGACCCCTCGCTCGGCGAGGAACTGATCCCCGGTCTTCCCTACCTGAGGTGCGAGGCGGTCTATGCCGTGACCCGCGAGATGGCCGTGACACTCGATGACGTGCTCACCAGGCGCACGCGCTCGCGCCTTCTCGACCGGCGCGCCACACGCGAGGCGGCACCCGCCGTTGCGCGGTTGATTGCCCCGTACCTCGGGTGGGACGACACCACCCGGGAAGCCCAGCTCGCACATTTCATCGACGAATGTGCCCGTGAGGATGCCGCAGGGCTCGTGACGGAAGCCGAGTTCATCGCATCGACAACACAAGGACCCTCATGAGCCTCAAACGATTCAACACCGCCGCAACCCCACCGATCGAGCTGGGCGGTGATGCTGCCGACACGGGCGCCAGGTTCGCCGGGCGTGCGGTCGCACTCGACGAGCACCACGTGAGCACGCTCGCGACGTTGTGCCCCACCTCGGTCGATGTGGGCGACCGCGTCGAGCACGGCCGCGACTGGTGGCCGCTGTCGCTCGCCTGGTCGTTGAAGAACGAAGTGCCCCAGATCCCGCAGGTCGTGTGCCGGCCGCGCGACACGAACGAGGTGTCGCGACTGCTCGCCTACTGCAACGAGCACGGCATCGCAGTCACCGCGTCGGGCGGGCGCAGCGGTGTCTGCGGTGCGGCGATCCCGCTGCGCGCCGGGGTCGCACTCGACATGACAGCGATGCAGGGCATCGAGTCCGTCGATGCGGTCTCGGGCATCGTCGAGGTTCTGGCCGGCACCTTCGGCCCCGACCTCGAGGAGGCAGTGCGCACGCACGGTCTCACGATCGGCCACTACCCGCAGTCGTTCGCGCTCGCCACTGTCGGCGGATGGGTCGCCTGCCGCGGCGCCGGCCAGTACTCGACCCGTTACGGGAAGATCGAGGACATGGTGCACGCGCTCGAGGCCGTGCTCGCGGACGGAACCGTCATCCGCACCGGTGGTGCACCCGCCGGCGCCGTGGGCCCCGACCTGTCGCAGCTGTTGCTCGGCAGCGAGGGAACGCTGGCAGTCCTCACGAAGGTGTGGTTGCGTGCGCACCCGCTGGCAGAGGTCGAACGGCGGGCCGCATACGTGTTCGCCACACTGACCGAGGGATTCGAGGCGTGCCGGCGCATGATCCGAGCCGGTGCGACGCCGGCGGTGCTGCGCCTGTACGACGGAGCCGAGAGCAAGCGCTCGCACGGTGGCGACGGCACGACAGCGACACTCCTCGTGCTCGACGAGGGCAACGAGAGCCTCGTCGATGCGACCATGTCGATCGTGCACGACACGTGCATGTCGATGGGTGCCACGGTTGCCGACACCGACCTCGTGGAGAAGTGGACGCACCACCGCAACGACACGAGCGGCCTGCAGGCACTCACGCGGAAGGGATACGTGGTCGACACGATGGAGGTCGCCGCGAACTGGTCACTGCTCGACACCGTGGTCGAGAACGTGGAGTCGGCGATGCTCGCCGTTCCCCATGCCCGTGCCGCGACCTGTCACCTCTCGCACAGCTACATCGAGGGTGCATGCGTGTACTTCACCTTCGCGGCCACGCCCCCGCCGGAGGAGTTCGAGGCCACGTACCTCGCCATGTGGGATGCAGGCCAGCGCGCCGCCCTTGCCGCGGGCGCGAACCTCTCGCACCATCACGGCATCGGCTACAGCCGCGCCCAGTACATGGACGAAGCGCTCGGGTCGTCCATGTCGGTGCTGCGCGCGGTGAAGTCGGCACTCGACCCGAAGGGCATCCTGAACCCCGGGAAACTCGGGCTGTGATCACTCTCGTCATCGACGTGGGAACGAGCGGGCTGCGCGCCGCGCTCGTGCACGACGACGGCACCGTCAGCGACCTGCACCACGAGGAGTTCGCCCCCGACACTCCCGCCGGCGGGATGGTCGAGTTCGACGCACGTGCGATGTACGCGGCCGTGCGTCGCGTGTGCCTCACGGCGATGGGCAGCAACACTGTCGATGCCGTCGGCATCACCAACCAGCGCGCCTCCACCGTGGTGTGGAGCGCGGCGACCGGCGAGCCCGTGGCACCTGCGATCGGCTGGCAGGATCTCCGCACCGTCGGCGACTGCATCATGGCCAGGATCGAGCACGGCCTCGCGTTCGCGCCGAACCAGTCGGCAACGAAACTGTCGTGGATCCTGAGGAACACCGCCGCGGACCATCCGGTCGACGACCTGCGTTTCGGCACGGTCGACTCGTGGCTCGTGTGGAACCTCACGCGCGGTGCGCACCACGTGATCGACCACACCAACGCTGCCGTCACCGGGCTCACGTTGCCGACCGGCACCGCATGGCGCGACGACGTGCTCGGCATCCTCGCGGTGCCGCACTCGTGCCTGCCGCGCATCGTGCCATCGTCGGGCCACATCGGTGACGCCGTTGACCTGCCCGGCGCCCCGCCGATCATGGCGCTGGTCGGCGACCAGCAGGGTTCGCTCGTGGGACAGGGGTGCATCGACACCGGCAGCGCGAAGATCACCTTCGGCACCGGCGGCATGCTCGACATGTTCACGGGAACCGACGCACCGACCCATGCAGCGCGGCACGGCCACGGCACGTTCCCGATCGTTGCGTTCAGCGACGCCGACTCGGTGTCGTACGGGCTCGAGGCGATCATGCTGTCTGCCGGCACAAACATCGAATGGTTGCGCGACGACCTCGGCCTTATCGCGACCGCGGCCGAGTCGCACGATGTCGCCTCTGCCTGTGACACCTCCGGCGGTGCCGTGTTCGTGCCTGCACTGCTCGGGCTCGGCACTCCCCACTGGGATTACGGCGCCCGCGGGTCTCTCTTCGGCGTCACCCGCGGCACCACGCGGGCCCACATCGTGCGCGCCGTGCTCGAGGGGGTCGCCCACCGCGGCGCCGATCTTGTCGAGGCCGCAGAGGCCGACTCGGGCATCGCGATCTCCGAGCTCCGCATCGACGGCGGCATGAGCCGCAACCCCACGTTCGTGCAGGCCCTTGCGGATGCCACGTCGCGACCGGTCAGGGTCTCCAGCCTGACCGAGGCGACCACCCTCGGCGCCGGGTTCCTGGCCGGGTGTGCGGCAGGACAATGGTCACATCTGACAGAGGCTGTCTCCACCCTCACCTGGGCCGCAACCGTGCAACCATTAGGTGAAACAGGCGTGTCGCGACAACAATGGTCGGAGGCGGTTTCCCGGAGCCGTTCCTGGATACCCGACCTCTCGGCACTGGACTTCTAGTGTTGGGGAGCGAGTTTCGCCACTACGACAAAGGATGACCCACGTGGTAAATCACCAAGTTGACCTCCCCGAGACCACCGTGTCGCGACGCCGTCTGATTGCGTCGTTGCTCGCAGGCGGCGCAGTCGCCGCCTCGGCACCGTTCCTCGCCGGCTCGGCCTCGGCCGAAGAGACCGGGTCCACCACCACGGCTCCCCCGCACCGCGATTCGGCCGACAATGCCGCGCTCAACGCCGCACTCGAGCGCGAGACTCGCATGGCCGCCACCTACGCCGCGGTCGTCGAGCGCACATCGGGCGACGACAAGGCCGCGATGCTGTTGATCCACGACCACCACGTGGCCTACGCACAGGCCCTCAAGGGATACCTCGGAACCGATGCGGGCACGCCGTC
This sequence comes from uncultured Bifidobacterium sp., assembly GCA_964513585.1. Taxonomy (GTDB): domain Bacteria; phylum Actinomycetota; class Acidimicrobiia; order Acidimicrobiales; family Ilumatobacteraceae; genus UBA2093. The sequence continues at coordinate 20,970 of CAZENK010000009.1, read as the reverse complement.
GGCACAGCCCCTTGCCCAGGTGGGCGGCAGTGTCGCCGACGCCGCGCGCCAGTTGGCCGGACTCGAGGAAGAGACCGTCACGATCCACACGAACAGCCTCGCGAACCTGCGCGGCATCAACGCCGCGATGCTGGTCGCCTCGATCATCACCGTCGAGGCGCGCCACGTGGCCGCACTGAACATCGTCGCCGGCACATCACCGATCGCCGCGGCATAGGAATGTTGAGGAACACAGACATGACCGACAAGACATCCACCCCCATCTCGCGCCGCGCTGCCCTGCGCACCGGCGGAGTCGTCGTGGCCGGCGGCGCAGTGCTCGCGGCGTGCGGCGGCAGCTCGCAGTCCGGCACGATCGCGCGCATCGGTGAGGCCCCCGACAGGAACAAGCTCGAGACCGAGCACGTCACCGACGTCGCCCTTCTGCGCACCGCGATGTCGGTCGAGAAGATGGTCGCCACCATGCTCACGGATTCGCGCGTCACCGGCCTTGCCGAGTCGTCGGTGAAGCCGTACCTCACGAAGTACGCAGCGGCGCACGAGTCGAACATGTCGGTCATCGCACCGCTCGTCACCGCCCGCGGTGGCGAGACCGTGTCCGAGCCGAACGCACGCCTCATGACCGCCTACGGCGAGCAGGCGCTGAACCTTGTCGAGCAGGGCAAGACTCCTGCCGACGTGCTGAACCTGATGCTCGGTCTCGAGTCGCTCGCAGCCGCCACGTACCAGTACTTCATCTCGCTCACCAACGAGGCAGCCCTTCGCGTCGACATGATGCGTCTCGGCGCATCGTCGTCGCGCCGTGCGGCAGTGTCTGCACAGCTCATCCGCGGCGGCACGAAGGGATTCGTGCCCGCCCTGAACGACAAGGGTGAGGAACTCACCGCCACGCTGCCCACGGCTTTCGGTCCGCTGAGCGCAGTGCAGCTGCTCGTCGGCCCGCTCAACGAGATCGGCACCCGTTCGGCGCTGTCGATGGAGACCCCGAGCCTCAACAGCATCCTCTACTGACGCCCGTCCGCGTCACCGAGTAGTCATCTCTCTCGCTTCTCCCTGCACGTCTCCGTACACTCGACTGTGACGGTGAGTCATCCGGATGACCGCGGCGATCGATATCGCTGAGGAAAGTCGGGGCTTCACAGGGCAGAAAGCTGGCGAGAGCCAGGTCGGGGCGACCTGACGGAAAGTGCAACAGAGAGCAAACCGCCGATGGACGCGTGAGTGTCACAGGCAAGGGTGAAACGGTGCGGTAAGAGCGCACCAGCATGCGGAGCGATCCGTGTGGCTCGGTAAACCCCTTTCGAAGCAAGGCCAAGCAGAAGGAGGGTTGCCCGCCCGTAATCCTTCGGGTAGGCCGCACAGAGGGATGGTCATCGCTCGCTCGCGCGAGTACAGAACCCCGCTTACAGGGTGACTCACCGTCACCCCCCCCCTCTCTCAGGGCAGCAGGTGTGCAGTCTCGTTCATCGCCGTGAGCGAGGGGCCACGCGGCCCGATCGTGATGCGGCAGATCGACGCCCGGTCGAGATGACAGCGCCACGTGGCGTCGGTGCCGACACCGAGCGCCCAGGTGATCGCGCTCTTGATCGGCGACACATGACTCACCACGACCACGTGCTCGGACCGCGCACGCTCCGTCAGTTCCTCGAGTGCCGGGCGCACACGGGCGTCGAGTTCGTTCAGTGTCTCGCCTCCCGGGGGCCGGAAGTCGGGGTTCGACCGCCACTCGGACCATGTCTCAGGAGCGACATCGGTGAGTGCGCGCCCGTCCCAGACGCCGTAGTCGAGTTCGATGAACCGGTCATCCACTGTCACGTCGTCGGAAAGGTGGGCCGCGGTCTCGCGCGCACGGGTCAACGGGCTCGACACCACGAGCGAGTGCGGGTAGTTCGCCCTGATGAAGTCCCCGCACTGTTGCGCCTGGCGGAGCCCGGTCTCGTCGAGGGGCAGGTCGATGCGACCCTGCAACAGTGACTGGGCATTGGCGCGGGTCTGTCCGTGGCGCAGCAGGATCAACACGTGCCACCGCCGTGCTTCGATGCCCCGAGCAGGTGACCGGTGCGCACGAAACGCTCCCTGCGCGAACGGTCGGACATCTCGTTGGTGCGCCACATCCACCACAGCATCGCGAGACCCGCAACCTCGAGCACGATGTTAAGTGGCATGCGGTCCAGGCTCGGCACGTTCGACCCGTCGAAGGACCACCCCGTGACGGGCCACCAGAAGTTGCCGGTGTTGTTGAATGCACCGTCGAACACGAGGTGCATCATCGTGCCGATCGGCAGTGCGAGCCACCGGCGGCGGCGCAGTGACCCGCGCCGGGCAACGGCCATCACCGCCACCAGCAGCACCACGCTTGCAGTGATCGAGTGCATCACCCACGCGCCACCCGAGAACACGTCGACAAGATCGGGAAGCAGTGCGCCGAGCGCGAGCACGCGGTAGTCGAAACGTTCGTCCCGGAACACGAACCACACGGTCAGGAACGCCGTGCCTATGAACCAGAAGAACATCGCCGTCAGGCTACGACTCAGCCCGGCCGAACAGATGCAGGGAGACCCCTGGCGCAGCTGTAGACGAGGGTTCCCTGCGGGTCGACCCCGACAACGGGCGTGGCCGGGTTCGTGTCGGTGGGCGCGATGGTCGTTCCCGGGTCGATCACCCTCACGACCGGGCCACGGAACACCGTCGTGGTGGGACCGGCCGGGACCGTGGTTGCAGTCGGCGGCGGCGCAACCGTGACGGGCGGAGTCGTCGGCGGGTTTGTCGGCGGCGGCGCAACGGTCGACGGCGGCACCACGGTCGACACAGGCCCGGTTGCGGCACGGGGCAACCGCCCCGACACCACGTTCGCGACACAGTCGACACCGGGCAGGTACAGGCGCATCTGGTTGCGCACCGGCGCGGCGGGCGGGTCCCAATCGAGGTTCGGCGCACCCCTGTGGGCGGCGTCCATGAATCCCTTCCAGATGCGCAGCGGGTACGAGTTGCCCGTCACCCGCACGACGCCGTCGGCCACGAACTCGGGGATGCGCACCATCGGGGTGTACCCCTTCGGGTCACCGACCCACACAGCCGTCGTCAACTGCTTCGTGAACCCGACGAACCATGCATTCGTGTTCTCGTCCTGCGTTCCCGTTTTTCCTGCCGCCGGTCTTCCGTCGGCGAGGGGCAGACGCCGGGCGGTGCCGCGCGTCAGCGACTTCTTCAGGATGTCGACCTGCTGGTCGGCGACCTCCTTCGAGATCACCGGTGCAGGCGCCGGGCGCTGGGGCGTGAGCACCTCGACGCCGTTCGGTGCCGCCGGGTTCGGCACCTCGATGCGCTCGATGAAGTACGGCTCGGCGTGCACTCCCCCGTTCGCGATCGTCTGTGCACCTGCGGCCATGTCCATCGGGCTCATCTCGTTCGCGCCGGTCGAGAAGCTCGCGTACGGCTGGATTCGGTAGTTCTCGCGCGAGAGGTACATGGACGACGCGAGCCGGTACGTGACGTTGACGACCCTGTTCAGGCCGACTATCTGGGCGAGACGCGCGTACGCGCAGTTGATCGACAGCCATGTGTGCTCGTCCAGGCGCGCCACGGGGTGGCTCACACCCTGTGTGATCTTGAAGGGTTCCTCCGGCTTGCCCGGGTTCGGCAGGGTGCACGGCAACGTGCCGTCGATGAGATCACCGGCATTCACCCCGGCCTCGAGTGCCGCGGTCAGCACGAAGATCTTGCTCGACGACCCGGTCTGGCGCCTGCGCAGCGCAAGGTTCACCTCGGTGCGCCCGGCAACGAAACCGGGCCCGCCCACGATCGCACGCACCGCACCTGTTGCGGTGTCGAGGGACACCAACGCGCCCTGCACACCCATCCTGTTCGCCGGCATGTTCTTCTTCGCCGCCTCTTCGGCGTGCGCCTGCACACCCGAGTCAAGCGTGGTGTGGATGGTGATGCCGCCGCGGTACAGCTTCGTGAACCGTTCGGCATAGGTGTTGCCCAGCAGGTCGGACTTGTTCAGCAGGTAGTCGCGCACCATCTCCGTGAAGTAGGTGCGGTTGGTGTTCTGCTGGGGGACCTCGCGCCGGATCTCGGGCACCTGGAACCCGTCGTCGGCCTGCTGCGCCGCCGCCGCCTCGCGCGTCAGAAGGCCCGTCTCCACCAGGCGGTCGAGCACCTCGACGAAACGTCGCTTCGATGCACCCGGTCGGTCGAACGGGTCGTACGACGAGGGCGCCTGCACGAGACCGACGAGGAACGCCGCCTCCTCGAGCGTGAGCTCGGTGACCTTCTTGCCGAAGTACACCTCTGCTGCCGCCTGGATTCCGTATGCGTTGTTTCCGAAGAAGACGGTGTTCAGGTAGCGCTCGACGATCAACTTCTTCGGCGTCGTCTTCTCGAGCATCGCGGCATAACGCGACTGGAGAATCTTGTAACGACCGTCGCGCGGGAGACCGGCGAGATACTCGTTCTTCACCACCTGCTGGGTGATCGTCGACGCACCCTGGCGCCCGGACGAGTACTGGAAGTTGGCGAGCGTGGCGCGCACCAGCGCCCTCAGGTTGACGCCCTTGTGCCTGTAGAAGCCGGCGTCCTCCACTGCAAGCAGCGCCGCCACCACGGGCTCGGGGATCGTGTCGATCGAGACCGGCTGGCTGTTCTCGGACTCGAACACACCGATCTGGCGCCCCTGCACGTCGACGATGCGGGTCCGCGAGGTCAACCCGCCGTACGAGGCCAACTGCACCGGTTGCTGCTCGTGTGCCCGCAGCATGCCCCACACCTGCGGTGCCGCCCCGACCACGACACCGGTCACGAGCAACGCCCCGGCAACGAGGGCCACCCCGAGGCGCACGAACCACATTCCCGACAACTTCACGACGATTTCCACCGTACTTCGGGGCAACAGTTCGCCCCCGTCACCCCGTTGCTACGGTGTTTTCATGTCGCAGTTCCCGCATCGTCCCTTCCGTTTCGGGGTCCAGGTCTCGAAGACCACGACCGCCGCAGAGTGGATCGAGCTCGCACGACGCGCCGAGGGCACCGGATACGACGTGCTCACGATGCCCGACCATTTCACCGACCAGCTCGCACCGGTCCCTGCGTTGATGGCCGCAGCGAGCGCAACCACGACACTGCGCGTGGGTGCCCTGGTGTTCGACAACGACTACAAGCACCCCGTGGTGCTCGCGAAAGAACTCGCGACCATGGACCTCCTGTCGGACGGACGCACCGAGATCGGTCTCGGAGCCGGCTGGATGATCAGCGACTACGAACAGGCCGGCATGCAGTACGACCCGCCGAAGGTACGCATCGACCGCTTCGTCGAGGGACTCGCGATCATCAAGGGCGTGATGCACGACGGCCCCTTCTCCTTCGCGGGCGAGCACTACACGGTGACGAACTACGAGGGACACCCGAAGCCGGTGCAGCGACCCGTGCCGCCGATCCTGATCGGGGGCGGAGGCAAGCGGGTGCTGTCGCTCGCGGCCCGCGAGGCCGACATCATCGGCATCAACGGCACGCTCACGGCCGGAGTGGTCGGCCCCGAGGCGTTGTCGACCATGACCGCCGAGTCGGTGGACGAGAAGGTGGCGATCGTTGCCGACGCCGCTGCACGCGCGGGTCGTCTCGGTGACATCGAGATGAACATCCGCACGTTCTTCGTCAAGGTCACCAACGACCGCCAGAAGACGGTCGACGGCATCTCGCAGATGTTCGGGGTGCCACGCGAGATGATCGATGCATCGCCGTTCGCGCTCATCGGGTCAGCAGAGTCGTGCATCGAGCAGTTGCTCGAGCGACGCGAGCGCTGGGGCTTCAGCTACACCATCGTCGGCGCGGAGAACATCGACGAATGCGCACCGGTGGTGGCCGCCCTGCGCGGCAAGTGACGCGGTGAGCTACGGATACGTCACCGGCGAGCGGCGCCCGGTCGAGGTGCTCGTCTTCCGCATGGACCCGTCGGTGGTCGCCGAGTTCCTCGAGATCGACCACGCGGTGTGGACGCTCGGCGAGGCGTTCGCCCCCGGACTCGCCCGCATCCCGTTCCTCTCGAAGGAGGTCTGGCTCGATGATTCGCGCCCCGGAGATGTCACGCTCGTGTTCGTGTGGGACACGAAGGAGGAATGGGACGTCGTCGGCAACAATGACCTTCAGGAGCGCCTGCAGGCCGAGTTCGACCGAAGGTTTCCGCACCCCGTCGAACTCGTGAGCGCGCTGCACGAGGACTCGAACTTCGGCATCCACCGCGTGTCCCGCTTCGAACGCATCGACAACGCCCCCGACAGCGACCTCACTAGTCTCGATCCATGACCGACCCCCGGATTCCCGAGCCTGCCCCGCAGGGTTGGTCCGCAATCGCGCCGCGCACCATCGGTTCGCTCGGCACGGTGGGCCCGTTGGCGCTCGGTTGCTGGCGACTGACCGGCGACCACCGCGACAATGTGCGCCTGGTCGAGACAGCTGTCGACCTCGGCATGACCCTCATCGACAACGCCGACGTCTACGGCCTCGACTGGGGCGGCACGCACTTCGGCGCATGCGAGGAGGAACTCGGCGCGATCCTGCGCGAGCGACCGGGGCTGCGCGACCGGATCGTGCTGGCGACGAAGGGCGGGATCATCCCCGGTGTTCCGTACGACTCGTCGCCCGATTACCTGGTGTCTGCGTGCGAGGCATCGCTTCGCCGCCTGGGCGTCGACCACGTGGACCTGTACCAGATCCACCGGCCGGACATGCTCACGCATCCGGCGGCAGTTGCGTCTGCACTCGAGTCGCTGCGTGCCCGCGGACTCGTCCGTGAGTTCGGCGTGTCGAACCACACCGTGCACCAGACGCGTGCGTTGCTGCACCACATGAACGGCGCACTCGCGACCACACAACCCGAGTTCTCCGCGGCACATCCTGCACCGATGCGCGACGGCACTCTCGATCTCTGCATGGAGACCGGCATGACACCGTTGGCATGGAGCCCCCTGGCGGGTGGTCGCCTGGCAACGGGCCACGGCATGCCGCCGGCGCTGGTGCAGGAACTCGATCAGATCGCACGCGACCGGGGCACCACGCGCACGGCCGTGGCACTGGCGTTCGTGCTGGCACACCCGTCACAGCCCGTCGCGATCGTCGGCACGCAACAGCCGTCACGACTGGCCGAGCTCGCGGCTGCCACGCAGGTCGTGCTGACGCGCCGGGAGACGTACGCAATCCTGCAGGCCAGCGAAGGCGCACCGTTGCCGTGACGACACACGAGACGCCCACCGTCGAGGTCTCGTGGTTCGGCGCTCTCTGCGACGACGACTACGAACAACTCGGGGTGCCCGACCCGGACCTGTTGAGCAGCTGGGACCACTGCTCGTCGATCGTGCGCACGGCGAACGAGTGCGGGTTCGACAACATCCTGCTGCCGTCGGGATACGAACTGGGCATCGACACGTTGTCCTTCGCATCGTCGGTCGCACCCGCGGTCGACTCCATGCGGTTGCTCACCGCCGTCCGTTGCGGGGAGACATGGGTGCCGCAGCTCGCCCGTCAACTCGCCACGCTCGACCAGGTCCTCGGGGGGAACCTGACGGTGAACATCATCTCGTCCGAGATGCCGGGCGAGCGCCTGGACGGACCGGCGCGGTACCGGCGCACCACCGAGATCATGGATGCCCTGCGCACGCTGCTGCGCGGCGACCGCCTCGACACCGACGGAGAGTTCGTGTCGCTGCATGTCGACGCCCCGCGCATCTGCCGGGACTCGCCGCGGTCACTCCCCTTCTACTTCGGCGGGCTGAGCGACGAGGCGCGCGACACCGCCGCCCGCGGTGCCGATGTGTACCTCATGTGGCCCGACACCGAGGATGCGATCGCCGGGATCATCGCCGACATGCGCTCCCGCGCGGGTTCCCACGGTCGCCAGTTGCGTTTCGGGTACCGCGTGCATGTGATCGTGCGCGACACAGAACGCGAGGCCCGCGAGGCGGCGGCTCACCTGATCTCGGCGGTCGACCCGTCCGTCGGTGATGCGATCCGTGCACGCTCGCTCGACAGCGGGAGTGCGGGCGTCATGCGACAGGCCGAACTGCGCGCCGGCGCCGACAGCGACGGGTTCGCCGAGCCGCTGCTGTGGACGGGCATCGGGCGCGCGCGGTCGGGCTGCGGTGCGGCACTGGTGGGCACGCCCGAACAGGTCATCGACAAGATCATGCGGTACCACGACATGGGCATCGATGCATTCATCTTCTCGGGCTACCCGCACAGGGACGAGGCGCGCCGGTTCGCCGAGTGCGTGCTGCCCAACCTTCCGCACGGGCCGCTCAGTTTCACCGTCTAGGAGACGGCACGGCCCACGTCGTCGTGCACAGCCCGGCCTGAGGGCCCGCGCCTACAGCGTGTTCGACAGGATCATGCCGATGAATGCGGCCCACTGCGCCGCACTGATCGGCTTCTCGGTCACGTCGTTCAGCACGAGACCGAACGAGTAGGCCTGCACGAACGTCGCGAGCGCGTTGACGTCGAGGTCGCGACGGATCCACGCACGCTCCTGCATTTCACGTGCAACATCGGCGAGTGCGTCTGTCAGTCGCTGCTGCTCCACCGCGAGCGAATCAGCGAACTTCTTCGAGTGCCGCGTCAGCCCCACGATGGAGGCGCGGTCGGCACGCGCAGCCGCTCGTTCGGGCGATGATCCCGCCATGATGACCTCGGTGAAACGAAGCCCGAGGTCCTCACGTGATGATGCGCTCGTCAGCAGCCCCGTCAGGATGCGGATGTCCTCGTCCACGTAACGGGAGAACCTGAGCACCTGCGCCTGCTCGATGACGTCGTGGAAGTCCTCGAAGTGGTGGTACAACGATCCCTTCGAGATCCCCGATGCATCGAGAAGATTGTCCACGGTGAATCCCTGCGGACCGAACTCGTCGATCAGCGAGACGGTGGTGTCGAGCAGCAGTTGCTTGGTCGGGTGAATGGCGCGCACGGCTCCATTCAACCACCGCCGGACCATGCCGCAATCAGGCAGGAACAGACCGATCTTCCAGAGACACCTCCGGAGTGGTGGCAGAATGGGGACATGCATCTCGAACGCCACTCCGTCCACCGCATCGGCCTGCTGCGTGCCATGGTGCTGGGCGCCAATGACGGCATCATCTCCACGGCCTGTCTGATCCTCGGTGTCGCGGCCGCCGAGGCGACGCGCACCAGCATCCTCACCGCCGGAATGGCCGGTCTTGTTGCCGGCGCGGTCTCGATGGCGCTCGGTGAGTACGTGTCGGTCAGCTCGCAGAGCGATGCCGAGCGCGCCGACATCGCCAAGGAGAAGTGGGAGCTCGAGACCATGCCCGAGCACGAGCTCGATGAGCTCACTGCCATCTACGCCGCAAAGGGGCTGCCGCAGGCGCTGGCGCGCGAGGTGGCAGAGGAACTCACGAAGCACGATGCGCTCGCCATCCACCTCGCGGAGGAACTGGGCATCACCGACACCACCGCAGCACGCCCGGTGCAGGCCGCTGCCGGGTCTGCGGTGGCGTTCACCGTGGGTGCATCGATTCCCCTCATCACGGCAGCCATCGCTTCGTCGCAGACACGTATTGTGTCGACTGTCGTGGTGGTCGCATTCGCGCTCGCGGCCCTCGGCTGGGCGGGCGCCCGGTTCGGGCAGGCCGAGGCAGGCAAGCCGACCATCCGCGTGGTGATCGGCGGCCTGATCGCCATGGGGATCACGATGTTCATTGGCAACCTGTTCGGCGCCGCAATCGCATAACCGCCCCACTTGCCAAGAGGCGGCGGTTCGTAGGAAACTGCCACCATGACGATGACCGAATCAGACATGGCAGTGATCGACCGCGCGATCGACGAGTTTCTTGCCGCACACGACCCGAAGAAGACCGACGACATCACGTTCCGCGGTGCGCGTTTCGACGCAGGTCTCGCCTGGGTGCACTTCCCGAAGGGCCACGGCGGTCTCGGTCTGCGGCCGGAACTGAACCGGCGCGTCGAGGAACGTCTCCGTCAGGCAGGTGCAAAGGCGCAGGACCCGGCGAGCTTCTTCATGGCGCTGGCCGGCCCCACGATCGTGACCCACGGATCCGACGAGGCGAAGAAGCGGTTCCTGCGGCCCATGTTCACGGGGGAAGAGAAGTGGTGCCAGTTGTTCTCCGAGCCCGGTGCCGGCAGTGACTTCGCCGGTCTCGGCACGAAGGCCGTGCGTGACGGCGATGAGTGGATCATCAACGGCCAGAAGGTGTGGAACACCCTCGCCCACCTCGCCGACTGGGGGATGCTCGTCACCCGCACCGACCCCGATGCACCCAAGCACAAGGGCATGACGTACTTCGCGCTCGACATGCGTGCGGCCGGCGTCGAGGTGCGCCCGTTGCGCCAGATCACGGGCGAGGCCGAGTTCAACGAGGTGTACATGACCGACGCACGCGTTCCCGATGCGCACCGCATCGGCGAGGTCGGCGAGGGCTGGCGTGCGGCACTCACCACACTGATGAACGAGCGCACCGCGATCGGTGGTGGCGGCGGCGGCAACGCGAAGCGGCGCGGCCCGATCGACGAGGCCATCAAGATCTGGAACAGCAAGCCGTCGGACTCGCGCAGCGAGGCACACAGGGACCACCTCATGAGCCTGTTCTGCAAGAGCGAGGTGCTGCGGCTCACCAACATGCGCGCCGCCCAGGCCGCCAAGGCGGGCAATCCCGGCCCCGAGGGATCCATCTCGAAGCTGATGCTCGCCGACTTCAACAAGAAGGTCACCGAGTTCTGCATCGAGCTGCTCGGTGCAGACGGCATGGTGGACTACGACTACACCTTCCGTCGACCCGAGGCCCTCTCGGTGGACGGCACCGACGGCGGTGTGCGGCATGCATTCCTGCGCGTGCGCGCCAACTCGATCGAGGGCGGCACCAGCGAGATCATGCGCAACATCCTCGGCGAGCAGGTCCTCGGGCTTCCCGGTGAACCCCGCGTCGACAAGGACATCGCCTGGAGCAAGGTTCCCCGCAGCTGACACACCGCTGAAGGGGAAAAGAAAGAGCCACCGCTCACGCGGTGGCTCTTCCACTTTGGAGGTCGAGGTCGGCTACGCGGCGCGAAGACCAGTGAGACCGCGGCTGATGAACTGCACGATTGCGTCCTTCACCGGGACCATGCCGTACACGATGCACCCGTCGACACAGATGGTGATCCATGTCTCGCGCATGTTCCCGGTCATGTTCGACACGATGCTGATGTTCAGTGCCCACACGAGCAGGATGCTGACCCCGAGGGTCACGTGATCCTTCACGACGGGCAGGCGGTTGATGATGCTGTCCAGCTTGACGGTGCGGGTGATGCTGTGGAACACGGGCATCACGGCGCCGAGGAGGATGGCCATCAGGATGAGTGAGCCAATGGTGTACATAGGGATACCTCTTTCGAGTACGCCCCCGCCCGAGGGAAATGTAACGAATGTCACACCAAAGTGGTGGATATCCACAGACTCCCGCTCACCCAACAGCAGCAGGGATTTCCCGACTGAGAGGTTGGGGACAACCTGAGGATTTCCCGCAGAGGGTTGATCCCTCATGTCAGCCACGGGGCCTCCCCAGACGACGTCTGACCGGGCAGTTACCTGCTAAACGCTCGGTCTATACCGGGGGTAGCCTGAGGGCACCTCTTTACAGGGGTTCATTTCAAGCCCATGACCCGCCGCCGACGTCTTCGCCACCAAGCACTTGCCATCGTTGCAGCGTTCATCGCAACGATGGTGTTTGCCGTTGTCGCGCCCCCCGGCGCATCGGTGCGTGCGGCCGGCGACCCGGTGACCGACTACTTCGCGACGCTCAACGGCTCGTCGTGGTTCAGGGCGAACGACAACGCCGTGTTTGACCGCACCGGCAACATGACCTTCTCCGCATGGATCCGACCGGGTGCGAGCTGCATGTCGGGCAACTACTACTGCATGATCGCGAACAAGGAGAACTCATGGGAGTTCGCGGTGGTCAACGGACGCCTCGTGTACGCGCTCACGGACGCAGCAGGCAACTGGAACTGGACGGACACCGATTCGTTCGTTCGCCAGGACACCTGGGTGCATGTTGCGTTCGTGGTGTCCCGCAGCACCAACACCATCACGGTGTACTACAACGGCGAGCGAGCCGGTGACACCACCAACGCGACGCTGATTCCCACCACGGGGCGGGACTCCTCAAACGCGTTCACCATCGGCGGGCGCGAGGCCGGCACCGGCACCAACTACTTCGGTGGCATCGACGAGGTGCGCATCTACAACGAGGTCCGCTCGCAGGCGAACATCCGCACCGACATGTACACCTACGGCACGCAGAACGCCGCCACCAACCTGGTCGCCTACTACGACTTCAACGAAAACTCCGCCACCCTCACCAACGAGGCACCGAACCCCGCCAGCGGCACCAACCTGACCCGCACGGGAACCGTGACGTACACGGACGTGAAGACGGTCTCCACGCCGTCGCACGGGCGCACCGTGGTGGTGTTCAACAGGTCGTACATCACCTCGAGCGGCGGCTGGACGGTCCCTGCCGGGGTCACGCGGGTCGATGCACTCGTTGTTGCCGGCGGCGGTGGCGGCGGTGGCGGTGTCAATGCATCAGGATGGGCCGGCGGCGGTGGCGGCGCGGGCGGCCTCCGCGCACTCTCAAACTCGACGGTCACAGCCGGCGCCGTGATGCCGATTGCGGTGGGCGGCGGCGGCCTGCGCGGCCAGAACAGCGTGGACAACGTCGAGGCCCTGCCCACCAACGGCTCTGCATCGATCTTCGGGGCCACGTCGACCGTGGGCGGCGGTTACGGCGGCATGTACAACTTCCCCGGTGGCAACGGCGGTTCGGGTGGTGGCGCAGGCACATGGGCAAACCAAGGCTCGACACCGGGCACGGGCACATCGGGCGAGGGCACATCGGGCGGCGTGTCATCGGCAAACTGCTGCGCCGCCGGCGGTGGCGGTGGTGCGGGCAGTGCCGGCGGTGCTGCAAGCGGAACCACCGGCGGTTCGGCCGGCAACGGAGTCTCGAACAGCATCACCGGCACCGCATCGTTCTATGCCGCAGGTGGTGCCGGCTTGGGTACAGGCACGAACGGTGCGGCCGGGTCGGCCGGCGGTGTCGCTGTGGCCACGAATGCCACCACCGGCACCGGCTCGGGCGGTGGCGGCGGTGGCGGCAACTCGCTGGTCACCCCCGGCTTCGGGGCCAACGGCGTCGTGATCGTGAGTTATGCAGTCACCGAGTCGGTGTCCGGGTCGAACAGGTCACGTCGCTTCTCCGGGTCGAACTCGAGCAGGATCACCGTGCCCGACCACAACTCTCTCGACCTGACGCGCGACTTCACCATCGAGGCGTGGATCTACCCCACCAACGTCACCACCACGCAGGTCTATCTCTCGAAGGAAGGCGCGTACCTGCTCTACATCGAGAACGGATTCCTCTACGGCGAGGTCTGGGGAGGCAGCACCGGGAGGGTCGGCACGAGCACCGGGCTCAGCGTCACCGCCAACACGTGGACACATGTGGCCATGGTGAAGACCGGCACGCGCGTGACCCTGTACAGAAACGGCGGTGCGCTCGGCGGCGGTGCCGAGTGGACCGGCACGGGGTACGCGGCGAACACAACCACCAATGCCAACATCCTCGAGCTCGGCATGCGCTCGTCCTTCTCGCAGGCGTACAACGGCTGGCTCGATGACGTGCGCATCTGGAGCTACGCGCGTTCGGCAACCGCCATCGCCCAGAACTTCAACAAGACCGTGGCCTCCGATGTCCTGTACTTCCCCTTCAACGAATCAACGGGCAACCTGGTCGCCAACTTTGCGGCCCCCACGGGATCTGCGCTGAACGGAACCGCTGCGTCGACAACGATCGAGTCCGCGTGGCCAAGTGTGAACGCCACGTACAGCGCATCGAACGTCTACGGATTCCTGCCCGGCTACGACTACAGCGCAGGTGGCGCCGTGACCTTTGCGATCACCCAGAACGGCACCAAGGGAACCGCCACCGTGTCGTCGACGACCGGCAGTTTCAGTTACGTGGCGAACCCGGGCGCGACCGGCAGCGACACATTCACGTACTCGGTCACGGGCCAGCACGGCACCGCCAGTTTCACCTACACGGTGAACGCGCCGTCGAATCCCATGTCGAGCGCACTGTCGTTCCGGCAGACACCGGATGTCGTGGCGACGGTCAACTCCGCCACCAGCCTCGGGTACAACAACCCGGTCACCGCGTACACGCTGGGTGAAACAGTGCGCGCGACTCTCACCGCCACCAACGGAACCCTGAACCTCACGCAGGGAAGCACAACCATCGCTGCCGGCGCACTCAACAGCTCGACCGTCACGATCGACGGTTCGCAGGCGGCCGTGAACACGGCACTGAACTCGGCGACGGTGACCGCAACGAGCCCGGTACCGACGCGCGTGACACTCGACGTTTCGATGCGACCGGGCAACCAGACGGTCGGCGGGCGCACGTACACCTGGAATTCGAACGGCCATTACTACACGCGCGTCAGCTCGGGAACCATCACCTACGAGAACGCACGGTCGGGGGCGCAGTCAATGTCGCTCGGCGGTCGACCCGGCTACCTGGCCACCATCCAGCACGCGGGCGAGAACGCCACCATCAGCGGAATCAACGGCACGAGCTCATGGCTCGGCGCCACCGACAGCGCGGTGCAGGGCACGTACCGATGGAGCGGCAACGACACCAACGCAATTTTCCGACGCGGCGGCACGTCGCTCCTCGGCAGGTACAACAACTTCGCGACCAACGAACCGAACGGCGAGACAGGAGGCGAGGACTTCATCGAGATGCGATCGGACGGACTGTGGAACGACTGCTTCAACGGCTGCAACCGCGACTCCTACATCGTCGAGTTCGACCCGGTGTCCACACGCACAATCACCGAACTCGACTTCTCGCGCACGCTGTCGGCCACTGCACAGTCCGCGCGCAACCTGGGTCTCGGCGCGTCGTTCCTGAGCAACTGGTCGAGCGGCGAGACCGTGGTCGCCACTGTGTCCACCACCTCGGGCACGGTGTCGTACACGGCCGGTTCGACCACCCTCGTGTCGGGCTCCTCCGGGTCTTCGTCGGTCAGCTTCGAGGGAACAGCTGCGAACATGAACGCTGCGCTGAACACCCTCGCCGTGACTCCCGGGTCCGCGGGTTCCAGCACCGTCAGCTTCACCTACGGTGTCAAGCGCCAGACGACCGGCAGCTACGTGTACAACGCAACCACAGACCACTTCTACCTTGCCGACAACACCCTGCGCAATCGAGATGCCGCGTACACAAACGCGCGGAACTCGCGCTGGGCCGGCACCCCCGGTTACCCCGTGACGATCACGTCGGAATCCGAGCAGAACACGGTGCGGAGCCTGAACTCCCAGGCTTCGTGGTCGAGCGGCAACGATGCAGTGTCCGAGGGTCAATGGACCTGGGATGCGCCCGATGCCTACCAGGTGTTCTCGGACTTCGACTCGGGCCTGGGCGGCGCACCCGCCTACTGGGATCCGGGCGCGCAACCGGACTCCTCCGGTGGCTTCCTGCAGGTGAACTTCGGGGTCTCGCAGATGCACTGGGACGACACGCCCGGTGACACCAGCATCGCAACCATCATCGAGTTCTCCCCCATCGACGTGACCCTGCGTTTCGACGTCACCGCAGTGGCTGCAGTCTCGATCACCACACCATCGACGGGGCTCAGCGCCACCAACGGCACCGCATACTCACTCACCGTCTCCGCATCGGGCGGCGCAACCCCCTACACCTACGACATCGCGAGCGGCTCACTGCCCGGCGGTCTGTCGCTGAACTCATCGACCGGGGTCATCTCGGGCACCACCTCGGGCCCGGGCACCAGCAACACCATCACCGTTCGTGCGACTGATGCGAACAGTGCCACTGCCACCACCGCGTCGTTCACGATCACCACCACACCGGTGATGTGCACCACCACGACCACGGTGGTGGGCATCTGGACGGTGGAACAGGTCAACAACTCCGGGTCGTGTCAGTGGACTGTTCCCGCCGGCGTCACCAGCATCGACGCCTTCGTGGTCGGTGGTGGTGGCGGCGGCGGCGCTGACGGCGGCGCCGGTGGTGGTGGTGGCGCCGCACAACCGGTGTCGGGCGTTGCGGTGACCCCCGGCACCAACCTGACCGCAACCGTCGGTGGGGGCGGCATCTCTGCATCACATTCGCTCAACCGGAGCGCGACCGCCGGCGGATCCACGTCGCTCACCAACGGCGGCACGACCATCGCGGCGGCAAACGGAGGAAGCGGCGGCGGGCTCGGACCTGGAGTTGCCGGTGGAGCAGGCGGCACCAGCACACTCGGGTTTGCAGGCGGAGCAGGCGGCGCGGGAGCTGCGCCCGACGCAACCGCAGGCTCCCCCGGGCGCACCGGCATGTCGAACTTCTTCCTCGGCACCGCTCTCGAGTACGGCGGCGGCGGCGGAGGCGGCAGCCACAACTGGGGTACCGCCACACTCGCGGTACCTGCGGGATCAAGTGGCGGCGGCAACGGTTGTGGTTCGCCCGGTCGCACCACGAACACCAACCCGACCGCGGGCGTGCGTGGCGGCGGCGGTGGTGCTGGATGTGCAGGCGGCGCCGGCCGACCCGACGGTGGCGCCGGCGGGGCCGGTGTGGTGTTGATCCGCTATGCCACCGACCCTGACAACGCGTTCCCCGCATCGATCGGCACGCCGGCATACCGATACATCGCCGAGAACTACCAGACCCTCGACTCCGGTCGCCGCCAGTGGGTCGATGCATCAGGAAACGGTCGCCACTCGGTGTCGGTGTCGGGCGCACCGTCGATCATCACCACCACCGGCAACGGCACCGCGGGCACCATCCGCACGCTGAGTGGCGGTATCGCAGACGGCATCCGTTTCGCGACGTTCTCACCCACCACCACCAACCGCTACACCCTGTTCCAGGTGACGCGCTACTCCGGCAGCACACGGAACAGAATCATCGACGGCGTGCCGTCGAACTGGTTGTCGGGCTACTGGGGCGGCAACGTGGGCGTTGCGTGGCACGGGTCGTGGCTCACTTCGTCAACCAACAGCGGCACCAACATGTTGAACTGGCAGTTGATGACCGACCAGAACACACTGTTCCGGCAGAACGGCATCACCCGTGCCTCAACCGGCTCGAACCAGGCCTTCGTGAACCAACTCGCCGTCAACGCCGGAAACTACGGCCACGGCGGCGCAGGGCTCGCATCTTTCGACGAACGATCGGACTTCAACGCCGCCGAGATCATCCTCTACAACGGCGAGCTGACCGCCACGCAGATCCGACAGGTCGAGAACTACCTGGCACGCTCGTACCAGTTGCGGGGGCTCGATTTCAACAACACCGAACTCGGCGCCAACAGCGTGGGCTCTCTCGCTGCCGCGCGCGTGGGGGCGACTGCAGCCACCGGCGACACCTCCCGCATCTCGCTGACATGGACCGCACCGCAGGACCCCACCGGTGTGACCGGCTACGAGATCGAGTACAAGAAGTCGAGCGACTCTTCCTGGACCACCTTCGCAGCGAGCGCCTCTGGCACATCTTCAACCATCACGGGCCTCGACGCCGGCACCGCATACGACACCCGGGTCACCCCCGTCGACTCGGGTGCACCGAACCGTCCGGCTGCCGTCGCCAGCGCAACGACCTGGGCATCGTCGTCGATCACGCTCGGGTCGCTGCCGGCGGACCCGCGCACCAACACCAACTACACGTTGACGGCCACGGTCACGGGCGCACCCGCCAACACCACCGGCACAGTGCGGTTCATGCAGGGTGGCACCACCATCCAGAACTGCGGCACCACCAGCGTGATCAGCGGCCAGGCCTCGTGCACGTGGACCCCCACCGCGATCGGGTCTGCGAGCATCACCGCCACGTTCAGCGGTGACTCCACGACCGTGCAGTCGACAACGGTCACGGCGAGCACTGCCACCGTCAGCTACGGCGCGTGCACCACGTCGACCAGCACATCGGGCCGCTTCACCGTGGTCCGCATCACCGCCGTGGGCGGCTGCGAGTACTCGTCGTTGCCGAGCGGTGTGTCGAGCGTCGACGTTCTCGCGGTCGGCGGCGGTGGCGGCGGTGGCGAGAACGTGGGTTCGGGCGGCGGCGGCGGCGGCGCGTACTACGCCGAGCGCGTGTCGGCCACGAGCGCGTCCACTCTCACCGTGATCGTGGGCGCGGGCGGTCGCGCAGGAGGCACGACGTCCCCGGGCGCCACGGCAACCACCGAACGGGACGGCGGCAACGGCGAGGCGTCCAGCGTGGCATGGGGCACGAACACGTTCACCGGCAACGGCGGTACGGGCGGCCAGACCCACTGGTCAGACAACACATGCAACGGCCCCACGCGGAACACGAGCG
>CAZENK010000009.1:0-2481 GCA_964513585.1 uncultured Bifidobacterium sp. | reverse complement strand
TCCGGTGTCGTCATCATCCGCTATGCGAACGTGCCCACCATCACCACTGCGCCTGCATCAGCCACGAAGGCTGCTGCACAGTCGCACACCTTCAGTGTGACGCCCTCGGCAACCGGGGCCGTCGCGGGCGATTTCACCTACCAGTGGCGCAAGGACGGCACGAACATCGCAGGTGCAACCTCGAGCACCTACACGATCAACTCGCTCACCTCGACCGACGCCGGCACGTACTCGGTGGTGGTGCGCAGCACGGGCGCCAGCGGTGCGGTGTCGACAGTGACCTCGGCCGATGCCACGCTCACCGTGACGAAGGCATCCCAGACCATCACCTTCGGGTCGCTTGCCGACCGCGTGTACGGCGTTGCTGCGTTCAGCATCTCCTCCAGCAGCTCCTCGTTGCTGCAGAACACCTTCGTCAGCAACAGCACAGGGGTCTGCACACTGGGCACGCCCACGTTCTCGAGCGGCACCACCACGGCAACACTTTCGGTCGTGGGTGTGGGCACGTGCTCCATCACCGCCAGCAACGCCGGCAACATCGACTACGACGCAGCCACCGACGTGACGCGCACTTTCGTGGTGGGAACCAAGACATTGACCCTCACCGGAATGACGGCAAGCAACAAGGTCTACGACCGCAGCACGGCCGCAACGCTCGGGTTCACCGGCGCGTCACTGACGGGCCTGGTCGGCTCCGACTCGGTGTCGATCGACACTGCAGGCGCCACAGGCGCGTTCTCCACACGGAACGTGGGAACCGGGATCACCGTGACCGCCTCGAACGTGCTGCTCACCGGCACGCACGCCGGCAACTACACCCTCGCCTCCCCCACGACCACCGCGAACATCACGGCACGGGGCCTGACGGTGACCGGGGTCTCGGCGAACAACAAGACCTACGACGGATCCAACTCGGCAACAGCGCAGCTGATCACGGGGACTGCCGCGTTGTCGGGGGTCATCGCACTCGACACCGTCACTCTCTCGGGCACACCCACAGCCGTGTTCGACTCGGCCAATGTCGGCACCGGCCGCACGGTGACGGTCAGCGGGTACACGCTGGCGGGTGCTGATGCGGGGAACTACACACTGACCCAGCCCACCACCACCGCCAACATCACCGCCAAGACGTTGACCGTCACCGGCGTCACCGCCAACAACAAGACCTACGACCGCACCACCACCGCCACCTCACAGCTCGTGACGGGCTCGGCTGCACTGTCCGGTGTCGTGGGTTCTGACAACGTGACCCTCACCGGCACACCGACAGCGGTGTTCGACTCGGCAAACGTCGGTGTCGGGCGCACCGTCACCGTCTCGGGCTACACCCTGTCGGGAACCGCAGCCGGCAACTACACCCTCACCCAGCCCACCACCACGGCCAGCATCGTGGCCCGCACCATCAACGCCACCGGTATCACCGCGGCGAACAAGGGCTACGACAGGACCGCGACCGCGGTGCTCAACACCACCAACGCAGCACTCGACGGCGTGCTCAGCGGCGACACCGTCACCATCGACACATCCTCTGCTGCCGGTGCGTTCACGAACATCAACGTCGGTGTCGGGCGCACCGTGTCGGTCACCGGGCTCACGCTCGGGGGCACCCACGCCGGCAACTACACCCTGGCCGCCTACTCCACCACCGCCGACATCACCGCCAAGGGGATCACCGTCACCGGCATCACCGGCGGGTCACGCACCTACGATGCCACCCGCACCGCCGCCTCGGCGATCCTGAACACCTCGGGCGCGACACTCGTGGGTGTCGAGTCCGGTGACACCGTCACACTCGTGACCTCCTCGATCGCGGGCCTGTTCGACACCAAGAACGCAGGCACCGGCAAGACCATCCAGATCTCGGGCCTCACACTGTCGGGAACCCACGCCGCCAACTACACCCTCACCCAGCCCACCACCACCGGCACCATCACACGCAAGGCAGTGACCGTCACCGGCATCACCGCCAACAACAAGGTCTATGACGGCACCACCAGCGCCACCTCACAACTCGTGACCAACTCGGCCGCAGTCGTGGGCATCGAAACCAACGACAACGCAGCCCTCGACCTCGGCAGCATCTCGGCGGTGTTCGACTCCAAGGACACAGGCACCGGCCGCACCGTCACGGTGTCGGGCATCACCCTCAGCGGCACCGACGCGAACAACTACACCGTCACCCAGCCCACCACCACCGCCAACATCACCCGCAAGACGCTCACCGTCACCGGCATCACCGCCAACAACAAGACCTACGACGGCAACAACAGCGCCACATCACAACTCGTGACCAACACCGCCACCCTCGTCGGTGTCGTCGGCTCCGAGAACGTGACCCTCGTGACCGGATCCGCCACCGCGACCTTCGACTCGGCAAACGTCGGCACCGGCCGCACCGTCACCATCGCCGGACTCACACTCAGCGGCACCGACATCGCCAACTACACACTGACCCAGCCCACCACCACCGCCAACATCACC
>CAZENK010000008.1:32457-62603 GCA_964513585.1 uncultured Bifidobacterium sp. | reverse complement strand
TGTGCTGCGGCGCCGGTGGTGCCCGCATGTGGATGGAAGAGTCGATCGGCGTGAAGGTGAACGACGAGCGCGCGCAGGAGGCAATCAGCACCGGCGCAGGCCGTGTCGCGACTGCATGCCCGTTCTGCTACATCATGCTGGATGACGGCGTGAAGGCTGCAGGAGCCGAGGAGGACCAGGTCAAGGTCGCCGACATCGCGATCCATGTCCTCGAGGCACTCGAGAACGGCGAGAGGAACATCGCCGTGAACGATGCCCCGCTCGCGGCTAGCCCCGGGGAATAGTCACCCGCAACAGGTCCCTGCCGACCGTCACTGTTCCGGTGTAGCCACCGGCGCGCGCATCGCTCTCGAATCTCGCCTCGTCCTCTGTTGACCGCGGCTGCGGGATGAGGTGTGTCAACACCAGGTGCTTCACGCCGTGCTTCTGCGCGAGTTCGCCCACGGTCACCGAGTCTGCGTGGTAGTCGAAGATGTTCTCGAACGCAGTTCCCTTGATGGCATCCTGCATCGCGCGCTTGCGGCAGGTCTCGTGCACGAGGACATCGCAGCCCTGTGCCATGGAGAAGACCTCTTCGCATGCCCTGGTGTCACCCGAGATCACGACCACGCCGTCGGGGGTCGTGACCCTGTACGCAACCGCCGCCTCGACCGGTTCGTGGTGGACCGCAACGGCCTCCACAGTGACGAGTCCGTCGGCACTGTGCCACACGGGCGTGGGTGACGACGGTGCGTCGAACGAGATCGCCTCGAACCGTGGGTCGGGTGCACCCGTGTGCGCACGCCGCACGTGGATGTCATCGTCGAATGCATCCATCATCCGTGACACGAAGCGGGATGCCGGGCCCGACGGAGCGATGATCTGCAACGGCGGGGTCTTCCTGACCTGCTGCTGCACCCAATGGGTGATGACCACGTCAGGAAGGTCGATCACATGGTCGCTGTGGTAGTGGGTCACGAAGACGGCAGTGATGTCGGTGGGAATGATGCCCGCCTCGATGATGCGCAGCACTGTTGCACGGCCGGCGTCGAACTGCAGGATCGTGTCACCGTGACGCACGAGCACGCCGGCGCCGGCGCGGCCCGGGGCTGCATGCGGAACGCCGGTTCCGGTGAGAATGACTTCGGTGTTCGACATGCACCCGAGAGTAACGATGCGCAGTGCCCGCACCCGCTACCACTTCGGTAGCCGGTTCAGTCCTTCGGTGGGGTCCAGGTCGAGAGAAAGTGACCGAGTCGCCCGATTGCCTCGGTGAGATCCTTGGCCCATGGCAGCGTCACGATGCGCAGGTGGTCGGGCCGTGGCCAGTTGAACCCGGTTCCCTGCACCAGCAGCACATGTTCTGCGCGCAGGAAGTCGAGCACGAAGCGTCGGTCGTCTGTGATCGGGTACATGTCGGGGTCGAGCCGCGGGAAGACATACAGCGCGCCCTTCGGCTTCACGCACGACACGCCGGGAATCTCCTCGAGGGCCTTCACGGCTGCATCGCGTTGCGCAAGCAGACGGCCACCGGGAAGAACGAGATCCTTGATGCTCTGTCGACCGCCGAGAGCGGTCTGGATTGCGTGCTGCGCAGGGACGTTCGGGCACAGGCGCATGTTGGTGAGCATGTTGATGCCCTCGATGTAGCTCTCGGCATGCTTGCGCGGTCCGGTCACCATCATCCATCCTGCGCGGAAGCCGGCCAGGCGGTAGGCCTTCGACAGCCCGTTGAACGTGAACGTGAGCACATCGGGCGCCACTGACGAGAACGTGTGGTGGACAGCGTCGTCGTAGAGGATCTTGTCGTAGATCTCGTCGGCGAACACGATCAGGTTCCGTTCCTGGGCGAGCTCTGCGATCTCGCGCAGGATCTTCGTGCCGTACACCGCACCGGTCGGGTTGTTCGGGTTGATCACCACGATGGCGCGCGTGCGATCGGTGATCTTCGACCGGATGTCATCGAGATCCGGGTTCCAGTCATCGTTCTCGTCGCACAGGTAGTGCACGGGGGTGCCGCCCGCCAGGCTGGTCGATGCTGTCCACAACGGGTAGTCGGGCGCGGGAATCAGCACCTCGTCGCCGGAATCGAGCAGAGCGTTCAGCGCCAGCTGGATCAACTCACTCACGCCGTTGCCGAGCCAGATGTCATCGGGATCCGTGATGTCGATCCCCTGCAACTGGTAGTGCTGCACGATTGCGGTGCGCGCCGACCTGATGCCCTGTGAATCGGAGTATCCCTGCGACTCGGAGAGATGCCGCACCACGTCGACAAGGATCTCGGGAGGTGCCTCGAAACCGAACGGCGCCGGGTTGCCGATGTTCAGCTTCGTGATGCGGTGGCCCTGTTCCTCCAGGCGCTTGGCCTCGACGAGCACCGGCCCGCGGATGTCATAGAGGACATCCTCGAGCTTGCGCGACTGGTGGACCTCCCCCGACATGGTCACTTGAAGTTCTCGAAGTAGCGGCTGGGTGTCGGGCCGCGCTGACCCTGGTACTTCGATCCCTGGGCACCCGATCCGTACGGCTTCTCGGCAGGCGACGTCATCTTTATAAAGCTGATCTGGCCGATCTTCATGCCCGGATACAGGGTGATCGGCAGGTTCGCCAGGTTCGCGAGCTCGAGGGTGACATGTCCGTCGAAGCCGGCGTCGATGAAGCCGGCGGTGGAGTGGATCACGAGACCGAGACGACCGAGCGAGCTCTTGCCCTCCACGCGCGCGACAAGATCGTTGGGGACCGCGACGCGCTCGAGGGTCGAGCCGAGAACGAACTCGCCGGGGTGCAGAAGGAACGCCTCGTTGTCGGGAACCTCGACCAGTTCGGTGAGGCCAGTGAGGTCCTGCTTCACGTCGAGGACGGCGGCGGTGTGGTTGCGGAAGACCCGGAACAGGTTCGACACCTTGACGTCGATGCTGCTCGGCTGCACGCAGGACTCATCGAAGGGCTCGATGATGATGCGGCCGGCGGCCAGGTCTGCGCGAAGGTCTCGGTCGGAAAGAATCACAGATGAAACCCTAGCGAAATGCCCCCCTCTGACGAGGGGGGCAATTGCTGTTCCGGGTGGAATTCCCTAGTGCGTGAACGAGATCTCCGGCAGGACCCTCGAGAGCCACTTGGGCAGATACCAGGCCCGCTTGCCCAGCAGACCAAGAAGAGCGGGCATCAACATCATTCTGATCACGGTCGCGTCCAACAGCACGGCCACCGCAAGTGTGATCCCGAGTTCGGTGGGTGGAATCGGCCCGGTGACCCCGAACGCGACGAAGACCACGATCATGATGAGCGCGGCATTCGTGATCGGTCGACCGGTTCGTGCGATTCCCTCCCTCACTGCCACATGAGGGTCACCCGACAACTCATGTTGTTCCTTGATGGCAGCAAGCAGAAAGAGCTGGTAGTCCATCGAGAGACCGAAGAGCAGCGCAAAGAAGAAGAGCGGGGCCCACGCATTGATGAAGCCCTGATGTTCGATGCCGATCAGGCCCGCGCCATAACCCATCTGAAATACAAGGGTCGCAAAGCCGAAACTTGATGCAACGCTGATGAGATTGAGCACAATTGACGCAATTGCGATGTTCAGGCTGCGGAAGACGACCAACAACAACAGGAACGCAACAAGCATGATGAGCCCGACCGCAAGAGGGGCGCTCGAGATCAAGGCCTCTGTCAGGTCGTGGTTCTGTGAACCCGGGCCCCCAACAAGCGCCTCGGGCGAGACCTGCCGGACTGTCTCGCGGAGACGACCTGTCATGTCCTGCGTCTCTTGCGAGCTGCCGCCGGTCTTCGCGAATGCACGCACCACCGTGCGGTCGTCACCCGACGTCACACCCATCGACGATGCCATCATCGTGTTCGGATCAGCTGCCACGACCTCGACAATCCGTTCGGCATCTGCCTGCGGAGCCGTGATGTAGAACGGTGCGACCGAGCCAGGCCCGAATGCTGCGACTACTGCGTCGTTTCCGTCACGACTCTGGGCTCCGCGGTCAACCACGGTTGCATCAGGCATGCCCAGTCTCATCGAGACTGCAGGTGCTGCGAGGGCGATCATGACGGCCAGTCCGACGACAAGTGTCCGGCGTGGCCTGGAGAGAGCCTGCGACGTCCAACGCGCCCACCTGCCCTCGGCGGCCCTGTCTGCCTTGCCGTTCGAGCGGTTCACGAGGGCCTTGTCCTTCAGACCCGCAAGAACTGCCGGCAACAGTGTCAACGACGCAAGGGCGACAGCAACGACAGAGACGATCATTCCGAACGCCATCGACCTGAACACCATGATCGGTACGAAGAACAACGCCGCCAGCGAGAGAACTACCGTCAATGCCGACAGGAACACCGCCTTACCTGCGGTCTCGTTCGCACTTGCCATTGCTTCGGCAAGATCCTTGCCTGCAGCGCGTTCCTCGCGGTATCTCGACACGATGAAGAGGCTGTAGTCAATCCCGACAGCAAGACCGATCATCATCGAGAAGTTCATCGACCACACAGAGAGCGGCGTGATGGCGGTTGCGATGTTGAGGATTGCATAACCGACTGCAATGCCGGCGAGGGCAAGAATCAGCGGTATGCCTGCTGCTATCGCAGAGCCGAAAGCAATGAACAACAGGATGAGCGTGGGCAGACCCGAGAGCAACTCCGCTTTGTGCAGTGCCTTTTCGTTCTCCGCATTGAAGTCCTCCCACATCGCCCATTCACCGGTGGCATTCGCTGTGACGCCGTCGGGAAGCTCTTGTTCGGCGAGCCACTCCATGAGATGGCCCGCCGAGACGGGAAGATCAGCGTCTGCCGAACCCTCGAGCATCACGGGGATGATCACGGTCTTTTCGTCCATCGAGACGAGACCCGATTCGCGGGGAAGATCGAGCGGGTTCATCGCCCCCGCGCTGCCGGGTGCTGTCCTGGCAGCAGTGGCCAGGGATTGCACTGCTTGTGGTGCGTCGGTCACAGGTGAGTCCTGCTGCACGACGATCATTGCTGCTTCTGCTCCCAGTTGTGGGAACTGGGTCCTCAGTTCGTTGCGGACAGCCTGGGCCTCCGACCCTTGTGCGTCCCATCCGGCGCCGGAGAGGGCCCCTGTCAGAGAAATGGCCAGGGGCGCGGCCGCAATGACCACAATCAGCCAGACCAGCATCACGGTCTTCTTCCTGGCAACGGAGAATCTCGCGATGCTTGCGAGCGGGCCTTGTGCTTTGGGTGTCTTCATGAAGATTGAAGATACCATACCCCCTAGGGTATTATCAACATCCTAAGATTCCCTCACACCAAGGAGCAAAACCATGAGGTTCTTGTCGTTCATGAGCACCCCGATCGGCCGAGTCCTGCGCATCATCATGGGTGCTGCGCTTATCACGCTCGGGCTGGTGGTCGGCGGACCGGTGGGTACCGGCCTCGTCGTGTTCGGAATTCTGCCTCCCATGACAGGGATTCTCGGAGTCTGCCCGATCAATCCGCTAATCGGTCGACCGTTGCGGTGCGACGCCGCATGCAGGACCGCAACCGAGCAATAACTCGATAAATCAGGGCTCGAGAACGACCCAGCCACGACGCTGCAGTTCGGCTGCAAGCACCTCGGTCGGGACGTTCTTCAGGGACTTCTCCGCGGCCGTGACCTTGGGCTTCGGTGGTGCCGGGACTGCGGGTGTGGGCACAGCGTCTGCTGCCTCGGCGATCTCCTGCCATTCCTGCAGTTGAGCGATGAACTGATCTGCCTCGTCGCGGGTGAACTTCCCCCCTGCCTGCCTCTGCGTGAACCCCATGGGCCCGCGGGCATCACGGAAGTCGGAATGGCCGGCGGCATTCAACAACTGCATCAACTCGGCAAGTTGCTTGGCAGTCGCCGGCGGGCCAGAAGGTTGTCCGAATGCCATGGGTGCGAAGGTAGCGCAGGGGTGGTCGTCTACGAGATCAGACTCGCGATGGACCACACCGCTGCGGTTGCGCCGATGATCGCCATGAACAGACTGCGCGCGATCGGCGCCTTTGCCAGGTCGGTGCTCTCCGTGCCTTCTTCGCTCTGTTGGTCATCAGCCGTTCGACGCGGTTTGCGGGGCTTGGCAGGTGGCCTCACGATTGCTGCGATGTTCCCCACGGCGAGTGCGCCACCGAGTGCCATCACCAGGTACACAATGAGATTCTCACCGAGGAACATGGCACCAAGACTAGGGGCGACAGGGACGCACCCGTGGGTACCACGTGGGTGAAGACTGTGACCGAGGCGTCACTCCGGTTCGTCGACGAACTGGGTGTAGGCCTTGTTGAAGATCAAACGCACGGTGTCAGTCGGACCCGAACGGTGCTTCGCCACGATCACGTCAGCAAAGCCGCGCTCGTTGGGGCGCACCTCGGTGTTCGCGGCTTCCTCGCGGTAGAGGAACATGACCACGTCGGCGTCCTGTTCCAGCGCGCCGGACTCACGCAGGTCGGCAAGACCCGGGCGACGGTCGGAGCGCTGCTCGACACCGCGGCTCAACTGGCTCAGCGCAACAACAGGAATCTGGAAATCTCGGGCCAGCAGCTTCAGTCCGCGTGAGATCTCTGCGACCTCGAGCTGTCGGGTCTCACTGCCGCCGCCACCCATGAGCTGCAGGTAGTCGATGATGACCATGGCCGGTGGTGCGTCCGACACCTTCACACGACGGAGCTTCTGGCGGATCTGCATCACCGTGATCTGCGAGGTGTCGTCGATGTACAACGGGATGTTGAGCCGGTTCATCGCGTGGGTGATCTTGGTCCAGTCGGCATCGAGCAGGCGGCCGCTTCTCATGCGGTCGGAGTCGACCTGCGCCTCAGCCGACAGGATTCTCTGGGTCAACTCTGGTGCCGACATTTCGAGAGAGAAGAACAACACGGGGCGGTTGGTGGTGCGCGCGGCGCTCACGGCCATGCCGAGCGCAAACGCCGACTTGCCCATGGCCGGTCGTGCACCGACGATGTTGAGTGTTCCCGGCTGCATGCCGGAGAGCAGCTTGTCGAGTTTCGTGTATCCAGTGCGCACACCGGTGATGTCAGAGCCCGAGTCGTAGCGCGACTCGAGGATCGTGGTGACCACGTTCGTGAGCTCGTTCAGTTTCTGCAGCGAGTCGGTGATCTGGTCGTCGCCGATGTCGAACACGATCTGCTCGGCCTTGTCGATGGCCATGCGAACATCGGCCGGTGACGAGTAGCCGATGTCGGCAATGTCGCTGGCTCCCTTTATGAGTCGGCGCAGGATTGCCGTGTCACGCACGATCCGGATGTACCGCGAGGCACCACTGATGGACGGCGTTGCGTTCTGCAGTTCGCTCAGGAAGTTGAGCCCACCCATGTCGTCGAGCAGATTGCTGCGGCGCAGCTCTTCTGACACCGTGACCGCGTCGATCGCCTCACCCTGCGCGGACAACGACCGGACGGCTGCGTAGATGTGGCCGTGGGCCGGCTTGTAGAAGTCGCTCGGGTCGAGACCCATCTCGATGGCAAGGCCGACGGGTGTGCCGTCGAGGAGCATCGCCCCCAACAACGAGGCCTCAGCGTCGAGGTTGTGCGGTGGCGTGCGCGAATCACTCTGCACTTTCGTGCGCGAGTTGCCTCGCTCGAAACGATCACCGGGGTCGGACATAGAAGACCTCTACCATGCCCGCAAAGGGCTGTGGATTGCTAGTGGACAACCCTGCGAAATCCGTGTGGATTCCGCTGGGGAAAGCAGGTCCGGTCTGTGGATAACGGGGTGCTCGGCGCTCAGCCGGGCACGACCGAGATCTTGACGGTGCACTCGACATCGGCGTGCAGACGCACGACGGCCGAATGGGATCCGGTCGTGCGGATCGGCTGGGCCACGATCTTCTTGCGATCGAGCGAGACACCGGCCTGAGCTGCGAGCGCAGATGCGATGTCAGCGGTGGTCACCGAGCCGAACAGACGACCCTCGTTGCCGCTCTTGGCCTTCACGGTGAAGGTCTTCGAGGTGAGCGCTTCGGCCACGGTGCGGGCTGAGTCGCGATCGGCGGCCTCACGCAGGTCACGCGCACGACGCATGGCGTTGGCCTGCTGCACGGCGCCGTCGGTGGCCACGATGGCCATGCCACGGGGCAACAGGTAGTTGCGGGCATGACCGTCGGCCACGGTGACGATGTCGCCGCGGCGTCCGACGCCGGCAATGTCTTCGCGAAGAATCACGTTCATGATCAGGCCTCTTCCGTGGTCTCGACAGCCGCCTCGGCTGCCTCGTCGGTGGTGACATCGTCATCGGCGCCGAGGTTCGCATACTCGGACGTGATGGGCTGCTCGGGCATCTCGAGCGTGCTCTCGTCCTCGCGGCCTTCCTTGCCGGGGCGCGGGGCGCGGGTGGACACCGTGCGCTTGGTGTACGGCAACAACGCCATCTCACGGGCGTTCTTGATCGCCGTGGCAAGCTCGCGCTGCTGCTGCACGTTGGCGCCGCTCATGCGCTGTCCGCGGATCTTCGAACGGTCGGTCATGAAGCGCTGCAGCAGGCTCACGTCCTTGTAGTCGATGAAGACGACCTTCTCGGCTGCGAGGGGGTTGGCCTTCTTCTTGAACTTGCGGTTCAGCTCGCGTGCGTTACGCGCCTTGTTCTTCTTGCTGGTCATGGTGTGGTCCTTGTATGAGGGAAGTGAGAAAACGGATGGGGATCAGAAGGGTTCTTCGTCGGCCGGGAAGTAGTCATCGCCGCCGCCGGAGGCCTTGGGGGCCTGGGCGCTGCGGCCACCGGAGTAGCCACCCTGGCCGCCTTCGCCGCGCGGGTTGCGCTCGACCGAGGCAGTTGCCCAGCGAAGGCTGGGGCCGATCTCGTCGGCGTTGATCTCGATCGCGGTGCGCTTCTCGCCCTCGCGGTTCTGGTAGTCGCGCTGCTCGAGGCGACCCGAGACAACCACGCGCATGCCCTTGGTCAGCGACGAGGCGACGTTCTCGCCGAGCTGGCCCCAGGCAACGATGTTGAAGTACGAGGTCTGGTCCTGCCATTCACCGTTGACCTGGTAGCGGCGGTTGACGGCCAGGCCGAACGATGCGACGCCGCGACCACCGGTGGTGAAGCGCAGTTCGGGATCCTTTGTGAGGTTTCCGACGAGAGTGACTGAGTTATCGGCCATTGTGATGGTTCCTTCCGAATTGAGTGACGTGGAGAGCAGGGGCTCGAAAGGGGCGGACTATGCCGCCGAAACCATTCCGCGACGCGCGGCCTCGTCGTCGGGGAGACGAAGAAGCTTGTGGCGAAGGACGTCGTCGGAGAGGCGGAAACCGCGCTCCACTTCGTCAAGTGCACCGGCAGGGGCGACGATGTTGAACACCGCGTAGTAGCCGTCGTCCTGCTTCTGGATGGGATACGCCAGGCGACGCTTGCCCCACCAGTCAGGGCTGCCGTGGATCGAACCGCCAACCGAGTTGACGTTTGCCGTGATGGTCTTCAGCCATCCGTGGGCGTTGCTCTCTTCGAGCTTGCCGCTGATGATGACCATGAGTTCGTAACAACGCATTGCGTTTGACCTCCCTTCGGACCCGAGTTACGAGCTCGGGGCCCCATGTGTGGAGCAGGGTGAATATGACCCCGAGAGCGTATCTGCTCGGATTGACCATCCCACAGGGGTGGGTCACACACAGCAAACCCTTGCAGCGCAGGCAATGTGGGCTTCTGGTGCGCCCGGGCGGAAGGGTCAGCGGGCGGCCCGAGAGCGACCGCGACCCGCGATGGGCAGGACCCGCAGCAGATGATGCCACCGGCACTGCGGGCAGGCCTCGACCACATAGGCCGCATACTCGTGACCGGTGCGCTGCAGCTTCTCGATGTCCTTGCGGTCGACCACGCACTTGCCGTGCTTCGGCAACCCGTGACCGAACACGTAGGTCACGAGCACCACGTTGACTTCCTCGCAGATCGGGCACACGGTCTTCGACGGCTCACCGAGGTTGCGGGCGGCGCGGATGAGTTCGGGGTGCGCATCGCACACCGACTCGCGGCTGATGCGGCCCCGTTTCACCTCGTTGATCAACGCGCGACGGGCGAGCTGATGGTCGACGACGCCGACATCACCCCTCAACATGTCGACGGAGAAACCCATGACGCCACAAGATAGCCATAAGATTCGGTCATGTCAGACCCACGATCGGTTGTCACAGACGGCCGCGCCGTCTCTTTCGGCGCATCAGTCCACAATGACGACGAACTGCGCGTCTGCGGAGACGTCCGTGGCAAGAGGGTGCTCGAACTGGGCCTGTTCGGCACGGTGCCCAACTGCGTGACCATGGCCCAGCGGGGCGCCCGCAGCATCGCCATCGACCCGTCGCGCGAGAACGTGCAACGCGCACGCCAGGCCGCGCGCAACGCAGAGGTCGTGGTCGAGTTCCACGAGGGTGAGCTCGCCGATCTCGGTTTCCTGATGAACGCAGTCGTCGACCTGGCCGTGTGCGTGCACCACATCACGCTCGACACCGACATCGCCCGTCTGTTCCGGCAGGTGCACCGCGTGCTGCGACCCGAGGCAGGGTTCGTGTTCGCGATCGCACACCCTGTGTCCACCGTCTTCGACAGCGGCGACCCCGTCGCACGCAGGCGCTACGGCGATGCATCACCCACGATCGGTGATCTCACGATGGCGCTGCAGCGGGCGAACTTCACCATCGATGTGATGCACGAACTCACCCCGTTGCACCAACCGAACGCCGTTGTGCCCTCCACGCTCGTGGTGCGCGCGCGCAAACTCGGGTCCTGACGCGGCACAGCCGCGTTGTCACACGCGGTTGATGCGCCGAGTGGGCCGCAAGGAACCGGCGCGCGACTCGTTCTGCGCCCACCATTCACGAAGGCGCGCTATCACTGCGTCCTCCCCCAGGATTCCCTCCTCGAGGCGGATGTCCATCAGGAACTCGAGAGCTGCACCCACGATCGGGCCGGCCGGCACGCCGAGAAGTTCCATCACACGCTGACCATCGATCTCGGGGCGAAGGCTCGCGAGTTCCTCGCGCTCCATCACCTCGGCGATGCGTTCTTCCATCTCGTCCATGCGACGGGCAAGAAGCCGCGCCTTCTTCTCGTTGCGCGTGGTGCAGTCACAACGGGTCAGCACGTTCAGTTCCGCGAGGTACGGACCGGCGTCCCGCACGTAACGACGCACGGCGGAATCAGTCCAGCCCATCTGGTAGGTGTGGAAACGGCC
Source organism: uncultured Bifidobacterium sp. (assembly GCA_964513585.1). Classification (GTDB taxonomy): domain Bacteria; phylum Actinomycetota; class Acidimicrobiia; order Acidimicrobiales; family Ilumatobacteraceae; genus UBA2093. Next base: position 51,477 of record CAZENK010000008.1, on the reverse strand, counting down.
GCTGATTGCGACCAGCTCCGACACTGCAGCAATGTCGTCGTTCGGGTACTTCAACGCCTTCATTCGCTCGCGGGTCATGCGTGCACCGACAATCTCGTGATGATGGAAGGTGACGCCCTTGCCCTCCTTGAAGCCACGCGTGCGCGGCTTGCCGATGTCGTGGTACAACGCGGCGAGGCGCGTGATGCGGAAGTCGAAATCCGACCGTGCATCAGGTCGCACGTTCTCGACAACTGCGAGTGTGTGCGTCAGCACGTCCTTGTGACGGTGAATGGGGTCCTGCTCGAGCCGCATCAGTCTGAGTTCGGGAAGGAAACGATCGACAAGACCGGTGTCGATCAGGAACCACAGACCGGCACTCGGCGAATCGGTGGTCATGAGCTTGTCGAACTCGTTGCGGACTCGCTCGGCCGACACGATCGACAGACGGTCAGCCATCTGCGTGACGGCCAGTGTGATCGCAGGGTCGGGCGTGACCTTGAGTTGCGACACGAAGCGGGCGGCGCGCAGCATGCGCAACGGGTCCTCGTCGAACGATTCCTCGGGCGACAGAGGCGTGCGCAGCACCCGGGACATCAGGTCGGCGGCACCCCCGAACGGGTCGACCAGCGTCGGCTGGTCGCTCGTGATCTCGAGTGCCAGGGCATTGATCGTGAAGTCCCGGCGCGAGAGATCGATCTCGATGTCGTCGGCAAACACGACATCGGGCTTGCGCGAGTCAGGCGAGTACGCCTCGGCACGGTGTGTGGTGATCTCGTAGACGCGTTCGCCGATCTTCAGCCCGATCGTGCCGAACCGCTCGCCCTGGGTCCACACTGCATCGGCCAGTCCGGACACGATTCGCTTGATCTCGTCGGGGCGTGCGGTGGTCGTGGCATCGAAATCCATGGTGTCGAGGCCGCCATCAGCCAGGCCATCGCCCATCAACAGGTCCCGCACGGTTCCGCCCACCAGAAACAGCCGATGCCCTGCCTCACGGAACCGTGCGGCAAGGGGGGCCATCTCTTCGAGAACGGGGGCAAAACGAGGCGGAATCATGAGTCGGTGGTCTGACCTAATTACATATGGTGCAGGCGGCTCAAGGCTAGGCATCTCTGACCCGTCTCGCGTGCCCACAGGGCCACCCACGCGCCAACAGGTCGGGGACTACCGTCTACGGAATGAGTGTGGTCGAGCGCCTGCCCCGCGAGGGCTTGATCTGGTCGGGCTCGACCAGCGCCCGGTTGCGCCCCTGGGCCAATGACCCCACCTGTGGTCATCTGTTGCTGACCGGCACCCACGACCGGGTCGACCTGCCCGACACCGTGGTGATCGAGCAGTGGAAGGCCACTGCCCGCCAGTGGGGATACTCGATGCTGCGCACCAGTGCCCTGCCCGACACCGTGGTGGCTCCGTTGGCGGAGGTGGGGTTCCGCACCGTGCAGGAGTTGACCCTGCTGTCGGCTGCACACCCCGAGCGTCCGCGGTTCGACATTCCCCGCGACGTGGCACCCCGGCCCGTGAGGAAACGTGCGGTCACCGCCGACGGGGACCTGTGCCGTGCATTGCTGGCCATCGACCATGCGTCCTTTGATGCCCCCTGGCAACTCGACTCAGCCATGTTGCGCGATGCCCTCCGGGCCACGGCAACCTCGCGGGTTTTCGTGTCGCGTCGGGCGGGGCGAATCGACGGTTTCGTGGTCGTCGGGGCCACGCAGGGCACGGGGTTCATCCAGCGGCTCGCCGTGCACCCCGACTCCCGCCGCACGGGAACCGCCTCGAGGCTCGTCGCGCGCGCACTCGAGTGGTGCCACCGCAGGGGTTGCAGCACCACGGTGGTCAACACCGAGACGACGAACGATGCGGCACTCGGGCTGTACCACTCACTCGATTTCGCCGCGCACGACCATGGCCTCGTTGTCATGGAGGCTTCCCTGTCATGAAGCGGCGGTTCTGGCAGACGGCAGCCGTCGCAATTGTTGCCGTGTTGTCGTTGCCCACAGCCGGCGCCCGGGCCGACACTCCCCCGCCCGAGATCGTCATCGAGAACCAGCCGTTCACCATCACCGGTACCGTGCGCGCGCAGTTCGTGTTCCGTCTGCCCGACGGAGTGAGTGCACCCCGTAACGCTCTGCTCGACATCAGCGTTCATCGTCGTATCTCGAACAGATCATCGTTCCGGTCGATTGCCTCGCAACAGGCCGAGGCTGCGGTCATCGACTCGGTGTCGCTGCGGTTGTCGCAGTCCCCCCGACGGGCCGACGGGTCGTACGTGGCAGCAGTCACGATCACCGCAAGCACCGACTCGGCATCGAGTCTGCGCATCCCTTTTGATGGTGTCTACCCCGTGTCGCTCACCTTGCGGGCAACACCGGAGAGCAACCCTCTGGCGCGCGTGCTGACCTTTGTGCACCGCAGCGACACAGAACCGCCGCGGGTGCGGGCCGGTGCTGCTGTGCGGCTCGTGTCCGAGCCGTCACTGCGCCCCGACGGTTCGGTGGTGGTCTCCGACAAGACCAGGGCAAACGTGGAGCAGTTCATCAGGTTCCTCACGAACCAGTCGGCCCCGCTCACGCTGTCGGTCGAGCCCGAACTCGTGCAGGCCTTGTCCGTCTCGGTCGACCCGCGGGATGCGTCGCTGCTCGCACGCCTGCTCGATGCGCTGAAGACCCGGTCGATCGCGGTGTCGGCCTTCACCACGCTCGACCCGTCGCTCTTCGCCGCCATCGGCCAGTCGAGCGAGTTCATCGAGCAGGTCCGGTTCGGCGAGACGACGCTGAACCGACTTCTGCCCGGTGTGCCCCTGCAACGCGGCACGTGGTGGGCCACGCATGCACTGAGCCGTGACGGGGTTGCCCTGCTGCGCAAGGCGGGCATTGTCTCGATGATCCTCTCGCCGGCGGCCCAGCGCGGCACCGAATCCGCAGGGTCGGCAAACGTGCTGCGCCGGCCAGACATCGCATCGACCGAGTTGATGTCGGTGGTGGCAATCGAAGCGGGCATCTCACAGACACTCACCTCCGGCGCGGCACCGCTCGCCGCCTTCCGGGCAGTGGCCGAACTGCTTGTCGAGCGCGACGACCTTCTCGCCGCAGGAACACCCGCAGAGGACCTGCGGATGTTGGTCTCCACCCCGTCGGGACAGTTGGACAACCGCGGCTCGCTCGAGCGCGCGGTGGGATTGCTGCGCGAGTTCTCCATTGTCGACATGTCAGTGCCTCCGACCGTGACCCCGGCAACTCCCGTCGTTGATTTCCCCGTCGCCACGCGTCACGGCGGGGGAACACGGGCCGCAGGTATCTCGGTCGCCCAGTCAGAGCTGCGTGCCACGCAGTCGATGACCGCCGACTCCGATCCCCGGCGCACGTTGTGGATGTCGATGCTCGCGATGGGCGAGTCATCCGGTGTCACCGAACCGAACGAGTACATCGCGGGTCTGCGGTCACAGCTCACTGCCACCCGCGGGTCGGTCTCGGTCACCACCCCCAGCTCGATCACCCTGTCGGGCCGACAGGGGGCAATCCGCATCCAGCTCCGCAACGACTCGGACCAGCCCCTCACAGTGCGGGTCAGGATGGCGAGCGCAAAGCTTCAGCTGACTCAGCCGGTCCGGCTCGTGACCCTGGCCGCGGGCAGCACCACCGAGGTGGAGGTCGCGGCAGGGACCCGCACCAACGGACGCTTCCCGATCTCGGTGCGGGTCACGACCCCCGCAGGCAACACCGAAGTCGTGCCGTACATCACGATCACGGCCAGGGTGAACGCGATCGCCGGCCTCGGACAATTGGTGGGGATTTCTCTCCTTCTCATCATCCTCGCGTGGTGGTGGTCGCACTGGCGCCGCGCACGCCTGAGAGCCGCGCAGGCGACTACGGTTGCGGAGCAATGACAGTACGAATCGTTACCGACTCCTCCTGCGACCTCCCGCAGGAGATGGCCGATGCCCTCGGCATCACCATCGTTCCCCTCAGCATCCGCTTCGGGGACACCGAATACATCGACCGCACCACAATCACGACCGATGAGTTCTGGGCCAAGTGCTCACAGTCCGCCGTGCTGCCCGAGACCGCCGCGCCCGCGCCCGGTCAGTTCGAGGCTGCATACCGCGACCTGAAGAACGCCGGGGCAACCGCGATCGTGGTCATCAACCTGTCGTCCTCGTTGTCGGCCACCATGCAGAGCGCAGAGCTCGCCGCCAAGTCGGTTGCAGGCGACATTGACGTGCGCGTCATCGACAGCCGCAACGCCTCGATGGGCCTCGGCCTGACCGTGCTCGACTGTGCAGAAGCAGCCAAGAACGGTGCATCGCCCGACGAAGTGGTCGCACTCGCGAACTCCCTCATCCCTCGCACCCACCTGTTCGGCGCTCTCGACACTCTCGAGAACCTGAAGAAGGGCGGCCGTATCGGCAACGCCAAGGCCATGCTGGCCAGCGCCCTGTCGATCAAGCCTCTCATCGAGATCCGCGGCGGCCTCGTGGAGGAAGCCGGCAAGCAGCGCACCCGGTCGAAGGCCCTTGCCTTCCTGGTTGACGTGTTGAAGCAGAACGACGGCAAGCTCGAGCGTGTCGGGATCCTGCATGCCCAGTGCCCGGACATCGATGCGTTCCTGCAGATGGTCAGGAGTGTCTACTCGGGCGAGGTCACGGTCGGTGACATCGGTGCTGTCATCGGCACGCATGCCGGCGAGGGCACCATCGGAATCGCGTTCCGTCAATCCGCGTAAGGGGTATCGCCCCTTCGGGGGGTTATCCACAACTAGCGTGAACAGCCAGTAATGGCTGCTTCACGACGCTCCGAAGACCTCATCGGCGACAGGTATCGCCTTGAGAGCACCATCGCCTCGGGCGGCATGGCTGACGTGTGGCTCGCAACCGACATGCAGCTGCGTCGCGAAGTCGCAGTGAAGTTGTTGCGTTCGAATGTCGCCGATGATCCGACCGTCGCAGAGAGGTTCCGTCGCGAAGCGCGCGCACTCGCACAGCTCACGCACCCGAACATCGTGCCGGTGTACGACTGCATCGAGGAACCCGACGGCCAGGTCGCGCTCGTGATGCGGTTGATCCGCGGCAACTCGTTGCGCGAGAAGCTCGATGACGCCGGCACACCGGGCCGACCGGGTCAGCTCGGTGCGTATCTCACCGTGCACATCGGCCGCTCGATTGCTGCAGCACTCGCAAAGGCACACTCGAAGAACATCCTGCACCGTGACATCAAGCCCGGCAACATTCTTCTCACGCGCGACGGTGAGATCCTGCTGACTGACTTCGGGATCGCAAAGCCGCTCCGCAGTTCGGAGGACGACGGGACCGACCTGACGAAGGCCGACATCATGATGGGCACGGTGAAGTACCTCTCCCCCGAGCAGGTGCAGGGGCGCGAGCTCGATGAACGCGCCGACATCTACTCGCTCGGCATCGTCCTGTACGAATGTCTCGCCGGGGAGGTTCCGTTCCACGAGGAGAACAACCAGGCCACGGCCATCGCGCGGCTCGAGCGTGACCCCACACCGCTCGACGGCATCCGTGCCGACGTACCGAGTTCGCTCATCAACGTGATCCACCGCATGCTGCGCCGCAAGCCCGAGGCGCGTTTCGCCAACTGCACGGAGGTCGTCAAGGCGCTCGACGATGCAATGAAGCACCTGCACGATTCGGTCACACCGCCTGCAGGAACCACACCCTCGCTGCCGCGAACGCGCCCCCCTGCCATTGACCCGCTGATGGCGCCGAAACCCCCGCGAACATTGGCTCCCGTGCCTGACCCGACGCCACCCGGTGTCGAGCCGGCTGCCCGTCGTGACAGCACCCCGAAGGGTGACGCGCGCCCGAAGAGCACGTTGCCGGCGCACCGGCGCACCTCGACACTTCGCAGTTACGTTCCGGTCGCGTTGTTGCTCGTGGCTGCATTGATCATGACAGGCATGCTGTGGCGCGGGCTGCAGGACACACAGTCCACGGGCACCGTGGTCGACAACGTGCAGGTGGGCCCGGTGTCTCTTCTCGGTGTCCGCAGTTACGACCCGGGCGGCGACGACGGACAGGAGAACGAGTCGCTGGTCCCCCTCTTGCTCGACAACAACCCCGACACCATGTGGACGACGGTGTGTTACGGCAACAAGTACTTCGGTTCGAAGGCCGGTGTCGGCCTCGTGATGCAGCTCTCCGGTGTGGGGCTCGGCAGCGTCAACGCGAACTTCGCGAACGGACCATGGAACGCCGAGATCTACGTGACGACGTCGGAGACGATCCCCGCGACACTGCCCGAGTGGGGCCTGCGCGTCGGCACGCTCAACTCGCAGCGGCCCGGCGCCGCCACGTTCGACGTGACCACGCCGGCGCGCCACGTGCTGCTGTACCTGCGCGAGTCCGGCCGCAGTCCGGGATGCAGCGACCGGAACCCGTTCCAGTCGATGATGACCGACCTTTCGTTCACGTCGGCAAAGTGACGCGCGACGACCTGCTCGTTCGCCGTGCACAGCGCGGTGACCGACGGGCGATGGAGCAGTTGCTGCGCGAACACCACGACACGGTGCGCGCTGTGTGTCATCGCATCATCATCAACGACAGCGATGCAGAGGACGCCACGCAGTCGGCGTTGATCTCGATCGTGCGTGCGCTGCCGTCGTTCGATCACCGTTCACGCTTCTCCACGTGGGTGTACCGGATCGCCACCAACGCAGCACTCGATGAACTCCGGCGCATCCGCCGACGGGCGGTGCCTCATGATGATTCGGCTTTCACCGTTCTCTCGAGCAGCGACGAGACCCCGGCCGTCGATGCCCGCCTCGACGTGACCCGTGCACTCCGCCGACTGCCCGAGGACCACCGCGTGGTGCTGGTCCTGCGTCATGTTGCCGATCTCGAGTACGACGAGATCGCGGTCATCCTCGACATCCCGGTCGGCACCGTGCGCTCGAGGCTCTCCCGGGCGCGGGCGCAGCTGGCCGAGACAATGGGGAACCCGGCGCACGGCAGCGAACGTCAGACTCTCGAGCAAGGAGGTCCCGAATGACCCACGATGACGATCTTGACCCCTCCATCGTCGAGAGCCTGAGGCGCATGCCCGACAGCGAGTCGGCCCGTGACGCCCGGATCCATGCCGCACTCGACGAGATGTCCCCGCGCAGGAAGGCCCCGCTCGGAGTGCGCATCGTGGCCTCTGTCGCCGCGCTGTCCATAGTGCTGACAGCGGCCGGTGTGCTGTTCACCGGCGTCGGGGGCGAGCAGGTCGCGGTGGACACCACGAGTTCGGTGCCGCCGAAGGGTGGTGCCGACTGCGGAGAGGAATTCTCCGGTCTCTGGGGCGACTCGAGAGGGCTCGCCGACCTCACCCATGGCAACGTGCCCTACGCCGCGATCCAGCGCAACGGCTCAGTCGCCGTCTACCTGAACACCGAACCCTGCGACAAGATGGGCGAGATCGAGTACTGGTCAGCCATGGATGCCCGCGACAACGCGACGGCGCCGCAGCCCGACCCCGTGCCGTGCCCGGACTCGCTCGTGGCCCTCGCACAGTTCAATGACCGGGCCAACGGAGAGCCCCATCGACTGGTGCTCGTGCAGAACGCCGACGGAGTGGAACTGCGATTCGAGGACAGATGTAACGCCGCTCTGGGGTCGCTCGCTCTCCCCTGAGGGTTCACGGAAGGCGCCGTGCATGCGCCGTTAGGCTGAACCCATGGTGTCCAACCCCCTCACTGATCCCGAATGGGCGGATCGCACCGTCGATTTCATCGACCGAGTGGTGGGCACCATCCGCAGGTACACCACCCAGCCGCTGGTCACCACCGCCCGCGGGATCGTGTTCGGGCTGCTGGCGTCGTTCGGCATCGTCACGGGTCTCGTTCTGCTGCTGATCGGCCTGGTCCGCGGCCTGCAGGCCGCCCTCGACGCCGTGGTCGACCACCAGGTGTCGGTGTGGTTGTCCTATTTCATCCTCAGCGCGGTGTTTCTGGTCATCGGAATCATCCTCATGCGCAAGCGCTACACCCCGAAAGAAGATCTGTAAATGAGCAACGCACGCAAAGTCATCATCATCGGCAGCGGCCCGGCGGGTCTCACGGCGGCGATCTACACCGCCCGTGCCTCGCTCGCCCCGTTGGTGATCGAGGGCGAACCGAGCAGCACCAGCGACCAGCCCGGTGGACAGCTCATGTTGACCACCGAGGTCGAGAACTTCCCCGGGTTCCCCGAGGGCATCATGGGCCCCGAGCTCATGGGCAACTTCCGTTCACAGGCACAGCGCTTCGGCGCCGAGATGATCACCGAGAAGGTCACCAAGGTCGATTTCTCGTCCAGACCCTTCAGGGTCTGGGTGCGTGACACCGAGTACACCGCCGAGTCGGTCATTGTGGCCACCGGTGCTCAGTCACTGATGCTCGATCTTCCGCGCGAGGGTGAACTCATCGGCCACGGTGTCTCCACCTGTGCCACGTGTGACGGGTTCTTCTTCCGCGGCCACGAGATCGCGGTGGTCGGTGGCGGAGACAGCGCCATCGAAGAGGCAAGCTTCCTCACGAAGTTCGCGTCGAAGGTGTACCTGGTTGTGCGTCGTGACGCCCTGCGCGCATCACGCATCATGCAGCAGCGTGCGCTCGACAACCCGAAGATCGAGATCCTCTGGAACTCCCGCGTCAGTGAGCTGCACGGCAGCCAGACCCTCGAGAGCGTGACCATCACCGACACGGTCACCAACGAGTCGCGGCCGCTCGCGGTCACCGGGCTGTTCATCGCCATCGGCCACAAGCCGAACACAGGGCTGTTCACCAACATCCTCGACATGGAGGATTCCGGCTACCTGCTGACGCGCGAGGGCTCGACCTACACGAACGTGCCCGGCGTGTTCGCCTGTGGCGACGTGCAGGATCACACCTACCGCCAGGCCATCACAGCTGCAGGTTCTGGCTGCATGGCGGCCATCGACGCCGAGCGCTGGCTCGAAAACCAGCACTAGGCACCGTTGCCATGGTGCGCATCGGTGTCATTGCGGTGTCAGACCGGGCCTCTGCGGGCCAGTACGAGGACCGCGGCACACCGGCACTCACCACATACCTGGCGGACAAGCTCACCACCGCACACGAGTGTGTCTGCCGACTGATCCCCGACGACAAGGCCCTCATCTCGGCCACCATCGTCGATTTGGTCGACGTGCACGGTTGTTCGTTGGTGCTCACCACGGGGGGCACCGGCCCCGCCCCGCGCGACGTGACGCCCGAGGCAACCGAAGCCGTGTGTGAGCGGATCATCCCGGGGTTCGGGGAACTCATGAGGCGCATCTCCCACGCGATCATCCCGACCGCCATCCTCAGTCGACAGCTCGCAGGCACCCGTGGTTCGTCGCTGATCATCAACCTGCCCGGCAACCCCAAGGCAATCGCAGAATGTCTCGATGCCGTGCTGCCCGCGATCCCCGATTGTGTCGACCTGATCGGCGGGCCGCGCATCGATGTCATCGAGTCCGTGCACGCGTGGCGTCCTCCGCAATCTTGAGGCGCCCGGCAGTAAAGTGTTGCCGTAAGGAAAGGACACCACCATGGCTGCCGGAATCATCACGCTGACAAGCGCAACGTTCGACGAAACGGTCAACGGTTCGTCAACACCCATCCTCGTCGATTTCTGGGCCGAGTGGTGCGGGCCCTGCAAGCAGATCGCCCCCATCCTCGAGGAGATCGCAATCGAGAAGGCCGGTCGCATCGTGATCGCCAAGTTGAACGTCGATGACCACGGCGACATCGCCGGACGCTTCAACGTCATGAGCATCCCCACCATGTTGTTGTTCGACAAGGGCGACATCAAGACGAAGATCGTCGGTGCCATGCCCAAGAGCCGCATGCTCTCGGAGATCGAACCATTCCTTCCGATTTCCTGATTGGTCCCGGCCATCGGGGGCCGGCCGTTCGCGAACTGCAACGACGCCTCGCAGCCGCCGGTTTCCTTGCACCCGGTTCTGCAGAGGACTCGAACTTCTGTGCCCGCACGCACGCAGCGCTTCTTGCGTTCCAGGACTCGTACGGTCTCCGCGCCACGGGTGAGTGCGACGACATCACGTGGTCCGCGCTGATCGAGACCTCGTGGTCGCTCGGCGAGAGGCTTCTCTTCCTGCGTTCGCCGAACATCCGTGGTGACGACGTGGCAGAACTGCAGTCGATGCTGAACCGGCTCGGTTTCGACTGCGGTCGCGTGGACGGCATCTTCGGTCCGCTGCTGGTGCGGGCGATCTCTGATTTCCAGGTCAACATCGGCCTGGAGGGCAACGGCATCTGCACACCCGAACTCGTGGATGCACTGCGGCGCATGGGCTCACAGAGCGGCACCGGGCCGGGCGTGGCCGTGGTGCGCGAGGGCATCGAGCTCGAGGCAGAACGGTCGCACGACGATGCGCGGATCGTGATCGGCTACTTCCACGGGGGTGCAGCCCTCGCGCATGCGGTGGTCAAGCGTGCGCGCGAGAGCCATCCACTCACGACCACCGTCGACTTTGATGCATCAACCCAGGCCCAGACCGCGAACCGTTTCAGTGCCGAGGTGTATGTGGGTTTCGAGTCGGTGGAAGACACAGCGTGCACGCTGTCGTACTACGAAGTGCCCACGTTCGTGAGTGTCGGCGGGCGCAACCTTGCCGCAAGAATCGCGGCAGCCATGGCAGACCGCGTGCCCGAATTGTCGATACGGGTGCAGGGCGTGCGCCACCCGATCCTGCGGGAGACCCGCATGCCGGCGGTGTTGTGCTCGATGGGGCCCCATGACCTCGTCAGCGTGAAGACCTCAGCCCTGTCGGCCGCCGTGGCCGATGCAATCGACGCCTGGCGGGCAGATCCGGTCGCTGAGATCAAGTAATCCACAGGTGTTCCACAGCTGTGGGAAACCATCAACAATGAAGTCCCACTTGAGGTTGATTGTTTGTGGATAAATGACGCCGTTGAAATTTGAGGGCTACGACTCGGTCATCCGCCGGTAGATGCGCTCGAGATCAATGAGGTCGGCAAAGTCGATGCCGATCCGCCCGCGCTTGCCCGACATCGAGACCGTGACCTTGGTGTCGAGATGCTCGGCCAACAGGCTCTCGAGTTCGAGCAGACCCGCTGGCTTCAACGTGGTACTGCCTCCCCCGCCCGAGCTGCCACCGGTACCGGCGGAGCCGGTTGACCCAGGAACCGAACCCTTCACTGCGTCCTCGACCTGGCGAACCGACCACTCGTCGCGCACTGCCGAGGCGGCAAGGGATTCCATCTGCTTGGTGTCCTTGCACCCGAGCAGGGCTCTGGCGTGCCCGGCATCGAGGCGGCCGTCGGCCAGATAACCCTGGATCGATGCCGGCAACTGCAGCAGGCGCAGGGCGTTCGAGACTGCCGCTCGGCTCTTGCCCACACGCTTTGCGACCTTCTCGTGGGTCAGGCCGAAGTCGTCGACCAACTGCTGGTACGCCGATGCCTCTTCGAGTGCAGTCAGGTCTTCACGGTGAAGATTCTCCACCAGCGCCTGTTCCACGGACTCGAGCTGGTTGATCTCCCGGACGACCACCGGCACTTCCGCCAGTTTCGCTCGCTGGGCGGCGCGCCACCTGCGCTCGCCGGCAATCAGTTCGTACTTACCTGCCGATACCTCGCGCACCAAGAGTGGCTGCAGCACCCCGATCTCGCGGATCGAATTGGCCAGGTCGTTCAGGGCGTCTTCATCAAAATGAACTCGTGGCTGGTTGGGGTTCGGGGTGATCGAACCGGTCGGCACATCGCGCAATGCCGATGCCGGCAACTCTGTACCGGTGCTCGGCGGCGTGGTGCGGGCGGCTGGTGTCGCAGCGGGAGCGTCGTCGCCGCCGGCCCGCTCGGTGGGGATGAGGGTGGAGAGACCCTTACCTAGCTTTCGGCGTTCTGCCATTGCTCAACTCCTTTGCTACTGCGCGATAGGCCTTTGCGCCCTTTGATGTCGAAGCGTGCTTCAGGACCGACATCTCCATCGATGGTGCTTCGGCCAACTTCACGTTGTACGGGATCACCGTCTTGAACACGCGCTCGCCGAAGGCCCCACGCAGTTCAGACTCGACTTCCTGCGAGAGCTTCTTGGCGGCCTCGGACATCGTCAACAGATAGTGGCCGATCTCCAGAGTCGGGTTCAGAGCCTGCTTGACCTGGCGGACCACGTCGCTCAGGTCACGCAGACCCTCGAGAGCAAAGTACTGGCACTGGACCGGGGCCAGAATCGAATCGGCAGCCATGAAGGCATTGACCGTGAGGCGCCCGAGGGTCGGCGGGCAGTCCATCAAGATGTAGTCCCAGTCACCGCGGCAGGCATCAATCGCGTCCTTCAGGCGTGGCTGGGGGAACATCTCGGCCACAAGCTGAGCTTCGACTTCAGCCAACTGCTGGCCCTTGGGGGCCGGGGCCACAAACAGGTTCTTCTCCGCAGTCGGCTCGACGATGGCGTCAAGGGTTTCCTCCCGGCGCAACACCTCAGCAATGGTCGGGGCGTCTTCCGGGATGTTGACTCCGAGACCCGACGACGCGTTCCCCTGTGGGTCGAGATCGATCACGAGGGTCCGAAAGCCCAGCTCAGCAAGCGCCGCACCCAAGTTGATGGCGGTGGTGGTCTTGCCGACCCCACCCTTTTGGAGGGAGATGGCCAAGACGACGGTGTCGGAATCGCTCATGAAGTGGTCGCTCCTGCTGACAAGCGTGGTGGGTGATTGCTCGCCAGCATAGAGGCGGCCTGTGGACAACTGGTGGATGTCGCCCCATGTTTCACGTGAAACCACCTCGGTGACTCCCGGGCTCCGTCAATGTTTCACGTGAAACATCTGAAGGTTTGAAAAGGTTCGGGTGTTTCACGCGAAACATCCCTGGCCCCTTGTAGGTCAAGGGTTTGCGGTCAGTACAACCACGCCCGGGGCGTATCTGGGGGGCGAAAAACGAGCCTCTCGAAGCAGTGTTTCGGACCATCGGGAGGGGTCCGGGGAGGGGGGTTCGGACACGATCAGAGTCCCTCCGTTTTTTAGGAGCCCCCGGGCGAGGGGGGCAGTGGACTCCGGTGGGCCGAAGCCCCGACACACGACTGCGTCATAGGTGCCGGCGTGGTCGGAGTCCCGAACCATGGCGTCCACGTCGGCCGTCAGTACCGTCACCCGCGGCTCAAGACCCAGGGCGGCCACCCCCAGCCGGAGGGCGTCCATGCGGGTGGCCCTGCGGTCGACCAATACAACCTCAAGGTCGGGGCGGTCGACGGCGATCACCAGACCGGGCACACCGGCGCCCGTTCCGATGTCGACCACCCGGCCCGACACATCAGCCAATGCCGCCACGAACTGGCGTGCATGGTCGATGACCTCAGGGATGGGGCGGTCGCCGAGGGTGCCCACGCGCTGGGCGGATTCGAGTACCTCGGTCAACGTGCGTCGTGCGGCCACGGCAGAGAAACTTAGTGGCACAAGCAAAGAGCCCGCCTGTCGGCGGGCTCTTCAACATTGGGTTGTGTGTGGGGGAGTGCGTTATGCGGGCTCCACCACCACGCGGCGGCGGGGCTCTTCGCCCTCGCTGCGGGTGCTCACACCCTCATAATCGAGCAGCGTGTCATGCACGATCTTGCGGTCGGCCGAGGTCATCGGCTCGAGCATGCGGGCCGACCCGGTCTCCTTGACCTCGTCTGCGACCTTGGTGGCAAAGCGGCTCAGGGCTTCGCGGCGACGCTCGCGGTATCCGGCAATGTCAATGCGCAGGCGGGTGTCCTGGTCGCCGAGACGGCGCTGGCTTGCCACGCGGGTCAGGTCCTGGATCGCGAGCAGTGTCGCACCGCCGGGTCCGACCAACAGGCCGAGCTCGGTGCCGTCGACCCGTACCTCGATCTCGCCGTCCTCGCGGTTCACGGTGACGGTTCCCTTGGTGCCGAAGGCCTCGACAAGGCCGCCCAGGAACTCAGATGCTGCCTGGCCCACGACTGCGGGGTCGACATCAACCTTCTCGCGGGGCGGGCGGGCCTCACGGGGCTCGCGCTCCTGGCGCGGGCGCTCGTTGCGGGGTCGTGCCTCACGACGCTCGCCCGACTTTTCCTTCTCACGCCGCGGGCGACGCTCGGTCTTGCCGCGGGGAGCAGTCGGCTTCACGCGTGCGCGCACCCGGGCCTCGCCGCGGGTACGGCCGAACAGGCCCTGCTTCGGCTCCTCGATGACCTCGAACTCGGCGTCGTCTTCTGCGACTCCGAGCTGGTCAAGAGCGGCTTCCTTGGCCTCTTCGAGTGTTTCTCCGGTGGTTTCTACCCATTCCATGGGATCCTCTTTTGTTGTCAGTGCGCCCGTGGGCGCGGTTACTTCTTGCGCTTGCTCGGCGGCACCGGGCGGTTCGGGCGCCCACTCGGGGTGGGCCGGTTCTTTGCGGGGGTCACGCGCTTGCTCTGAATCGGTGACGGTGCTTGCTCTGGTTCGCTCTTCTGCTTGCTCGGCTTTTCCTCACCGAGTTCGCGGGCACGTTCGCTGGCTTCCTGGGCCTCGCGGCCGAGGCCGTTCTCTCCGTAGAAGCGCTTCGTGATGTAGTGCTGCTGCACGATGCGCACGATGGCCTGGGTGCCGTAGTACACGACGAGACCGGTGGGCAGAACCACCTGGAACAGGGCGAACGCGACGGGCAGGTACTGCATGATCTTCGCCTGGGTCGGCGACATGGTCGCGCTGGTGGTGCGGCTGGCAACCATGCGCTGCTGGATGAAGAACAGGCCGGCAAGACCGAGAATCAACAGCGCGTAGGGGATTCCGCGCACGAAGTCATCGCTCATGGCCTCGGCAGGCGTGATCGCCAGGTCCAGACCGAACGAGAGCATCTCGCGCGCCGGGTCGAGCGACTTGTAGAGGGCCGAGTCGGTGGCGATGTGCTTCGGGTCGAACGTGCCGTCTGCACCCATGCGGCCCAGGCCGTTCAGCACCTGGAACATGATGATGAACACCGGCATCTGGGCGAGCAACGGCAGGCACGAGGCCAGCGGGTTCACCTTGTGCTGCTGATAGAGCTTCATCATCTCTTCGTTCAGCTTCTGGCGGTCACCCTTGTACTGGTTCTGCAGCTTCTTCATCTCGGGCTGCAGACGCTGCATCTCGAGCATTCCCTTGGTGCTCTTCAGGGTGAGGGGAGTGATCAACAACATGATCGCGACGGCAACCAGCGCGATGGCAATGGCGTAGTTGCTCACCCACGCGTAGAACGTGTCGATCAACCAGGCGGCGGCTCTGAACATGAATCAGCCTTTCTTGGAAGCGCCCTTCGGCGCAGGAACTGGGTCAACCCCGGACGGACCAAAGGGGCGACAACGGGAGAGACGGCGAATCGTGAGCCACAGACCTCGGGCCGAGCCGTGGGTCTCGATGGCCTCAACGGCGTAGTGGGAGCATGAGGGCCAGAACCGACAGGGCGAGGGGCGACCATCGCGGGCCCGCTGGTAGAAGCGAATTGCAGACAGCATGGCCGATTGTGTTTTTGTGAAACACTCGTCGGAATGCACGTGCTCTTCCACCATGGTCATGGCCGGCCTCGCTCGGCGATCTTCTGAAGCAGGCGATCCACGTTGACAACCAGGTCTGAGTGGGCCAGGCCCTTCGCCCGGGGCGAGGCGCCGAAGACATAGACGCCGGGCTGCAGGGCAGCCTCGCGGGTCCGCAGGATCTCTCGCATCTGACGGCGCAGGCGGTTACGGCTCACAGCCGAGCCATAGGCGCGGCCGAGCACATAGCCCACACGGGGCTGGGACAGGGTCGAATCGACAAACATGGTGCAGGACAACACTCCGGAGCGCACATGCACCCCCTCCTGGCGAACCCGAAGGAAGTCCGAGCGGCTCTGGATACGGCCGATCAAGCGCTGAGGCGGTGGCGGCCCTTGGCGCGGCGCGACTTCAGGACGGCACGGCCGGCGCGGGTGGCCATACGGGCACGGAAACCGTGCTTGCGGGCCTTGCGTCGATTGTTGGGCTGAAAGGTGCGCTTCATGGCGCCTCCTGTGGGACAAGCTCCGGAAGTGGAGATGCGGTCTGGATGGGCTTTCCTGCGCCAGCGGCGCGAGACGAAAGCAGACCACAGGCTAACGCCGGGCCGGGCCTCTCAGGCAACGTCACCCGCCGGATTCGCCCGCTCCGGGAATCCGAGCCTGAGGCCTGGGTCAATTTGGAGTATCCACAGGGGCTGGCTACGGTCAAACTCCCAGTTGAGTTGGCTGGGAGCGTCATCCACACCCTGTGGATTTCGTTGTGGACTACCTCTTGGGGGGCACTCAATGAGCAATCACGAAGCTGTGTGGAATGCAACCGCACAACTACTCAAAGCACAGGTCTCCGAAGGTGTTTGGTACTCCACATTCAACGACGTGATCGCCGTGACCAGCGACAACGCGTCACTGCGCCTTCAGGTTCCGAACGCGCACGTGCGCGACCGCATCGTGACCCGCTACCGCCCCCTCGTCATCGATGCACTCGATGAGATCGGCGAGAGCGACCGCGAGCTCATCATCGAGATCTCCGACGTGTCGATCGTCGACGAAACAACTCCAGCCGCAGAGGTGACCGCCCCCGTCGCCGAAGCCACAAACACCAACAACGGCAAGGGAAATGCGGTGGGTCTGAACCCCCGCTACACCTTCGAGAACTTCGTCAAGGGCGCCTCGAACCAGTTCGCGCTCGCTGCAGCACTGCGCGTCGCAGAGACCCCGGCTCGTTCGTACAACCCTCTCTTCATCTACGGCTCGGCCGGTCTCGGGAAGACCCACCTCCTCCAGGCCATCGGTTGGTACGTGCATGCCCACTACGCCCACTACGAGGTCCGGTACGTCTCCACCGAGACCTTTCTGAACGAGTACGTCGATGCGATCCGCACCAACACCACTGCAGCCTTCAAGAGGCGCTATCGGGACGTCGACGTTCTGCTGATCGACGACATCCAGTTCATGGAAGGCAAGGAGGGTCTCCAGGAGGAGTTTTTCCACACCTTCAACAGCCTCCACGGAGCCAACAAGCAGATCGTCATCTCGTCTGACCGCATGCCCGACGCCATCCCGACCCTGGAGGACCGCCTGAGGGGCCGGTTCCGCTGGGGTCTCATCACCGACATCCAGCCCCCGGACCTCGAGACCCGCCTGGCGATCCTGCGGAACAAGGCGGAGAGGGACAACACCCCGTTGCCGGCCGACGTGCTCGAATTCATCGCCAGCAACATCACATCGAACATCCGCGAGCTCGAGGGGGCCCTGATCCGTGTCACGGCCTATGCCAACCTGACCCGCGAGACCGCCACGGTCGAGATGGCCCAGCACCAACTGGCCGACCTGCTGACCGCCCCGGCCACCAAGCCCCGCACGGACGAAGAGATGCTGCTCGAGATCTCCGGGTACCTCGGTTTCTCCGTCGAGGCTCTGAAGGGCAAGTCCCGCCAGCGGCCCCTGGTCTCGGCGCGGCAGATCGCCATGTACGTCTTCCGCGACATGACCGAGTTGAGCTACCCCGCCATCGCCCGCCTCTTCGGTGGCCGCGACCACACCACCGTGATCCACGCAGTCGACAAGACCCAGCGCCTCATGCGCGAGGACAAGGCGACATTCGACCAGGTCACCGACATCATCAGCCGCGTACGGAACTCGTAGGGCTGTGAATCACATGGGGACGACAGTGTGGGGTGCATGTGCACATCGGGGGACAACTCACGTCTCGTCCACATGTGCCCGAGTTGCACGGCTGAAAGTTGTTCATAACCCCGGTTCGTCGTTCACACGGTGTTCTCAGTCGCCGCAAGGCCTGGAGAGCGTTCGTCCACAATCCACAGCACCTATTAGAACCATTACAGACATACACCTTCTTCCAACATCGGTAATCGCACCGTCCTACACTGGGACGACACTCACGAAAGTCGCAGCATGAAGTTCAAAAGCGAACAGGGAATTCTTGCCGAAGCTCTCGGGGCACTTGCCCGCGTTGCATCGTCACGCAACGCCGGTACTCCGGCACTCGCCGGCGTGAAGCTCACGCTGACGGGTGACACGCTGGTTGCATCGAGCACCAGCCAGGACATGTCGTTGCAGTTCACGATCCCCGTTGCGGGCGACACCGACGGTCAGGGTCTGGTCAGTGCAAAGACGATGAACGACATCGTTCGCGTGATGCCGTCGGGCAAGATCACCGTGGAATTCGCCGGTGACAACGCCACGGTGACCGCACAGCGCTCCCAGTTCACGATCCCCACGATGAACACGATCGAGTTCCCGCGCCAGCTCGCCCCGACGGGCGAACCGATCGTTCTTGCCTCGACTCTCTTCAAGTCGGCACTCGAGCAGGTCGTTCTCGCTGCCAGCAGCGAGCCGCACAAACTGCACCTGTCTGCAGTCATGATGACTTCGACGGACAACGGGCTGCGCCTTGTCGCCACCGACGGGTACCGCCTGGCGATGCGCGAAGTGGCCGGCACGAGTGGAATGTCCGAGGACTACTTCCTTATCCCGAAGACTGCGTTCGAGCAGCTGCAGCGTCTGCTCGACGCATCCGACGAGATCACGGTGCGCTTCAACGAGGGCGATGCGTCGTTCCAGTCGAACACAATGACGCTGGCAACGAAACTCATCAACGCCGAGTACCCGCCGTACATGAACATCATCCCGAAGAACAACACGAACGAGGCGATCGTCAACCGCGACGAACTGCTCGATGCCCTTCGCCGCAGCCGCGTGCTCGCATCGGAGACCACGCCCGTGCGCATGCGCATGAGCCCCGAGGGTGTGCGCCTGACCGTGACACTCACCGACGGGTCAACGAGCGTCGAGGACCTCGATGCACGTTTCACCGGCGAGGACATCACCGTCGCGTTCAACTCCGACTACCTGTCCGACGGTGTGAACGCATGCGGCACCGAGGAAGTGTCGATCTCGACGAGCGTGTCGAACAAGCCGGCAATCATCAGCCCTGTCGGCAACAGCGACTACCTCTACCTGCTGATGCCGCAACGTCTGTGACGTGATCCGGCGCATCGAACTCACCGACTTCCGCGTGTACCGCCACGCGGTCATCGAACTGAACGAAGGCGTCACCGC
>CAZENK010000008.1:0-32357 GCA_964513585.1 uncultured Bifidobacterium sp. | reverse complement strand
CTTGCCGTGAAGAACGACTCGGTGCGGCTCGAGGTCGACCGCATCGTGCGCCAGCGCAACACGCTGCTGAAGCAGGCGAACGGCCGGCTCACAGAGGACATCGAATTGACCCTCGACGTGTGGGACGCACAGTTCGTGGAGAAGGGCTCGTACCTGGGCGAGGCGCGGGCAAAGATCGTGGCCCGGTTGACCCCGTTGGTTCGCGAGGCATACGAGCAGTTGGCCGGGGAGGCCACACCGATCGACCTGTCGTATGAGCCCGAGTGGCGGCGCACGGGGCTCGGCCCTGCCCTGGCAGCGGCCAGATCAGAGGATGTCCGCAGGGGCATCACGACGGTCGGCCCGCACCGCGACGACGTGCTCTTCTCGGTGAAGGGCATGCCGGCCAAGACCCACGCCTCACAGGGGGAGTGCCGCACCCTCGCACTGGCCGTGAAGCTGGCGATCCATCGCCTGGTGACCGAGATCGTGGGCAGCACGCCCCTGCTGGTGCTCGACGACGTGCTGTCAGAACTCGACCCCTACAGGTGCGAGGCACTGCTGCGCCACATGCCGCCGGGCCAGGTGTTGATCACCACCGCACAGGTGCTGCCCGAGGCGGCACACCCCGACAGCATCATTCACATCGCGCACGGCACCGTCGTGACACATGACCCGCAGGGGGAGCGACCCGAATGACCGACGAACACGTGCCCCCGGGCAGGGCACCCCGGCCGTTGAGCGAGATGCTCGACAAGGTGCTGAGGGGCATGAAGGTCTCCGACAAGACCGCCGCGTTCGGGTTGTTCTCGCACTGGCCCCAGATCGTCGGAGATTCCGTGGCCGAACACGTGACACCGAAGCGGCTCGAGAAGCGCGTGCTCACAGTCGAGGTCGATGACCCGGCATGGGCGACACAACTGAAGTTCCTCGAACCACAGTTGCTGTCCACATTGCGCGAGCATGTCGGCGACGAGATCGACTCGCTCAACATCAAGGTAAAACGCTCCCGCTGACCGCGACACTCCCGATTACGAGGGCACCCAATTGTTAGGATGTTCACGCAATGTCTTCATCAAAAAAGACTCCCGCGAAGAACCCGTCCGCTGACTACGGCGCCAAGGACATCCAGGTTCTCGAAGGACTCGACCCCGTTCGTAAACGCCCCGGTATGTACATCGGGTCCACAGGCCTCGCCGGCCTTCACCACCTCATCTGGGAGGTCGTCGACAACTCCGTCGACGAGGCAATGGCGGGCTTCTGTGACCGCGTGGGAATCACCCTCCTTGCCGACGGCGGCTGCCGGGTCGATGACAACGGCCGCGGAATTCCCGTTGATCCGTACCCGTCCGGCCCGCACAAGGGAAAGAGCGCGGCCGAGGTCGTGTTGACCGTGCTGCACGCCGGCGGCAAGTTCGGCGGCGAGGGATACAAGGTCTCGGGCGGTCTCCACGGCGTGGGCGTCAGCGTCGTCAACGCTCTGTCGACCAAGGTCGTGGTCGAGATCGACCGCGGCGGCGACCGCTACACCATGGAGTTCGGCGACGGCGGCAAGGTCAAGCAGAAGCTCGCCAAGTCGGGCAAGACACCTGCGCGCGGCCGCAAGACCGGCACCTCGGTGACCTTCTACCCCGACCCCACGATCTTTGCTTCGGAGGGCGTCGAGTTCGTCGCACGCACCGTCATGGAGCGTCTGCAGACCATGGCGTTCCTGAACAAGGGCCTCGAGGTCGTGTTCGAGGACCAGCGCGAGGGCAGGGAACAGCAGGTCACGTTCCAGTACAAGGGCGGAATCGTCGACTTCGTGAAGCACCTGAACCAGTCGAAGGAGTCTCTCTTCAACAAGGTCGCTGCGTTCGAGGACGAGGACGAAGAAGAGGGCATGCAGCTCGACATCGCGATCCAGTGGAACACCGGTTACTACGAGGGCATCCACGGCTACGCGAACGGCATCTCGACCACCGAGGGCGGCATGCACGTCGAGGGGTTCAAGACTGCTCTCACGTCGGTCCTCAACAAGTACGCGCGTGAGAAGACCCTGCTGAAGGAAAAGGACGACAACCTGCTCGGCGAGGACATCCGCGAGGGAATCACCGCGATCATCGCGGTGAAACTGCGCGAGCCGCAGTTCGAGGGCCAGACCAAGGCCAAGCTCGGCAACGTTCCCATGCGCTCGTTCGTGCAGAAGAGCACCAACAAGTTCCTGGCCGAGTGGCTCGAGGAGAACCCGACCGAGGCCAACAAGGTCGTGAAGAAGGCGATTGCCGCGGCGCAGGCACGCCTTGCCGCGAAGAACGCACGCAACGCGGTTCGTCGCAAGACGGCGCTCTCGGGCGCCGGCATGCCCGACAAGCTGAAGGACTGCTCGAGCGGCAAGCCCGAGGAGAGCGAGCTGTTCATCGTCGAGGGTGACTCGGCCGGCGGCACGGCCGTCGACGCACGCGACCCGCGCACCCAGGCGATCCTGCCGATCCGCGGCAAGATCCTGAACGTCGAGCGCGCACGCCTCGACAAGATGCTGAAGAACAATGAGATCCAGGCGCTGATCACCGCAATCGGCGGTGGCGTGGGCGACGAGTTCGATGTCACCAAGGCGCGCTACCACAAGATCATCGCGCTCGCCGACGCTGATGTCGACGGCAGCCACATCCGCACGCTGTTGCTCACCTTCTTCTACCGACAGATGCGCCCCATGGTCGAGGCCGGCTACATCTACATCGCACAGCCGCCGCTGTACTCCACCGAGGTCGGCAAGGAGAAGGTGTACCTGAAGGACGACGCCGCCAAGGCGGCGTTCCTGCAGGAGAAGCCGAACCACAAGAAGGAGTTCCAGCGCCTGAAGGGTCTCGGCGAGATGGACTGGCAGGAGCTGAAGAGCACCACCATGGACCAGATGTCGCGCACGTTGTTGCAGGTCACGGTCGAAGAGGCCGCAATTGCCGACGAGGTCGTGTCGGTGTTGATGGGTGACGATGTCGACAGCCGGAAGAAATTCATCACCACCAACGCCCGCGATGTGCGGAACCTCGACTTCTAACTCCGACGGGAGCCACTCATGAGTGACAATCCAAATCTGTTCGACCAGATTCAGCCCGTTCCGCTGCAGGACGAGATGGAGCGTTCGTTCCTCGACTACTCCATGTCGGTCATCATGTCGCGCGCACTGCCCGACGTTCGCGACGGCCTGAAGCCGGTGCACCGCCGCATCATCTGGGACATGGAGCAGCAGGGTTTCCGCCCCGACCGCCCGTTCGTGAAGTGCGCACGCGTCACGGGCGACACCATGGCCCGCTACCACCCGCACGGCGACAGTGCGATCTACGACGCGTTGGTGCGCATGGCGCAGCCGTTCTCGCTGCGTCACCCCCTCATCGACTTCCACGGCAACTACGGCTCGCCAGACTTCGGCCCGGCTGCTGCCCGCTACACAGAGTCACGTCTGCACGCACTGGCGATGCAGCTGCTCGCCGGCATCGACGAGAACACCGTCGACATGCTCTCGAACTACGACGGCACCGCAGAGGAACCGTCGGTGCTGCCGGCCCGCTTCCCGAACCTGTTGGTCAACGGGTCACAGGGAATCGCGGTCGGCATGGCCACCAGCATCCCTCCGCACAACCTCGGCGAGGTCATCGACGCGACCATTCATCTCATCGACAACCCGTCGTCGACGCCCGATGACCTCATGAAGTTCGTGCAGGGTCCCGACTTCCCGACCGGTGCGTACATTCTCGGCCGGTCAGGAATCCAGGACGCCTACCGCACGGGTCGCGGCAGCATCAAGACCCGCGCAAAGGCCACCATCGAGGAGAACCGTGCGGGCCGCATGGAGATCCAGATCACAGAGCTCCCGTACCAGACGAGCTGTTCGTCGATTGCTGCGCGCATCCAGGAACTGGTGGACGGTGGCGAACTCGACGGCATCGCCGACGTGAACGACGGTTCATCGGGTGGCAAGACCAGCCTGGTCATCCTTCTGAAGCGCGACGCAAACGCGAACGTGGTGCTGAACAACCTCTACAAGATGACATCGCTGCAGAGCAGCTTCCCGGTGAACATGGTCGCGCTGGTCGACGGCGTGCCGCGCACGGTCAATCTTGCCGATGCACTGAACGGCTACGTGCGCCACCAGATCGAGGTCGTGACCCGCCGCACGCAGTTCCGTCTCGACAAGGCTCGCGACCGCGGCCACATTCTCGAGGGCCGCATCAAGGCGCTCAACGTCATCGACAAGATCATCAAGTTGATCCGCGAGAGCGAGGACGCCGCCGCCGCCAAGGACGCGCTCATGAAGAAGCCGTACGAGTTCAGCGAGCGCCAGGCAATCGACATTCTCGACATGCAGCTGCGCCAGCTGACGCGCCTGTCGCGCATCGACCTGGAGAAGGAACTCGCCGACGTGCAGGCACGCATCAAGGAGTATGAGTCGATCCTCGCGAGCGACGCAAAGCTTCGCGGCGTCATAAAGGACGAACTCGCCGAGGTGCGCAAGGACTTCGCGACCGAGCGCGTGTGCAAGATCATCAACGACACCGGCGACATGGCACTCGAGGACCTCGTCGACGACAAGGAACTCGTGATCGTGATGACACAGGCGCAGTACGTGAAGGCCGTGCCGGCAAGCTCGTTCCGCGCCCAGGCCCGCGGCGGTCGTGGCGTCAAGGGTGCAACCCTGAAGGAAGATGACATCGTGCGCCGCGTGCTGTTCACCACCGCGCACGCGTACCTGTTGTTCTTCTCGAACAGGGGCCGCGTGTACAAGCTGCGCGCCGCCGACATCCCGGAGCGTGAGCGCACGGCGAAGGGCATCCCCATCGTCAACCTGCTGCCGCTGCAGGCCGGTGAGACCATCCAGGCGATCATCGACACGCGCGAGTTCCCCGGCGAGAGGTTCCTGTTCTTCGTCACGAAGTCCGGCCAGGTCAAGAAGACCGCATTCGATGCGTACAACTCGAGCCGTCGCGATGGCCTCATTGCGCTGAACCTGAAGGACGGCGACGAACTCGTGCGGGTGATCGAGACCTCGGGCGACGACGACATCTTCATCATCAGCCGGTCTGGCCAGGTCATCCGGTTCAGTGAGCAGGAGGTGCGACCGATGGGGCGCACTGCAGCCGGTGTGCGCGGCATGAAACTGCGCGCAGGCGACGAAGTGGTGTCGGCAGACCCCGGCAAGGACAACGACGCGTTGCTGATCGTGAGCGACGCCGGGTACGCCAAGCGCACACAGATCGCACACTTCCCGCGCAAGGGTCGCGGCACGCAGGGCGTGATCGGCGTGAAGATCACCGACCGCAAGGGCAAGGTCGTGGCCGCGTTCATGGTCGGTCTCGATGATGAGATCGTGGCCGTGGCATCGAACGGTGTCGCCATGAGAACCGAGGTCAAGCAGATCTCCAGTCAGGGCCGCGCCGCCACCGGTGTGCGCCTGATGAACCTCGACGACGGAGCAGTTGTTGCCTCGGTCGCACCGATTCTCGCCGCCGACGAAGACTGAACCCGACCGCGCCAACATCGCAGTGCTCGCACTGGTGTGGCTCGCCGTCACGTCGTTCGGCGTTCTCGCAACAGCGCGTTCGGCTTCTGTCGTGTCGCAGCGCGCACAGGCCCAGTCGTATGCCGATGCAGTGGCACTGGTTGCGGCCGACCGTGACCCTCAGCGCGCGCGTCAGTACGCCGCACACGTGAACGTTGCTGTGGTGTCGATGACGACACGTGACCGGGTCGTGACCGTGACCGTGTCGGTCAACGGCACGAGCGCGACCGCATCGGCATTGATGCCCTTGTGACCCGACCTAGGGGTGTCGACTCACTACGCTCGAAGCATGTCCAGACCGGCCGAATCGACTGCGCAGCGTCGCCGTGTCCGGCGCGTCACGCGCGTCATCCGCGACATCGATGCGTGGAGCGTGTTCAAGGTGGGGCTGGTGTTCCATGCCGCGCTCTACCTGGTGGTCCTGGTGTCGGGGGTCCTGCTGTGGAACGTGGCGAGCGCCACCGGCACCATTGACAACATCGAGAACTTCCTCGAGTCCTTCGGATGGGAAACGTTCACCTTCAAGGGCTGGGAACTCTTCCGCTCCACGGCCATCCTGGGGCTGTTCGGCATCGCCCTCGGTACGGGCCTGTGGGTCCTCGGGGCCGTGGTCTTCAACCTGATCACCGAACTGGTGGGGGGCGTGCGGGTCACGGTTCTGGAGGAAGAAGTGGTCGCCCGGCCGGTTGAGCCTGGCCAGACCCACGGATAGAGTTCTAAGTCCCGTCAAGGGGCTATAGCTCAGTCGGTTAGAGCGCATCCCTGATAAGGATGAGGTCACAAGTTCGATTCTTGTTAGCCCCACCAGTACCGCCCGTGCCTTCGGCTGCGGGGGTCCCGAGCCGAAGGAGGCAGACGTGAAGTTCGTTCGCCAGGTCCTCTTCGCCGTCACCATCGCCGGCATGGTCGCCGGGGTACTGCGTCGCCGCACCAAGGGGGTTGTGACCCCGCAGCAGGGCGGATGGCGCGAGGTGACGCCCCAGCGGTAGGAACATGTCCACCTCTCCCGCCATCGGAATCATCGGCCACGGCATCGTGGGTTCGCGCGCCGCCCTGACCCTGCACACGATCGGTGTGCCCGTGCGTGTTGCATCGCTGCGCAATGCGACCGAATTGTTCGGATGCAGCACCGTGATCCTGGCGCACGGCGCACCGCACTCTGCGTTGGCGTCGACATTCGTGGCACAGGGAATCTCGGTGGTGTCCACCAGCGACAGTCTCGAGGATGTGCTGTCATTGGTCGATGCCCGCGAGCGTGCCGAGTCGCGCAATGCAGTGGTGGTTGTCGGGGCGGCGTGTTCACCCGGCATGTCCGGTCTGCTGGTCAGTCATGTGCGCAGAGCGTTCGAATCGATCGACGAGGTGCACACCGCGGTGCACGGAACTGGTGGGCCGACCTGTGCACGGCAGCACCATGACTCCCTCTCCGGATTGTCGGTGGGGTGGCACGACGGTGAGTGGCTGCAGCGCCCCGCAGGCAGCGGCCGCGAACTCTGTTGGTTCCCCGACCCGGTGGGTGCACGTGACTGCTACCGGTTCGCATCGCCCGAGCCGGTGCTGATGCAGCGCATCGAGCCGTCGTTGCAGCGCATCACCTCGCGTGTGTCGGCGACACGACGTGACAGGCTCACTGCCAGGCTGCCGATGCTGCGCGCTCCGCACGCCGAAGGGCTCGAGGGCGCACTGCGTGTCGAGGTACGTGGTGTGCGCAACGGTCGCCGCCATGTCGAGATCGTCGGCATCGCAGACAAGGTGGGAACGATCACAGGGGTCGTGGCCGCACACACGGCCCGGCTCATCGAGAACGGATCAGTTCCCGCGGGTGTGCACAACCTCGGTCAGCCGGCGATGCCGAACGCTGACATTCTCGATGCCGCGGTGGCATCGGGAATCACGTTGCACCAGTTCATCGGCAACGAGCAGTAATCCAGCAGGGATTCTCATTCATTCTCGATAGCGTGGCTTCATGCCATCGTCGAAGAGCACACACGAACACGTGACGGCCGACGACATCGCACACCACGTGGCAACCAAGCTCGCCGAGATCGGCCAGCGTTTCACTGCGGGCCGTCGCGCGATCGTGGAATCACTCACCCACGCGCAACGACCACTGTCGATCCCTGAGATTCTCGAGCGCGCCGACGGGCTTGCGCAGTCGTCGGCCTACCGGAACCTGACGGTGCTCGAGAATGCCGGGGTGGTGGTGCGGGTCATCACCACCGACGAGTGGGCGCGTTTCGAACTGAGCGAGGACCTCACCGGCCACCATCACCACATGGTGTGCAGCGTGTGCGGGGCCGTCGACGACGTGCGCATCCCCGACAAGATCGAAGAGGAACTCGATGCCGCACTCGAACGGGTGGCATCGAAGGCGGGGTTCGCCATGGCACACCACAGACTCGACGTGGTGGGGGTCTGCAGGGCATGCCGATGAAACTCGCATCCACCGTTGAGATTCCGCCGCTTCTCCCGGGCCGCATCGTGAACCTGCCGGGCCGCGGCGAGATCTTCGTGCGGCACCACGTTCACCGTGATGTGAACGCACCGACAGTGCTGTTGCTGCACGGTTGGACCGCATCTTCCGATCTTCAGTTCTTCACCGCATACGAGGAACTGGCGAGGGACTTCTCGGTGGTGGGCGTCGACCACCGTGGTCACGGTCGTGGTCTGCGCCCGAACCGGCCGTTCTCGCTCGAGGACTGCGCCGATGATGCAGCAGACGTGGTCCGCACACTTGGCATTGCGTCGGTGGTGACCGTGGGCTATTCGATGGGCGGGCCGATCAGCCTGCTGATGTGGCAGCGCCACCCCGAACTGGTTGACGCGATGGTGCTTCAGGCAACCGCCCTCGAGTGGAACGGGACACGCGGGGAGCGCGCGCGTTGGAGGGCAGGCCGTGTGGTGAGTCCGCTCGTGCGCAGGCTCGGCACGCCGGGCATGATCAGGTTCGGGCTGCGGCGTGCGATTCCCCGCGGTCACGAACTGAGCCGGTACATCCCCTGGATCGTCGGCGAGATCCGCCGCAACGATCAGTGGATGCTGAGCGAAGCCGGTCGGGCGATCTCACACTTCGACGCCCGGCCGTTCGCGGGCGACATCGACGTGCCCACGTCGTTCGTGCTGACCACGCGTGACCGACTTGTTCCCCCGCACAAGCAGCGTGCCCTCGCAGAGGCGATCCGAGCCTCGGTGGTCGAACTGCACGGGGACCATTTCGCGACCATGCTGATGCCGCGCGAGTTTGCTGCGGCTACGCGTCGGGCTGTGGGTCTCGTGCTCGACCGTCAGCCTGGCTGATCAACTTGTCGAGCGCATCGTTGATGCGTTCCAACTCATCGCGAAGATCCTCCGTCGTTACCACGTCGGCGAGTGCGAGTCGTACACCCGCCAGCTCACGGGCCAGGTACTCGGTGTCGGCCTGTGTGCGCGCTGCCATCTCACGGTCACGCTCGAGCTGCTCACGGTCGCGGTCCTCCTGACGGTTCTGCGCGAGCAGGATCAACGGCGCGGCATACGACGCCTGCAACGACAGGATCAATGTGAGGAAGATGAACGGGTACTCGTCGAACGGTGCGATGTTGAACACGTTGACGGTGACCCAGATGATCACGACCACGGTCTGGATGACGAGGTAGCGGGCAGTGCCGAGGAAGCGCGCAATGGCCTCGCTGAACTGACCGAACGCATCGGGGTCGTAGTGAATGCCCACCCGGCGGCGCTGGCGCGGGGTGGTGAGATCCTGACGGCGCTTCATGGCTGCGCCGCCTGACGTCGGCGCTGGCGCCAGTCGGCGGGCAGCATGCGGTCGAGAACGTCGTCGACGGTGATCGCGCCGAGCAGGCGACCGAGTTCGTCGCACACGCCGACGGCGAGCAGGTTGTACGACGCGAGGAACTCTGCGACCTCGCGGTCGGGGAGCGTCGGCGACACGGTCGGTTCCTTCGCGATGCAGCGACCGAGCTCGGTGCTGGGCGGCTCACGCAGCAGGCGCTGCAGGTGCACCACACCGAGGTACGTGCCGGTGGGCGCCTTGTACGGCGGTTGGGTCACGAACACCTGGGCGGCAATCGAGACGAGCCAGTCGGGGTCGCGCACCTGTGCGAGTGCCTCGGCCACGGTGGTGTTGGCACCCATGATGATGATCTCGGGCGTCATCAGGGCGCCTGCGGTTCCGGGGGCATACGACAGCAGCGACCTCACCACGTCGGCGTCCTCGTCGTCCATCGCCTCGAGCACCTCGGCGCGGCGCTGCGCTGGCATCTCTGCGAGCAGGTCGGCAAGGTCGTCGAACTCCATCTCCTCGAGAACGTCGATCACGCGGTCAAGGTCGAGGTTCGAGATGAGCGCGAGCTGTTCGCTCTCGGGCAGTTCCTCGAGCAGGTCGGCCAGGCGGTCGTCATCCATTTCCTTGGCGAGAAGTTGCCGCTGGGCATGGGGAAGGGCACGCACCACACCTGCCACGTCAGAGGGGTGCATGTCGCGCAGGCGTGCGGCCTCGGCGGCCATCTCGGTTGCCACGGCGAAGAGCCCGCCCACTTCGTTCCATTCCACGAGCCGGTAGGTGCTCTTCTTGCCGAACAGCCCGCCTCGGCTCAGGCGCACCTTTGCCACTTCCCAGCCCGACTCGCGGGCGTTGGTGGTGGGGCGCAGGGCCACGTCGCTGACGGCCTCGCCGTTCACGCGCTTGTCGATGATGTCGGCGGACAGCAGCCGCTCGCCGTCGCGGGGCTTGAAGGGGTTGAGGTCCACGTCCCAGCTGCGAAGGCGGGCGCCCTCGGTGTCGAGCGACCCGACCCGGTTCGCGTTGACGAAGATGCGGCGGCGCTGGCTGGTGGCCACGAAACCCGTGACCCGGGGTGCGACCCCGCTGCGGCCGGGAACCACGACAATGTCGTCGACGCGGCCGATTGCGGCACCGCCGGCGTCGAGCAACGGCAGGCGCATGATCCTGAATGCGTAGATGAGTTCTCCTGCCATAGGGCAAGGGTACCCCCGTGGCCCTTGCACAATGAGGTGTTTATCGGCCATCGAGGCGGCATCACGAGTCGGTTCCAGCCTTCCGCCGATAGTCTCTTTCGTGCCCTTCGGGGACGTAGCTCAATTGGTAGAGCGCCTGCTTTGCAAGCAGGAGGTCGTGGGTTCGATTCCCATCGTCTCCACCACTGTGGAACCAACAGCCGTGCTGCTCATCTCGTGCCCCGACAAGCCGGGCATTGTTGCAGCGGTTGCAACATGGATTGCATCTGTCGGCGGAAACATCGTGCATGCCGAGCAGCACACCGACACGACCGTGGGCATGTTCTTCCAGCGCGTGGAGTTCACCCATGCAGAGTCCACCCCGTTGTCAACCCTCAACAGCGGTTTCGCCGCCGTGGCCGGCAACTGGTCGATGACGTACTCGATGAACGCGCTGCCGTGGCAACCGCGCACGGCCATCCTGTGCTCGAAGCATCTTCATTGCGTGACCGACCTGTTGTCACGCACCACCTACGGCGACCTGGGGCTCGATGTGGTGGCCGTGGTCTCGAACCACGCCGACGCCACACCGGTGGCGACCTCGTTCGGGGTTCCGTACTACCACGTACCGGTCGGCGACGGCCCCGGTGCCCGTGCCGACCAGGAGAACACCCTGGCCTCGTTGCTGCGGTCGCTGGATGTCGAACTCGTGGTGCTGGCCCGCTACATGTTGGTGCTGCCGCCGCACATGGTCGAGCCGTGGACAGGGCGCATGATCAACATCCATCACTCCTTCCTCCCAGCATTCATCGGCGCGAACCCGTACCGCCAGGCCCACGAGCGAGGGGTGAAGGTCATCGGCGCCACCGCGCACTACGTGAGCGACCAGTTGGACGAAGGCCCGATCATCGCCCAGGACGTCGCGAGTGTGAGTCACCGCGACGACGTGGCGGCACTGACCCGCACGGGTCGCGACCTCGAGACTGTGGTGCTCGCGCGGGCCGTGCGCGCCCACGTGGAGCACCGGGTTCTCACCTACGGCAACCGCACCATCGTCTTCGGCTGAGCCGCCTGACCCATGGGCGTACTGACGCCAGGGGAGATGTTGCCGTTCGGTACCGCGGGCAATAATGTACGCAGTACGGTTGCGTGTCCGACTGGCGGACACATGACCGTTTTCCACGAAGGAGAACCAGCATGACAATGGCACCCAGCCGCCTGCATCACACCGCGTACCTGACCAAGGACCTCGAGGCCACTCGTGCCTTCTACGAGGACCTCGTCGGTTTGCCCCTGGTCGCCACGTGGTCGGAGTCCGATGAACTGTTCGGTGCCGTTCGCGTGTACTGCCACTGCTTCTTCGGCATGCCCGACGGAAGCGCACTCGCCTTCTTCCAGTTTGCGAACCAGTCCGACCAGGACGAGTTCGACCCGCCGCTTCCGCCGTCACCCTTCCGCCACATCGCGCTGAACGTGACCAAGGACGCCCAGGACGAGATCTTCGGCCGGCTCACCAAGGCCGGCTGGAAGCCGGAGGGCACGTACGTTCTCGAGCACGGGTACTGCCGCTCGCTGTACACCGAGGACCCGAACGGCATGCTCCTCGAGTTCACAGCTGATGCCCCGGGCGCCGAGAAGATCAACGCCGACAGGCGCCAGGATGCCCACGAAGTGCTGAAGCGCTGGCTCGCCGGCGATCACACCAGCAACAACAACTACCGCTAGTCAGTTCCCACCCCCCGGAGATGGCTGGCTCCAGCATCCTCTTCGTCCACGGTTCGTTCTTCTCCGCATGGACATGGGTCCCGGTCATCGAGAGACTTTCTCGACGAGGGCTCGAATGCCATGCGCTCGAACTGCCGTTCACGTCGTTGGCCGATGACGTTGCGGTGCTGAGGTCCCGGGTCGGGGAGTTGAGCGAACAGGGCGTGACGGTGGTGTCGCACAGCTACACCGGGATCACCGCCAGCGCGGCAGCACATGCAGCACAGCACATGGTCTTCATTGCTGCGCGCATGCCGGCGTCGGGCGAGTCGCAGACCGAGTTGTCGCCACGATGGGGCAATCCCGACTTCCGCAGTTGCCTCAATGTGTCTGATGACGGTGCTCTCTCGCTCACCGATGATGCGGCAGACTTCCTGTTCCACCGCAGCCCTGCGTCATTGGCACGTCTGGCAATGGCACACAGACGCTCGATGCGCAGCGAGATCCCGGCCGAGCCGATGCCGGACCCGGCATGGCTGTCGGTCCCGAGCAGCTACATCGTGTGCACCGATGATCGTGCGGTACAGGTGGAACAACAGAGGCTGCGAGCATCGTGGGCACGGCATTCTGTCGAACTCGACACCGACCACTCACCGTTCTTCTCGGCGCCGGATGACACGGCCGACTTCATCCACGACACCCACATGACAGAGGTGGGGGCGTGAGGTCTGCTCAGGGCTGCAGTGGCTCCGTTGTCGGGAGGGACGACACACGCGAGAAGTCGTCGGTGATGTCCCTTGCGGTTCTCAGCAACTTCGGCAGGTGCGACTTCCTCAGTTCCGCGATGGATGTCTCGGCCGCATTGACCGTCACGTTCACTGCGGCAATCACCGAGCCGGAGGCATCACGCACGGGTGCCGCCACGGAACGGATGCCGAACGAGAGCCGTTCGTCCGATATGGCCCATCCGCGCTCGCGAACCTCGGCGAGTGTGCTGTCCAGTTCGCGACGCGACGGCTTCACACGCGGCACCACGCGCGACTGCGAGGGTGTCCTCAGGGCTGCATCCAGTTCCTTGGTCGACAGGTCGGCGAGCAGAACATGCCCCATCGATGTCGCGACCGCCGGGAAACGCGTACCGATGTGCACGGACACTCCGATGATCTTGGACACCGGCACGCGTGCGGTGTACACGATGTCGCTACCGTCAAGCTGCGACATGGAACTCGACTCGTGCGTCTGCGCAACCAATGCGGCCAGGTGCGGTTGTGCGATGTCCCACATTCCCTGTGCGTTGATGTACGACATGCCCAACTCGAGAATCTTCGGAGTCAAGGTGAACACACCGTCGGCAGACCGCACGTACCCGAGCTGTTCGAGCGTGAGCAGCAGACGGCGCGCAGTCGGCCGCGCAAGGTCTGTCGCCTCTGCCACCTCGGTGACCGACAGTGCCATGTGCGAGGTGGAGAACGACCTGATGACGCTGAGCCCGCGAGACAGTGCCTCGACAAAGTCGGTGTCTGAGCGTTCCCGGGTCATGTCTCGTGCCTCCTTTGCATTCCTCTCTTCATCTTGTCCGCAAGGAAAGGCAGCACCAAAATGAACACTTCTCATGGAACCGCACGTCCCCTCGAGGGTCTCCTGGTGGCGGACCTGTCGCGCGTGCTCGCCGGGCCGTACTGCTCCATGCTGCTCGCCGACATGGGCGCCACCGTCGTCAAGGTGGAGAGTTCCGCCGGCGATGACACCCGCACGTGGGTGCCACCCACGAAGGACGGCGTGGCCACCTACTACATGTCGATCAACCGCAACAAGAAGTCGGTCGTGCTCGATTTCGGCAAGCCCGAGGACCTTGCCCTGGTGAAGAAGCTGGTCAGCAAGGCCGACATCTGCCTCGAGAACTTCAAGGTCGGCGGCCTGAAGAAGTTCGGTCTCGATTACGAATCGGTGTCGGTGGACAACCCCGCCCTGGTGTACCTGTCGATCAGCGGTTTCGGCACGGCCGAGGGTGCGTGGTTGCCGGGATACGACCTGATCGTGCAGGCGGTCTCGGGCCTCATGAGTCTCACGGGCGAGCCCGACGGACCGCCGTTCCGCGCGGGCATCTCGGTGTTCGACGTGATGGCAGGTCTGCACGGAACCATCGGTGTACTGGCAGCACTCAACCAGCGCACCCAGACAGGCCGCGGACAGCACGTGGAAGTGAACCTGTTGTCATCTGCGATGTCGGGTCTGGTCAACCAGACCGCTGCCTACACCGCCGCGGGCGTGGTGCCGTTCCGCATGGGCAATGCACACCCGAGCCTGTTTCCGTACGAGGCTCTTCCGACCAAGGACCGCGATCTCATCATCGCTGCAGGCAACGACAAGCAGTTCCGCGCTCTGTGCGGTGTGCTCGGGCTCGAGGAAGTCGCG
This sequence comes from uncultured Bifidobacterium sp., assembly GCA_964513585.1. Lineage (GTDB taxonomy): Bacteria > Actinomycetota > Acidimicrobiia > Acidimicrobiales > Ilumatobacteraceae > UBA2093. The sequence continues at coordinate 17,767 of CAZENK010000008.1, read as the reverse complement.
AACGACCCGCGCTTTGCGGTGAATGCGGACCGAACGAAGAACCGCGAGGAACTGCGGCCGCATCTGCTCGAGAAACTTGCGCAGTGGAACTCAGATGACCTGTTCATCGAGTTGAACAAGGTCGGCGTGCCGTGCGGACCGATCAACACCATCGGTGACGGTGTGGAACTCGCCGAGAAGCTCGGACTGAGACCACGGGTCACGGTGGGCGAGGGTGACCGCGAGGTGACCCTGGTGCGCAACCCGATCACGTTCAGTGACGGCGAACTCGAGTACCGACTGCCGCCACCGACCCTCGGTGAGCACTCGGACGAGATCCGAACATGGCTGGAAGGACTGTAGAACCATGACCACGCAACAACCCTCGTACAGAACCGGACTCGGAACGTCTGATGCCGACAGCATCACGCTGTTGGGTCATGACCTCGCGTCCGAGTTCCTCGGCAAGATCTCGTTCGGCGAGCTCGCCTACTACCTGATCGCCAAGCAGCGCCCCTCGAAGGGCCAACTGGTCATGTTCGAGGCGGTGCTTGCTGCCCTGGCCGATCATGGATTCACGCCCACCGCAATCGCTGCGCGGTTGACATATGCAAGCGCACCCGATTCCTTGCAGGGCGCCCTGGCGGCCGGATTGTTGGGCGGCGGATCCCGCTTCCTCGGGGTCACGGAGGACTGTGCGATGTTCCTGAACAAGGAACTGGTGCGGGTCGGGGCCCAGGAGAGGTCGTCGCAGGAGTGGGATGACGTCGCGCGCGAGGTCGTGCGCCTTCAACGCGAGGCCGGCAAGTTCGTGCCCGGTCTCGGGCACCCGGTGCACAAGCAAGGCGACCCCCGTACACCGGTGCTCATGGCCCTGGCCCGCGAGAACGGCACATTCGGGGCTCACCTGGCCCTGTTCGAGGCGATCGGCCGCGTGCACCCGGAGGTGCTCGGCAAGCATCTGCCTCTGAACGGTGCGGGGGTGTGCGGTGCCGTGCTTGCCGACCTGGGCTTGCCCCTCGGGGTGATGCGCGGCGTTGCTCTCCTGGCCCGTTGTGCCGGCCTGCTGGGGCACATTGTGGAGGAGCAGAACGACCCGATCGGAGTCGACATCTACATGAACGTGGACCGAAACATCGACTACCGCCCTCCCAGCCACTGAGGTGTGACGAAATCCACCCCCCATTGACCGCCTATTGGTAATTTGTCCGCTAGTCGGGCATCTCCGACCAAAACACCTCCTGGGGGAAACACACATGAGCAATTCACTTGCACCCAGCGCGTCGCAGCGCTGGCACAAATGGGTGGAGGAGCATCCCGTTGGCGGCCTTGCTGTCATCGGTGTGATCGCCACCCAACTCGGCACCTACTTCGGGTACGTCTTCCCGGCATTCGGTCTGCCGACCCTTCCCTGGCCGATGTACAACGGTGCGCTCGCACTCGGAATCAACGGCCCGAGCTGGGGCAGCTACTTCAACGAGAAGTTCGAGATCGTCGGCGAGAATGCCGGCTGGTTGTTCTTCTCGGGCAACGCGCTGCACTTCGTGAACGGCATCGTGTTCGCGATGCTCTTCGGCATCTTTGCGCACAAGCAGATTCCGGTGAAGAGTCACGTGGCCAAGGGCGCCATCTACGGCGTCATCATGACGATCATCAGCGCCGGCGTTCTCGTGCCCTACGCGTACGTCGCTGAGCAGGGCTACGGCCTGTTCCTGATGGACGGCCCTGACGGCTGGAAGCTGCCGTTCGGCATCCTGGTCTGGCACCTGATCTACGGCGTCATGATCGGTCTTCTGTACCAGCCGAAGGACAACAACTAGTCAGTTCGCGGACACGCACAGACTTTCGGGGAGTGCCCGGCTCGCAAGAGCCGGGCACTTCTCTTTGTGAAACCCGTCTCGCCCGGGAACTTTCCGGTCATCGGTCGTGTCTTACCCCTTCGTGACGGAAGAAGAGATCGAGCAGTACGAACGACAACAAGCGCGCGCCAGCCGGCGGTGGAGACAACTGTGGCGCTTCCATTTCTATTCGGGGGCAATCACAGCGCCGTTCCTGTTGATGTTCGCAGTGACGGGCCTCGTCATCCTCTACACCCAACCCATCCACGATTCGTTCCAGGGTGACCTGCGCCGAGTGGCCGAAGGTGCGACTGTGGTCTCCTTCGACGAGCAGGCCAGGACAGTCGAGCAGCGGGTCAAGAATGACCCGATCGTGTCAATGACCCCGCCCAGGGATGCCGGTGCGTCGACTGTGTTCGGGCTCGAGAGTGGTCGGTCCGCATATGTGGACCCGTACACAGGCAGTTACCTGGGCTCTGCAGATTCCCAGATGACGTTGGTTCGGTGGTCGAACGCGCTGCACGGACACATGAACAACGAGAACGTGAAAGTGCCGTTGCCCACGGTGTCGGCACTGTGGGACGAAGGCCCCGTGATGCGGGACTACGTGCTCGGCGACCTGGTTCTCGAGCTTGCAGGAACCTGGACCATCGTGCTTGCACTGTCCGGCCTGTACCTGTTCTGGCCACGGCACACCCGCGAGGAGAAGTCGCGCGCGAACGGCCGCAGGATGTGGTCGTTGCGTGTCACGAAGAAGGGCCGAGCGAAGTGGCGCGATCTTCACGCCCTGCCGGGGGCGGTGTTGTTCAGCTTGCTTCTGTTTGTTGCAGTGTCAGGCCTGCCGTGGTCCACCTACTGGGGTCCGAACTTCACGGCACTGGCGAACGAGATCTCGCCGAACACGTGGACGGACGCCCCGGCAAGCCCGGTGGGCAACAAGGGAGATCTTGACCGGCTGGGCAACCAGATCAACTGGAACACGGGGGACATACCGATTCCTGCGTCGTATGCACCGGCGGTTGACGAGACCGTTCCTGCGCCGTTGTCGCTTGACTCGGTGGTTGCCATCGCCCGTAAGGAGGGGATGAAGCCCAACTACACGGTGTACTTCCCGGCGAACACCGTGGATGATGCAGGAAACCCTCTCTACGGAAGCTTCACCCTGTCGAACTCGTGGCCCCGAAAGACCGGGGAGGCGCGTGACGTCTTCATAAACCAGTTCTCCGGTGAGACGCTCGCGGAACAGGACGTGTACGGGTACGGCGCGGTGTCGTATGCGGTCGACACGACCGTGAGCCTGCACATGGGAACTCAGTGGGGGATCATCTCGCGCATCCTCATGACGCTGCTGTGCGTGTTGACAACATGGTCGGTGGTGTCGGCAATGGTCATGTACGCAAAGCGCCGGCGCAGGGGATCGATGGGTCTGCCCCGGCGACCAACCACGGTGCGCCTCGGAGGCTCACTGGTTGTGGTGGCCGTGGTGATGGGAATCGTGTACCCGTTGTGGGGGGCCAGTGCTCTGGCGATTGCAGCATTCGACAGGTTCGTGATCCAGAAGAACCGCCGGACCAGAGTGGCGTTCGGGCAACGATGACGGCGTTGCGCCCGTTCAGGCTCTTGGTGGTTGTGCTCGCGTTGACGGCGTGCGGGGGACCGAGCGCGCCCACCCAACTCACCGTTTCTGATGCATGGGCCCGCCCGACTCCGGTCGGGTCCAAGAGAGCTGCGGTCTACCTCACGGCGGTGTCGCCGTCGGCCGATCGACTGGTGAAGGTCACGTCAGTGGTGGCGGCTCATGCGATGGTGCACGGATCAACAGTCGGGTCACACGAGGCAGGCGGCCATCACGGGGCTCCCGGATCGAACGCCATGGTCGGCTCCTCGTTCGATCTCGCACCGGGAAAGACCGGGGTAATGGCACCGGGCGGCATGCACATCATGCTCGGTGGTCTGATGAAGCCATTGCGCGAGGGCGACACGTTCCCGATGACCCTCACCTTCAGAGAGGCAGGAGAAGTGCGGGTGAAGGTGCTGGTTGCTCTGAACGGGCCGGGCTGATCGCGCCTGCGTGATCAGGCAAAGAGGCGCTTCGAGGCGATCTCGCAGCCCTGTGACAGTGCCGCGAGCTTGGCGAATGCGACATCCGGGTCGATGGTGGTGGTGCCCACGTGCACGGAGAAGCCGCAGTCGACGCCCGCAAGAAGCCTGTCCGGCGGCACGACCTGCGCCCATTGCTCCAGTCGCAGCGCGACGAGTTCGGGGTGCTCGATGTAGTTCGACTGCGGTTCGATGACTCCCGGGCAGATGAACTTGTTCTCCGGAACACCGAGCTCCTTCAGCACGCGCCACTCGTGCGAATGGCGCGGGTTTGCACCCTCGAACAGCACGGTCTGTGGCTTGGCAGTCCACACGATGTCGATGATGTCCTGGATCGGCACGTCGTGGTGGTGCGGACCCGGGTAGTTGCCCCAGCACAGATGCATCCGCAGCTGTTCGGCGGGGATGTTCCTCACGGCGTGGTTCAGGGCCTCGATGTGCATCCTGATGGTGGAACGGAACTCCTCGAGTGACATCTGCGCATATGCCGAGTGCCGACCCATTGCCAGGTCCGGGCAGTCGACCTGCACCGTGGCACCTGCGGCAGCGATGGCCTCGTACTCGAAACGCATCGCCTCGGCGATGGCGAACACGTACTCCTCCTGCGTCTTGTAGTACTCGTTGCCGAAGAACAGCGACACCACACCCGGTGACGCTGCGCTGGTGAAGATCCGGTCGTGACCCGCACGTTTCGCCGCAGCGGCCAGTTCGACCATGTCCTTCACGGCCGCCTCGCGGTCAAGCACCTCGATGGCGCTCGTGCAAGCGGGCGCAGAGCGCTTCCGCCGGCCGGGGTTCCCCGCGACTGCCTCGGCACTGCGCGGGAAGTCGACGAGGTCATCGAAGAAGTAGTTCTGGATCGACTCACCGGCAAAACCGGAGAGGCGGTCCTTCACGTACGTTGCGTAGGAAGGCTTCGACATCTCGCCGTCGTTGATGATGCTGACGCCTGCCTTCACCTGCTTGTCGACGACTTCCTGAATCGCCCTGGAGACGCGCTCGTCGAGTGCGTTCTTGTCGACCGGTATTCCGTCGCCCACTGCCCACATGATCTGGATCAGATCGTCGGGCCGGGGCAGGCTGCCTGTGTGGGTGCTGGGGATGAGATGTGAAGCCACGACGAATCCTGTCGGTAGGGAAGCAGTCTCATCTTATTGTCGGACAATTGTCCACACCGTGGTCACACGCGGGATCGACGGCCCGCGGATGGTCAGCCGAAACCCCTGCGGACATAACCTGTGCACATGCCAAACATCGTCATCGTCGGCGCCTCGCTCGCAGGCACAAGAGCGGCAGAGACCCTGCGTGCCGGGGGCTTCGCCGGGCAGATCACCATGGTCGGCAACGAGAACCATGCTCCGTACGACCGGCCGCCGTTGTCCAAGAACTTCCTGGCCGGGGAATGGGACGCCGACCGTGTGGAACTGCGCAAGCCCGAGGCGCTGGCCGACCTGAACATCACGTGGAAGCTGGGCAGTGCCGCAACTGCACTCGACGCGGCCGGCAACACCGTGACACTCGCCTCCGGCGAGACCCTGCGCTACGACGGCCTGGTGATCGCAACCGGTGGAACCGTGCGGCGGCTGCCGAACCAGCCCGACCTGGCGGGCATTCACGTTCTGCGCACACTCGACGATGCCTCGGCACTGCGGAGCGAGTTGGTCGAGGGCGCGCGGGTCGTGGTGATCGGTGCGGGGTTCATCGGTCTCGAGGCTGCGGCGACCGCCACGAAGCGTGGCGCAAAAGTGACCGTGCTCGAGGGGCTCGAGGCGCCGTTGATCAGGGCCCTCGGTGCCGAGATGGGCGCGGCGGTGGGCGAGGTTCACCGCAGGAACGGCGTGGACATCCGCTGCGGTGTGCAGGTCGCGCGCATGCAGGGCGAATCACGGGTCACCGGTGTGGAGCTCTCGACGGGAGAGGTCGTGCCGGCAGATGTGGTGATCGTCGGTATCGGTGTTGCACCCGCAACCGCATGGCTCGAGGGCTCGGGTCTGACATTGCGCGACGGTGTGGTGTGCGACGCCAACCTGTGTGCCGGGCCGACGAACGTGTTCGCTGCGGGCGATGTGCTGCGCTGGCCGAACTCATTGTTCGCCGACGTGGAAGCCGACATGCGCGTCGAGCACTGGACGAACGCCGCAGAACAGGGTGCACACGCGGCGAACAACCTGCTCGCAACACTGAACGGCGGTGACATGACACCGTACGAGGCGGTGCCGTTCTTCTGGAGCGACCAGTTCGATGCGCGCATCCAGTGTCTCGGTCGACCGAGCGCGTCAGCAGTGGTTGACGTGGTGGCCGGTTCACCCACCGACGGCAAGTGGTGCGCGATCTACAGCGTGAACGACAGACTGACCGCTGTGCTCGGGGTGTCGCAGCCCAAGCTGGTGATGCCGAGCCGCGGGTTGCTGTCGAAGCACACCACACGCGACGAGGCACTCGCACACTTCGCACGTGTGACCGCACCGCCACCTGCGACATGACACTGCCCGACCCGGACCGACTGAGTGTGTGGCGTGCGTTCCGCACCGCACACGCCGCTCTCGACAAGATGCTGTCGCACGCGCTCGACGAGCAGGACGGTCTGCAGCTGCCGTGGTTCGAGGTGCTCGATGCGCTCGCGCTGAGCGAGGAGGGTTCGTACCGCTTCACCGACCTGGCGGAACGGGTGATGACGAACCCGTCGAGCCTGTCGCGCCAGATCGACAAGCTCGAGGAACGGAAACTGGTCGCACGGGAGAAGTCCGTGCTCGACGACGGCCGCGCGATCCTGGTGGTGCTCACCCCGAAGGGCCACGAGGTGTGGCGTGAAGCGAGTTTCACCTATTACCGCATTGTCAGGCGTGCCTTCACCAACACCCTCACGGACACCGATGTCGTTGCTCTGCACCGGGTTTTCGCCAAGGTTCTCGAGGCTGACTGAGTCACACGGCCCCGACTTTGGCGACAGCCCCGTGACGGGGCAGACTCTTGTCCACATCCGGAACCAAGGGGAACCACCATGCAGAACGCAGTAATCGTCGACGCACTCCGCACACCACTCGGCAAGCGCAACGGCCGCCTGAAGGACTGGCACCCCGTCGACCTGGCAGGCCACACGTTGAAGGCCCTGGTCGAGCGCAACAACATCGACCCGGAGCTGATCGAGGACGTGATCATGGGCTGCGTGATGCAGGTGGGCGAGCAGAGCCTGAACGTGGGCCGCAACGCAGTCCTCGCCGCCGGCCTTCCCGAGACGATCCCCGGCACCACCATCGACCGTCAGTGCGGATCGAGCCAGCAGGCTGCACACTTTGCCGCGCAGGGCGTGATGGCCGGCGCATACGACGTGGTGATCGCCGCCGGTGTCGAGGTCATGACGCGTGTTCCCATGGGTTCGGCAATCGCCGACGGCAAGTACGGGTTCCCGTTCGGCCCGCAGGTGTCGGCCCGTTACGCACCCGACGGTGGTCTGGTGCCGCAGGGAATCAGCGCAGAGATGATCGCTGACAAGTGGGGCATCACCCGCGAGGACATGGACCGTTTCGGTGCGCGTTCGCAGGCGCTCGCAGCGCAGGCAACCGCCGAGGGTCGTTTCGAGCGCGAGATCCTGCCGGTGCTCGACGCCGAGGGCAATCTCATGACGACCGACGAGGGCATCCGTGAGTCCCCGTTCGAGAAGCTGCAGACCCTGAAGCCCGCCTTCCGTAGCGAGGAAGAGGGTGGTCGCGTGACCGCCGGCAACTCGAGCCAGATCACCGACGGCGCATCGGCCGTGCTCATCATGAGCGAGGAGAAGTGCCGTGCACTCGGTCTCACGCCGCGTGCACGGTTCGTGAACTTCGGTCTCGCCGGTGACAACCCGCAGTTGATGCTGACCGCACCGATCCCGGCAACGCAGAAGGCGCTGGCAAAGGCCGGCCTCAGCATGGGCGACATGGACATCACCGAGATCAACGAAGCATTCGCCTCGGTGGTGCTCGCATGGGAGAAAGAACTGCGGCCCGACATGTCGAAGGTGAACCCGAACGGCGGCGCGATCGCTCTCGGCCACCCGCTGGGCGCGAGCGGCACCCGTCTGCTGACCACATTGCTGCACGAGCTCGAGCGCACCAACGGTCGCTACGGTCTGCAGACCATGTGCGAGGGCGGCGGCATGGCCAACGCCACCATCATCGAACGCCTGGGCTAGGCAGATTCCGTGATCGGTTCGCTCGCCCTGTCGTGGCCGGCATGGGGCACCATTGTCTGGTTCGCGGTCGGACTGGTCATCTTCCGTCTCACCTGGAAGTTCGGCTTCGGCATGCTGAAGTCGATGACCACGAGCATGCCCCCGCCACCGCCGTCAGGAGAGTTGCGCAAGATCAACGTGCGCTACCGGTGCAGCGTGTGCGGGGTGGAACTGCGCATGGTCATGGCCCCAGACGAGGATCCACCGCCGCCGAAGCACTGTCTCGAGGACATGGATCTGGTTGCTCCGCTGTACGAGTGACCCGCGCACGAGTTTCCACAGAGTGTGGATAACGCTGTAGAGAACAACAATGGTGTGGTTTCTTCACACCATGTCAGTTATGGGCTATAGCCGATTGCTAGTGGTACTTGGTGGCTGTGTACAACCCACCCAGAAGCGACACCAAACCGGCGGCCAGGTACCAGTTGCTGCGGCCGCCGGGCACGAGACCCACGTAGTACAGGAAGATCACAATCGTGCCGAACCCGAGCAGACCGAACAGCAGGTACAGCACCCACTGAGGGCTCTGCTTCTTGAACTGCGGCACCGGTGGGGTGTAGCGGCTGCTGGTCTCGATTGACTCGTTCTCCACGCCGTGCATGTTGGTGGGGCTTGCGTGACCGCCCTTCGGGGTCACTCGGCCGCCCTTTTTCTTCTTTGTCGCCACGGCACAGAGTGTAGACGCAGGGCACCCAATCGGTTTCACGAAACGGCCTGCCACACGGCAGGCTGGAGCCATGGCCCGGGTCCTCGTCATCGACAGCTACGACAGCTTCGTGTACAACATCGTGCAGTACCTGGGCGAGCTCGGGGCCGACCCCGTGGTGGTGCGCAACGACCAGATCACGGTGGAAGAGGCCGTTGAGATGCGGCCTGACGGTGTGTTGTTGTCACCGGGGCCGGGTCGCCCGGAGGAAGCGGGCATCATCTGCGATGCGATCCGCGCATTCGCGGGCAACACGCCGGTGTTCGGCGTGTGTCTCGGTCACCAGGCCATCGGGCACGTGTACGGCGGCAATGTAGTGCGCGCGCCGCAACTGATGCACGGAAAGACCTCGTTCGTCACGCACACCAACATGGGTGTGTTCGAGGGTGTGCCCTCGCCGGTCGAGACCACGCGGTACCACTCACTTGTGATCGACCGTGCGTCAATGCCCGATGTGCTCGAGATCACCGCCGAGACAAGCGACGGGATCGTGATGGGCGTGCGACACCGCGACGTCGATGTCGAAGGCGTGCAGTTCCACCCCGAGAGCATCCTCACCGGGTCGGGTCACGACATGCTGGGCAATTTCCTGCGCCGCTGCGCGAACTAGCCGCTGGTGGGCGCAGTCGCTGCGTCGCGACCGACGGTGAGCACGATCTTGGTGCCCGGCGCGACCATGGTGCCGGTGGTGGTGCCCTGCGAGATCACCTTGCCGATGTTCGCGTTGCCGGCGGCAAGGTCGGCGTACTCCACTGTGGCCCCGAGCCCTGCCGCTGTCAGTCTCGCGAGTGCATCAGCCTCGGTCAGGCCCTTCACGTTCGGCATGGCAACGGGCTGCGGGCCCGACGACACGTACAACGTGACTGCGGCCCCCTTGTCGACCAACTGGCCGACAACCGGGTCGGTGCGGATCACGAGCCCCTTGGCCACTGTCGCGCTTGCTTCTTCTGCGATCGTGACCACGAACTTGTAGGGGTCGGCCTGCAGGAATGCCTGTGCGGTGGCAGTTGTCTGGCCGACTACCACCGTCGGCACGGCGAGCTGCCCCGTGCCGCCCGACAGGTTCACCGTGATGGTGCTGCCCTTGGGCTGCTGGGTGCCGCCCTCGGGTGTCTGCACCGCGACCTGACCGATGGCATAGGTCTTGTCGATGACATCGGGCCCCTTGGCAAAGGCGAAACCGGCGCCCTCGATTGCGGCGCGGGCGGCATCTTCGGTGAGTCCCTTCACTGCGGGCACCTGCACACCGGCCACGGGGAACACGAGCGTGATGGTTTCGCCGCTCTTTGCTGTCTCGAGGGCCGCAGGTGACTGGTTCTGCACGATCGATGTCGCATCGCACACGGTGTCGGCGGGGTTGAGCGCCACCACGAACTGCGCTGTCTCGAGCTCGGCCTTGGCCACGTCGCATGTCTTGCCGCGCACGTCGGGCACCGTGACACCCGAGGTGCCGCCCATGCTGAGAACAAGGAACAGGATCCCACCGAGGATCACTGCACCGGCGGCGACAGCACCGATGATGTAGCCGCGCCGGGACGGTGACGGCTCGTCGTACTCGGGCAGGGTTTCCTTCGGCGCCATGGTCGGGGGCATGACCTCGGTCTGCGGTGTCGCCGGCATCATCTCCGTGGCATACGGGTCGACACCGACAGGGGACAGAACGGTGGTCGCCTCGTCGGCGGGTTCCGCCACGAGCGCGCGCTCGTTGTTGCGGAGCCGCACTGCGTCACCTGCACGCGTGGGCTTTCCGTCGATGAAGCGACGCAGGTCATCGCGCAGTTCGTCTGCGGTGCCGTAGCGCTGTGTCGCGAACTTGGTCATGCACTTGGCCACGATTGCGTTCAGGTCGAGTGCCAGGTTCTGCACAAGACCTGTCAACGGCTGCGGGTTCTCGTTCACCTGCTTGTAGGCCGTGGCCAGCGCCGACTCGCCGGAGAAGGGGGGCTTGCCGGCCAGCATCTCGTACATCACCACACCGAGCGAATAGATGTCGGAGCGCAGGTCGAGCCCCTCGCCCTTTGCCTGCTCGGGCGAGAAGTACGTGGCGGTCCCCATGACCGCGCCGTCCTGCGTGAGGCCGGCATCGTGTGCCGAGTCGAGTGCGCGGGCGATGCCGAAGTCCACGACCTTGATCGCGCCGTCCCGTGCAATGAGGATGTTCGCGGGCTTGATGTCGCGGTGCACCACGTTGTTGCGGTGGGCGTATGCGAGCGCATCGGCAACCGAAGCCGCCACGGTCGCGGTGCCGCGCTGGTTCAGGGCGCCCTGGCGACGCAGAACCTCGGCCAGGGTCGAGCCGTTCACGTACTCCATCGCCATGAAGTAGGTGTTGCCGGTCTGGCCCCAGTCGTACACGCTGACGATGTTCGGGTGGTTCAGGCCCGCCACGGCCTGGGCCTCGCGCCGGAACCGCTCGACGAAGTTCGGGTCGATCGCATGCTCGGGAAAGAGGATCTTGATGGCGACGTCACGGTCGAGCAACAGGTCGTGGGCAAGGTGCACTTCCGCCATCCCGCCGCGACCGATGCGGCGTTCGAGTTGGTAGCGGTCGTTGATGACCATCGGGTGTTCGTTCGACATAAGGCTCAGTAGAGGCTACCTGTCTGTCATTGACCGGCAGGGGCAGGAGTCTGCGGCAGAGACAACGCAAGGTCGAGAACCTTCTTTGCGACCGGGCCGGCGAGTCGACCACCGGTGCTCGCACTGACCTCGTCGTTCACGCCCTTGATGAAAACGGCGATCGCATACCGCGGGGCCTCGGCCGGGGCGAATGCGGTGATCCACGCATGCGAGCGCTCGCGCTGGCCCTCGGGGTTCAACTGCGCCGTGCCGGTCTTGGCTGCCGCAGTGATGCCGCCGTTCAGTCTCATGCAGCACGTGGCGGTTCCGTTCTCGACCACACCGACCATGAGCTGTGTCAGCACGGCGGCCGTGGCCGGCGGCATGGTGGTCTTCCACGTGCGCGGTGTCGTCTGCCTGATCACGTTGCCCGCCCGGGTGAGCGTGCGGTCGACGACATGCGGAGCCATCATGCGACCCCCGTTCGCGACGCCGGCCGAGATCATCGCCATGTGCAGCGGCGACACCTGCACCTGGCCCTGGCCGAAACCGTGGATCGCGAGCAGCGCGAGCGAATCGGCGAAGTCCTTCGCGAGACCGCCGAACGTGCTCGCTGCCGCACCGGGCAGGTCGAAGGGCACTCGTTCCTCGAAACCGAAGCGTGCGACACCGTTTGTCATCTGGTCAGGGCCGATCTCGACCGACAGCTGGGCGAAGGGAATGTTGCAGCTGCGCCGGAAGACCTCGGCCACGTCGCCGCCGCAGAGCCGTTGGCCGTAGTTGCGGATCGGCTTGGTGGTGTTCGGCGGCACCCACGACCGCTCGTTCTTGAACACACGGTCGAGCGAGAGGAGCCCGGTGTCGAAGCCGATCGCGGTTGTCACGATCTTCATGGTGGAGCCCGGCATGTAGCGCTCCTGGTAGGCGTTCGCGAGCAGAGGCTTTCGCGTGTCGGCCTGCAGACCGGTGAGGTACTCGTTCACCGTGTTTCCGTTGTGTGAAGCGGCGAGGTTCGGGTCGAACGACGGGTTCGAGTACATGGCCACCACGGCACCGGTAACGGGGTTCAGCACCACCACCGAGCCCTCGCGGTCACCGAGTGCGCTCTTAGCTGCCTCCTGCACGCGACTGTCGATGGTCGTGACCACCTTGCCCGTGGTGTCTGCCTGTGACAGCAGGTTGCCGGTGGCCTCGAGCAGTTGCTGCGGTGTCTTGCCGACGAGCACGTCGTTCATGGTGCGCTCGAGCTGCGACGATCCGAAACCGAGCGAGTAGTACCCGGTCACGTGCGCGTAGGTGTCACCGAAGGGGTACACACGCTGAAGATCGAACTTGTCGTTCGGGTTGGCGGCCGCATCGACCGGCTCGGTGAGCGCGATCACGCGCCCGTCGGCAGTCACGATCTCGCCGCGGGGCTTGTCGAACTCGCGCAGCTGCACGCGGTTGTTGCGACCGTCGTCAACGAGTCGATCGCGCCGCACGACCTGCCACGTGGTCAGCTGCACGAACAGCACGGCAAACAGCACGATGAGGGCCACGGTCAGGTGACGGATGCGCTGGTTCATCCGACGGCCCTCCGCAGTCGCCACGCTGTCAGTCGCTCCATGGGGGTCGCACTTCGCGGCACCTCGTGCAGGGTGCGCGACGTGTGGTCGCTGACGCGGATCAACAACGCAAGAAGCACGTAGTTCGCCACCAGCGACGACCCGCCGTAGCTCATGAACGGCAGCGTGACACCCGTCAGCGGCACCACCCGCAGCACACCACCCACGATGATGAACGTCTGCACCGCGGTGATGGTGGTGAGCCCCACCGCGAGGAGCTTCTCGAACTCGCCCTGTGCGCGCAGCGCGGTGCGCATGCCCGCACCGACCAGCAGCACGAACGCGCTCAGGATCGCAGTTCCACCCAGAAGGCCGAGCTCCTCGCCGACAGCGGCGAAGATGAAGTCGTTGTGTGCGGCGGGAATCGCACCGGGTGAACCAAGACCGAGACCTGTACCGGTGAGGCCGCCGTTCGCCATCGCGAACAGGGCCTGGATCGGCTGGTACCCGCGGCCCGTGTACTGGTCCCACGGGTTCAGCCAGATGTCGACCCTCGTCTGCACGTGCGAGAACACCTGGTGGGCGATGACCGCACCCGTGGAGAAGAGACCGAGGCCGAGCACGAGGAACGACGTGCGCTCTGTGGCCACCCACAGCATGACCACGAAGAGCGTGAAGAAGAGCAACGACGAACCGAGGTCGCGTTGGCCCACCATCACCACGACGGACACGGCCCATGCGATCACGATCGGTGCCAGGTGGCGGATGTCGGGTACCGCGAAGCCGAGGAACCTGCGGCCGGAATCGACGATCAGGTCACGCCGTTCGGCGAGATACGCGGCGAAGAAAACGGTCAACAGGATCTTTGCGAACTCACCGGGCTGGAAGTTCACGGGGCCGACACTGACCCAGATGCGGGCACCACCGCTCGTGAACCCCACTCCGGGCACCAGCGGCAGCAGGAGGAGGAACAGACCCAGACCGAGTGATGTCCACTGCCAGCGGCGCAGGTCACCGGGTCTCTCGATGACGAACAGCGTTGCGGTGAAGGCCACCACGCCAACAAGGCTCCATGTCGACTGGAGCCCGGCCCACCGGTCAGAGAGACGCGCGATCATCACGAAACCCAGTCCGTGCAGGAAAGTGGCCATGGGCAGCAACAATGGGTCTGCGCCCTTAGCCAGGAACCGCACGACCACATGGGCCCCGGCCACGAGCGCCAGCACGACCAGCAGGAAGGGAACGATGCGGGCCGGCATCGATGCCGACTCACCGAGCGAGGCGAGAACGTACGCAGCCGTGGTGATCGTGGCGGTCAAGAGAACCAGGCCGAGCTCGGTGCTGCGGCGGGCGCGGGCGACTGACGTGTCCACGCGGTGACCTACTCCGGCACGGTCGTGGTGGTGGTCGTCGTGGTTGCGTCGATGATGGCGATCTCCACGAAGTTCAGGTACTTCTGGGCCTGTGCAGAGGACGAGAAGGTGCGGTTGAGTGCAACGTCACGCAGGATGTCCTCGGGCAGTTCGTCACCCGCAAGACGCGTCTGGGTGTCGATGGTGGGGTTGAACCACAGCACCCCGCCGGGGCGGCCGCGGTACACGGCCACGTTCTCGTTCTCGTCGAACCCGATGAAGTAGCCGCTGCGTGCGTACACGCCCATGATCGTGATCGTGCTGAACACGATGGTCACGAGAACCGTCCAGAACAGCACCATGCCGACTGCGGACGACGAACGCTTCCTGCGTGTGTTCACCGCCGCCTGTTCGGTGACCACCGGCATGGTTGCGGTGGTGTCGGCCTCGGGCAGGTCGACCGGCTCGCTGATGTCATCGAGCACGTCGACCACGATCACCGTGGTGTTGTCGCGTCCGCCGTTTGCGTTGGCGACCATCACGAGCGCCTCGGCGGTGTCCTGCGGGTCGCTGTGCTGGGCGAGAACAGCGGCGATGTCGACATCGGAGACCTCGTCGACCAGTCCGTCGCTGCAGAGCACCAGGCGGTCGCCCGTGCGCACCTGCTGGCTGAACACATCGACCGAGACCGAGCGCTCGATTCCCATCGCGCGCGTCACGATGTTGCGCCGCGGGTGCACGCGCGCCTCCTCGGGGGTGATGATTCCCTCGTTGACGAGTTCCTGCACGTAGCTGTGGTCGACCGAGATGCGCGAGAGCGTGCCAGCGCGGTACAGGTAGGTGCGTGAGTCACCGACGTTGGCAACGAGAACCTGGGGCTGTTCGCCCGGCACGACCGCGAGCGCGGTGAGAGTGGTGCCCATGCCGCTCTGCGTGCTGTCGTCGAGACTGGCGGTGTAGATCGCGGTGTTGGCCTGTTGCACCAGCTCGCGGAACTGGTCCATGGTGCGGATGCCGCTCTTTGCCCCGGCCTTCACGGTGGTCACGGCGAGCGCGCTCGCGACCTCGCCTGCGTTGTGCCCGCCCATGCCGTCGGCCACGATGTACAGGTTCTCCTCGGCGAGATAGGCATCCTCGTTCTGCTGCCGCACCATGCCGACGTCGGTGGTGGCGCCCCATCTCAGTTTCATGACCGCATCTCCAGCACCGTTCCGCCCACCTGGATTCTGTCGCCTTTTCGCACCGATCGTGCATCTGTCACGCGCTGGCCGTTGACGAACGTTCCGTTCGTGGACTTCATGTCGACCACCCACACGCTGTCGGGGCGAATCTCGATGCGGGCATGGTGAGACGAGATGAACGAGTCGTCGGTGACCACGATGTCGTTGTCGTCAAGGCGGCCGATGGAGAGCGTGTCGGACAACGTGAAGGTCTGGCCGCGGCGCTGACGCGGCTCGATGACCACGAACGTCGGCACGCTCTTCGCGCCCGGCCGGCTGCGACGAGGGCCGGCACTGCGCGAGGAGTTCGGCGTGCGCACTTCGCTCCACACGGCCCACAGCACGCGACCGAAGAACAGGTAGACGAGAGCGAGAAGCAACAACTTCAGCGCGTTGAGAACGGCGTCTGTCATGTTCGGGCTACGAGGCCTCGAACCTCACCTGGGCGGTGCCGAAGTTGATCACGTCACCGTGCTGCAGTAGCTGCTCGTTGGCCACGAGCACACCGTTGACCTTGGTGCCGTTGGTCGACCCCAGGTCCTTCACCGTGACTTCCCCGGCGGCCGACACGAACTCGGCATGGGTGCGGCTCACGTTCGCATCATTCAGCACGATGTCGTTCTGCAGGTGACGGCCGAGCACGTAGTGGCCCTCGTGAAGCTCGATGCGCTGACCACCGGGCAGGGTGAGCACTGCAGGTGGGTGGTCGAACGCTGACGGGGGGTCGGGCACCACGGTCAGGGCCGGCGGTGCCGGTTCGGGCGTGGCCTCGGGCACGATGTTGCGGCTCTCGATGGAGAACCTGCCCTTGCGCAGGTCGGGGTTGGTGTGCAGGGCGACCCGGGCCTTGCCGTCCACGTGGTACCCCTCCTGGCTCACGTACTCGCGAAGGGCGGCGGTGAGTTCCTGCAGCAGGGTGGGTTCTAGATCAGCGAAGCCCTCACGATCGTCCGGGCTGAGGTGGATGAGATACGAGTTCGGCACCACCCGCCGGCCCTGGGCGTCAACCTGCCGTTCCTCGTCGACCACCTCGAGCAGTTTCCGGCCGAGCTGCAGGGGCTTGACGCCCGACTTGAAGGCGCGGGAGAACAGACCATCGAAGATGTTCTCGAAGGATCTCTCGACCGAGCCTTTTGCCATGGGAACAGGCTACTTCCCCTATTTCTGTGGGTCAGGGCAAAGGCCGGGCTCTCAGGCAACGGGTGCCCGCGCTTTGTATCGTGGGGTGATGCCCTTCTTCGAGAAATCGCAGACCCCGACAGGGTTCATGCGGCTCGTTGGGATTGCTCTCGTGCTGTTCGGCGTCGTCGCCTTCACATCGGACAGCACCACCCGGTCGGCATCGGCATCGGGGCCCGCCCCGATTCTGTGGCTCGATGCGACCAATGCGACCTCGTACCCCGGCAGTGGCACCACCTGGACCGACCTGTCGGGCAACGGCCGGCACGGGACCATGGTCGGTGCGGTGACCTACAACGCCACTTCGAAGGCCATGCAGTTCCCGGGTGGCGCAAACGGGACTGCGTATGTGTCGTTGAATGCCAACATGTCGAACTTCACCACCGGCATGACCATCGAGTTCGAGGGCGAGTTCGGTGCGGTGCGCTCGATGTGGGAAAGAATCTTCGACTTCGCCCTGGGCGTGAACCAGACAGCCAATGCCGTGTGGGTGGGCCAGTTCGAGAACACGAATGAGCTCGCCATTGAGGTCTTCATCGGCGGCACGGGCCAGGGCTATTGCTACACCGCCACGAACGGGACTGCGCTCGGTGCCGTGAATGACAGATCGTTCAACAAGTGGCTGGTCACGATCGACGGTACGTCGCCGTACAAGTGCCGCATCTACAAGAACGGCACAGAGATGGCCACGAAGGTCACCTCGTTCGCGGCACGAAACGTGAGCCCGGTCGGGGCAAATGCCAACGGTTCGAACTACGTGCTCCCCACGAACACCTCGCGACCGTCCACGTTCCTCGGGCGCAGCAACTTCATTGCGGACAACGACCTCGAAGGCTCGATCCGTTACCTGCGCCTGTACAACCAGGCCTTGACACCTTCTGAGGTGGCGGCCAACGCAACCGCCACGGTCACCTTCGATGCGAACGGCGGCACTGGTTCAATGGCCAACCAGACGTCAGTGTCGAGTGCGGCCCTCACACCGAATGCCTTCACGAATCCGGGCTTCACTTTCGCCGGGTGGAACACCCTTGCAAACGGCACCGGCATCGCGTACGCAAACGGCGCCACTTTCCCGTTCTC